>JAEWPC010000017.1 GCA_023460795.1 Bacillota bacterium | reverse complement strand
CGATGATGTATTCGCGAACGCGAACGAACGATAAGAAGAAACAGCAACGGAGCAAGCGGACGCGCCGGTTGCTCCTGTTGAATGTGGCGATGCTCCTATGCATCATCGCGGTAGCAGCATTCATCTGGCTGGGGCAAAAGGACGAAAACGAGAAAGACGGCCAAGCGAAGACCGATCCGATCGTATCTAGTTCTCCATCTCATGATGCAGGCGAGCCTGATCAGGCGGAACCGAGCGATATCGCGGAAGACGAGGACGCCGTCGTCAACGATGGCGTACCGCCAGGCGGCGAAGAGGAGGAGCAGGCGGCGGATCCTAACCGCGATACGGTGACGATCGCGCTAGTGGGCGATATTCTGCCGGCGGCGCGCGTGCTCGATTATATGAAGCAGTACGGCTTCGATTATCCGTTCCGCGAGACTAGCCGTCTGCTTACGGCGGCCGATATAACCGCAGGCAACCTGGAAACCGCGATTACGGAGCGGGGAACGGCCGAGCTGAACAAGGAGTACGTCTATCGCGGTCCGAAGGAAGCGCTCGTTCCGATCAAGGAGGCGGGGTTCGATTTCTTATCGCTCGCGAACAACCATACGATGGATTATGGATGGGAAGGGCTGAGCGATACGATGGACGCGCTCGACGAAGCGGGTATCCAGCGTGCCGGCTCCGGCAATGATGATGTCGAAGCTTTCACGCCGGCTTACGTGGAAAGTAACGGCAAGAACGTCGCTTTCGTCAGCTTGACGCAAGTCGTTCCGAAGGTCGAGTGGAAGGCGGATCGCAGCCATCCGGGCTTGGCGGAAGCCTATTCGTTCGAACGGGCCGTTACGGCGGTTAAGGAAGCCCGCGGCCATGCGGACGTTGTCGTCGTTATGGTCCATTGGGGGAAGGAAAGGGAGGATCTGCCGATCCGGCAACAGCAGGCGCTGGCCCGGGCGCTCGTCGACGCGGGCGCGGATCTTGTCGTGGGCAGCCATCCGCACGTCCTCCAAGGGTTCGAGTCCTACAAGGGTAAGTGGATCGCCTATAGCTTAGGCAACTTCGTATTCCCGGGCATGTCACCGCCTACGACCGCGGAGACCGGGATATTGACCGCGACATGCAAAGCCGGCGGCGAATGCTCGCTGCATTTTGCGCCGATGATCGCGAAGCTGGCACAACCGAAGCCGATGGACGCCGAGACGGGCAAAGCGCTGCTCGCTCGCTTGTCGAGTATTTCATTCGGAGCAACCGTAGAGGAGGATGGCACGATTGTGGCGAGCAGCCCGTAAAGCGATCAGGAGATTGTTCGGAGTAAAGCGGCACAAACCCGAGAAGGTACTGAGCGCCAAGGAGCGCGAGAGACTGCACCCGTGCGTCGCGCATCGAGGCTTCTCCGGCCAGGCGCCGGAGAATACGATGGCCGCGTTCAAGCTCGCGCTGTCGAAGCCGTACGTCCATTGGATGGAGCTGGACGTTCATCTGTCGCGGGACGACGTTCCTGTCGTCATTCACGACAGCACGCTCAAGCGGACGACGAACGGGCAAGGCAACGTAAGGGATTATACGGCCGAGCAGCTTGGGAAGCTGGATGCGGGCAGTTGGTTCCATCGCTCCTTCGCCAAGGAAGGCGTGCCGACGCTCGAGCAAGTGCTTCAGCTTGCATCCGGAAGGTGCAAGCTGAACGTCGAGCTTAAAGGCGACGATCAGGCCGACGCAGAGACGAAGCGGCGCCTCGCCCATCGCGCAGTGGACGTGATTAAGGCCAATGGAATGGCTCAGGATACGGTGATCACTTCGTTCCGGCCGGAGCTGCTGAAGGCGGTTCGCGAGTATGACGCGACGATCAAGATCGGTCTCATTATCGATGAAAGCCCCGCGGGCTTAACGGACAGACTCATCGGGCTCGGAGCGACGACGCTGTCGATCGGCTACACCCATATTACGACCGAGCTGCTCCGGCGAACGTCCGAAGCGGGTATCGAGGTGATGGCTTGGACCGTTAACTCGCAAAGCGATCTAGAGAAGCTGTCGCGCAGGAATGAGCCGTTACAGCTTTGCACGAACTACCCGGACCGCTGGTATGCGGCAACTAGAGGAGGAGAGAACTCTTAATGGACATTCGCAACATCTACTGCGTCGGACGCAACTACCGGCTGCACGCGGAAGAACTCGGCAACGAGGTTCCCGCCGCGCCGATGCTGTTTACGAAACCAACGCATGCGATCGCTACGATGGAGAGCTGCTCGGTGGCGATTCCTTCGGGTCAGGGAGCGGTGCACTACGAAGCCGAGCTCGTGTTCGCCGTCGGACAAGCCTATGAACCGGGCATGCGTGCCGACGATCTCATCACGCATTTCACGGTCGGACTCGATCTCACGCTGCGGGACGTGCAAGAGACGATCAAGAAGAAGGGACTTCCGTGGCTGCCGGCCAAAGGCTTCCGTAACTCCGCGGTCCTCGGACGGTGGCTCGCTTATCCCGGACTCGAGGGCGTGTCCGCCCATGCGTTCGGACTTCGCCTTAACGGAGCGGAAGTGCAACGGGGGCTCATGCAGGACATGGTTTTCGGGCTGCAGCGGTTGATCGATTTCACGGGAAGCGAGTATGGACTCGGAGCGGGCGATCTTCTATTCACGGGGACGCCGGCCGGCGTCGGCGCGCTATCGAATGGCGACGAGCTTGAAGCGTGGTGGAACGAAGAGGAGCTTGGCCGGGTAACCGTAAGAGCGGAAGATTAAACGATCGGCTTGAACGAATAAGGCTGCCTCGGCGGGCTCGATTCATGGAATCGAGCCGCGTCGGGCAGCCTTTTTGCTTTATCCTTGTTGCTCGGGGGGATCCGTTAGACGTTCGCGTATGTCCAGCAGCTTCGGCAGCTCCTGGAAAAATACGTCGATAATCGCGGGATCGAAGTGCCGGCCGCGTTCCTCGCGGAATAAATTCTCTATCCTATCGAGCGGCCATGCCGCTTTGTAGACGCGTTCGGCGCTCAGCGCGTCGAAGACGTCCGCGACCGCCGTAATGCGGCCGAACAGATGGATATCTTCGCCTTTGCGTCCGTATGGGTAACCGGTGCCGTCCCACTTCTCGTGATGCTGCTCCGCGACGATGGCGGCGGTGCGCAGCAGCTCGCGTTTCGAGCCTCGCAGCAGCTGATGGCCGATCTTCGTGTGCGACTTAATGATGTCGTGCTCTTCCTCGGTCAGCTTGCCGGGCTTGTTCAGCACGGCGTCCGGTATGGCGACCTTGCCGATGTCGTGCATCGGGGAAGCGGTGCGCAGCAGCTCGGCTTGCTCGATCGGGAGTCCGAGCCCGAGCGCCAGCACGTAAGAATACTCGGCCACGCGTTTGACGTGGTTCCCGGTTTCCTTGGAACGGATCTCGCCGACTTCGCCCATCGTCGATATTATCTCGCGCTGCGTGTTGATGATCTCTTGGTGCAGCATGACGGATTCGAGCGACTTGCCGGCATACGAAGCGGCGAGCGACAAGAGCTCGAGGTCTCTCGTCGTGAAGTAGTCGACGTCCGTCATTTTGTTGATCGCTTGGTACGCCCCGATAATTTCGCCGTCGTTGTTCGTGAACGGCACCGTAATGACGGATTTCGTATGGTAACCGGTCTTGATGTCGTTGTCCCTGTTATGCCTCGGATCGTTGTAGGCATCCTTAATGATCAACGGTTCGCCGCTCATGATCGAGGAGCCGACGAAACCGGTGCCGAACGGAATGCGGATCTCGTTAACGCCGTGAGCGACCGTCGTGTACAGTTCCTTGCGAACGTCGTCGATCAGCCACACCGTGCAACGGTCGGAGAGGATCATCTCCCGTCCCATGTTCGCCATGAGGACGAGCACGGAGTTCAAGTTGTTCTCGCCTGCGATTTTGGCTGTATATTCGAATATAATCTTAAGCAATTGTTCCGGCGACAGCTCGGCTTTAGCCATGAGAGACACTCACTCCTTCTGCATAACACTCTCATTAATTCGCTGAAAGCCGTCGATTTCCTTCCTATTTAAGGATAAAAATCAACAAAATCCGCGCTTAGATCCTTCTAAGAAGAATCGGAAAGCGCGGATTGTCGGCGGTTAGCGGTCCCCGGAATGGAACCCATCCACGTAGCGGGCGATAATATGCGATAAGCTTACGTCTTTGTCCACAGGCATCTGGAACCCGCCCGTCGACTCGAGCGACGCGAATCCGTGCAACAGGCTGCGCAAGCCTCTGACGGCATGCACGGCCTCCTCCTCGGTTAACTGAAAAGGCTCTAGCAGACGATATAAGAGTCTAAGCATATCTTGCGCGATTCGTTCGAACTCGGGGAGATTCGGTATTCCGACGCGATAAGTCGCTTCGTACATCCCGGGATGCTCGCGCACGAATCGTACATAAGCGGTGCCGACGTTCACGATGGCGGATTTACCCGATTGACCGACGGCCGCATCGATCATCCGATCGAGCAGCTGGCGCGCTGCATGCACGGCAAGCTTCTGCCGCAGGTCGTCTTGCCCCGAGATATGGTTGTACAGCGACGGCGTCTTAATGCCTAACCGAGCGGCGACGTTAGACGGCGTAACGTCGTTCCAGCCGCCGAGGTCGGCGATTTCGGCGGCTGCGGCGATCACGGCTTCCGGCTTGATTCCGACCCTCATTGCGCAACCTTCTTCCGCCAATAACGCTCGGCCGCGGCGATCGCGTCGTTCATAGCCGCGACGGGTTGCTCGATCGGGGAGCCATGCCCGACGACGAGCCTGGCAGGGTGAAGCGCCGCCAGCTTGCGCGCGCTCTCGATCGATGTCGGGCCATGCCAGGTGGCGAGAGCCGGGAACGGGAAGCTTAGCTTCATCCGACCCGATACGGCGATGCCGCCCTTCGTCGAGAAGGCGTCCCCGACGATGAGCGTATTCGTCCTCGTCTCCATGAACGCCATATGGCCTGGCGTATGGCCGGGCGTGGCGATCGCAAGGAGAGAGCCGATCCGATCTCCGTCCTCGAACAGGAAGTCGGGCGTGAACGGCGCTCGCTTTGGCACGTCGCCCCGTACGGGCGACTGCGGTTCGCCCGCGAGCAAGCCGCGATCGCCTTTCAGCAATAAGGCGTCCCTGCGGGAGATGCCGACGGCGGCATCGGGGTATAACTTCTTCAGGGCAGGGACCGCGCCGATATGATCGCCGTGCGCGTGCGTCAGGACGATTCTCGTAAGCGGCAGTCCGGTCTGCGAGATGGCCCCGGCGATCGCCTTGGACATCGGCGCCATGCACGCGTCGATCAGCGTTAATCCGTCGTCTTCCTTCACCAGCGTGCAGCTCATCGGGAATAACCGCGGCAGGAAAGGCAAGTGTACGACGGGACCCCATTCGATTGTTTTCATCACGATCGCTCCTTAAATAAACTAATTGTATTCACATTATAACTAATGATATTAGTTTTGACAATAAGCTATCCGCCTACGATTTCCTGCGACATCGTTTGCCGAATCTTATCCCCCATTTAGCCGATTGACTCCCTTACACCGTCCCGTTCAGCTTTTACAATAAGGGTGTAAGCTTACAACATACGTTATTGGGAGGTCTACCGCATGAACAGAAAAGCAAGTACGACCATCGCGTTATTGCTCGCGACGTCCACGGTTCTTGCCGCTTGCGGCGGCAACAACAACGAAGGGTCCAATGAATCGGCATCCCCGAGCGCAAGCCCGGCTGAGAGCACCCAAGCTTCCGAAGCGCCCGCAACCGATAAGGTCGAGAAGTTCGAGGTCTCTCTCCGACACATTCAAGTCGGCGAAGCGCAGAAGTTCCGGAAGGCGATCCTCGACGATATCGTCGATAAGGTAGAAGCCGAAATTCCGGGCTTGGAATTCGAGCTTGACGGCTTGCAGGACAACTTCAACCGCTTCACGAAGCTTCCGGCAGAAATGGCCGCGGGCAAACCTCCGAAGATCTTCGACCTCTTCGGCGGTCCCGGCGACGCGATCAAGTATGCCAAAGCAGGCAAGCTACTCGACCTTACCCCGATCATTACGGAGCTCGGCATCCAAGATAAGTTCCAAGGCCTCAGCACCTTTACGTACGAAGGCAAGGTTTACGGTCTGCCGATCGGCGGCAGCGTAGAAGGCTTGTTCTATAACAAGGAAATTTTCGCCGCTAACGGCATCACTCCGCCGAAGACATGGGATGAGTTCCTCGCGGCAGCCGAGACGTTGAAGTCCAAAGGCGTAACGCCGATCGCGTCGGGCTCCCAAGCGCCTTGGGTACCTCTGATGCTCGTGAACACGCTGATCGGACGCACGGCCGGTCCGGACGCGATCCTCGGTCTTGCCGACGGCACGAAGAAGTGGACGGATGAGGACGTCGTGCTTGCTTTCTCCAAATACGAAGAGCTCGTGAAGAAAGGCTACCTGACGAAAGGCGAACTCGGCCTGAACTACGATCAACAACGCGACGAATTCCTGTCCGGCAAGGCAGCGATGCTGTTCGACGGCAGCTGGCGCTCGTCCTTGTTCTCCGCGGGCGCGCTGGGCGAATCGTTGATCGGCAAAGTCGATTTCATCGCGCTTCCTTCCTTGGCGGACGGCAAAGGCGACCAAACGGGCCTGAACACGAACTTCGCGAACGGCTACGGTTTCTCCTCCGACCTGAACGACAACGAGCTGAAAGCCGTTAAAGCTTTCATCAAGGAAATGTACACCGAAGAAATCCAAGTCCGCGGCTTGCTCGAAGACGGCGTGCTGCCTTCGATGAAGGTATCCCCGGATTCCGTGAACAAAGTCGAGAACGAGCTTACGAAAGCGGCGCTTAACGTTCTTGCTTCTTCCGCATCTTCCTTCCCGCACTTCGACGCCGTCGTACCGGGCGAAGTGTACAAAGAAGTAGAGAATCAAATCCAGAAGCTGGCCGCAGGCAAGACCGACGCGGCAGGCATGGGCGCAGCCATTCAGAAAGTCGCCGACGCCGTTCCGGCACAGTAATCCGCGAGGAGCACGAGGGAGAGACACCACCCGATTAGGGCGGGCGGTGTCTTTTCCTATCATCGAGGAGTGATCACATGAAAAACACGCTCAAAAATCCGTACGTCTACTTCCTGTTTATCGTTCCGACCATCACGCTGTACGGCTTGTTCTTTATCTGGCCTATGCTCACTTCCGCGTACTATGCTTTCACGGATTACGTCGGTCTGGAAGGCTATCATTATGTCGGCTTAGACAATTTCGACAAAGCATTCGGAGATCCCGATTTCGTAGCTTCCATTAGACGAAACCTCGTTTTCATCGTGTTTTCGGTATTCATTCAGGTCCCGCTAATCATTCTCTTCTCCTTGCTGATCAGCAACGTGAAGAGGCTTCAAGGCTTCTACAAAACGACGGTATTCATGCCGTCGATTCTCTCGACCTCGGTAATCGGAATATTGTGGGGGTACATCTACCATCCGGACATCGGCCTCCTGAACAATATTCTCAAAATATTCGGCGTTGACCCCGTGTATTGGTTGGCAGAGACCAGGTGGCCGTTGCCGCTGTTGTCGATTCTGATTACGAACGCATGGCAGTGGATGGGCTTCTATATCGTATTGATCCTGGCGGCGATCTTCACGATTCCCAAGGAGATCAACGAAGCGGCGGAGATCGACGGCGCAACCGGCATGCAGAAGGCCGTGTACCTTACGGTGCCGTTGATCAAACCGATTATTTCCGTCGTCGTCATGCTGTCCATCGCCGGCGCGCTGCGCGTCGTGGACATCGTGCTCGTCATGACCAACGGAGGTCCCGCCGGCGAGACGGACGTCATGGCCTCGTTCATGGTCAATCAGTCGCTGGCGCTCGGCCAGTACGGATACGCGACGGCGATCACGATGATTATTTTCGCGTTCGCGCTCATGCTTACGGGTCTATACCAGCTGTCGTTCGGCAAGCAAAGCGAAAGGATTGAATACTGATGCAGCGTACGTATAAGAAAGCCCTGCCGCATGCCGTCCTGCTCGCGTATGTTGCCCTCATCTTGATTCCTTTCGCTTTCGTTCTTCTATCGTCGCTGAAGACGAACAACGTGGAAATCTCCAAGAGTCCGTTCGGCTTGCCCGAATCGTGGAGATTCCTGAATTACAAGGAAACGTGGCTAAACGCGAAAATCAACGTATACTTCTGGAACAGCTTCTATCTATCGACGACCGCGGCGGCGGTAGGGGTGTTTCTGGCCGCGGCTACGGCCTTCGCTCTTACCCGCATGAAGTTCATGAAGACGAGCAAAGCGATCTACCAATTCATTCTGATCGGGATGCTCATTCCCGGCAACGTGCTCTTCATCGCGCAATATTTGCTCGTCAGCAAGATGAATATTCTCGATACGCATTGGGCGTTGTTCCTTCCTTATACGGCGGGGGCGCTGCCGTTCAGCGTGCTGCTCATCTCGGCGTTCATGAGATCGCTGCCTTCCGAATTGGAGGAAGCCGCGATCGTCGACGGGCTAAGCTCGCCGATGCTGTTCGTCAAGATCATTCTGCCGCTCACGGTACCGGCGTTAGTGACGATGTTCATCATTAACTTCTTGGGCAACTGGAACGAGTTTCTGCTGTCCAACTTCTTCATCAGCACCGATAAGCTGAAGACGTTGCCTACGGGGCTGTTCAGCCTGCGCGACGCGTATGCGAGCAACTACGCACAGATCTGTACGGGAATCGTCATCAGCGTAGCGCCGGTATTGCTCATTTACACGATCCTGCAGGAGAAAATTATCGAAGGTCTTACGGCCGGCGGTGTTAAAGGTTAATCGAAGAGCGGCTTGTTCGGACGAAAGACGCGGTCTCCTCCGTTTGGGGACAGGCGTCTTTTGTGTTATAAAAGGGGGTAGAAGCCATAGCAAGGAGTGGGTTGATCATGCGCGTACATAGCTTTCCTCCGGTCATCGACGAGCGGTCGCGCGTGCTCGTGCTCGGCAGCATGCCAGGCGTAGCCTCGCTCAGAGCGCATCAATATTACGGCAATGAACGGAACTATATGTGGCGGATCTTGTATGCGGCGTTCGAGGAGAGGGAACCGGACGAGGTCTACGAGGATAGATTGGCGTTCGCGCTGAAGCACCGCGTTGCCCTCTGGGATACGATCGCGGCGTGCGATCGTCCCGGCAGCCTGGACAGCGATATTAAAGACGTCGAGCCGAACGATATCCCGGGCTTGCTGGCCGACTACCCGAATGTCAGGGCGATCATCTGCAACGGAACGAAGTCGTATTCGGAGCTGAAGAAGCATTTTGGAGAACACCAAGAGGTCGCGTGCAGGCCCGTGCTGAAGCTCCCGTCGACGAGTCCGATACCGACGCCGAAGTATCGCGGATTGGCGGATCGGCTGGAGGCGTGGGCGGTCATTACGCAATATGCAGCGGAGTAGATTTTAGCTATACTGTGGAAAGGATCTTCATGTCCAATCCGAGGTGGCGATCGAATGTCCGAGCACGATATCGACAATAGGGAAGCAAGCGTAGGCGCAGGTCCGACGGCGCCGAAAGATCCGATCGAGAGGCGCAGCGCCTTCTACGTCATGTACGAAACCGTCGTCGAAGCGACCGGCCGCGGCAACGGAATCCATTCGCAGGAAGTTTATTTGGATAACGGTCGCTTGGCCAGTCTGGCGCAATTCAACGGCGGAATAGAGGACGAAGAGATACTCGAATTGCTTAGAACCTGCGGGGGGGTCCGCAAGCTGGTGCATAGCATCGGCGTGACCGTCAAGGTACAGCGGGAAGAGGATACGCCGGTATTCTTCGCCTTGGACAATTGGGGGAAGACAAGCCGATACGAGACGGGGACGACGCTGAAGGTTCCATGCAGGACCGACGGCACGGAGCAAGTGATCGAGCTGTCGGAGGTGGATTGGTCCGAGGACGACGATGTTCCCGGCAAATACGCCTTCGAATTTGCGCATGCCGGAGCTTTGGCTACCGTTAGCTTGATTTTCTATCTCCACGATGGCTACAAGGTGCCCGAGATCGAGATCGAGCCTCCGGTCGACTTCGACTCGTTAGGCTATCGCCAGATGATCGGCCGTTCGTTGCTGAACCAAGGGAACAATAAGCGGTTAAAAGCTGCGATCGGGAAGGCGAAGCGGGGCGAAGAGGTGACGATCGCCTATATCGGCGGTTCGATCACCCAAGGCGCGGGGGCCAAGCCGATTCATGCCAATAGCTATGCCTATCAGTCGTACGAACGATTCAAGCGCTTGTTCGAGCCGGCGGGCCGAGGCAACGTCCGCCTCGTGAAAGCCGGAGTCGGAGGCACGCCTTCCGAGCTCGGCATCGTCCGGTACGATCGCGACATCACGAGGGACGGGGCCGTCCAGCCCGATATCGTCGTCGTGGAATTCGCCGTGAACGACGCGGGAGACGAGACGGAAGGGAACTGCTTTGAGAGCCTTGTCCTGAACGCGCTGTCTGGTCCGAACCGTCCGGCCGTTATCATCCTGTTCAGCGTATTCATTAACGATTGGAACCTGCAGGACAGGCTTGCTCCGGTAGGCTGGCATTACGGCTTGCCGATGGTCAGCGTGAAAGACGCGGTGGTGGAACAGTTCCGTCTGACGAAAGCGGAAGGGAACGTCATCTCCAAGAGGCAGTTTTTCTACGATATCTATCATCCGACCAACGCCGGCCATACGGTCATGGCGGATTGCCTCGGCCATCTGTTCGCCGAAGTCGATCAGGCCGAAGAGGATGCGGAGGATATCCAGGTCGATAAGCCGCCGATAATCGGCAACGACTTCGTAGGCATGCGGTTGCTCGACCGCAGCAACTATCAAGGTCTCGCGCGAGTAGAAGAAGGTGGGTTTACGGACACCGACGCGGAGCTGCAGAACGTGGAGATGGACGATCAGCCGCACGGAACGCCGCAATTCCCGTACAACTGGATGCGTACGGCTTCTTCGGGCAACGGCAGCTTTAAGCTGACCCTTGCGTGCCGGAATCTCATTCTCGTGTTCAAGGACTCGGGGAACGGCGATTTCGGCAAAGCGGAAGTCGTCGTCGACGGGAAGCCGCTACTCGTCGCTGATCCTCATGTGAACAACTGGACGCACTGCAACGCCGTTCTGTTGGTCCATGGCGAGGACGCGAAGGAGCATGAAGTGGAAATCCGAATGGCAGCGGGCGAAGAAGAGAAGAGTTTCACCGTGCTTGGGTTCGGGTACGTCAAGTAAATGGTGGAGAAGGGCTTATAATTGGCCCATCTCCAATTGGCCGCAAGTAGCCATGACTTAGCCTTGCAAAGCTTTTATGACGTTCTCTTTAATAGTCGTTTGAAATCCAATTAGCTTTTGTAAATCATCGGACGTTCTTGCCATTCTCCCCTCCGCGACTGTGTTATAGATAAAAGCCGTAGTTCTAGCATAAGATTCCGGCATACCTGCTCGAACGAGTATGTTCTTCTCTTCTTCGAAGGAAACCGATTGATGGACAACACTCTTCCCGGAAACTTCGGAAAGAATTTCAGCCAAATCATCAAAGCTCCAAGGAGAATTGGAAACAAGGTTGTATGCCTTGTTCTCATGTCCATCTTCTGTCAGAACTGTGGCGGCTGCAAGAGCCAGATCACTACGGGTAACCGAATTCACTTTTCCCTTATCGGCATTTGTAATGATCGTCCCGTTTTCTACGTTTGCTTTCAGTGATGAATTGATGAAAAACTCTGTATAACCACCGTTACGCAAGAAGGTGTATGGAATATTCGTCGTGCGAATCGCATACTCCGTAGCCATATGAACGAGAGCGAATGGATTGTCCTCGGCAAAAGCAAAGCTGGTATAGGCAATTTGCTTAATACCTGCATCTCGGGCGGCTTTTACGACATTGGCATGTTGGACGACACGTAGTGGATCATCAGTCTCTGAACTTGAGATAAACAGTAGTTTGGTTCCGTCAACAAATGCATGGTGGAGAGATTCCGGATTATTATAATCTCCCTGACGGACTTCAATGTCAAACCCCACAAGCGCGGAGGCTTTTTCAAGATTGCGTGCGACTGCAACTATTTGATTTGTCGGAGCCTTTTTGAGCAAATGTTGAATAACGAGACCTCCAAGTTGACCTGTTACTCCTGTAACAATAATCTTCATGAACTGATCTTCCTTTCGATATTTTTATAACGAGATCAAAAAATGGCTAAATCCGGATACTCTAAATAAAGCGCTCCTCGATTAACGAGGAGCGCTTTCGTGCGTTACCAGCCCATCCGCTTGCGAAGCGAAGTAATGTGGGCGATATGATGCTGGCCGTGCCAGACGCAGATGGCGAGCAAGAGGTTCAAGTCCATCCGGCCGTTAACCGGATGCACGAACGTTCTAGAGAAATCTTCGGCTGTCATGCCGCGCAGGAACGTGTTCCAGCGATCGTACAGGCCGTCGACCAACGCGATGGAGGAGGCGATCGGAAGCTTGGAATCGGTCAATTCCGCCCACCGATCTTCCTCGAACGCTTTGATCGTCGGATTGTCCTCGGTCAAAGCCAGCTTAAACCTCGTGTACTGGTTGATCGACGCGTCGGCGAGGTGATGCACGACTTGACGGACGGTCCAGCCATCCGGACGGTAAGGCGTATCGAGCTGCTCGTCGTTAAGGTTTACAACCGCTTGCTTCAGCTGTGCCGGTACTTGTGCCAGCTCTCCGATCAGCTTAGCGCGCTGCGCTTCGGTCAAGCCGTCCGGCTTGACGAACTTGCCGATCGGGAACTTCAATTGCTCCGATGAAGTGGTCATTTCCTTTTCCCCTCTCCCAGACAACAATGGTCATTATTTCGCCGTAAGCTGCTCCATTTGCTCGATTAAGCCCTGGAACACGCTCATCGCTTGGCGAATCGGTTCCGGCGACGACATATCGACGCCGGCTTTCTTCAGAATGTTGATCGAGTAGTCGCTTCCGCCGCTCTTCAGGAAGCCCAGGTAGCGGTCGACGGCCGGCTTGCCTTCGTCGAGAATTTGCTTCGCGAAGCTTGTCGCGGCCGAGAAGCCCGTCGCGTACTTGTACACGTAGAAGCTCGTATAGAAATGGGGGATTCGAGCCCATTCCATCTCGATATCTTTGTCGACGACCATGTCTTTGCCGTAATACTGCACGTTCAGGTCGTAGTAGATTTGGCTGAGCAATTGAGGAGTCAGGGCTTCGCCTTCCTCGGCTTTGGCGTGAATGATCTTCTCGAACTCCGCGAACATCGTCTGACGGAACACGGTCGTCCGGAATTGGTCGGCGTAATACGTCAATAGGTACATTTTCGCCTTCGGATCGTCCGCCTTCTCCAGCATGTCGTGCATGAGCAGCGCTTCGTTCAGCGTGGAGGCGACTTCCGCAAGGAAAATCGTATATTGCGCGTCGCGGTACTCCTGAGTCGTGTCCGAGTAGTACGAGTGAAGCGCGTGGCCCATCTCGTGCGCGAGCGTGAACATGCTGTTCAAGTTGTCCTTATGGTTCAGCAGGACGTAAGGGTGGGTGCCGTAAGCTCCCCAGCTGTAGGCGCCGCTGCGTTTGCCTTCGTTCTCGTACACGTCGATCCAGCCGTTGTCGAAGCCTTCTTGGAGCACCTTGCGGTAATCGTCGCCGAGCGGGGCCAAGCTGTCGTATACGCGTTGCTTCGCTTCCTCGTACGTGATCTTGAGGTCGTACTCGTCGACGAGCGGAACGAACAGGTCGTACATATGAAGCTCATTCAGCTTCAGCAGTTTTTTGCGCAGGTCCATGTACCGGTGCATGAGCGGGAGGAACTCGTGGATCGTCCCGATCAGATTGTCGTATACCGACTGCGGGATGTTGTCGCCGAACAGCGACATCTCGAGCGCGGACGGGTACTTACGGGTTTTGGCGTAAAATAGGTTTTTGGTCACGTTGGCGTTCAAGGTGGCGGCCAGCGTGTTTTTCCATTTGGCGTATGTATCGTACATCGCCTTGAAAGCGTCTCGCCGGACTTCCGGATAGCGGCTTTCGAGGAATTGAATGTAGCGGCCGTGGGAGAGCTCGACTTCTTCTCCTTGGTCGTTCTTTACTTTAGGGAACTTCAGATCCGCGTTGTTCAGCATGCCGAAAATCGTGTTCGGAGCTTGGGACAAGTTGCCGACTTGCGCCATCAGCGACTCCTCGTTCTTCGACAAGGTGTGCGGCTTCTGACGGAGCATCTCGGTTAGCGTGCGCTTGAATTTCGCCAGCTTGGGATCTTCCGTCAGCGCCTTTAGCTCGGATTCGGACAGGCTCAGAATTTCCGGCGTAATGAAGGAAGTCGCTTCGCTCACATCCACGCTCAGCTTCTTCGATTTGTCCGACAGCGCTTGATACGTCGGTTCGGCCGTATCTTCGTGGTGCCGCATGTTGGCGTACACGTACAGGCGCTCCGTGAGCAAGGAGATTTCGTCATCGAGCGTAAAGCAACGGTCGATCGCGTCGGCGTCCTTCAGCTTGCCTTGGAAGGAAGCGATGTCGCCCAACATCTTCTTTACTTTGCCGTACTCGGCATCCCATGCCGCCTGGTTAGGGTATAAGTCTTCCAGCTTCCAACGGTGCTCTTGCGGCGTCTCGCTTCGTTTAGGTACTTGGCTCATAGGGTTCGATGACCTCCTTAAGGGATTGTCGCGTGCGGCCGGCGCGGAATGGATTCCATCGCCGTTCGACGCGGAATAAGCGGATGAGTGCTGGATCGTGCCAGCCATCAATACGAAAGCCGCCATGACGGCGGCGACGGGCAGGGGATGCGGTCTCATAGGAACCTCCGGTTAGCGGGAATGGTTTCCTGGATCAGTATGCCCCTGCGCGATCGGATGTTTACATCGGCTAGGCGCCTAAGATTAGCTGCCTGCCTTGTAGAAGCTGTACACGATAAGGAAGAAGGCGAACAGCACCAGCGCGATCGAGGTGAGGGCGAGCCCGCGGCGCAAGTTCGACGGAATGCGTTCGCGCATCATAATGATGACGCCGGCAAGCGCGAATGCCGAAATTATGAAGATAATATTGGCTTCCATGTGACAGACGATGCCTCCTGACGGTCAGCGGTTTAGATGTTGCGAAGCTTCTCCATCGTAAGCTGGAGTTCCTCTTCGCCTCCGGGGAAATCCTCGGCGCGGAATCGGCGCTGCGCCCAATCCATCATCTCCGGGCGGCTCAGGAATTTGTGGCATTCCTCGCCCCATTGATCCGATATTTCGCGTACGACGAGCGTCTTTCCTTGCACTTCTACGGTAAGCATATTGTAATTGTCGTGTTTGTAGACGGTATGTTTCGCGAACATGCGTACTCTCCTGATCTTGGCAGCGATTGCCGTTTTTTTTCATCATAGAAGAGATGGGCGGAGAAAGCAACGTCAGCCTGGAAAAAGGCGGTTGACAGGTGCGCTTCCCTGTGCAATTCTACTGGTAATCATTTCATGCGAGCGTGAAATGAGAGCCGAGATTAGACGAGACGAGCTTGGAAGAGATGAGAGGAGACGAGTGCAATGAATGAATTTCAAGGTGGTTCAACCGGCGAGGGCAAACCGCCGGCATATCCGCAGACGGGGGTTGCGAACACTTGCCGGGCGTTCAAGGAGTACGAGGCGATGTTCCGGTTGACGGAAGCCGATTGGCTCGCCGGTCCGGTGCTGGACGTCGCGGGAGGCGGCTCATCGTTCACGGCGCATATGCGCGGGATCGGCGTCGATGCGTATGCCGCAGACCCGTTCTACGCGGGTCTGACGGAGCAAGTCATTGCCGATGCGGAGAAGGAGATCGAGGTGTCGTCAGCCAAGATCGCGGCTGCCGCGGGTTCGTTCGACTGGAGCTTCTACGGCTCGCCGGAGCAGCACCGGAAGCTGCGGGAACAATCGCTCAAGCGGTTCGCCGAAGATTTCCGGAGCGAAGGCGCGCGCGAGCGTTATGTCGCGGCGGCGTTGCCGAGCCTGCCTTTCGCCGAAAGCTTCTTTTCGCTTGCGGTGTGCAGTCACTTCTTATTCTTATATGGCGACAGCTTCGATGAACACTTCCATACGGCGGCGATCGAGGAGTTGCTGCGCGTATTGAAGCCGGGCGGACAGCTGCGGATCTATCCCTTGGTTACCTTAAAGTGGGAGCCGATCCCCTATCTTCCAGACCTGATTGATAGGGTGGCGAGTACTGCGGAAGCGGAGATTATCCCGACCGGTTTGCCGTTTACTCCGACCCCTAGTTCCTTGCTACGACTGGTTAAACGAGGGTAAAGGCGAGGGTTGGCATATTGCAAGTTGCCTGCGATTCGGTTATAATTACCTCATTCGCCGAGAACGGCGAGATTTTAGGAGGTTTTTCATTTGAGAGGAACAGTTAAGTGGTTTAACGCAGAAAAAGGCTATGGATTCATCTCGGTAGAAGACGGCAACGATGTATTCGTTCACTTCTCCGCAATCCAAGGCGATGGCTTCAAAACTTTGGAAGAAGGCCAAGCGGTTGAGTTCGAAATCACTCAAGGCAACCGTGGTCCTCAAGCATCCAACGTGGTGAAACTGTAAGTCTCGCGAAGCGAGGACTTATTTTCATAATCACGAACTGAGCATCGACGCCCCTTGTACCGGTCAGCCGGGCAAGGGGTTTTTCATTCCATAGCTTGGTGCGAAGCACGCGCCGTCCGTTCCCTCGCGGGAGCGGGCGGCTTTTTTATTTGGTGGCGCGGTTGGCGGATTGGTTGTTTAGCGGTTTGGTGAAGATGAGCTCGGGGAGGGGATCGGATGGTCATGCGAATTCGGCATGGTGAAAGGATCGTTGGATTCGAGGAGGCGTACGAGGCTTTCCTTGAGGAACAGAGACGGAATGCCACGGGGATGCGGCTGGAGATGCTGAACAAGGATTTAACCGGAACGAAAAAGCTGCTGGAGATGCTTTGGTACGTGCTCGGTACATTTGAAGATTTGGTGCTCGAGCATGAGGTGATGAGCTTGTCCGGCGTCAAGATTTACGTAGACGTGTTCCACCGGGTATGGCGCGTCGCGTTCGAGGCGGACGGGTTCGTCGTTCATGCGGAGAAGATCACGCGAGACCGTTTCTCGTTCGAGCGGATGCGCGTACGCACGCTCATGAATCTCGGTTACCGCTACATGCCATTCAGCTGGGACGAGCTCGACAAGAAGCCGGATGCGTGCCGTCGCTCCGTATACGAGATGCTTGGCCGGTTCGGCGGCAATGGAAGCGCTGACCGCGGCGGTGGTCTCGGCTGGATGGAGCTACCTGTCTACGAACGGGAACTCATCCGCTGCGCCTGGCTGAACAACAGGGCGTTCGGGATGAAGGAAGCGTGCGAGTGGTTGCAGGTGGGGACGGAAGCTGCGAGATGCGTCATCAGACAGGCGGAAGCACGCGGACTCTTGGAGAGATTAGGTGGAAGTAATGTACGTGCGTATAAGTACCGCCTTACAAACTTGGCATCCAAGCTGGGATGAGCGGGATACCCGCTTATCTCGGCTCGAAACAAGCTCCAACTGGCACGGATGAGCGGAGAAACCGCAGCTTATCTCGGTCCTAAACTAGCTTCAATTGGCACAGATGAGCGGAGAAACCGCATATCTCGGTCCTAAACTAGCTTCAATTGGCACAGATAAGCGGAGAAACCGCTTATCTCGGCTCGAAACAAGCTCCAACTAGCACGGATGAGCGGGTAAACCGCCTATCCCTACACACTACCAAAGAAAAAACCACCCTTCCTACCGCCGAAGCGGTAAGAAAATGTGGTTCCACGGCCGGGTCAAACCCCGGCCCGAGCCGCTTCCAGCTTGTGCACCTTGTCGATCGTGCCGCCGCCGAGGCAGACGTCGCCGTCGTAGAACACGACGGCTTGGCCCGGCGTGACCGCCTTCTGCGGGGCGTCGAACACGACGCTGTAGGTGCCATCACCAAGCGGCGTGATTGTCACGCCTTGATCCGGCTGGCGGTAGCGGAACTTCGCCATGCACCGAATCGGCGCCGTTGGTTCGCTCGGGCTGATCCAGTTGACGCCGGTCGCGGTCAAGCCGACCGAATACAAGCTCGGATGAACATCGCCCTGCACGACATAGAGCACGTTCTCCGCTAAATCCTTGTCCGCCACGAACCACGGTTCGCCGCTTCCCGAGCCGCCGATGCCGAGCCCTTGCCGCTGCCCCAGCGTATAATACATCAAGCCGTCATGGCGTCCTTTGACTTCGCCGCTGACCAAGTCCACCATGTTGCCTGGCTTCGCCGGCAAGTACTGGCTTAAGAACTCCTTGAAGTTCCGCTCGCCGATGAAGCATACGCCGGTGCTGTCTTTTTTCTTCGCCGTGTACAGACCTGCTGCTTCCGCGATCTTGCGAACGTCCGGCTTTTGCAGATGGCCGATCGGGAACATTGCCCGTGACAGCTGCGACTGGTTGAGCGCATGCAGGAAGTAAGTTTGGTCTTTGTTGTTATCGACGCCGCGAAGCAAGCGATACTCTCCATCGACGAGAGACACGCGCGCGTAGTGGCCGGTCGCGATGACGTCCGCGCCCAAGTCGAGCGCCTTCTGTAGGAACTCTCCGAATTTGATCTCCCGGTTGCACATGACATCGGGATTCGGCGTCCTGCCCCGACGGTATTCCTCGAGGAAGTATTCGAACACTTTGTCGTAATATTCCGCTTCGAAGTTCACCGTATAGTAAGGGATGCCGATCTGGTCGCAGACGCGGCGTACGTCCTCAGCGTCTTCTTCCGCGGTGCATACGCCGAACTCGTCGGTGTCGTCCCAGTTTTTCATGAACACGCCGATAACGTCGTAGCCTTGTTGCTTGAGCAGAAGCGCCGTGACGGAGGAATCGACGCCCCCCGACATGCCGACGACGACGCGAACTTTGGAAGGATCCGGAAACCGGTCCGCATAAACATTGTCGATCATCTATATTCACTCCCTGACGGATTCCCTTACCCTGAATGAGCCAATGGCTCATCTTTAGTGTAGCACACTCGCGCAAGCTTCTCACATGTGGCGAGTTCCCGTCATGAATATGACAACTTTTTTTTGACCACAACGTAAGTAGATGTGATAACATAGATATGATATGGGGATACCCTCCAATTCTCCGGATGGTCAGACAGTACGTTACACGATTTCGTGCTTCCGACGAGAAAGCAGGTGTTCAATTTGAAAATTTCGACGAAGGGCCGCTACGGCTTAACGATTATGATGGAACTTGCGGCTAAATTCGGCGAAGGTCCGATTTCCTTGAAGAGCATTGCCGAGAAAAACGGGCTCTCCGAGCATTATCTCGAACAGCTCATCGCTCCGCTGCGTAACGCGGGACTAGTCAAAAGCGTCAGGGGCGCATACGGCGGATACATTCTGTCGAAGGAACCGGATTCGATTTCGGCCGGCGACGTCATCCGCATTCTGGAAGGGCCGATCAGTCCCGTCGATTTCACCGAAGAGGACGATCCGGCGAAGCGGGATTTGTGGCTGCGCATCCGGGACAGCATCGCGCAGGTGCTGGACACGACGCTGCTCACCGACCTGATTCATTTCAAAGGCGAAGGCAAAGCGGATAACTATATGTTCTACATCTAAAAGAAGGTGCAAGGCATTGAGCTCCATCTATTACGACCATGCCGCCACCACTCCGATGCACGAGGACGTTATTCGGGCGTACGTCGAAGCGGCGAGCGCGGGTCCGGGCAACGCGTCCAGCCTGCACGCGCAGGGGCGGGAGGCCAGAAGCCGAGTAACGGCGGCCAGAGATGTTCTAGCGCGTTGTCTTGGCTGCGAGGCGTCGGAGCTCGTCTTCACGAGCGGCGGCACCGAGAGCGATAACGCGGCTCTGTTCGGCGCCGCATGGGCGCAGCGCGACAAGGGACGCACCGGAATCGTCACGACGGCGATCGAGCATCATGCGGTCTTGCACGCATGCAAGCAATTGGAGAAGCAAGGCTTCAAGCTCACCGTCCTTCCTGTCGATGACCAAGGCCGCGTGTCGATTGCGGATGCTAAGGCGGCTATCGACGACACGACGGCGGTCGTCAGCATCATGGCCGGTAACAACGAAACGGGAACGTTACAGCCTATCGCCGAGATCGGCGAATGGGCTCGTTTACATAAAGCCGCGATGCATGTCGATGCGGTGCAGGCTTTCGGCTACATGCCGATCGATCTGAGCGTCTTGCCCATCGACCTCCTCAGCCTTTCCGCGCATAAGATCAACGGACCTCAAGGCGTAGGGTTGCTGTACGTCCGCAAAGGCGCGCCTTTCCAGCCTTTGCTGCACGGCGGCTCCCAAGAACGCAAGCGCCGCGCCGGCACGGAGAACGTCGCCGGCATCGCCGCGTTCGCGAAGGCCGCGGAATTGGCCGTAACGAATCGCCAGCAGCGCGCGAAGCATGTCGAGACGATCCGGGACCGGTTCTTATCGGAATTATCCGAATTAATCGGCAAAGACGCTTTCGTCGTGAACGCGGAAGCTGCCGCAAGATTGCCCCACATCGCGAACGTTAGCTTCGTAGGCATCCGGTCCGAGAATATGCTCATGAATCTCGACCTGTCCGGAGTGTCGGCTTCCGGCGGCTCGGCGTGCACGTCGGGCTCGCTGCAGCCTTCCCACGTGCTGCAAGCGATGGGACTTCCGCCAGAAATCGTTGCATCCGCTGTAAGATTTAGCTTCGGATTGGGTAATACTAGCGAAGAAGCTGAAAAAACAGCACGAATTATTGCAACCATTTGGGCGCGGCTGCGTAATTAATAGCAGAAGTCCTAATCAAGGGGCGCTGGATGATCCAAATTCAACAGGTACTCGGCCTTCCGGTGCTGCTCCAGAGCGGCAGGCGGATAGGAAGAGTCAAAGATATACGATTCGACGAATTTTGGAGTTTGAGCGGCGTCGTGCTTGACCACCGCGTGTGGTTACGCAAAGCGTATAAAGTCGTCCATTGGGAAGATGTCGTCTCCTGCGGACCGGATGTCTTGTTCATTCGGGACAACGCGGAGATTGCGATCGTAGACAAGAAACGACTGCTGCGCACCTACCATACCGGCGTCATCCAATTGAAGGACATGCCGGTTTATACCAAAGAGGGTCTGCGTCTCGGCGATATAACGGACGTTTATTTTAAAGAGACGGCGGGAAAACAGATAATAGGATACGAGTTAACGGACGGTTTTCTTGCTGACGTGATGGAAGGGCGCAAACGGTTGTTCCTGCCGGAGCAGCCCGACAACGTCGTGATCGGCGAGAACGCCCTTATTGTACCCGCCTCGTACGAGCGGGTATTGGAGAGAGATCAAACGCGGAAAGTGACAGGTGAAGACGGATGATGAGATGCCCGAATTGCAATTCGAAAGATATCGGTAAAATCGGTTCCCATCAATTTTATTGCTGGAGCTGTTTCATCGAACTGACGGTGAACGGAGAAAAAATGTCGGTGTACCAAGTCGAGGAAGACGGTACGCTTAGCTCGCTTGACGACCTTTTTTTCAGCGAATCGGAAGCCCCGCAAGTACACGCGAATTAACGCATAATCAGAATAAGCTTAAGAATCGCGCCGGTTGCTCCGTCCAGGAGTTAGCCGGCGCGTTTTGTTTACACCCTCCGTGTGGTTTAGACGCGCGGACAAGTACATATAATGGAAAGGAACGTCGCTTGCGGCCATACAGGGGGTGGAGAGTTGAACCGGTTTGCTCAAAGCCGTCTATTTTCCGTACTGATCTATACGATTCTCGTCTTGCTCGTGATGTTTCTGCTCGTCCTGGTGCGGCCGATGCTGCTGTCCGTCTGGGGTTTCCTGAAAGCCGTGCTCGCTCCTTTCCTCGTGGCGATGATCATTTCCTACGTGCTGAACCCGATCGTCAATCTGCTGCACAATCGCAAAGTGCCCCGAACGGCGGCCGTGCTGCTGATCTATGCGGTATTCATCTCGGCGTGCGTCGTCATTCTGGTGAACGTCATCCCGATGTTCATGAAGCAGGCGGAGGAGCTTGGGGAGCATATGCCCGAGCTGACGATGCGCGCGCAGAACGTCGTCGATCAATTCAATAATCCCGCGACGCTCCCGGAAAGCGTCAGAGACGGCATCAACAAATCGATCGAGGGCTTCGAGAAGCAGATCGAGGAGCAAATCGCGGGTTTTCTGAACAACTTGGGAGCGGTCGTTAACGTACTGTTCGCCGCGATGATCGTCCCTTTCCTCGCTTTCTACATGTTAAAGGATATGGACGTGTTCGAGAGGGCCGCCCTGCAGTACGTCCCGCGTGCCCACCGGAAGAGCGCCATCCGGCTCATGAAGGATATCGACGCGGCGCTCGGCAGCTACATACGCGGTCAATTCATCGTGTCGTTCTGCATAGGCGTGCTGGCTTACATCGGCTATTTGATCATCGGGATGCCGTATCCGCTTCTGATGGCGGGGTTCGTCATGCTGTTCGATATCATTCCTTACCTCGGTCCGTTCTTCGGCGCGCTTCCGGCACTGCTCATGGCAACAACGATCTCTTGGAAAATGGTGCTGCTCGTCGTGATCGTGAATACGCTGTGCCAGAACATCGAGAGCAACGTCATCAGTCCGCAAGTCGTCGGCCGTTCGATGAGAATGCATCCGCTCACGATCATTCTCGTCCTGCTCGTCGGAGGCAAGCTGGCCGGCATCGTCGGAATGATTCTCGCCGTTCCGTTCTACGCGGCGATGAAAGTCGTCGCGCAGCATCTGGGCGCGTACTACATTCGTCGAAAAACCGTTTGACAGCGCGGAATACGGTTGACTATAATTTAAATGTTAACCATATGGTAACGCATGGACGAAACATGAGTACTTTGCAGACCGCAGGATCAGAGAGAAGATTCGTTGCGCATTCTCGCGAACCGTTGAACGGTATCGCTCGAATGTCGTTCCGCTGAGAGAATCTTCGTTGCGAAGGGCAGGGGAAGCCGGTTTCCGAGCGCGGACGAAATCCGCCGGCGAAGGCCGTTACGACTTGCAGAGGAGATCGCGCGCTCGCGCGCGATAACCAGGGTGGTACCGCGAAGACATTCGTCCCTGAATTTATTCAGGGACTTTTTTTGTTCCCCCAAAAGTGACGTACCCTCATCGGGATCCCCGAAAAGTAATCGGAAATACTTCGAAGCTCGTCTTCACTTTTTGGGGAAATAGTCTGGGGGAGCCCCCATAATAACTAACACTAAGCCTGGAGGAATTACCCGTGAAACCGATGAAAGCCGCTGAAATCCGCGCCAAATGGCTGGAGTTTTTCGCAAGCAAAGGACACCAAATCGAGCCGAGCGCGCCGCTCGTGCCTCATAACGATCCATCCCTGCTGTGGATCAACGCCGGCATGGCGCCGCTCAAGCCATACTTCGACGGCCGCGTAAAGCCGGAGAATCCGCGCATCGCGAACTCGCAGAAGTGCATCCGCACGAACGACATCGAGAACGTCGGCAAGACGCGCCGCCATCACACGTTGTTCGAGATGCTCGGCAACTTCTCGATCGGCGATTACTTCAAGGAAGAAGTCATCACCTGGGCGTGGGAGTTCCTGACGAGCCCGCAGTGGATCGGCTTCGAGCCGGAGAAGCTGTCAGTCACCGTCTATCCGGAGGACGAAGAGGCGTACAAGTTCTGGAACGAGAAAATCGGCTTGCCGGCCGAGCGCATCGTTAAGCTGCAGGACAACTTCTGGGATATCGGCGAAGGTCCTTGCGGTCCTTGTACGGAAATTTTCTACGACCGCGGGGACAAGTACGGCGACCTGTCCGATCCGGAATGCTTCCCGGGCGGAGAGAACGAGCGCTTCCTCGAGGTATGGAACCTCGTGTTCTCGCAGTTCAACCATAACAAGGACGGCAGCTATACGCCGCTTCCGAACAAGAACATCGATACGGGCGCGGGTCTCGAGCGCATTACGTCGATCGTGCAGGACGTCGATTCTAACTTCGACACCGACCTGTTCATGCCGTACATTGAACGCACGAGCGCCATCTCGGGCATTAAGTATAAGACGAACGCGGAATACGACGTCGCGTTCAAAGTCATCGCCGACCACGTCCGCATGGTGACCTTCGCGATCGGCGACGGCGTGCTGCCGTCCAACGAAGGCAGAGGCTACATCATTCGCCGCTTGCTTCGCCGCGCGGTGCGTTACGGCAAAGTGCTCGGCATCGATCGCCCGTTCCTGTGGGAGCTGACGGCGACCGTAGGCGAGGTGATGGGAGGCTACTATCCGGAAGTGCTCGAGAAGCGCGAATTCATCGAGAAGGTGATCCGCACCGAGGAAGAGCGGTTCCATGAGACGTTAACGGACGGACTCGCGATTCTTGCGGAGCTATGCGCCAAAGCGCGCGCGGAAGGAAAGAAAGAAATTACCGGACCGGACGCGTTCAAGCTATACGATACGTACGGCTTCCCGTTCGATCTGACCGAGGATTACGCGGCGGAGCAAGGCATGACCGTTGACCGCGCAGGCTTCGACTCGTCGATGGAAGAGCAGCGCGAGCGCGCTCGCGCCGCGCGTCAAGAGACGGACAGCATGAAGGTTCAAGGCGGCCCGCTAGCCGATTATACGGACAAGAGCGAGTTCGTCGGATATGATCAACTGACTGCGGAAGCTCGCGTGATCGCCATCGTCGCCGACAATCAATTCGTGGATGCGGCAGGCGTGGACGAGAAGGTGCTCGTCATTCTCGACCGGACACCGTTCTACGCGGAAAGCGGCGGCCAAGTGAGCGACGTCGGAACGCTGTCCGGGAACGGCACGATCGCCGAAGTGCTCGGGCTGAGCAAAGCTCCTTACGGCCAGCATGTGCACCAAGTGACGATTACCGCCGGCGCGCTGCGCGTAGGCGATACCGTTACGGCTGCGGTGAACGCGGCCGAGCGCGGCGACACGATTAAGAACCATACGGCTACGCACTTGCTCCACAAGGCGCTCAAAGAAGTGCTAGGCGAGCACGTTAACCAAGCGGGATCGCTCGTCGGACCGGAGCGTCTGCGCTTCGATTTCTCGCATTTCGGCGCCGTAACGCCGGAAGAGCTGGCCGACATCGAGCGCCGCGTGAACGAGCAAATCTGGCTCGGCACGGAGCTCGACATTTCCTTGAAACCGATCTCGGAAGCGAAAGCGATGGGCGCGATGGCGCTCTTCGGCGAGAAATACGGCGATATCGTCCGCGTCGTTCGCGTCGGCGACTACAGCCTTGAGCTATGCGGCGGCTGCCATGTACGCAACACGTCGCAGATCGGCTTGTTCAAGCTCGTGAGCGAGGGCGGCATCGGTTCCGGCGTTCGCCGGATCGAAGCGGTGACTGGCAAAGGAGCTTACGACTATCTAGACGATCAATTGGGCTTGCTGAAGCAGGCTGCCGCGCTTCTGAAGTCGAGCGTCGCAGACGTGCCGAAGCGGATCGAAGCGGCGCAAGCGGAAGCTCGCCAATTGCAGCGCGACAACGAGTCGCTGCAAAGCAAGCTTAGCCGCCTGGAAGCGGCCGATCTGGTCGGCCAAGCGAAGTCGGTTGGCGGCGTCACGCTGCTTGCCGCGCAAGTGAACGCGAGCGGCATGGACGCGCTGCGCGGCGTGGCCGACGAGCTGAAGGCGAAGCTTGGCTCCGCCGTATTGGCGCTCGGCGCCGTAGACGGCGACAAAGTGAATCTGATCGTTGCCGTAACGAGCGATCTCGTCGGCAAGGGGCTCCACGCCGGCAAGTTGATCAAAGAGATCGCGGCGATCTGCGGAGGCGGCGGGGGAGGCAAGCCTGAGCTGGCGCAAGCGGGAGGCAAAGATCCTTCCAAGCTTGCGGAAGCGCTCGCTGCCGCGGAGAGACTCGTATCGGCGCAAGCGTAAGTGCGATTTCCTGTCCAATGAAGAATATGATATGATGAATACAAAGAGCGACATGTGCGTTAATAGGAGAGCGAGGTGCAGGCTATGAGTCAGCCGGATAAGAACCATCTGGATCAGACCGTAAAGTTCGACGTCATCGCAGACCCCCAAGAGATTTCGTCCCGCGATATTCTGTTCTTGGTTCATGATGCGTTACAAGAGAAGGAATACAACCCGATTAACCAGATCGTCGGTTATCTGCTGTCCGGCGATCCGGCTTATATCCCTCGCCATAATAACGCGCGCAGCCTGATTCGGAAGAAGGAACGCGACGAGCTGATCGAAGAGCTCGTCCGGTTCTACCTTCAGCAGAACCGTTAACCGATGCGCACGATGGGACTTGATTACGGGGAGCGTCGGATCGGGGTTGCGATCAGCGATGCATTCGGGTGGACGGCGCAGGGCTCCGAGGTCATCGACAAGAAGCTCGTCAAAGACGAGCTCGGGCGGATCGAAGAGCTCGTCAAGCTGCATGAGGTCGATAGCATCATCGTTGGACTGCCGAAGAACATGAACGGTACGATTGGACCAAGTGGGGAAAATTGCATCGCATTCGCGGAGCGCATCAAACAGAAACTAGGATTACCCGTCCAATTATGGGACGAAAGGCTAACCACCGTCGCGGCGGAACGGACATTGCTCGAAGCGGACGTCAGCCGCAGCAAGCGGAAGCAAGTCATCGACAAGATGGCTGCCGCCATCCTGTTGCAAAGTTATCTAGACTCGAAACCAAAGTGAGGGAAGCCCATGAGTGACAACAACCATATCCACGACGAAGAAGAAGCGGAAATTATTTATATCCCGGACGACGAGGGCAACGAAGAGGCGTTCGAGGTGATCATGAGGTTCGAGCTCGATGACGGCACCGACCGTAAATACATCATGGTCGTTCCAGCCGAAGACGACGGAGAAGAAGAGCAAGAAGTGTTCGCTTTCCGGTATGAGGAAGAGAACGACGATATTCAGCTGTTCCCGATCGAAGATCCCGCCGAATGGGATATGGTGGAGGAAACGTTCAATACGCTCGTCGGAGAATTCGACGAAGCCGAAGGTGACAAAGCGTGAGCGAAAGCGGAGCGTTGCGCCGGCAGTACGGCAACACGATCGAGCTGAACGGCGAGCAGGAAACTTACGAAATATTGGCCGAATTGTCGGTTAACGGAACGTCGTACGCGGTGCTTCAATCGGGATCGATGCAAGGAGAAGACGCCATCGAGGTGTTTCGGATCGTAGAAGACGAGCAAGGAAGCTTGCAGCTCGAGACCGTTGAAGACGACGACGAGTGGGAAGCGGTAGCCGAAGCTTACGACGATACGCAATTTGGCAGTGATGACCAGCCCTGATGTTGAGAGTATCGAAAGAGCGGGAGACCGCTCTTTTTCACCATGTTAGAGGGCTTGCTGGAGGGGAAACATAAGCGTGGCTAGAGACGATGAGTCGCAATCGAATGGCTGGAAATCGTATTACGGCAGCCAACTGAACGATGACAAAGACGCGGATGACGTTGAGACGCTGAAAGCCGAACGGGATCGGCTGCGGGAACAGTTCGCGGCTAAGCACCAAGACGTAGAGGAAAGCACGCTCAAATTCGAAGGCTTGGCGCAGCAAATTCGCGAGGAAGCGCCTCGCGCGCAAGATCCTATCGAATCGACGCGTCTCGTCAGAGATCCGCGGGCTGCCATCCCGGTCCAGCAAGCGCCGGAAGAGCAGCAGCCGCCGAGGGCGAAGACGAGCAACACGACCTACGTTCCGCGCCGTAAGCCGAGAGTGTTCTTATGGTCATTCTTGATCGCGCTGGGCATTGTTCTGTCTATCGGTGCGGGTGCTTTATTCTACTTATGGAACGGCCTGCGTCCGCCTTCGGCCGGAAAGCCGATCGAAGTGATCATTACCCCGGGGATGCGGGCGCAGAAAATCGCCGAGCTTCTCGAGGAAAAAGGACTTATACGTAACGCATTCTTATTCAGCGGATGGATGAAACTGAAGGACGAAGGCTCGCGTTTCCAAGCGGGGGTATACAAGCTTACGCCCGGCATGACCCGAGAAGAAATCGTCGCTAAGTTCGACGCGGGCGATATCGTGGCGGCTGCGACGATCCGATTCACGATTCCGGAAGGCTTCACGGTGCAGCAAATCGCCCAGAGGCTGGCCGAAGCGGGAGCGGCGGACCGGACGAAGTTCCTCGACGCGGCCAAAAATCCTTCTTTATGGACCGGTTCGGCATGGACGTCGTCGTTGCCGACGGACGGCTCGTTAAGGTACCCGCTCGAAGGTTATCTGTTCCCGGATACGTACGAATTTAAACGCGGCGCGACGGAAGCGGAGATCATCAACCGGATGCTCGCCGAGTTGGACCGCAAACTCGACCAACTGCCAGAGGATTGGCAGACCGAGCTCGAGGAACGGGGACTAACGGTCCATCAGTTGCTTACGATCGCATCTCTTATCGAGCGCGAAGTCGTCATCGACGAAGAACGTCCGATCGTCTCGAGCGTCATTCAGAACCGTCTGAAGAAAAAGATGCCGCTGCAGATCGACGCTACGATCCAGTACTTGCTCGATAAGCAGAAAGAGCGTCTGCTGCAAGAAGACTTGAAGGTCGAAAGCCCGTATAACACGTATTTGAACGCAGGACTTCCGCCCGGGCCGATCGCGACGCCGAGCTATAAGTCGATCGAAGCCGCGCTGTACCCGGACAAGACCGATTTCATGTACTACGTCACGAAGAAAGACGGCACCAATACGCATTTGTTCGCCGTCACCTATAAGCAGCATCAGAAGAACATTCAGACTAGCGAGAAGAACGAGAAGAATGCCAAGAAGTCCTAAGAAGACGCGCTCCATGAAGCGCGCCTCGGCCCGGATGAAGCGATTGACGTCGCTTCATCCGGGCTTCAGATTTGAGAGGTGATTGTACAATGACATCGACTATACCCGAGTTGCTCGTCTCCGCAGGTTCGATAGAGCAGCTCGAACGTTATATTCAAGCCGGCGCGTCGGCCGTTCTCATCGGCGAGGCGAAGTTCGCGATGCGCCAGCCCGGCGATATCGGCGCCGATCAATTACAGGAAGCCGTCGCAGCCGCTCATCGGATAGGCGCCAAGGCCTACGTGAACGTCAACAAGCTGTTCCGTAACGAAGAGCTTCAGGCTTTGCCGGCCTATTTGCGCGCCGTGCAGGAAGCGAATGCGGACGGAGTCGTCTTCGGCGATCCGGCCGTGCTGCTTAACGCACGCGAGCATGCGCCCGAGCTGAAGCTGCACTGGAACGCCGAGATGACGGGAACGAACTCTTCGGCAGCATCGTTCTGGTCTCGCCGCGGCGCCGTTCGCATGGTCGCCGCCCGCGAACTGAACGGCGAGGAGATCGCCGATCTCCGAAGCCATATCGATATCGAGCTTCAAGTCCAAGTTCACGGGATGACGAACATCTACCATTCCCATCGCAACTTGCTCGAAAGCTACGTCCAGCATATCGGACGCGACGCGACGCTCATCCGCAAAGGCCCGGATCAAGGCTTGTTCCTCGTAGAGACCGAGCGGCCGGACGAGAAGTTCCCCGTATACGAGGACGCGAACGGCACTCATGTCATGAGCCCGGACGATATCTGCCTGCTCGAGGCTCTAGATGAGCTGATCGAAGCCAAAGTGGACAGCTTCTTCGTGGAGCCGCTACTGAAGTCGGAAGAATATAATGTTACGGTGCTCAAGTGCTACCGGGCGGCATTGGACGCCTGGCAGCAGGACCCTGGCGCATACCGTTTCAAAGACGAGTGGCTCGCGCCCATCCGCAACCTTCAGAACCCGGACCGCGAGCTCGGATTCGGATTTCTCTATAAAGAACAAGTTTATTAAAGGCAATGAAAGGAGGAAGTTCTAAGATGTCACAAACAACGGTTATGGAGACCCCATCGAGATACGGCCGACGCCACCGGCTGGCTAAGCCGGAGCTGCTCGCGCCCGCGGGCAATTTAGAAAAGCTCAAGTTCGCGGTTCACTACGGCGCGGATGCGGTGTATATCGGCGGACAGCAATACGGCTTGCGCTCGAACGCGGACAACTTCAGCTTCGAGGAAATGCGCGAGGGCGTGGAATTCGCGGCCAAGTACGGAGCGAAGGTGTTCGTCGCGACGAACATCTACGCGCACCAAGAAGACTTGGACGGCATCGCCGATTACTTGCGCGAGCTCGAGAAAGCCGGAATCGCCGCCATTATCGCCGCCGATCCCGCGATCGTGGAGGTCGCGATGAAGGTCGCGCCTAAGCTTGAAGTTCACCTGAGCACGCAACAATCGACGATGAACTGGCAGGCGGTCCAATTCTGGAAAGAAGAAAGTTTGCCTCGAGTCGTGCTCGCCCGCGAGACGACGATGGACGAAATCCGCGAAATGAAACAGAAGGTGGATATCGAGCTCGAAGTGTTCATTCACGGTGCCATGTGCTCGTCGGTGTCGGGCCGCTGCGTCCTCTCCAACCATTTTACCGACAGGGATTCGAATCGCGGGGGCTGCTGCCAATCGTGCCGTTGGAAATACGATCTGCACGCGGACGAAACGTCCGTCATGGAGCCCGGGCAGAATCTGTTCACGATGGGTTCGAAGGACTTGTGCATGATCCAGCATATCCCCGACCTGATCGACGCGGGCGTCGACAGCTTCAAGATTGAAGGGCGAATGAAGAGCATTCATTACGTCGCATCCGTCGTTAACGCCTACCGCCAAGCGATTGACGCGTATATGGACAATCCGGAGACGTATGAATTGCGCCAAGAGTGGGTCGACGAGATCGGCAAAGCCGCGAACCGGCCGCTCAACACGGGCTTCTTCTACACGGTTCCGGGAGCCGAGGAGCATATTTACGAAGCGGAGGAGAAACCGGCGCCTTACGACTTCGCGGCGATCGTGACCGATTACGACGAAGCGACAGGTACGGCTATCGTCCAACAACGCAGCCCGTTCCGTCCAGGCATGGAAGTCGAGTTTATCGGTCCGGGCGGCAGACATTTCAAACAGCTCGTGGGCGAACTGACGGACGAGGAAGGCAATCCGCTGACGGTCGCTCGCCATCCGTTGCAGCGCATCCGGATCGCCGTCGATCACCCGGTGCGGCCGTTCGACCTCATGCGCAAAAAAATCGGATAAAATAACCAACTTTTCGCGTAAAAATTTTAATTTATTTTTAATATTGAAGAGGAGTTTTGTTCGGACTTGTCGAATTGTCTCTCTAAAGTCATTCCTTGGCATCGTTCGCCTAAGGGGTGCGGGAGCTATTCGATAAGTCCTTTTTGTTACAGCAAAGTCAGTCGTCACTACGAAGAAGAGGGTGTTACACAGATGAAAAAATCGTTGCGAGAACGTGTAGATGCGATTAACTGGAAAAAGGGCGCCGAAAGTGTAAGCGTTTTTTCTAAAAAGTTCGGCGGACAATTGAAAGGGACGAAGATCGAGAATCCGATTCGTTCCGTCGGCATGAAACTGTTCTTGCTTATTTTTTGCAGCATTCTCGCTTGCGTTCTCTGTCTAGGATGGTTCTCATATTCGAAATCCAGCTCCATCATCAAGCAGAAAGTCGCGGATGCGACGGCCCAGACTACGGCTCAGACCGCCGGGAAGCTAAGCCTCTTGCTAGACGGGTACGAGAAGGAATCGCTGAAATTTATTACGGATAGCACGTTCATGGGATACTTGAGCACCCTTGGAGTCTCGAAGGACGACTACGAGCTGTTCGACACGGCCCGCAAGCTGAACGATAAGCTGAATTCCATCGTCATGGCCGACAGCAGCTTCGAGTCGATCTCGCTCGTTCCGAAAAATCCGAACGATCAATTCATCACGACGGGAAGCTCGACGAATAAAGAGATGGTCATGAAATCGCCGTATTTGGCGAAGATCGACGAAGGCAACGGCAGAGCTTATTGGATTCCGACGATGGCCAAGGGGCTGGACGATTCCCGCAATCAGCCTACGTTGGCTGTCGCGCGCAAGCTAAGCCAAGGCAAGGAGTATTACTTGATTCTGGAAATCAAGATCAAGGCGATTACAGACCAAATGGAGAGCGTCAACTTAGGAGAGGGAAGCAGCACGTACATCGTTTCGGAAGAAGGCTCGATCGTATACTCTCCCGATATTGCGCAGATGGGCTCGTTGTATTCGTACGGAGTTCCTAGCGTCGAGAAGGCGTCGACGGTCTCCATTGAAGGAACGGACACCCTGTCCGCCGCGGGTTTGATCGACCTCAACCAATGGAAGGTCATTGGCAATATCCCGGTATCGTACATGGTTAAAGACGCGAAGCAGATCAGCACGCTGACTTGGATCATCTCGCTCGTGGCTGCGCTCATCGCGGCAGGTATCGGTCTCATCGTCATGTTGACGGTAGGCCGCCCGCTCGCGCAACTGCGCACGCTCATGAACGAAGGGGAGAAGGGCAACCTCACCGTCCGTTCCACCATTCGCAAGAAGGACGAGATCGGCCAGTTGTCCGACAGCTTCAACCGCATGATGGAAGAGATCACCAGTCTCGTTCGTCAGACGAACGCATCCGCGCAAGAGGTGCTGGAGACGGCGCTCGCCTTGACGGAGTCTTCGCGCAAGACGGCTGGCGCGGCGAAGGAAATCGCGGTTGCGACCGAAGAAATCGCGAACGGCGCAACGAACCTCGCGGTCGAATCGGAGAAAGGCACGGACTTGACGATTCAGATCGGATCGCAGGTTCAATCGGTTATCAGTTCTAACGTACAGATGGGCCAATCGGCCAGCGAAGTCGAAGAAGCAAGCCGCAAAGGCTCCGATTATATGGGCACGTTGATTCAGAAGACGGGACAGACCGAAGATATGACCCGTTCGATGGTCGACAAGGTAGACAAGCTCAAGGATAGCACGCGTTCGATCCGCAAAATCCTGGACGTTCTCGGCAACGTATCGAAGCAGACGAACATCTTGTCGCTTAACGCAACGATCGAAGCCGCTCGCGCCGGTACGGCCGGCAAAGGCTTCATGGTCGTCGCGGACGAAATTCGCAAGCTGGCGGATCAATCGAGACAATCGATCGGCGTCGTCGGAGAGATCGTCGAGAAAATCCAACGCGAGATCGACGAGACGGTATCCGTGCTGTCCGAAGCGTACCCGATCTTCCAAGAGCAGATCGAGTCGGTACGCGAAGCGAACCAAATTTTCTACGTCGTTCAAGACAACATGACCGATTTCGTACAGCGTCTGGAAACGGCGACCGAGTCGGTACGCAACCTGGAAGGTGCGCAGAATACGCTGTCGCTCGCGATGAGCAACGTCAGCGCGGTGGCGCAAGAGTCGTCGGCAACGTCCGAGCAAGTCGCATCGCTCAGTAACGAGCAGCTGAACATCAGCGACGGTCTGGTGCAATTGTCCAACAGACTCGAAGCGGTGTCCGGCAAGCTCAAAGAGTCGCTCAGCCGGTTCACGGTGGCGTAATCGGATTCAAATGAGAAGGGCAGTCCCGAAAGTCATTTAGATGACGGAGGACTGCCCCTTAATTCTATTCACTATCGATTTTAGATTTTTGCGGGCATGTATCTCCTTCCGGTGTCTGTTGCCATCGTGAATTTATGAATGGGTAACCTCGTAACAAGGTAAATTCACGACGGCAAAGGCCAACGATTCGCTCCTACAGGAGATACATGCCCTCTTTTTCTTATCGATATAAGTTTAACAAACGCAAAGAAACCGTCCCTTTTGGTAAAATGGAAGTACCACCCACCATTTACGAAAGGAACGGTTTCTTTGTATATCAAATATACCATGGACCAACTTTGCCTGCCAATGGACTTGGCAGATGACATTCCCCAAAATCACCTCGTTCGCGTCGTGAATGCGGCGGTTAATCGCCTGGATGACAGCATCTTTGCTACCGCTTACCCTGGCGGAGGCCGAGACAGCTACCATCCCAAAATGCTCACCAAGGTACTCATCTACAACGCGAATCGCTATACGTTCGTTTGGGGCAAAGCCGTCGTCAAGCAACAGGCCAAACTTCGGGAGAAAGTCCAGACCTTATTCGCAGCCATTGACGCGTCCGAGCATGAGGATGAGAAAGAGCACATGGGAGCAGACCTTGCGGAACTTGGCGAAACCGCGCAGATCACTAGCGAGAAACTGGAACTGGCTGTTTCCAAACTTGAAGCGAAGCTCAAAGAGAAACCAACGGATAAACCGCTCAAGAAAACCGTACGAGTGCTCCGTAAAGACCTTCTCCCTCGTCTACAGAAGTACGAGGCGCAGCGGAAGATCCTCGGGGACCGTAACAACTTCAGCAAGACGGATCCCGACGCAACGTTCATGCGGATGAAGGAAGATCATATGCGCAATGGTCAACTGAAGCCCGGTTACAACGTGCAAATCGGAACGGAAGAGCAGTTCATTGTCGGCTACAGT
>JAEWPC010000016.1 GCA_023460795.1 Bacillota bacterium | reverse complement strand
AGCAGCTGCCGTTCTTCCACGTTCCTGACATTGCGGTAACTCTGGATGCGTTCTGGAGTATTCTGCCCATCTCGCTTGCGCTTGCGGTCGTTGGGCTGACGGAATCGCTCATGACCGCAACGATCGTTGACGAGATGACGGAAACGAAGAGCGACAAGAACAGGGAAGTGAAAGGGCAAGGTATCGCGAACGTCGTCTCCGGATTTTTCGGCGGCATGGCGGGCTGCGCGATGATCGGACAAACCGTCATTAACGTCAAATCGGGCGGAAGATCGCGCCTTTCCACTTTCGTAGCTGGCGTCTTTCTTCTATTCTTGATCTTGGCGTTAGGCAGCGTAGTGAAGCAAATTCCGATGGCTGCTCTTGTCGGCGTCATGTTCATGGTCTCGATCGGTACGTTCGATTGGAGTTCCGTTCGAACGATCGCGAAGATCCCTAGAAGCGACGCCATTATCATGGTCGTAACCGTGGCCGTTGTCGTGACGACCTCGGATCTTGCGATCGGCGTCGTTACGGGAGTCATTCTCAGCGCGCTGCACTTCGGATGGCGGCAAGCGTCTATTAAAGCTCATATCGCGATCGCGGAGAACGGAACGAAGGTCTATCGCATCTCCGGGCAGTTGTTCTTCGGAACGATGACTCATTTCGTCGAGCTGTTCGACTTCCGGAACGATCCCGACTCCGTCATCATCGATTTAAGCGCCTCGCACGTGTGGGATCATTCGGCGGTAACGGCCATCTCCAAAACCATCGCTAAATACGAGCAGTTAGAGAAAAAGGCTACGATTATCGGCCTGAATGAAGAGAGCAAGCTGCTGATCGAGCAAGCGGGTCTTGCCGCTCCATCGGGACATTAATTCAATATCGAAGCACGCCGGAACGTTACCGGCGTGCTTCTTGCGTTATGCCTAATCGTTCACATATTGCCACCATTGCCCAAGCATACTAACGTTCACAGCTGCCAAAGGGGAATGGTGACATGAGCGGACGATCGTGGCTCGGTACGGAATGGGGATCGCTGTTCCGTTCGCGCAAGACGTTGATATCTTTAATCGGGATCATCTTGATTCCGGTGTTATATAGCGGTATTTATTTGTGGGCGTTCTGGGATCCTTACGGACATATCGAACGTCTGTCCGTTGCCGTGGTGAATGAAGATCAACCTGCCGAATTCGAAGGCGAGACGTTCAGAATCGGAGACGAATTGATTAATCGATTCAAAGAAGATCGCTCCTTCGATTGGCATTTCGTGACGAGAGCCGAGGCCGAACAGGGGTTAGCCAATCGAGACTATTATTTCAGCCTATTCATTCCGTCCGACTTCTCTAAGCGGGCGACAACTTTAATGGCGCAGGAGCCGACTCCGCTCGAGATCACGCTCAAGTCGAACGAAGGGCTTAACTTTATCGTCGCCAAGATCGGACAAGCCGGCGTCGAGAAGATTCGGCAGCAGCTGGCGCAGAAGCTGACGCTGAATTATACCGAAATCATGTTCAACACGATCGATAAGCTTAAGGACGGAATGCAGCAAGCGAGCGAAGGAGCAAGCAGCCTGAACGAAGGGATCGGGTCTCTGTTAAGCGGCACGAACGAATTGGCGAGCACGATCGGCAAGCGATCGTCCTCTATCTCGAAGCTGGATCATGGTGCGGCTGACCTCAAGGCGGCAGCAAGCCGATTAGCCTCAGGAGCAGAGCAATGGAATAACGGATTCGGGAAACTCTCCGCCGGTACGAGTCAAATTCAGGAGGGATTGTCCTCGGCTGCCGAGAGCAGCCGGAAGCTGTCCGATGCTCTTCAACCGTTGATCGCGGGAACCGCTAAGACGGATCAATTAATCGCCGAGTACGCTGCCGATCATACGGACACGGCGAAAGATGAAACCTATCGAACGTTAACGGAGACGAACAAGAAGATTTCAGCCGGCTTGACTCAGATCAACGCCTCGCTTATTACGTTAAATACGGGTATCGTTCAGCTTTCGGAGAAGCAAGCCGACTTGCTTGGCGGAATGAATGCGTTCGGGACTTCCGCCGGGCAGCTCGCCGCCGGCGCGAAACAGCTGTCGTCCGGAGCCGACACGCTTTATTCTGGCGTGCACCAATTAACCACGGCTTGGAACGCGCTCGTCAAAGGAATCAGCGAATTATCGGAAGGAGAGCTGCGCCTATTCAACGGAAGCGCGGAGCTGGCTTCTCGTCTCATGGACAGCGCCGACAAGCTGGCCGATATTCATTCTTCGCAGCCGTTATTCGAGATGATGGCGAACCCGGTGAGGATTAAGGACGACCCTCTGCATTCTTTGCCGAACTACGGTACGGGGATGGCGCCGTTCTTCGTCTCGATCAGCCTTTATGTAGGATCGCTGCTGCTGACGACCGTGTTCGCGCTGCGCGAATTGGTTAATCCTGCACCGTCGGGTTTCCTCTGGTTCTGTTCCAAATACGGTATTATGGCGCTGATTGCATTGGGACAGTCGCTGCTGGTGACCTTTGTGTTAACCGGCATCGTAGGGATTGAACCGCTGAACACGCTCATGTTCGCTGGGTTTACGTTGTTCGTCAGCCTTGTGTTCATGGCGATCATTCAACTGCTCGTGACTCTTGGCGATAACGTGGGCCGTTTCATCGCCATCATCCTGCTCGTGCTGCAGCTCGCCGCCACCTCGGGCACGTTCCCGGTGGAGCTAGGACCGCCCGGTTTGCAGACGATACATAGCTTTCTTCCGATCACGTATACGGTCGAAGGCTTCCGAACCATTCTGTCTACCGGCGATTACGCGCTGCTTCAGCGGGATTGCTGGCTGCTGCTCATCTATTGGGGGGCGGCTGTCGCCTTGACTGTTCTCGTATTGTCCGCGGCCGTTCGCAAGCGCAGGAGGATCTGACGTTGTGGAAATCTTAATGACCATTCTCTTGCTGCTCGTCTGCTTAATCCTGTCGAATGTCGTTAGCCACTATATGCCGTACATTCCGACCGCCTTGATACAGATCGCCTTCGGAATCGCCATCGCGCTAACCTTCGAGGAGTTCCGTCTCGAGATCAAGACGGACTGGTTCTTGCTGCTCTTCGTTGCTCCGCTGTTATATAACGACGGGAGGCACTTTCCGAGGGACGAGCTGTGGAGAATGAAAGCTCCGATCTTCGGCAACGCCATCGTTCTCGTACTGCTCACGACGATCGGCGGAGGCATGTTTATTCACTGGATGATCCCGGACGTACCGCTCGCCGCGGCATTTGCCTTGGCTGCGATCTTATCGCCCACGGACCCGGTCGCGGTGAACGGAATCGCGAAGCGGATTCATCTTCCCGACAACGTGTTGAATCTCGTAAGGGGAGAGTCGCTCATTAACGATGCCTCCGGACTTGTCGCGTTTAACTACGCGGTGGCCTCGGTCGTCACCGGTTATTTTTCGCTGCATGAAGCGATATTGGATTTCATATACAAGTTTATCGTCGGAGCCTTATTGGGTCTCGCTCTAAGCCTGATTGCGACGTGGGTCCGATATACGCTGCGGACCAAGGGGATCAGCGACGTCACGCTGCATTCGTTGCTTCAGCTATTGACGCCTTTTCTTATCTTTATCGTAACGGAGGAGATGCTTCACGCCTCCGGAGTCATTGCGGTCGTCGTAGGCGGAATCGTTCACTCGCTGCTTCGGGAGAGAACGGAATCGATGCAAGCGGAGGAACAGGTGTTAACGGAAAGCATATGGACGACCGTGCTGTTCATCCTCAATGGAGCCGTATTCCTGCTTCTCGGCATGATCATTCCGTCATCTATTCGCTCGACCGTCGAGAACCCAGCTATACATAATTCTCTTGCGATCGGTTATGTCTTGGCGATCGGGACGGTGATATTAGGGATCCGATTCGTCTGGTCGTATTGGTTCGCCCGTTATGAGCATCGTTGCGGCAGGGATGAAGCTTCGACTGAACCGACGTTCGCCATGACCTTGATGATCAGTTTAACGGGAGTGCGCGGGGCGGTCACCATGGCAGGCGTACTGTCCATCCCATTGCTTACCGACAACGGAGCGGCGTTCCCGGAGCGCTCTTTGATTCTATTTTTGGCGGCTGGCGTTATCTTGTTCACCTTGATCGCGGCAACCTTATTGCTCCCGATGATCAGCCGAGGGGAAGCCGTGGACGGGGAGACGTCCGACTATATGGATATGAGCGCGGCGAGGAGTAAGCTGTTGTTGGCGGCGATGAAGAAGATCCGTTCGGAATTGAACGAAGGCAACCAATCCGCGGCCTATCAATTGATGGACGAGTACAAAGTCAAGTTCGCGCAGGCGAATACCGGTACGAACCCGCAGGAGAGAGACAACATCGCTCTTTTAAACCGAATGCAGGAAGTCCGTCTGATGGCGCTGAATACGGAGAAAAAATATATCGTTGACGCGTTGGCTAACGGCGAATTGGACGAGGATTTATACGAGATCTTCATGAGAGCGTTCGAATTGCGCGAGGAGACTCTGTCGCGTAATGCCGGGTCTAACTTTCGTTTTCTCCTCCGGAGCGTAATAAGGACATGGAAACGTTCGTCCGGCAGGCGTCGCCAAGCTGGCGGCAAAAGCCGAATGGCACAGCGCAGAATCGGGAGAGAGATCCAGTTAAAAGCTTCGCAATCGGCTCTTCTGCATCTGGAATCTTATGTGAAGTCCACCCAGGATACCAGGATCGTATATTCCGTCATCGTCGACTATACGCAAATGATCGATCGTCTCCAAGGACCCGTACCGTTCAATAAAGCCGTCGAGATGCAGAAAGAAGAGCTTCGGATCGCGGTGATCGACGCGGAACGCGCGGAAATTCGCCGTATGTACGAGAACGGGGAGATCAGTAACGAGCAAGCGAAAGAGTTGAGAAGAATGATCAACTTCATAGAAAGCGCAACGCTTTACGAGCACGCGGAATAAAGCTGTCAACCGTATATTGTCGTACAAGCATCGATTCCTTCATAACATGGTACAAGTACATGGTGGGAGGTTCGATCCGGTGAAGAATTGCCGGACCCCCGATCTCGATGGCCAGATGGGATCCGAGGAAGAAGCCCGTACCGATCGTAAAAGCAACGCCTAACAACGAAAGTTGCCACCATTTCAGCTTTTTCTCGCTTTCGGATGGTATCGCCAAGGAAAAATCAGCCTCTCCGTGATGATGGGATCCACGATAGCTTATCCGGTATTTTGTAAGCTAAACCGGTTATTTCTCATTCGGCTACGCATACTTCGATCGATCCCAAATTGGGACTTGAGCGTAGGAGAAAATTGATCGAGGTCGCGAAGTCCGCCAAGAGAGCGTCAGCTCTCTTTTTTCATAAGAACAGAATGGAAGCCGAGGTGGGGTTACATGATCAAAGAGGAGGTAGGGATCGAGGAGCTGAAGCGGGTTCACAAGGAACTGACGAATCTGCGGCATGACTTCTGGCTTCAGCACGATTTATTTTCCGTTCAATGGTGGCTGCTTCTGGCGGTGTTCGTGATCTCATGGTACGTGTGGTGGAGACTCGTAGATAAACGAAGGCTTATGGAAATCGTATTATTCGGCGTAATGATGAGTTATCTCATCTTATATGGGACCAATTAGGTTACGAGCTGAATTTATGGTTGTACTCTCGTAAGCTGTTCCGAGTCATTCCGCAAGCAGAATCTCTCGACTGCAGTATTCTTCCGGTTCTACATATGCTTGTTTATCAATATTTCGGACGATGGAAGTCGTACATACTCGTCAACATCGTGATGGCTGCCGTTATGGCATTCGTATATGAGCCCATCAGCGTGGGGATTGGCATTTACACCGCGTTGAATTGGGAATCAGTCTATTCGTTCCCGCTATACGTGGTCAAAGCGGCGATCATCAAGCGGCTGGTAGAAGCCGTCGTAAGACAACAAAGCCGATCTAGTGGAACGAATTCCCGGTTGAATGAACGCCCGGAATGATATATTCTATAACTCCTGCCGGTGACCGCAGTAACCATCGGAAGGGCAGCGATAGGGTTTACGCCGATCACGATGAAGACATTGGAAGTAAGTTCCTGTTGCGAAGGTTGTCGAAAGTTGATATATTATAACTCCGCCCGGTTGACGGGTGAACGACGAAGCAACACGGCTTGTTCTTTGAAAACTGAACATCGAGCGTAATTTACGGTAATAAATCGTTCACTTCGGTGAACAAACCAGCAATACAGATTGAGCCGAAAGGCTCTTCGATAAAAGGTTTACTTTTATGGAGAGTTTGATCCTGGCTCAGGACGAACGCTGGCGGCGTGCCTAATACATGCAAGTCGAGCGGAT
>JAEWPC010000015.1 GCA_023460795.1 Bacillota bacterium | reverse complement strand
TCTCCATAAAAGTGAAACTTTTATCGAAGAGCCTTTCGGCTCAATCAGTTAATGCTGGTTTGTTCACCGAAGTGAACGATTTATTACCGTAAATTACGCTCGATGTTCAGTTTTCAAAGAACAAGCTTTATGTTCGTTACTTACTTTATTTCGCCGCCCCGCAAAGGCGACTTGAATAATATATCAACTTTCGACAACGTTCGCAACAGGAAATGTTATCCATTCAGACAAAGAACAAAAAACACCCCCGCTCCAGTAGCGAGGGTGCCATGCAATCACTTCCCGATAAACTGCTGCGTCCAATAAGGCTTGCCGTCCTTCACGATGTAACCGACGCCCAGATGAGTAAAGGAGCCGTTCATGATGTTCGCGCGGTGTCCGGGCGAGTTCATCCATGCGTCGACGACCGCCTGCGGCGTCTGTTGGCCCATGGCGATGTTCTCGCCCGCGGAGTTGAACGTTACGCCGAAGTTGCGCATCATCGCGAACGGATCGCCGTAAGTCGGGGATTCGTGCGCGAAGTAATTGTTCGTCGCCATATCCTCCGATTTCGCCTTCGCGGAACGATTCAAGTTCGCATCGGTTCCCGCGCAAGGCTGCAAACCCGCTTGCGCTCGCATTTGGTTCGTCAGCGACAGCACCTGAGCTTCGAACCCGCCCAAGCTCTGATTGGACGGAACGTTAATCGTCTGATTCGGGTAGATCGTAGCATCGCCCGAGAGCGCCGGATTCGACGATAACAGTTGTTCGACGCTCACATGGTATTGTTGCGCGATTTTCCACAACGTATCGCCTGGCCTCACGACGTACGCATTCGAGGGCAAATTCGTGACAACCGAGCTGACGTGTGCCTTCATGCCGTTGTCTTTGTCTTCTTGCCGGCCGCAGCCGGAGACCGCAAGCGACATTACGCACAACGCCGCAACGAGTCCGAGTACCGCCCATTTCCTTCGTATGATCATAAGCCGCCTCCTATAGAAGGTTGAAACGAGTGCTGCGGCTTATTGTCCCCAGACTGACTCGGCGTCATGCGGCCTCCGGATTTAGAACGCTTCTTCCGGCTTCGTCTTGCGCTTCCGCCAAGCTAGCTCGTAGATGACCGGCACGACGACCAGCGTCAATAGCGTGGAAGTGAATAGACCGCCGATAACCGTTATCGCGAGTCCGCCGGAAATCAAGCTTGTCGTCGATCCCGACAAGGCGAGCGGCACAAGCGCCAGCATCGTCGCGAACGCCGTCATGAGAATCGGACGCAAGCGCGTCTTGGAGGCTTCGACGATCGACTCGCGCAGCTCCATGCCGGACTTGCGGTTCTTCTCGACGCGATCGAGCAAAACAACCGCGTTCGTAACGACGATGCCCACGAGCATCAGCATGCCGATCATGCTGCTCATCGTCAGCGATTGGCCCGCGATGAGCAAACCGCCTAGCGAACCAACCGGAATGAAGATGAGCGAGCACATGATGATAAGCGGCGTAAGCAACCCGCTGAACGTCATGCTCATGACGAGGAACACGAGTCCGACCGCAACGGCCATCGCGATGCCCAGGCTGATGAAGCCTTCGGTAATCATCTCGAGACCGCCTCCGGTCTTGAGTTCAACGCCGTCAGGCAAAGTCAAGCTATCCAGATCTTTCTGAACCTGCTTCGTTACCGCCGCCACGTCGTCGGAGTTTTTGACCGTGCCGCTGACCTTGGCGAACATGCGGCCGTCGTCGTGGTTCACTTGGATGAAAGCATCCTGCTCCGTAATAGACGCGACATCGCCCAGCTTCATCAGACCGGTCGCGGTCGGGATCAGCACGTTCTCGAGCTCGGCCTTGGAGCCGATCTGCTGCCCGTAAGAGATCGCGACCTCCCGCGCCTCGTTGTCGATCGTATACGTGCCGGCTTGAACCGGACGCAGCTGTTCGCCGACGAGCTGCATGATGGCGTATGGGCTGACTCCGGCATCGATGCCTTGCTGATTCAGCGCGAGCACCCACTTCGGCGTCGTTTCGTTCATGTTGTTGGTAATATCTTTCATGTCCGCGTTCGCGCGCATGAGATCCTCGATCTGCTTGGCGGCTTGCGCCAGCTTCGCCGGATCCTGAGCGTAAATGCTGACGTCGATCGTGTCTCCGGTCGGCACGCCTTCCGAAGCCGCCGCCTTCACTTCCACTTCCGTGCCCGGCACTTCCGCGGCGGCAAGCGATTGGAGCTCCGCCGTCATCTTGTCGATCAACGGTTGCATGTCCGTACCCTTAGCAAACTCGGCGTTGACCGTAGCCTTGGTAACGCTGCCCACAGATAGGAGCGGATTATCGCCGACTCCGATCGATGCATCATAACGCACGATGCCATTCTGATTCTTCATATAGTCTTCGACCTTAACCGCCAGCTTGTCCGTCATCTCCAGGCTGCTCTTAGGCGGCAGCGAGAGCGATACGGATGCCGTCGGCGTGGAACCCGCAGGGAGGAACGCGACGCCGAGAACCGGAATCAGGCACAACGACCCGATTAGCAACGCGATCGACAGCGTAATGACTTTGCCCTTGTGTCTCAGCGCGCCTCTTACGATCTTCTCGAAGCCGTTCGCCAGTCTGCTGCCTTCCTTATGAGGCTTCACTTTCTTGAAGAACTTGCTGCCCAGCACCGGGATGAGCATCATGGCTACGAGCAGCGAAGTCAGAATCGAGACGACGACCGCCAGCGAGAACGGACGGAAAAATTCCCCGATAATGCCGCTTACGAACGCGAGAGGCGCGAATACGACGACCATCGCGACCGTGGACGAGCCGACCGCGCTGATAACCTCCTTGGTCGCACGGTACGCCAGCTCTTTGCCTTTCAGCTCGTCGCCCTTTTCTTGCTTCCACCTGTATATGTTCTCGATGACCACGATACTGTCGTCCACGATCCGTCCGATCGAGACCGCGATACCGCCAAGAGTCATAATGTTCAGCGTGTAACCCATCTGGTTCATTAACGCGATCGTAGCGAAAATCGAAATCGGCAGCGATACGATCGAGATGATCGTCGCCCGTACATTGCGCAGGAACAGGAATATAATCAACACGCAGAAAAGCGTACCGTACAGCCCTTCCCGAACGAGTCCGGACACCGATTCTTTGATTTCTTCGCCTTGGTCCATAATGACGTGAGTCTCGACGCCTTGCGATTCATAGCTAGCCAACGTCTCTTTCACGAGGTCCGAGACGTCTGCCGTATTGGCGTCCTGCGTCTTCACGACGCCCAGGATCAGGCTCGGCTCGCCGTTGAAACGAGCGATTTGATCTTGCGAAGTCTGCGTCGTAATCGTCGCGATCTCAGACAGCAGCGTAGGTGCGGCTGCCACGCCCCCCTGCCCGGCAGGACTGATCCGCAAGTTCTCGAGTTGCTCGCGAGCATTAAGCTGTCCGGTCAGACGAATCGGAATCGTCGTCGCGTCCTGCGTCACCGAGCCGAGCGGCAGCGCATAGTTCTGAGCTTCCAGCGCCGACTTGATCGCGCTAAGCGTAATGCCGTGCACGGCAGCTTTGTCCTTGTCTACGACGATGCTCAGCGTCTCGGAGCTCGTGCCCGTCAACTCCACGGAGCTGACGCCCGTCAGCCGTTGCAGCTTCGGCACGATCTCCGTCTGCAGCTTCTCCTGCAGCGCCGCGGCGTCTTCCTCCTTGGAAAATACGGCCGCTTGGAAGATCGGCGCGGCGTTGATGGACAAGCGCTGGACGTGCAGATCCGCATTCTCCGGCAGTTGGATCTTGTTCACGGCCGCTTCGACTTCCGCCGAACGCTTGTCCATATCCGAGCCGAACGGGAATTGGATGATGACGTTGGCCGCATTCTCCATCGAAGTGCTCGATAACTTGTCATAGCCTTGGATCCCTTTTAGACTATTTTCCAACGGTGACGTAACGCCCGTCTCCATCTCCTCCGTCGATGCGCCCGGTTGGACGACTTGCACGAACACGGCAGGGAACTCGAGATCCGGGAACGTCTGCTGTTTAATTTGCGTTGCCGAGTAAAAACCGTACCCGAGCACGAGCAAGCATAGAATGACGACGGCGACGCCGTTCTTCAAACTGATTTTCGTTAATCCGCTCACTTGCGATTCTCCTCTCCTCTGTCTAGGTCTAAGTTGCATTATAACGCCCGAATTTGTACGGACTGTGTACGGAGAATCATGTCGGTTTACCGCTCCTTCGGCAACCGCACGGAGATCGTCGTCCCTACGCCGAGACGGCTCGACACCTGGATGTCACCGCCGTGCAGATCGACGATGCGCTTCACGATCGACAATCCGATACCGTTGCCTTGAACCGAACGTTCCCTGGCTTTGTCCACCTTGTAGAAGGGTTTGAAAATATGGCCGAGTTCATCCTCCGGAATGCCCTGTCCGCTGTCCGAGATCGTCGTCGTCACGAATTCGCCGGCGTCTTTAATCTCGATCGAGACGCGGCCGCCCGCTTCCGTGAATTTCACCGCGTTCCCGAGCAAGTTCATCCACAGCTGATTCAGCTTGTCGCGATCCGCCGACAGCGGCGTTTCGTCCGCGTCGAGCGAGATGTCGAGCGACTTGCTTGACCATTGCGGTTCGAGGGCGATTACGACGTCGCGAAGCTGCTCGTCCAGCCGATAACGGCTGACGCTCAGCTTCAAATGCTCGTATTCGAGCGCCGATAACTGCAGCAAATCCTCGCTGAGCCGCGACAGACGGTTGCTCTCTTCGGCGATAATGCCGAGAAGACGCATGCGGCTGTCCTCGTCCATTCGCTTATGCATCAGCGCCTGGGTGAAGCCTTTGATCGAGGTGAGCGGCGATTGGATCTCGTGCGAGACGTCGGACACGAACTGCCGCCTCGTGGTCTCTAACGCCCCGAGCTCCCGCGCCATCCGGTTGAAGCTCTCCGTCAGTTGGCCGATCTCGTCCTTGCGCTTCGATTGAAGTCTGACGTTGAAGTCGCCCTTCGCCATCATCCGGGTCGCGCGAGTCAGTCGCTGCAGCGGTCGGACGACATAACGCGCAGCGATCGCGATCAATAAGCTGCCGATCAGCAGAATGATGAATAGCTCGTTTCGCAGGATGCGGCCCAGTATACTGCCCACTTCATCGTAGTTCATCGCGATGAACAACGCATATCGCCCTTCTTCTACGCTGAAAGGCAATCCGACCATCGGGTTGTTGACGTCCCGCCCGTCGTCCGTGTTAAGCACGCCGCCCTGCAGCACCCGCTCAATCGCTTCAGGGCTGATTTCCGGAGGTTGTCCCGAAGATAAAGTCGTCTCATAAAGCAATCCGCCATCGCCCCCGAACAGACGGATAGAATAGTTCGGGAACGCCGATAGCCCCTGCAGCATCGTATCGGTACTGTCGGGGTACGCTTGCGCATAAGCTTGGATGATCTTTTTGCCCGTCTGGGTCATGCTGTCCACCACGTATGTACGGATCTGATCGGTGAATATGACCCCGTTCAGATAGAAGCCGAGCAGCATGCTGACGATAACCGTTCCGATGAACGTAATGACGACGCGCACGTACAGCGACTTAATCACGGTACACCTCCAGCCGGTAACCAAGCCCCCGCAGCGTCACGATGCGAAAATCTTGCTCGTAAGCCTGGAACCGCTCGCGCAACCGCTTAATGTGCGTGTCGACCGTACGTTCGTCGCCTTCGTATTCGTAACCCCAGATTTGTTCGATCAGCTTATCGCGGGTGTATAACTTCCCGGGCTGGCTGCCCAGCATGTACAGCAATTCGAACTCCTTCGGCGGAATCGAATCCTGCTCTCCTGTATCTCTATAGCGAACCGCATAGCTCGTCTTATCCAGCGTGACGTTCCCAAGCTTGACCGTCTGCGAGATCGATATCCGGTATCTCTTCAGCAGCGCCTTCACCCGCATGACCAGCTCAAGCGGCTCGAACGGCTTGACCATGTAGTCGTCGGTGCCGAGCTCGAAGCCTTTGATCCGGTCGAGCGGCTCGCCTTTGGCGGTGATCATAAGCACGGGCTTGTCTCCCGCTTCCCGCAAGCGTCGGCACAGCTCCCAGCCGTCCATCTTCGGCATCATGACATCGAGCACGATGAGGTCGACCGGGTGCTTCACGTAATAGAGCCAGGCGTCCGCGCCATTGGCCATTTCCACGACGTCCATGCCCTCGTCTTCCAAGTACAAGCGAATCAATTCGCGTATATGCTTCTCGTCGTCCACTACCATAATCGTCGTCATCGGCGCCCGCATCCTTTGTCCCTATTGTGCGACTCTCTTATGTCCTTCATTATAACGGCGGAATTTGTACGGAGTTTGAACGAATGGGTTTATAATGTTAGGCAAAGGCAGGTGATCCCCGTGAAGAAGCTTGTACTGGCCCTATTCGTCCTATGCTTCTCTATTAGCCTTAACGTTAACGAGCAGGTGGACGCCCTTTCTTGCGCAAGACCGAATGACTTATCCGTGGAATTCGCGAAGAGCACGGTGGTGTTTAAAGGCAAGGCCTTGAATCCGAATACCGCGGAATATAACTGGAAGGTCTCTTTTGACGTGAATACGTTATGGAAAGGAAACCTCGACTACATTGCGCAAGGCATTCGAATCGGCGATATGTGGTTGAATATCGAGAAAGGCCAGGAATACTTGATTCTGGCTAACCCGATCGAAGGGCATATGACAGGGAATGTATGCGGGAACTCCATGCTTTGGTCAAAGGTTAGTCCGGAACAGGCTGACTGGCTGAGCGAAGAGGAGACGTTCGAGGGTTCCTTCTGGAGACCTGTATACGGGATCGTAATCGGTGGTTTACTCCTCGTGTTGTACATCGGATACTTATTCATTCGTTATCAAAGACAGTCTCGAGTATAAATAAAATCGCCCTCAGCATGGCTTCTTGGCCGGGCTGAGGGCGATCTACGTTATGGCTATGATTAGTGCTTACTCCGCCGGGAATAGCAGCGTCTGGATCGAGTGCGCCGCGATCAATGTCTCGGCGACTTGATCGCGGTTGCGGAGAATGTATGGAACTTCCGCATCCGTACGGTTCAGGACGACGACCGCGATCGTGCCGTCCGTATTCTTGAACGCCGTCGTCGCGAGCTGCTCGGTGTACTTGGACGAACCGACGCGAACCGCGCCCGGGCGGATGTATTTGCTGAAATGACCAATGTAGTAGTACGAGCTTTGGAACGTGAGCGAGTCGTTCTTCGTGTCCGCGATGATCGGCGCGTCGCAGAAGTTCTCGACGTGGTTCGGTCCGCCGAGCTCGTCGAGCACGATGTTCCAGTCGGTCCACGCTTGCATCCAGTTGTTCAAATTGCCGATGATGTCGTGCGCGTAACGCTCTCCGCTCTTCCAAGAACCGAGCTGCACGCCGCCTTCGTGGCACCCTTCCGTGAAAATAAGCCCTTTGTTCGGGTACCGATCATGCGTCACGGACAGCGCGTCGAAGTGATCTCCGGAGTACCAGTGGAACCCGATGCCCCAGATGTATGGGCTCGCTTCCGCATCCTCGTAAGCGACTTTGGCCCGATCATAGACGCGCTCCTTGTTATGATCCCAGATCATGAGGCGGATGTCCTTGCGTCCCGCTTCCCACAGCTTCGGCCCGAGATAGTCGCGAACGAAGTCTTTCTCTTCTTCGGCGGAGTAAATGCAAGAATCCCAAGGTTGAACCGCCTTGGCTTCGTTCTGCACCGTCAGGCCCCAGACCGGAATGCCTTCAGCCTCGTATGCTTCGACGAACTTCAAGTAGTAACGCGCCCATGCGTCGCGGAATTCCGGCTTCAACTGGCCGCCGTTGTTCTTCTTGCCGTTCGTCTTCATGAACGGAGGCGGGCTCCACGGGGAGGCGTAGAACGTGAAGTCTTGGCCGACCAGATCGCGCGCGCCTTGGATATACGGAATAATCTTGTCCTTATCGCGGCTAATATCGAACGTCTCCAGCTTCTCGTCGCCGTCTTGCACGTAGTCGTAGTTGCCGAGCGAGAAGTCGCAGCTGCTAATATGCGTGCGAACGACGTTGTAGCCGATGCCCTTGTCCGCGTCGAAGTAAGCTTCAAGGATCTTGTTGCGGTTCGCTTCGCCGAGCTTGTACGCCGTAATCGCGGATGCTTCCGTGATCGCGCCGCCGAAGCCGATAATTTCTTGATATTTTACGTCGTCGTAGATGTTGATCAATTGATTCTCGATGCCTTTCGCGTCGTTGCGGAGGACGATCGCTTCTTTCTCCGTCAATCGATCGGACGAGTCCTGGGACGTCTGAATGACTCTGACTTTGCGTTCTGACATGTTGATGTGAATCTCCTTTCGGCGCCCGTAGCGGTATAGTTTCATTATAAGAGGATTCCGGCGGTCTTTTGTAGAAACAATATGGCTATATACCTCAACAATCTGGCTAGTCGCACTGGAGGATCCCCCATCTTGAATCTGATCAACGTCAACTTATGCGGATATTCGCAGCATCTTGAACCGTTCAGACACTACTTCGGAAGCGGTCTTGAAACCTATATTATCCGGTTGCAATTCGAGGGAGTATGTCAGGCGCTCATCGAGGGAGAATACGCCGCCGTCGAACCCGGGGATCTCATGCTGTTCCGACCGGGGGACATCTACGATTTGCGAATCGACAAGGCGGAGAACCCGGTGAAGGCGAGCGCCGATTATTTCATCATGAGCACGGGGCCGGGAATGGACGAGTGGTGGGCAAGCCGTTCGAGACCGACGAAGGTAAAAATAGCCGAGGATAGCAAGCTCGTCTCTCAGTGGCATCAATTAATCGCGGAGAAAAGAAGGCTGGACGGAGGAGATCCGAAGCTCGTTACGTTGCTCGTCTCGACGCTGCTCCTCATGCTGGACCGGGCGATCGATGAAGCGCCGAGCGCGCAATCTTCTTCCGCGTTCCATGCGATTCGAATGAAGAACTATATCGAAGCGAACGTATCCCATACGCTCAGGCTGGAGGACGTCGCACGCGATTCGGGGCTTAGCGTGTCGAGGGCCGTGCATTTGTTCAAAGAGCATTACGGCACGTCCATTATCGGCTATGCGCAGCAAGTCCGCATGGCGCACGCGCTCGAGCTGCTGCATCATAGCCCGATGTCGCTAGAACAAATAGCCGCCGAGACGGGTCTCGGCAGCTACGCGTACTTTCATCGTATTTTTCGTGCGCAGCACGGCATCTCTCCCGGCGCATACCGGAAGAAGCATGCGGCTAAAGGCTGGCAGGGCGAGTGAGGTTGGATGCGGTCGCACTGTAGCGGTCTGCGAGACCACTAGAGTGTGCGTCCACCGATTTTCTACGCTGCAGCGATCTATGAGATCGTTAGAGTGTGCCTTCACCGCATTTCCGAGCTGCAACGGTCTATGAGACCACTAGAGTGTGCGTCCACCACTTTTCCGCGCTGCAGCGGTCTGCGAGATCGTTAGAGTGTGCGTTCACCGCATTTCCGAGCTGCAACGGCCTGTGAGACCACTAGAGTGTGCATCCACCACTTTTCCGCGCTGCAGCGGTCTGCGAGACCTTTGGAGTGTGCGTTCACCGCATTTCCGAGCTGCAACGGCCTTCGAGACCGTTACAAATCTATTCAGCCCTCTACCTCTTGCCTAATCAGGATATTGAGCTTCTCCGGCGGGTTGCAGTGCGGATGGTTCATGTAGATTTCTTGCGGACGCCCGACCAGGCGATAACCTTGCGAGCGAAGCCGTTCAAGAAGCTGCTCCCTCGTGGAATCGATAAACTCGTACGGGCCGATATGCAGCAGTTGCGCGCACTTCCGCGGCAGCACCTTCGTCAGAGACACGTTCGGCACCGCACGATCGAATTTGGCCAACAAATCCGCCATCGTCGACTCGTAAATATCCTGCGTGATGTAGTCGGGAACCCACATCCGCGCACGGTACTCCGCCCCGTCTCCCCACTCTGCTTCGATCGGCATTCTGCTGAAATTTTTGCCGAGTTCTCTTGTTGTATAGACTTTGACCCGGTTAATAAACCTCCCGATCGTCCAAATGCCCGGGTAATCGTACATCCGATAGATATCGCGTTCTTCTTGGCCGGAGGTCGCTAACATATGCATAGCCGGAAGCTCGTAAATCGTAGGTGCGCGATCTCTCAGAGAATAGAACTCTTTATTCGTTCTCCTTACGTCTTCCCGTGAAATTCCGGCACGGCTCATAGCGACTCCTCCTTCGAATTAACGCTCGGCAATGGCCCTCTTCTTACTGATTCGAATTTGCCCGCGATGGCTGAGCTCGTCTTCGAGTACATGGAACCACATGAAGTAATGATTCGCTTCCTTGTCGTACCAGAACGGCTCTTGGATCGCTAACCAATCATCGTCGACCGTCTTGAAAAGCTCGAACGTACGGGCACGCACTTCTTCCAACTGTCGCAAGTAGAAATGCACGTCGTTGCCTCGGATATGCTCGCGCCCTTCTTCTCCTAAGTCGAGTGCGGGACCCCACCTGGTCATCTCTTCCTCGTTCAAATCTTGTCTTTTCTCGAATGTATACACTTGATAGAAGTATTCGACCGCCGCCATGTGCGACAGTAACGCGCCGATCGAGTTGCTTTTCTCGTCCAGTTGAAAGTCTAGCTGCTCCACCGTTAGATCTTTGACCTCTGCCGTAACCGTGTATCTCGCGTAGTTCATCATCGATAGAAGTCTGCCGACCTGCGGCGTGTATCCCGGCAGATCCGATACGAGATAGATGCGGTCCATATTGATCATAATAGGCCTCCTAGGCGAATGAGTCGGAAATCTATTCTACCATGAAATTGGTAGATTTCAATCCAGTACGAAGTACTCTTCCCGGCGGGCGAACACCCAATCGTTCATGCGCTTAATCAATTGCGGCGTTAACTTGCGGTATCGGTCATAGACGGTCTGCATAGCCGCTTGAAAATCAGGGTCCGTTTCAATATCCTGAGGCTTGGCCATCGTCCACTTCCCATCGGCCTTCAGTCTCCTCTCGATTGCCGAATAGGCGAGCTCGAGCGTCCGGACAAACTCTGGATCGTCGAAGTAGCGCACGGCATTTTTCATTTCGTCCCATGCTTTGTACTCGATCATATAGTAAGCGGAGAACCAATAAAACTCGGCTAACGAACCGGTATGGTTATGATACGAGTAAAAAAGATAGAGCGCCCGTTGCCCCTCCGAAAGCTGACGGTAGACTTCCGCCTTAGCATGGACGTCCTTGCCCCGAACCGACAACAACATCGGTTTGACGCTTAACCAGCTTAACTGATCGGAATATAACTCCTCGCGATGAATCGCCGCCTTCATTTCGTTCCTCTTTTCGTCTATTTGATCGATTGTTATTCGTGACGATGCCACAAATTGAGTATGACCATGCGCAATTGCATGGGCATCTCACAGATCCGTACGTGCGGTCAACGCATACGGCTCCTCCAGTAATTATCCCCTCTAGTCGGTTAAGAGATCGGTTTGTTCGCAGAGACCTTTTTCTTCAAATCAAGCGTTAAGTATAGCATACTGCGCATATAATCCCCGTGAATTCCTCCATGCTGTCGTGCGGTATCGTATCGAAGTAAGATCTTAAATTTGCATGTTTGGGTCGGTACGTCTAATGGATCAGCCATTCTCGCGGTTGCCCTCTTCGGCGATGCACCGGCTATGCACGCCGATGAACCGATCCCGCGCATGAAGAAAGGACGACCCCGCGGCCGCGAACGGCCAGGAATCGTCCCTTTGTCGTTGACTCGCCCGCCATGCGAGGCGAGCTAAGCTTTCCAATATTCGTAAGGCTTCCACCGCGAGTCGACCGACACGGGCGGCTGGCCCGGCCAAGGCTTCGCCGTCGCCCAGTCCGGGGACGCGGCGAGCGTCTTCGCCCAGACGAGCTCGACCGTGCCGTAGCCGATGCGCGGCAACGAGATGGGCACGGCGGCCTTCAGCGCTTTGTCCCGCAACGCCGTCGCTTCCTCGCAGATCCGGCTTAAGCACGCGAGCATAATGCGCTTGCCGAGCTCGGGCGTCGCTTCGCCCGCGTCGTCGCCGAGCGCCAGCTTGCCCCCGGACTCCTGTGCCGATTCGAACTCGCGGGCGGACAGATCGACGAGCTCGGGCCGCAAATACATGAGCTGCGAGATTTCGTATTTGCCCGCGTGGTCGCCATCGAATACGCCTTCCACGAGCTCCGGATCGCTGCGCACCCATACGTTCACCGGCACGTGTTCCATGAATATTTCCGCGGCAAGGCGAAGATCGCGCTGATTGCCGCCGCTATGGCCGGACACGACGACGACGTTGCGGAAGCCCGCATTCGCGAAAGCCCGCAACTGGTAAAGGAACAACTGGATCATGATGCCGGGCGGCAGGCCGGTCATCGGCGCGTCGACTTCTCCGACTTCGTCCTCCAGCCACCTGGCGTGGTAGCCCGACTCGTGAACGTGGTAGCCCATCGACGGGGCGACGATGCCTCCGACCCGCTCCGCCGCCTCCAAGCAAAGCCATTCCGCTTTGATCGTGTCGAGTCCGAACGCGCTCACTTGACCGTGCGGCTCGCACATGCCGAGCGGCAGGAATACGGTCGGATTGTCCGCGAGACGCGCCTTGAACTCATACGGTAACAGCTCGGACCAGAGTACGCGGTTATGCCCAATACTTCGTTTCATAATAGTTCCTCACCCACCGGTAATGGCGCCGGATTTCCTCGAACGCTTCGTCCGGCAGAGGCTCCTTGCTCGCCGCGGCGATATTCTCGTCCGCGTATTGCGTCACGTGCATTGAGCTGATTGCGGCCGTAACGCCCGGATGCTGAAGCACGAAACGGATGGCGAGTTCGGCTACGCTGCCCGCATATTGCGGCACGAACGCTTCCTCCAGCTTCCGCACCCGATCGATGTAAATTTCTCTAGGCAAATAATCAAAATAGGATTTGCGGAAGTCGCCTTCGGCGAATACGGTATCTTCGTTCAGGAAACCGGTCAGACCGCCTTCGTCGAGAATGCAGCGGGCGATGAACGCGACGTCGTTCTCTTGGCAGATCGGCACGAGGCAGTCGAGCGCGAGCGGGTCGAAAATATGGAACACCGACTGCACGGAATCGATTTTACCGCTTTGCACGAGAGAAAGTCCGATATCGTGGCGCTGATCGGGCAAGGAGATGCCGATGCCGCGGATTTTGCCCTCTTCTTTCAACCGGAGCAATTCGTCCATCCAATAATCGACCCGATCCCATTGCGGCCAATATTGATGAAGCTGCATCAGATCGATCGTCTCGACGCCGAGCAAGCGGAGCGAAATTTCCGCGCTCTCCCTTAACCAGCCTTCGGGATACGCGGTTTCCACCGGGATCGGTTGTCCCCAACCGAGATTACCCGGTCCTTTGGACTGCACCTTCGAAGCGATGAACGGCTTTTCGCCCTTCCATTCCTTCAGCGCTAGCCCGAGAATGCGCTCGGACTCCCCGTAATTGCGTGCCGTATCGATAAAGTTGACGCCTCGCTCCAAGCTGTGCAGGACGGAACGAACGAGTTCCTTCTCGTCGTAATTCCCGAACGAGCCGCCGAGTCCCATCGCGCCGAACCCGAGACGCGATACTTGCGTGCCGAGCTTGCCGAACCGATTGTATTTCATTCCTAATGCCTCCATTCGAGCATGCTATTCCTTAAGAAGTCCCTTTAGCCGGACGTCTGGATCGGCCAACTCCTCCGCCGCCGGACGCGCCCGCTTCCCGACGAGCATCTCGGCGAGGCGGAATTCCTTGGCGAACGCGCCGGTCGGCCCGATGCCGCTGACCGAGACGAGACGGCCTTCTCCGTCCAGATGAAAATAGAGCTTGCCCGCTTCGCCTAGATCCCGGACAACGATCGCATTGTCCGGATCGGCCATGCCGGCCACCTGAAGCGTCAAATCGTATTGATCCGACCAAAACCACGGAACGGCGGCATAGGCTTCATCGTCGCCGAGCAGGCTTCCCGCGGCGTGCGTGCCTTGGTCTTGCGCGTTGCGCCAAGCCTCCAAGCGCATTCTCTTGCCGCCGTAAAGCGGATGAGGGAACGAGCAGCAATCGCCAGCGGCGTAAATGTCGGGATCGCTCGTCCGCAACCGTTCGTCGACTTGAATGCCGTTGTCGACGGCAAGCCCGCATGCCGCGGCAAGCGTCGTCTCGGGAACGGCGCCGACGCCCGCGACGACGACGTCGCAGCCGACGGACGTTCCGTCCGCCAATCGAATTTCGTAAGCTTCTCCGTCCCGGTTCACGCTGTCGATCATGACGCCGACGCGGAACGAGACGCCGGCTTCGCGGTGCCGCTCCGCCACGGCGGCGGCGACCGGCTCGGGCACGCCGCGCATTAAGATGCGCGGGGCGACTTCTACCAACGTCACTTCGCAGCCGTTGGCGACCGCGCTCGCCGCCACCTCAAGGCCGATGAAACCGCCCCCGATAATGGCGACTCGCGCGCCGGGCGTCAGCCGCTCCCGAAGGCGCAGCGCGTCGGCGTACGTGCGCAAGTAATGCAGATCGTCCGCCGCGTCTCCCGCGACGGCGAGCTTTCTCGATCTCGCCCCCGTCGCGAGCAGCAGCTTGCCGTAGGGCACCTCGCGCCCGCTGGCCAGAACGACGGCGCGATTCGCGCGGTCGATCCGAACGGCTCCGTCGCCGCGGACGAAAGCAATGTTCAATTGTTCGAGGCGATCCTCGTTTAATATCGTTACGGGATCGGTCTCGTTCGCTTCCACGAGCTGGTTCTTGGAGAGCGGCGGACGCTCGTACGGAGCGTGGCGTTCTTCGCCGATGAGCGTCACTTCTCCCGTCCATCCTCTCGCCCGAAACTCGGCCGCCGCGCGCGCGCCGGCTTCGCCTGCGCCGACGATCACCATGCCTTTCTTATCCATGCCGTTGCTCCTTTCCGATCGCCGATCAAATCTGGATGTATACTTTGCCGCTTTCGACTTTGACCGGATACTTCTTCAGATCGACGCATACCGGCGCGCGCTTGGCGGCGCCCGTCGCGATGTCGAACCGGCCGTTGTGCTTCGGGCATTCGATGACGCCGCCCATAACAAGACCGTTGGACAAATGAAACTTCTCGTGCGTGCAATAACCGTCAGAGGCGTGAAAGTCTCCTTTATCCGTGCGGTAGATGGCGAACGTGCGATCGCCATGGTCGAAACGAATCACGTCTTCTTCTTCGATGTCGTCTACTTCGCAAGCTTCTACCCATTCCGTCGCGCTCATGGCGGTCAACTCCTTAAGCTTGTTCGAGTTTCAAATTCAAATCGTTCGGTATGCCGTACATATATGGCCGGGCCGTCGGAGGAAGCGGCTTGACGACGACGTATGCCGGATCAATCTTCTGCTTGCGCAGCGCCCCCACGACTTCCTTCAAAGCCGCCCACAAGCTCGGACGCGCGGCCGGGCAATCGGTCTTCATCTCCGCGTGGAGCTTGGGCAACGCATGGTAAGGCACCATGGGGAACATATGGTGCTCCGTATGATAGTTCATGTTCCAGTACAAAAACCGAAGCACCGGGTTCATGTAGATCGTCCGGGAATTCAACCGGTGATCCAGCACGTCTTCGTAAAGGCCAAGATGCTGGGTGACGCCGAACGTGATGACGACGAACGCGCCAAAGAACGACGGGAGGAAAATAAACATCGCCGGCAAAATGCTCCCCGCGTATACGCAAGCCGCGATCACGGCGAGGATGATCAGCATGTAGACGCGCGCTTCCCGGAACGTTTTCTTGAATTGGGATTCGGGAATGTACTCCTTCTCGTGCTTCTCCATCCGGCCGAACGCGTGCATGATGAACCGCTTGATCTCGATCGGACCACCGTACAGATGGAAAATTTGCATGAGCAATATTTTCCAGACCGGAGGCCTTTCGGTAATGATCTCGGGGTCGCGGCCGACGATGATCGTGTCGGTATGATGGCGGGCATGGCTCCAACGCCACGGCGTCGCGGATCGAAGCACCATGAACGAGGCGATCTGGTACATGACCTCGTTCATCCACGGCGTCTTGAACGCCGTGCCGTGACCGCATTCGTGCCACCTCGAATCGCCGGGCGTCGCGTACAGGATGCCGTAAGCGAGAAACGCCGGAATCGCCCACCACGTGCCCCAGCTCAAGTAAGCCAAGTAACCGAGGATGGCGAGTCCGCCGAACCAGATGATCGTGTCGCGGATCGCCGGACCGTTCCTGCGCTTCATGAGCTCTTTCATTTTCGGCCGCGGAATCGGACTCGTGTACCATTCGGCGGACGCCAGCCCTCTTTCCTGAGCGCGCTTGCTCTCGGGACCGGTAATGCTGTAGTCCCTTTTCGCTTTTGTCGCTGCCATTTGAATATCCCTTCTTTCGTCGTTATCGTTGATCGCCGCGATCGCTTAATCGAGCGCGATGGATGTGGCAAACGCGATCGTCTCGCCGGGCTTGATGCCTCTTGCCCCCGTCGTCTCCGGCGGGTACGGCAAGTTGAAAGCATCGGTCACGCACGTATAAGGCTCCAGCGAGAACGATTCGGCCCAATCCGGCCGGAAAAGCAGCAAGTACGGGAATTCGGGGCCGACGCGATACCGGATCGAATACCCTTGGTCGACCATCCGAATCCGGCACTCGGCTCCCCCTTCGGCCAAGGATAGCATCGAGCAGCCGACAAGCGGGTAATCGGAGATGTCCGCCCCCGCGTTCAGCGCTTCGCAGAAGCTCGTCGCCGACGGTTCGCCCGTCGCGAACGCTTCGCTCGTGACCGGCCATTCGGCCGTCGCCGGAACGGTCAGCTCGATTCGCCCTCCGTCGCCGAAGGGAACGGCGAAGTACGGATGCAGGCCGAAGCCGAAGGGCGCTTCCTCCCGGCCTTCGTTGCGGATATCGCCGCCCATATGCAGCTCTCCGTCCTTCAGTCGGCACGTAACCGTGAACGTCAATTCGTGCGGAAAATACGCCAATAGCTCCAGGTGCGCCGCGTATCGGAACCGGCATTCGATCAAAGCGCCATCTTCGTCGTTCGCACGGGCGCGAAGCACTTCCCATGCTCTCGAGCAGATTTCGCCGTGCAAATGATAATTCGGCGGCTCGTTGATCGGCAGCCGATACGTCTTCCCGTTGAAGGCGAATTCGCCTCGCTTGACCCGGTTCGGCGGAAACAGAATCGGGACCCCGGAGCGGAACGCGGCGAACGTCTCGTTCTTGAGCGAGTCTACGCTCGAGGGAGAACTGATGATGCTGCGCCCACCGACTTCGAATCGGATCAGGTTGTCGCCGACGCAGGGAGCGATATCCGCGACGGCGACGGCCGCCGCGTCGCGGAGCCGGAATAACGGATACCCCTCCGAATCGATGCGTTCTACAGTGTATCGGGACATGCGCGATCTCCTTTCGCTGCGCCCATTGGGTCGGGTTATTCGAGCCGGTAAAATCGTTCCGCCGTGCCACCCAGCACCGCCTGCTTCTCCTCCGGCGACCGGCCTTCGATCACGGTCAAGGTCGCTTGCCAGACGCGCCGATAATCGCCGGCGAAGTTGGCGACGGGCCAGTCGCTGCCGAACATGAGCCGCTTCGCGCCGAACGCGCGAAACGCCGCTTCCGCGCTCGGCTTCCAATCGTCCGCGCTCCAGCGGTCCCAATCGCATGCCGTGTTCAAGCCGGACAGCTTGGCGTACACGTTCGGACTTGCCGCCGCTGCCGCAAGCTCGGCTTCCCAACGCGCCATCGCGGCTTCGTCGCCGCTTGCGATCGGAGGTTTCGCGAGATGGTCTAGCGCGAGCCGCAGCTCCGGAACGCGGTCCGTCACGCGCGGAATATGGCGCAGGTGATTCGGATAGACGGCGACGACGTCGAACGGAACGCCGAACGAGCCAAGCGTACGCAAGCCTTCGAGCACGTCGGCGCGCAGGAGCCAATCCGGGTCCGCCTCGCAATGAATCAGATGGCGCACGCCTTTGAAATACCGGTTGCGCGTCAGCTTCTCCAGCAGGCGTCCCGCCTCCAGCGGCTCTGCTAGCGGCACCCAGCCGACGACGCCGAGCACCGAATCGTGCGCGGCCGCCGTCTCCAGCAAGTAGTCCGTCTCAGCGGAGTGGTCGGCCGCTTGCACGAGAACCGTGCCGACGATGCCCGCTTCGTCCAGCAGCGGCTGCAGCTCGGGCGGTTCGATGACGCGGTACAGGTCCTTGTCGGCGGGGGTCGGCCATTCGTAGCTCACCCGGTCCACGTTGAACACGTGGACGTGGGCATCGATTTTGCGCTTTGTCGTCATGGCTGAACGCCGGCCTCCCCACTTATTCGCCGCAGCGAACGAGTATTTTCATGGCGTTGCCGCCGCTTTCCATTCTTTTGAATCCGTCCTCGAGCTTCTCGAGCGGCAGCACGTCGGTGACGAGCCGATCGAGCGGCAAACGCCCCGATGCCGCCAATTCGATCGCGCGTTCGAAGTCCTCGCGCTCGTATACGCGAGCACCGAGCAACCGCAGCTCCCGGAAGAAGAAGCGGTGCAGATCGACCGCCGGCGGCTTGTTGAAGATGCCGACGACAACGATTCTGCCGCGCGTTCTCGGGAGCTTCGTCATGAGCTCCGCGCCGGCTTGCGACGACGTGACTTCGAATACCGCGTCCGCGCCTGCCCCGTTCGTGAGCCGGTCTACCAGCTCCGGCACGTCTTGCTCGAGCGGATTGACCGTCTCGAAGCCTAAGCCCTGGAGCAACGCCAAGCGATGCGGGTTAATCTCGGATATGAGCACCCGCGCGCCGTTCTCCCGCGCGACGAGGGCGATGACCGCCCCGATTGGTCCGCCGCCGAGGACGACGGCGAATTCGCCCGCCCGGATTTCGCCCATGCGGACGTCATGGCAAGCGACGGCAAGCGGCTCGATCATCGCGGCCAAGTCAAGCCCAAGCGCTTCGGGCAGCGGAAGCACCGTAAACCCCGGAACCGTCCATACGCTTTGAAACGCGCCGGCCGTCTCGATGCCGAGAAACTTCAACTTATGGCAGATGTGCCCGTGTCCCGCGTGGCAGGCCGGACAATCCCCGCACGGATGCAACGGCATGACCGTCACCTTCTGCCCGGGATGCACATGATCGACGCCTTCGCCGACCCGATCGACAACGCCTGACATCTCGTGGCCCATAATTAGCGGGAACGTTACGCGGGCATCCATATGTCCGTGATAAATGTGTAGATCGGTGCCGCAGATGCCCGCGTAGGCGACGCGGACGGCGACTTCCCCGGGTCCGGGCGCGACCGGAGCCGCTTCCCCGACCCTCAGTCGCTTGTTGCCTTCGTAATAGATGGCCTTCATCGTATGCAATCTCCTCTCCGTGAACCTGCTCATCCTCTATATCCGCCCGCGCCTCTTATACTTTCGCGTACGCTTTGCGCTCGATCTCTTCCCAATCGAAGGAGTAACCGATGCCCGGCACTTGCGGCGCGGTGATGAATCCGTCCGCCTCGACCGGATAGCCGAAGCCGATCGGCCCGGTGCCCCAAACCAACGCCTCGAAAAACGTGTTGTTGTTGATTCCGCACGCCAGATGCACGTTTGCCTGGTCGCCGCCGTGAATTTCCGCTTTCATGCCGAAGCTGTCGGCCAAGTGCGCGATACGAAGCGCGCCGGTAATGCCGCCCTTCAGCACCGTTCCCGTGCGAATCCGGTCGCACGCGCCTTGGACGATGAAGTCGGCGGCGTTGTAGTGGCAGCCGTCCGACGTCTCCGCGGCGAGCACCGGAATCGTCAATTCGTCGCACAGCTTCTTGTAGTTCCAGATGCTGAATTCTCTCATCGGTTCTTCGTACCAGTAATAGTCCGCTTGCTCCAATGCTTTGCCCAAATAGATCGCATCCCGCAGATCGAAGCCGGCAGAACCGTCGTACATGAGCAGGATGTCGTCCCCGACGTGCTTTCGCAGGTCCGCGCACAGCTTGGCGTCTTTGCGGACGTCGCCCCAGGCGTGCAGCTTGATCGCCTTGTACCCTTGCTCGATGCAATAGTCCGCGACGCGCAGGAACTGGTCCGTCGTATCGTACGTGACGGTCGACGCGTACGCCTGCACGCGGTTGCTGTTGCCGCCGAGCAATTGATAGAGCGGCATGCCCGCCTTCTTCGCCGTAATGTCCCAAAGCGCGACGTCCGGAATGCCCATATAATAGATTTGGAATTCTTCCGCGCGGTCGAGCTCCCACATCTCGTGCCAGAGCTGCTCCTTGAGCAGCGGGTCTCTTCCGATCAGCAAATCCTTCAATCTGCGCTTCGTATAGTCAACGGTCATCAACCCGCGCTGAGCGACGGCGACTCCCTCGATGCCTTCGTCGGTCATAATTCGCAAAATGCCCATTTCGTTCAAGTGGGAGCCTTCGGGCAACCCTTTTCTCCATTTGAAGGGGATTTCCACGTTTTGCTTGATCGCGTATGCTTTGACGTCCGTTATTTTCATCGCTGTATCGCCTCGATTTGATTAAATGTTGTAGCCGCCATCGATCGGGATGACCGCTCCGTTCACCCAAGAGGAGCCGTTGCCGCACAAGTACACGACCGCGTCCGCGATTTGTTCCGGCATGCCCATGAACGGCTTCGCTTTCTCCTCGTCCGCGAGACGCTGCGCTTCCGCCGGATCTTCGAATTTCTGGTGGAACCATTGGTCGATCAGCGGGGTCGCGACACCGCCCGGCATGAGCGTATTGATGCGGATGCCTCTGCCCAGCAGATCTTTCGCGATACCGCGGGTCATATGATTAAGACCGGCTTTGATCGAGTCGTAGACGAGATTGTTCGGCGCGTTCTTGACGCCGTTGATCGAGCCGACGTTCACGACCGAGCCGCCTTGCAGCTCCAACCAAGGGAGCGCCTCTTGAACGAGGAAGAACGGCGTCTTCAAGTTCACTTGAAACAAGCGATTCCAATCGTCGTGCGTCAGATCTTCGATCGGTTTGCTGCAGACGAGCGCCGCGTTGTTCACGACGAAATCGAGCCCGCCCCACTTGTCGGTCGCCGCGGCGACGAGTTGCCCGGGGGCTTGGGCGTCCAGCAAATCCGCTTGGACGAATATCGCTTCCCCGCCATTGGCCGCGATCGCCGCGACCGTCTCTTCCCCGGCTTCCCGGTTGCGACCGTGCACGACGACCCGCGCGCCTTCGGCAGCCAGCCTCTCCGCGACGGCCCTGCCGATGCCGCTCGTCGAACCGGTGACGATCGCCGTCTTTCCTCTCAACTCAGTTCCCATTCGCCTCATCTCCTTGCGCGATTAAACGTTGTGCTTTATCCGCATGCTCCGATTGCTTGAAAATCAGGGGCATCTGCCGCCATGGCTCCGCGAAGCATTCGCCCGTCAGCCGCTCCCATTCCCGTTCCGCTTCCTCCCGGACGAGACGGTTCGGCTTCGCGAGACTCGCATCGACTTCCCACGTCATGTAGATCGATAGCCCCGAGCGGTAAATGTCCAAATGAACGAAGCCTTTGTCCGCGAGCTGCGCCGCGATTTCCGCGGGCTGGTTCGCGTGCAACCGCTCGTACGCCTCGACTTTGTCCGGCTTCAGCGTCGCGATCCAGAGCGATTTCTCGATCATCCGCCGCCCCTCCCTTCCGATAGAAAAAACAAAACCGGCAGCGCTCGCTTGCACCTTGAACACCGCCGGTTTCGTTTATTCGCGCCTTAAGGCCTTATTGCCAAGCGGAGTCTTTGGCCGCTTTGGCTTGCTGCTCCCTGCGCTTGTCGGCGTTCTCGAGAACCGCTTTCGGCGTCATTGCGCCGCTGATCATCGCGCTCATGTCCTTGCCGATGTCCATCCATTGCGGGTTCACGTATTTCGCCGTCATTTGCAGGCCGGAGCCTTGCTTCGCGCCGAACGTATCGAAAAATTTCTGTTGTTCCGGCGTGAAGCGTCCTTGGATGCCGTCAAAGTTGATCGAGAGGAAACGAGGCTCGTTGTCCAAGAAGTATTGCAGGTTTTCTTGCTCCGTCAGGAAAGCGAAGTACGCTTTGGCTTGCTCGATATGCTTCGATCCCGTGTAGATGAATTTGCTCGGCGCCGCCGGAGCAATGTTCATCAACTGGTTGTCGATGAGCGGAATCGGGAAGTAGCCGAACGTGTCCGCTTTCACATCGGGGAACGCCTTCTCGATCGTTTGCGGCAAGCCGAGGTTATGCAGCGTCATCGCGAATTTGCCGCCCGCCATGTTTTTCTCCGTATCCGCGAACGTATTAGAGAAGTAGCTCTCGCCCATATAGCCTTTGGATACGAGCTCGGAGAACTGGGTCAACGCTTGCTCCATCGCCGGAACGTCGGCCAGCTTCACTTCGTTGGCGTTCAGCTTGTCGGAAAGGCCAGGCATGGACTCCTCAAACTTCGGCCCGACTTCCGGGAACCAGAGCGTGTGGTGCCAGCCGTCGGAGACGGGTTCGTAGATCGGCGTGACGCCGGACTGCTTGATCGCTTCGCAGACCTCGAGGAATTCGGAATAGTTCGTCGGCACTTTCAACCCGAGCTTCTCGAAAATTTGTTTGTTGTACACGATGTAGAAGTCGTACGTCGGATCCCAGATCGTCAGCGCGTACACTTTGCTGTTCCATGTCGCTTGTTCGAGGAACAGCTTGTTCTCGCGTTTCGTCCATTCTTCGGCCGTGAGATCGACTGCGTTTTTCTCGACGTCGTACAAAGGTCCGAGGTCGAACTTGCCGTCTTGTCCGCCGAAGATGTCCGGCGCTTCTTTCGTATTCAGCTTCACTTTGAGCAAGTTCTGATATTGGTCTGCCGGTACGATCTGGAAATCGATATGAATGCCGGTTTTCTCTTCGAACTTTTTCGCGAGTTGCATTTCGGATTCTTTGATCCAATCTTGACTGGCCATGTACGTCAGCGTGACTTTCTCTTTCGGCAGATCCGCCGATTGGGAGGGAGCCGAGCTGCCCGCACTGGCGGACGGAGAGGATTCGTTGTTGTTATTGCCGCCGCATCCCGCGAGCAGGCCGACCGACAACCCTATTACCGCTAACAAGCTGAGCGCTTTTCTCATCGGTGATAACCCCTTTGATCTTTTTTGATTGCGCTTTCATTGTATATGGGATTAATAAATGGATGAAATGCATTTATCTTGCTTGTTTGTTGTACTTTCTTTACTAGATCATCTTATTCGTCAGCGCGCCGAGGCCTTCGATCTCGATCGTAACGACGTCGCCGGGCTTCAAGTAGACTTGTTTCTCCGGCGGATAACCGAGGACGACGCCTTCTGGCGTTCCCGTCAAAATTAGGTCGCCCGGTTCGAGCGTCATATGATGCGAAATATAGCTAACGATTTCGTCGCAACGGAAAATCATGTCGGACGTATTCGACCCTTGGCGCCGTTCTCCGTTGACCGTGCAGCCGATCGATAGTGCGTTCGGATCCGGCACCTCGTCCGCGGTCACGACGTACGGGCCGACCGGAGCGAACTTGTCGCACGTCTTGCCGAGCATCCATTGCGGGGTTCTGAGCTGCAAGTCGCGGGCGGACAAGTCGTTCGCGTTGCAATAGCCGAACACGTAGCCGAGCGCGTCTTCCTTGGACACGTCCTTCGCCCGCTTGCCGATAACAAGGCACAGCTCCGCCTCGTAATCGAGCTTGTCCGTGACGGAGGGAACCGGCACGTCTTCTCCGTGCGCGGCCAGCGCGTTGCCGAATTTATTGAACAGGATCGGGCTCGTCGGAATGGCGGCGTTCGTCTCTTCGGCGTGCTTCCGGTAGTTGAGGCCGACGCAGATGATTTTCTGCGGATCGGAGACGGCCGGTGCGAACGCTAGGCTCCCTTCGTCGAGCACGGGCGCGGCGTCGCCGAGCGCCTCCAGCTTGCGCGACAGCGCTTCTGCGTGCTCGTTGTTGCCTTCGATCGCTTCCCGCATCGTGCGCGGCGCGCCTTCGATGGCCGAGGCGACGTCCACGACGCCGCGCGCCGTCTTCGCCCCCAGGCGAAGTTCTCCGTCTTTCCAGTATTGCAGTAGTTTCATGTCGTTACCCCTTTTCTTGGATTCATCGATTTCAAGGCGCTTGATTACGCGTTTTTGCCGAACACGACTCCGCCGTCCACGTACATCGGAGAGCCCATCACGAAGCCGGACTCGTCGGAGGCGAGGAACAGCGCCGCTCTCGCCACGTCTTCGGGACGTCCCAATTCGCCGCTAAGCTGCCTGTTCTTGATCGAGGCGATCGCTTGCTCGGGATCGGCGTACGATTCGTGCAAATACTTCTTCACGAACGGCGTCATGATCGTTCCCGGCAGCAGCGCGTTGACGCGGATGCCGTAAGGCGCGTAATCGACCTGCATCGCTTTCGTCAGCGCGAGCACGGCTCCTTTCGTCGCGGAATAGACCGCGCGCCTGGCCAATCCGATTTCCGCCGCGCACGAGGACATGTTGATGATCGATCCGCTTTTGCGTTCCATCATAGTAGGCACGACGGCTTTGCTGAGCAAGTAGACGCCCTTCAAGTTTACGCTCACGACGCGATCCCAGTCGCCCGGCTTCACCTCGTGAAGCGCGCCGACGCCGCTGATGCCCGCGTTGTTGAACAAGACGTCCGCGCGGCCGAACCGTTCGACCGTTTCGGCGACGGCAGCTTCGCACGAGGCTTCGTCCGTTACGTCGAGCCGAACGTAATACGCCACGCCTCCCGCGTCGCGGATCGCTTGGACCGCGCTTGTTCCCGCCGCTTCGTTTACCTCCCCGATGACGACGGTCGCGCCTTCCGAGGCGAACAACTCCGCGGAACATTGTCCGATGCCCGATCCGGCACCCGATATCAGAACGACTTTATCGCGCAATCTCACGATGATCTCCTCCTTGATATAATTGATTTTTCGTCGGGCTCGATCTAACTCACCCTTTAACCGAACCGGCCGTCATGCCGGCAATGATGAACCGTTGACCGAGCAAGTAGACGATGACGACCGGTAGGCTCGTCATTACGATGTCGGCGCTGACCAGGTTCCATTCCATCTGGAATTGCCCGAAGAAATTGTACACGGACAGCGTCATCGGCCACTGGTCCGCGGAATTCAAGAAATAGAGCGGCAGCAGAAACTCGTTCCAGGTATTCAAGAACGCAAGGATGAACACGGTGACCGCGGCCGGTTTGAGCAGCGGCAGAATGATCCGGAAAAACAGCATGCCCGGTCCGCAGCCGTCGATCGTACCCGCTTCGTCGAGCTCTTTCGGCAATCCGCCGACGAAACCGTACAGGATGAAAATACTGAGCGGGATTTGGATCGCCGCGTACAAAATGATAATTCCGGTTTGCGAATTGACGAGATGAAGCATTTGCATCGTCTTCATCAGGGTGAAATAATTGAGCGGCATCGCCAAGCCGAGCAGCACGAACAAGTAGCTGAACCGGTTGACGAGCGTGCGCCGCCTCGAATAGACGTATGCGGCCATCGAAGCGAGCAGCACGCACAGCAGCGTCGAGACGCCCGCGTACAGAATGCTGTTCCACAGCGACAGCGCGAGCTTGCCTTTCTCGAACACGATGCTAAAGTTGTCGAAGTGCAGCGATTTCGGCAAATCCATGCCCATCGAGCTAGCCTGCGACGAATTTTTCAGCGAGTTGATGACGATGAGCACGAGCGGCGCCACGGCGACGAGGCTTACCGCCCAAGTGACGATGTTTTTCAGCGCTCCGTTCACGATCGGTTTTCTCATCGGGATTGTTCCTCCTTGCCCATCAATCTGACGACGAAATAGCCGACGATCGTCATGAAGACGAACAGCACCGTGGAAAGCGCCGTGCCGACGCCGTATCTGCCCATCGAAAATTCCTTGAATACGCCGGTGTACATCACTTCGGTCGCGTAACCCGGACCGCCGTTCGTCAGCACGTAAACCGCGTCGAACACTTTCAGACCGTACAGCATGTTCAGAATGATCGTGACGGTAAGCGCCGGGACGATGAGCGGAAGCGTAATGTGCCAAATGCGGCTCCAGTAGCCCGCCCCGTCGATTTCGGCCGCCTCGTCGTAGTCTTTGGGAATCGTCTGCAATCCCGCGAGCAGGATGACCATAATGTAACCCGCGCCCTTCCAGACGTCGACCGCGATAATCGATTTGAACGCCCAGTCGAGATCGGTCAGCCAATGCCGCGTCAACGCGTCGAGGCCGATCGCCCTCAGAAATTCGTTCAGCAATCCGGTATCCGGGTGAAGCACCGATTTGAAGATCAATCCGACGACGAGCATCGGCACGACGGCCGGCAAGAACAGCACCGCGCGATGAAAGTTCATGAATCGGACGCCTTTGTTCAGCATTAACGCGAACAGGAATCCGATCGCCGTCTTCAGAATGATCGTCGCTACCGTGAAGACGAGCGTGTTTCGAATGAACGATAAGTAGACGTTGTCGGCGGAGAACACTTCCTTGAAATTGTCGAAGCCGATGAAATGGACGGCCGTATCGTAGCTGTTCCAATCCGTGAACGCGTAAAGGATGCCCGCCAACCCGGGGATCACGAGCAACACGACGTATAGCAGCATCGCCCCGAACGAAAAGTAATACGGATACATCTGGTTGTTCTTCATGGACTCACTCCTGTCCGCACGACTGAATGCGCTTTCGAAAAAATGTTTGCGTTTTCATTATAAAAGCGCGAAGCCCTTGTTCCCATGCAGAAAACCGACCTCATAATTGCACTTATTTTACCTCTTCGCTCGGAACCGCCCCTTTACAAAGCGCTTCTTCGCGTCGAAAATGGGGGTAATAGGAGGTGCCCCACGCCCATGATCCGACGCCGGTCCATTCGCTCGGTGCTGTTCGCGACGTATTCCGTCATCATCGCGCTCATCTTGTCGATCTCCTTGCTGCTCTTTTATTTATGGTCTTCCGATACGCTTCGCAAGCAAGCGTCGGATTCGATATCCGGCATGTCCCAATCGGTTCGGGAAAAGCTCGACCTCGAAATCCAGAAGATAGATACCGTGTCGCAGAACATCCTGTACTCGAACTTGGTGAAGGAACGTTTCCTCGTGTTCGCCGGCAAAGACCAAAGCGCCGGATTGACGCAAGCGGAGAGCATGATCCAGGCGACGAAAGAATTGGCCGAAATTCTCGTCGCGGCGAACGGCCCCGCCCTGCCCGTGCAGCAAATCAACTTGTACGATTTCGCGGGCAACATGTTCGGCTCCGGTTTCGACAACCGCAGGATGAAAGTCGATTTAGAAAGCCTGAGCTGGTACGACGCGGTCATGAACGGCTACGCGGGTAAAGTCATCACGATTCCCGAAATCGACGAGCAATTGCGCAACGTGCTGCCGACTTCGGAAAATTCGTATTCGATATCGCTGATTCGGACGTTTTTCGATCGTTACAATGCGCCGGAGGGCATCGTCGAAGTGAAGCAATCGCTTCGGAATTTGTTCAAAGGCTTGAACTTGTCCCAGCATGACCGGGTCATCGTCTACAACGACGAGGGCGTCCTGATCTATCCGGCAGGTCCGGAACACGAAGGGGAGAAACGGTACTTGCCGGCGTTTCTTGCGAAACCGGAAGGCGGTTCGGTCAAAAATCCGGATACGGGCGAGCCGGAGCTGTACCAAGTATCGCGCTCCGAATTCACCGGGTGGAATTCCGCCGTCATCCGGCCGGAAAAGACATTCTCCGCCCCTCTTCGGACGTTCACGACTTTCTTCATCCTGTTCGCGGTATGCATACTGGCGCTGGCGTTCGCGCTTGCGTATTGGGCTGCTCAACGGGTGACGAAGCCGATCGCCCGGCTTCATCAAATCATTAAGACGACCGACCTCGACGGGCTCTCGTCCCCCTCTTCTTTCGACCTGTCCAGCGGCTTGAACGAACTGGACAGGCTTCAATTCGCCTTCGGCAAGATGGGAGATCGGCTGCGTTACTCGATGGAACAGCTCATGCAAGCCCAAAAGCAGCAGCTACAGGCGAAGATGCTCGCCCTTCAATCGCAAATGAACCCGCATTTCCTGTACAATACGCTCGCAACGCTCGGCGTCATGGCCGAAGAGAATATGAACGAGGAGATCGTCGAGATGATCGAAAATCTCTCGGACTTGATGCGCTATATTTCCGCCGACGAAACGTCCGTCGTCGATCTGGAGACGGAGCTCGCGCATACGGAGAAGTTCCTTCGTTGCGTCGGATTCCGTTACGGCAGTCGGCTGACGTTCGAGGTCGAGTCGGATCCGTCGCTGAGGAAAATCCCGGTATCGAAGCTGATCGTGCAGCCGCTCGTCGAGAACGCTGTCAAATATTGCACGAAGGCGGCGCCGCCCTGGCGAATCCGGATTCGTGTCTACGCCGAAGGCGAGCTCTGGTTCGCGGAAGTGCAGGACAACGGGCCGGGCTTCGACGACGAGAAGCTGAAGTCGCTGCGGGAATCGATCGAGAGGATCGAGCAATCGGGACAGACGCCTAGCCTGAAGGTGGAGGGAATGGGGCTTCTGAACGTGTATATCCGGCTGAAGATCTTGTACGGGGCGCGGATGAGCTTCAAGATCGACAACCCGCCGGAGGGCGGCGCGGTCGTCACCATCGGGGGAACGCAAACGATCGGAGGAAACGACAAATGACGATGGAACCGCAGAAACTGACGATCCGTACGATCGTCGCCGAAGACGAGGAACTGATCCTGCAAAATCTCGTCAAAAAAATTCAAGCCGTCGACCCTGCCTTTCAAGTGATCGGCACGGCTCTCGACGGCGCGACGGCGATTCGGATGCTGGAGGACGTGACGGCCGACTTGCTCATCACGGACATCCACATGCCCGCCATGGACGGATTGGAGGTGATCCGCCAGGCGCATTCGAAATATCCGAACGTGCTTAAAGTGATCGTCAGCGGATATGACGATTTCGAGTACGCCCGCGAAGCGATGAAGCACGAGGTCGTCGACTACTTGCTTAAGCCGGTAAAGACGAACGATCTCGAAGGCGTTCTTGCCAGAGTGAAGTTGAAGCTATCCCAAGAAAGGGAGAGGCGGCACGCGCCGAAGCTCGCCAAGCTTGACAACCATGACTATACGCCGGAAGAAATCGTCCGCAACGTGCAGGAATTTCTTAAAAGCAATTTCGCAAGCGAGCTGAACCTGGAGGAAATCTCGCGTCAGTTCAACTTCAATCCCTCGTATTTGACGAAAATATTTATCAAGCACGCGGGCGAGCCGCCGTCCAAGTACTTAATCACGCTGCGGATCGGCGAGGCCAAACGGTTGCTGGAGAGCGAAAAGTCGTGGTCCGTGAAGGAAATCGGCGAGCGCGTCGGCTACCCCGATCCGTATTATTTCAGCCGTATCTTCAAGCAAGTGACCGGCGTCACGCCGCGGGAGTATCGGAATAAGGAGTAGCGGCATTCGGCCGTTAATACGATTCATCCAGCTTCCACTCTGCCTTGCGAGTGTCTGACCAATTCCTCGTAATAACCGCGCATCGCGAGCAGCTGCTCATGGTTGCCCTCTTCGACGATCCGTCCGTTATGCATGACGATGATCCGATCCGCGTGCATGATCGTCGATAACCGATGGGCGATGACGAGCGTGGTGCGGTTCATGGAGACGATGCGGAGGGCGTGCTGGATGAGTTGCTCCGTGTAGGAATCCAGATTGGCGGTCGCCTCGTCTAGGATGAGAATTCTCGGCTCGAACACGATGATTCTAGCGAAGGAGATTAGCTGCCTCTCTCCGGCGGACAACCCGCTGCCTCTCTCGGATACCCGCGTATCGTAGCCGTCCTTCATCCGGCTGATCAGCTCATCCGCCCCGACGAACTTGCAAGCCCTAACGACCTCTTCGCGCGAGATCGATTCGTCGAACATTCTGACGTTATCGATAATGCTGCCCGAATACAAGTACGGCTCCTGCTGCACCAATCCGATCAGCCTGTGCAGCCGCTCCTGCGGAACTTCGCGAATATCGACGCCGTCGATCGTGATACTGCCTTGCTTGACATCGTAGAAACGGCACAATAAGGCGATCAGCGAGCTTTTGCCTGCTCCCGTCGCTCCGACGATGCCGATCATCTCTCCGGGGCGCACATGCAAATCGAGCTCTTGAATAATCGGCAAGCTCTCCTCGTAACCGAACCGGATGCGATTGAAGTCGATACGTCCTCTTACCTTCGACGGGTCGACGTCATAGGCGCCTTCCGCGTTCTCGATCTCCGGCTTCGTCTGGAAGAGGTTCCAGATCCGCCCCGCCGCGACCGTAGCCGCCTGCAACGTGTTCCACTGCTGCGTGATGTTGCTGATCGGTTGGAAAAACTGCCGGATATACGTGATGAAGGCGTAGAGCACGCCGAATTCTATCGTGCTGCCCAATACCGCCCTGCCTCCGAGCCACGTGACGAACGCGACCGAGAGATTGCCGAGGATCTCGAACGATCGGTTGAATAGGACGTTCGTGCGCACTTCCCGCAAGTTCGCGCGAAGGTAGATTTCGTTGCGTTCCGTGAACCGATTGACCTGCTCCTTCTCCTGATGGAACGCTTGGGTCAGATTCATTCCCGCTAAATTTTCCGCCACGAACGCGATGAGCCGCGATAAGGCCGTCCGGGAATTCTGGTACGTCTTGCGCATGTATCTGCGGAAGGACACGGCGATCAACGTAATGATCGGAAGCAGGATGAGACAGTACAGCGTCAGCGTAACGTCGAGATGGAACATGAGAGCGATGATGAAGATTAACGTCATGCCGTCGCGAACCAAGCTGATGAACACTTGCGTGAAAAATTGGTTAAGCGCTTCGGTATCGCTGGAGACGTGCGTAATGAGGCTGCCGCTCGGCATCCGGTCGAAGAAAGACATCGACAGCTTCGTAATATGGCTGAACAAGTCTTTGCGGATGCGGGCAATAATGCTCTGTGCGGCTTTCTGCAGCAAGTTGTTCAACCAATAGTTGAACACGAAGCTGAACACCGACAGCGCGAGATAGACGCCGCAGATGACCACGAGCATGCCGTAGTCGTTCTTGCCGATCATGATATTGTCGTCGATCGCGATCTTCACGAGGTACGGCTGCATCAGGTCTGCCGAAATCGCGAGCAGCGTGAAGAGGCACACGAGCGAGAAAATGCCGCGGTGAGGTCTGGCGTAACCGAGCAGGAATCGGATGATCGGCGGTTTAGCTTCCTTCGTCGTCGCTGGCGTCGCATCCGGCTTAGTTGGCATCGCGCTTCCCCTCCTCCTGAATCGCGTGCAACTCGGCATATAACCCGTTCTGCTCGAGCAGCTCGCGGTGGGTTCCGCGCTGAACGATCCGTCCTTCGTCCAGCACGACGATCTCGTCCGCATGTTTAAGCGCGCTTATGCGATGGGCAATCACGATCGTCGTCAAGCCTTTGCGCTGGGCTCGCAGCGTCTCGATGATCCGCGTCTCCGTCACCGCGTCGACGGCGCTGACGCTGTCGTCCAGGATCATAATCGGCGCGTTCTTGATCAGCCCGCGAGCCAAGCTCGTGCGCTGCCTCTGCCCGCCGGAGAGAGTAATGCCTCTCTCCCCGAGCTTCGTTTCGAACTTATCGGGGAATGCAGCGATGCTGCCGTGGATTTGCGCATGCTCTGCGGCGGCTTCTACCTTGCTTAACGCCGAATCCCGGCGATAGAAAGCGATATTGTCGCGGATGGTCGTGCTGAACAGGAAACCGTCCTGCGGCACGTAGGCGATTTGGTCGCGCAAGCTTCCCAGCGTCAGATCCCGGACGTCGGTATCTCCGATCAGGATCGTGCCTGGCGGCGGATCGTAGATGCGGAGGATCAGCTTCATTAGCGTTGTTTTGCCGCTGCCGGTTTTGCCGAGAATGCCCAGCGTCTTGCCAGGCTCCACGAAGAGATCGATATCATGCAGCGCTTCCCGCTCGGCATCCGGATAAGCAAATGATAAATCGCGGATTCGGATCGCGGCTTGCGTGAGATCGCGAGCTACGGCGTGTTCCGTTTCCTGGATATCGCCTTTCGTTGCTAGCAGATCGTTAATGCGCTCGAGCGAGGCGCGCGAGCGTTGCATCGTGTTAATGACGTTGCCGATCTGCTGCAGCGGGTTGACCATCATCCGGACGTATAGCGTAAGGGCAACGAAATTGCCGAGCGAGATTCGGTGATGGATCGTCAGGTATCCGCCGAACGCAATCGAGATGATGAGCGAGATCGTCCCCAGGAACGGAATGAGCGCTCCGAACAACGAGGAGACGCGAACGAGCTTCAGCTGATTGTCTCGGACACGATCGACCGTAGCTCCGAACCTCTCGGTCATGATCGGCTCCACCGCGAACTTTTTCGTAACGCGAATGCCTCCGAACTGCTCCTCCGCGGACTCCGTCATTCGGCCGAGCGATTCTTGGACGTTAAGCGAGCGTTTGCGGATCACCGGACCGAATTTCACGACGATCCACGGGATCGCTAGCAACGGCAGTACGCACACGGCGATCAAGTAGAGCGGAATGTCGCCGAACAGCATCATCGTCACGGCGGATAGGATGAGAATCGTCGCGTTCGTCGTATGGTTAATGCCCATCGAGATCGATTCGCGGATGGAGGTCACGTCGTTCATGACGTAGCTAAGCATTCGGCCGACACCGTTGTTCGAATAGAAGCGTTCGCTGAGCCTCGTGAAGTGGTCGAATAGCTTGCGCCGCGTAACGAATTCGAATCTTCGTCCGCACCGCATGATGATATATTGGCCAAGCCCGGCGAGCACTCCGAAGGAGACTCCTACGGCGAGCAACAGCAGGCTGTATTCGATGACTCGGTCACGCGTCATCCCGCCCTGCTGCAGCAGATCGGTGAAGCTCCCGAGCAGCCTTGGATAGTAGGCCTGAATCACGTTGGCCACCGTGATCGAGAGCACGGCCAACGCGTAGAGCGGCCACTTCGCTTGCAGGTAGCTGACGAGCACACGCTGAGAGTTCGTAGGTCTGCCCAATATCTGCCCCTCCTTTAACGCCACCATTGTAGACTGTTCGGTGATTACGAACAAGGAAGGGATGCGGGCGTAACCTGCCGTTAGAGGAAGGAAAATCCTGCCCCCGCTCCGCTCATAGACCTTCAGGAGGTTTTTTGCGAAGATACGGGGATTGAGGGAAGTGCGCCTGCTTGGCGAATTCCGGAGTTTAGCTGACCACTTACTATGCGCGCCGGGTCGACGAATTGCAGAGAGAGGGCCACCCCCATTTGGGGCGGCCCCTGCGCGGTTATGCGGTAACCATTCGCGTAATCATTATCGTGTACGTCTTGTCGGCGCCGCTCTCGGCAACGACTCTGATCGTGATCGTTGTCGTCGTCTCGAGCGTAAGATCCACAACTACGCTTGCCGTCTGCACCCCGTTGATCCATACCTTTGCTCTGGAATCGGTCGCAGGCGCGGTGAGCGTCGTCGATGTTACGTTCTCGCCCACGTTCAGAGCATAGCTGTCGGACGAGTAGCTGAAGGTGAACGGAATATCGGACAGTGTTATATGGTGCAAGTCGTTATGTTCCGACAGCGGCCGGGTGGCATTGACCGTATACATGTCCTTCCTGCCCGATTGAGAAGTCACCATGACGACGACGGATGACGACAACGCGAAATTCGCTGCTACGGATTGGCTGCCGCTGGCGACAACCGCGCCATTCACGCTTATCGTCTGATCGGACTCTTTCGCAACCGGAATAACCTTCAGAGAATACGGCGAATGACCGCCCGGTACGATTTCGAACGGTACGTTGAACGTCTTGGTCCCAGAGCTTAGCTCCAGCGGCTTCTGCACGTCATATCCCGCATAGATGCGTCCGAGTACCGTCAACGCGGATAACTCCGCATCGATCGATTCCGTTCCGACGACCAGCTTGTAGACGAACGGCTTGCCGTTGGCGTCTACGACGTGAATCAAGACATGCGTAGCCGTTCCATCGAACGGAATGCGATAGCCGTGAGCCATCGTACCGGCTTCTTCGGCTTCCAGACCGTTCGCGAGCACGACTCTGCGGACTTGCGCGCCTGCTGCGGCGAATTGCGCCTCGAAGTCGATGAACTCCGTGCCTGATTCGACTTGCGCGTACCATACGAGCGGGTTGATCCCGTCGACCTCCGTCGGCACGTAATTCTCCTCTTCGTCTTCCGCATGGATATCGGCCAGCGCCAAGCTAGGAGGCGGCTCATCGCCGACCCAAATATGGAAGCGGAATTCTCCCTCCGAGCCTTCGACTCGCGAGACCGCTTCGTTCCATCCGGGTATGGGGAAGAAGTAGTAGGTGCCACCGAACGACGTGATCGGCGACGAATCGCCGTTCGCATAGAGGGCCGTCGGTCTGCCGATGTTCGGTCGGAAGATGATCTGGTGCCCCATCGCGCCAGCACCCATGCTGGAGAAGAACTCATGTCCGTGGACTCTAACGACTCCGGTCGAGACCAGTTCATTGGAGCGAAGCTGGTCCGTTGCGACATTAATCGTGATCGTCGAGGAGGAAGAGAACGAGTTAGTCGTCGCGATCGTCAGGCTCTTCTCGTGCGAAAGTTCGTTGGCGGAAGCTCTAACGCGAATATGGTAGACGCCCTTGGTTCCGTTGTCGTAGTCCGCGGAAGTCCGAAGGCGATTCTCGTCGATCTCGAACAGGTCGTTATCGTCGTCTCCGACCCCTTCCGCGAGCGAGAAGGCGATCAATCCCTCTTCTCCGATCGCGCGTAATGTTCCGATATTCGCCAAGGACGGCGTGTAATCGAAGAAGGCGATGTTCTCCAATACGATATCCGACAGGACTTCGACGACATTAGCGACCTCAAGCGCGAAGACGCGTTCGAACGTTAAGCCGTCGGCATCGGTTACCCGTACGCGTATACTGTAGCTGGCTTGCGTCTCGTAGTCGAACGTCGAGTCCGTAATCAGCATGTCGCCTTCGATCTTGAACAAGGCGTTATCTTCGTCTCCCGCTCCCGCGACCAGCGCGTAAGCGAACATATCCTCGTCGTCGGGATCCGCCGCTTCGAATCGGCCGACGCTAGACGCGACCGGGACGTTCTCATCGAATACGGCGTTCGATAACGTCAAGTCCGTCGGGGCATCGTTCACCGGCATAACCGTGAGCGACGCGGTTGCGTAATCCGAATACGCTTGGCCGTCGAACACTTTGAACCGGAAGCTGTCCTCGCCCGCATAGTCCGGGTCGGGAGTATATTCGAAGCGTCCTTCGGCATCGATCGTTACCGTCCCGTGCTGCGGAGCTTGCGAGTAATACGTAAATGTCGTATTTGCATCCGGATCGTCTACATAATCGGTCAACGAACCGGTTAACGTATCGTCCTCGTCCACGACGAGTCCCGTGATGTTAGATGTGGTCGGCGCCTCGTTAACATCCTGCACCGCGATCGAGATCGCCTTGACGAACGTCGCTCCTAAGCTGTCCGTCGCGCTCAACCGGATGCTGTATATCGATTGCGATTCATAATCGATACGTGCGTTGACGACCAGTTGGTACCCGCCATACCCTTCGTCTATCACAATGGAGAACGCGCCGTTGTCATCGTCCCCTTCTCCCTCGGCGAACGCGAACAGGAACGGAGGAGCGCTATCGGGATCGGCTGCGGAGATGCCGGACACGACGGTTCCGATCGGAGACTCCTCATCTACGAACGGGGAACTCAGCGCGATGTCGGTCGGCTTATGATTCACCGTCACGATTACGTTCGCCGGAGAAGAATAATGCGAACCGTCCGATACCCGATATTGGAAGCTAACCGACGATCCCGTGTCGGCATCCGGAACATAGGTGAAGCTTCCATCCGCATGGATGGTGGCTGTCCCGGCAGCAGGCGCGGCCACGAGCTCGTAAGTCAACGTATCTCCGATGTTCGGATCGCTGCCCTGCAACTGGCCGTTCAACGTCTCGCCTTCGTTAACCGTGAACGTCATATCGGCAGCCGTCGGCGGCAAGTTCACCGGCGGCAGAGCCGCGCGATTGGCCACTATCGTATACGTCAGCTTATGGATGCCGTCCTCCGCGGTGACGATAACGGTAATCGCAGTCGCGGCGCCCGGTGCGTTCAAGCTGACGTTACGATCTCCTCCGCCGGCGATGGCAATGCCATCAATCGTGACGGTAGCCCCTGCCGCTCCGATCGGCGTAACCGTCAAGGCTTCGGTCACTCCCGGTACCATTAGCGAGTAATCCGTCTTACCGGATATAAAGCCCGGAATCGTCGATCCATTCACCCTAAGATCGCTGAGCGTCGCGTCATCCGACAACGGCGTTGGCGTCGGTGTTGGTGTTGGTGTTGGTGTTGGTGTTGGTGTTGGTATCGGTGTCGCCTGTGCCAACTCCGCCTCCCGCTGCTGTCTCTCCTTCGCGAACGCCTGCTTCTCCGCTTCCGTCATCCGGCTCTCGAGAGCGTCGGCCGCCGTTTTCTTCCGCTCCTCCTCGGCCCTCCTGTTCGCTACCGCCTTCCGCTTATTGTCTTCTTCGAGCTGCTTCGTCAGCGATTCGGCGATTCGGCGTTGCTCCAGCTCCTGCCGCGCGAGCTCCTCCGCCTTCTTCTTCCGCTCTTCCTCGAGCCGTTGCTGCTCTTCTTGGCGGCGCTTCTCGGCTTCGGTCAAGCTAAGCTCCTTTTTCGTTAGATCCAGCGTTACGCCGGATTGCTGCTTCACTTCCTCGACGATTCGCTCCAGCCGCTCCGGAGTCAACAAGCCTTGCTTCACCGCTTGGTCCGCGATGGCGCCGAGCAGATGCTCCGTATTCGTCTTGAATCTCTCCAGATCGGCACTCGAAACGCCGAGCTGCTCCGGCAGACCTTGCTCTTCGTAACGCTTCGCGAAATCCGCGTTCTCGACCACGATGTCCGCCGTGCTTCCGAGTATCGCGGAGACGATATTGGAATCGCTTTGCGCCATCAGCAGCTCGAGATCGACCGGAGCGATGAAGATATCGCCCGGCTGCTCCTCTCCGTCGCCCGTAATGACCGCCCTTTGCGTCGGATAGACATCCTCCGCCTTGCGTTCCCGGTCGTTCGTCTCCGTCCGCACCACGCCAGCCGCGACGGTCAAACGGGTGTCGCCCGTCATCGGATCCACGCTGACGAGGAGATGCGTCCCCCGCACGCCCATGACGGCCGTCGGAGTCTCCAGCGTGAACTCGTCCTTAGAGGAGGAGATCGACTTCACGTCGACCCATGCAGATCCCTTGTACATGCTGACCTTCGTCGTCGTGCCATTCCGGTCGGACAGCTTCGAGAACGTCAGTCTTGTATTTGCCGATACCGTCATCTTGTCGTCCTCGGCAGTCCCATTGGCGAATTGTAGGACGGCTGACGCCCCAGCGCCAGTCGATAGAATATCCCCTTGGTTCAGGCTCATCTTGGCAAATGCCGTAAACTCCTTGGAACCGCCCGCCTTTTTCACTTTGACGGTGCCCTTCAACTCCTTGATTACGGCCACCCGCGATGATGCCGCATCAGCAGAATCGCCAAAAGAGCCGACCCCGGCAAAAACCGGAGCGGCTAATATAACGAACGCCAGTAGCGTCCAACTTACGCGTCGAATAAACAAAACCGATCACTCCCGATAACTGCGATTCGAGCAACCAGCGCATACTCGCATCACTCGGTCGCTCACTCTAGTAAATATTATCGGGGATCGTGTCGGTTTTTGCCAGACATTTATGGTGGATTTTGTTAAGACGATAGTCATTACGCCAAATCCCCCGACTCTGCGGGCGACAGCAATCCACGCTCCAAGCATGTCGCGATCGACAGCGAGCGTTCGCCGTCCGCGAAACGGATGCGCAGCTGCTCGCGATCCACGTTCGAGATGACTCCGACGCCAAATACGCGGTGAGAAACGGTGAGCCCGGCGACCAATCCGGACCGGCGGCGGATTGCGTTCGCAGGGATCTCTTCCGCCCCTGTCAGCCTCCCGTTGCCCTTCGGCACGGCCCGAACCTGGCCATAGCGGTTGTCCTTCGCCGGATTCATAATGTCCCGAACCGCGGACACGAAGCGAGATTCGGTCACTTTCGCTCCGTCCCGCTGCTGGTAGGTGATGAGCTCGAGATGCCGCTTAGCCCGCGTCATCCCAACATAGAATAATCGGGCAGCTTCCTCGAGGCTGCCGCCCATGCCTCCTTCGCTCCCCACGCCGGCTTTGATCTCCTCGGACGAAGGAATTACGCCTTCTACCAGATCGATCAAGTACACTCTCTCGAACTCCAGCCCCTTGGCGCTATGCATCGTGGACAACGTTACCGCCTGCTGTCCGCGGCGAGCCTTCGCCTGTCGAAGCGCCTTCTCCAGCTCCTTCAACCGAGCCGCGAATTCCTCCATCGTCCCCAGCGGCTCCGCGATCTCTTCAAGCGTATTCAAGATGCCGATCAAATACTCTTTGCGAAACCCGAGCCTCTCGCACATTTTCTCGATCGCTTTCTCGTAACCGAGCCGTTCTCGAATGACCTTGATCGCCTCGAGCGGCGGCATCCCGCGCATTTCGACGAACATATCGCGAGCCTGTTCGATCTGCTTGACTTGATAACCTTGCAACGGAACTTGCGTCAGCAAGTTATCGAACACGGACTCCCCGTTGTTGATCGTGAGCAATTGCGCCATCTGCTGCTTCGTCACGTACCCGCTTACTTTCGTGTGAATGCGCTCGAACAGCTCCGGACGCTTGTCGGTGAACGTCATCCGCATGAAGTTCAACACGTCCTCTACGACCCAATGCGAGAAAAAACGATTATCCGAATCTTTCATATAAAACGGAATTCCCGCCCGATCGAGCGCGTTCATCAAAGCGATCGAAGACGAGTTGTTACGGTAAAGCACGGCCGTTCCGGCTAAATCCGCCGCCTTGCGAACCTCCTGCACGATGTACTTCGTCTGCTTCGGATACTCCGAGAAGCTCTTGATCGCTACCGGCTCGTTCGGGGGATTGTCGGTCGTCATCTTTTTCGCGTAGCGATGCTTATTGCGCTTAATGAATTCGTTAGCCACATGAACGATTTCGGGAGACGACCGGTAATTCCGCGACATGAACAGCGTAACCGCGTCCGGGTAAACTTCCTTGAAGTTCAGCAAATACGCCGGCTCCGCCCCGCGCCAGCCGTAGATCGACTGATCGTCGTCGGCGACGACGCACAGATTGCCGTGCGGGCGCACGAGCTTCTCGACGATCCGGTGCTGTACGAGCGAAGTATCTTGGCTTTCGTCCGTCAGCACGAAATCGTAACGGCTTTGATACTGGCGCAGCAACTCCGGACGCCCCTCGAGCGCCTGCTCGGCGATCGTGAGCAAGTCGTCGTAATCGAGCAGCATCCGGTCCGGGTCCGCGCGCTTGGCGGCCTCGTATTCCCGTACGATCCTCTCCGCCTGCGGCACGTCGGTCTTGTAGGACGACCATCGGTCTTCGGGAATCATTTTATTTTTCAGGTAGCTGATATAGGTTAACAGTTCGTCCAGTTGATCGTCGGTGATGTTATCGCCGTTAATCGTCCGGAACAACTCCCGCAGCATCATTCTCTTATGTAGCTTCGGAGTGCCGGATGCCGTTTCATCCCGTTCGCCGTCCCCTTCGATCATCTCGAAGCTTCGCCCCGCGGAGCGAAAATAGTGCCGAACCACCTCGTATGCCAAACTATGTAGGGTAGAGAAATCGACGGACGGCAGGTGCGGGAAAAACCTCTCGAACCGATCCTTCATCTCCGCCGCCGACGCCCGGCTGAACGTCACCGCCTTGATCCGCTGCGGCGATACGCCTTTCTCCTCGATCAAGTAACCGATGCGCATCATCAGCGTCGTCGTCTTGCCCGAACCCGGCGTCGCCAGCAGCAGCAACGGTCCGTCCGTATGCAGCACCGCTTGCTTCTGCTCGTCGTTCAGCGAGACTCCGGCCTTCATCTTCATGCGTTCGAAGAACGCCTCCGTTACAGCTTGCATGACTCTATGACTCCTTCTCGTTCTAGCACGTTCTACGAGTATACCATGTCATAGACGCGCAAAACCCGCCTCATTATATGGAATGAGGCCGGTGCGTTATTGTCGCTCTCCGCGACAATCTGGGCGCGGATGGACGCAGACGGTGCGTTATTGTCGCTCTCCGCGCCAATCTGGGCGCGGATGGACGCAGCCGGTGTGTTATTGTCGCTCTCCGCGACAATCGCTTCCCAGCTCACGCGCAATCATAGCCACTCGGACAGCTTCTTCCTGCCGCGCCGAACGAACGACTTCACCGTATTCTCGGAGCAACGCAGCGTCCGCGCGATTTCGCCGTAAGACGACGACTTGAACAATCGCATGTACAGCGCGGCCCGCATCGGCGCCTTGAACCGAAGCAGCAACCTCGCCACTTGACGCTCGAACTCGCGATCCAAGACGGTTTGCTCCGGCGCAGCCGACGATAACGGCTCCCTGCCTCCATCGAACCGGAGCGACGTTATTCGGCGTCTGCGGCGCCACTGGTCGACGAACAGCCGGTAGCCTGTCAAGAAGAGCCATTCCTTAGGGTACGGCGGCAGATTCTCTTGCTGGCACAGCCGTAGGAAGCTCTCTTGCGCCAAATCTCTCGCTTCCTCCGGATCTCGGGTCAGCTTGCGCAAATACCGGTTCAAGTGCACGGCGTACTCCATGTACAACTCATCCAGCTTCGCCGCTGCCGGCTTCATGCCCATCGTCCCCTCCTCCCGGATCATCGGGCGATAAGAGCGTCACCCGTCTGCCATCGAACTCGAGCACCGCTTTGCCGTCCACGTTCATCGCTTCCAAATACGCTTTCGGAATTTGCAGCCGGCCGGTCCTGTCGATGACGACGTACTCCGCATGGCGGTCGCCGAACTTAGAACCCTCCTCCGATTCGTGCGCACGATCTTCCTCCCGCTTCACCCACTCCGTGCTCGTCATGCCGTCGCGAATCGCGACGACGCGGTCCACCTTGTCGGCCACGGACAGATCGTGCGTGACGATAACGATCGTAACGCCAAGTTCTCGATTGAGCCGCCGGAAAATCCCAAGAATCTGCTCGCCCGTTGCGCTGTCAACCGATCCCGTCGGCTCATCCGCCAGCAGCAGCGGCGGGCGGTTCGCTAGCGATATCGCGATCGCGACGCGCTGCTGCTCGCCGCCGCTCAGCTGCACGAGGCGGCTGTGCATGCGGTGCTCCAGGCCGACCGCGTCCAGCAACTGCTTGGCGTAAGCCCGATCCGCTCGGCCTTGAATCAGCATCGGCAGCTCGACGTTCTGCAACGCGGTCAGATACGGAACCAAATTCCGCGCGTTATTCTGCCAGATGAATCCGACCGTGCTGCGTTTATAGGCAATGAGCTGCTCCCTCGTCATCTTGAGCAGGTTCCATTGCCCCACGACGGCTTGCCCGGCGGATGGCCGATCCAATCCGCCGAGAATGTTGAGCAGCGTCGACTTCCCGCTACCGCTGTTGCCGATGATCGCCATCATCTCGCCCTGCGCCACCGTAAGGTTAAGGCCTTGGAGCGCAACGACTTCGATGTCGTCGGTTTTGAATATTCTCACTAAGCCTTCGCAATGAATCATCGCCGGCGACTCCTCTCTTCGTTATCTCTCCTCGCCCAGCTTAACGGCTTGCGACACCTTCAACCGGCGCAGCTGCACGAGCAGCAGAATGACGCCCGCAGCCAGCATCGCGCCGGTCGCGACGTACAGCTTCTGCATATCCTCCGCCTCGAACACGACCCGGAACGGCGGAATTTGCTCCGCGCCGCCGCTCTGCAAGAACGGCAAGAACAAGCGGCTGGCCGCCTTGCCGAGCATGATGCCGATAACGACCGATAGGCCGGTCGTGAACAACTGCTCAAGCATAAGCATAGCCGCCAATTGGCCGCGCGACAGTCCCATCGCCCGCAAAATCCCGAGCTGGACGACTCGGCGGGACAGAGTGAAAAACCAGAAGATCAAGTACCCGAGCAGCGAGACGAGCAGCGAGAGCAGGAATCCTAGGCTGAGGATGCCGGATACGCCGCCATGGGCCGGATGGCTGCGGAGCTTCGCGAGCTCCGTGCGCGCGTCCTCCGCCTTCACGATCGCAACGCCGCGATCCGCCAATTCATTCAACGCCGGAGCGAGCTTCGCGCCGTCCTCCATGGACAGCCATACCTCGTACGGTATTTTCTCGATCTGCTGGTACAGGTAGTCTAGGTTCGCGATGAAGAACGGCGTCCCGTCGCCATACATGCTAGGCCAATAGGGCACGATGCCGACCACGACGAGATCGACCGGCTCGTTGCCGTACCCGATCGAAAGCCGCACCGGGTCGCCTTCCTTCAGACTGTGCTTCTCGGCGAAAGAAGCGGATACGAGCACGGCCTGTTCCGCCATCCCGAGCGCGTCCAAGTAATAATAGGGATGAACCGGGTACATATCCTCGCGGAAAAAGGCAGTCTGAGCGAATCCGACGTTATCGATGCCCATGACTTGGACGTTGCCTGCGCTCCTGCCGCCTACATTGGCTTTACCCATCCCTTTCAGCACCCGAGTGGCCGACTCTACTCCCGGTAGATTCGAGTACGCTTGGAACGACGGCTCGTCGTAGTAGATTCGGTTCTGGTCGTCCTCGTCTTGCACCCCTTCCCACGCCGCTTGCAGCGTGACCTCTCCGCCGTAGCGGTAAGTGGTGCGGTCTTCCGCGTTGACGTCGATCGTCCGGGCAGCCGAGGCGTTATACACGCCGAGCCCGATCGTCAGAATGAGCAGAATCATCAGCGGGTAGAAGGTCGCAGCCGAACGGGCTAACTGCGTTAGCGTCAGGTACACCGTCACCGGAACGCGCCTGTTCGCGACGATATGCCATAAACGCAGCAGCATCGGGAATACGCGCAGGCACAGAAGCCCCGCTGCGAACAGGAACAAAGCCGGAATAACGAATAGGTACGGTTGGATTTGGGCGTCATCCCCGCCAGGCACGACGGTGGAAATCTGTCCGCTGCGCAGCATATACCAGCCGGTCACCGCCGCGAGCAATAACGCGACGTCCACATAGAATCGTTGCCAGAACGGCGGCTTATCGGCACGAGCTTTCTGCTGCGTATAAGCGATGATCGAAGCGTCCGCATAATGGCGGATCGGCGCGACCGTCGCGATGACGGCCAAGAAAGTCGCTATTCCGCCGAACAGCCAGACGGCGTTGTTCGTGCCGACGGGAATCGCCTTGCGCCCTACGAAGCTAAGGAACCCGCTGGATGAACCGATCATGGCGGCCAGGAACCATGCGATCCCTACGCCGATGAGCAGCGCCATCGTTCCTAGCAATAGCGCTTCGATCGCGTACAGCGCCGTTATCTGGCGCGGACTCGCTCCTCGGCTATGCAGCACGGAGATGTCGCCCCGCTGCCGGTCGAGCGACTGCTTCGCGCTCATCGTGACGTAATACAGCACCATCGCCAGTACCGGCGCCGCAAGGGCGAACAGCATCGCTTGCAGCAGGATGCTCTGGCGATTGAAGTCGTGCAGCATGTCGACGAACGATAGATTGACCTTCGCGCCTTCGAGCATGCGGTGGAGGTTAACGTCCAACCGCTCCAGCTCTCCGATGAGCAACGGCAGATCGCCGATCCGAATGCTGCGCAAGTCGAAGGCGTAATACCAGCCTGCGGTGCCTAACGCCAGCTTCTTCTCGCCTAATAGCGCGTCCGTCATCGTCCCCCGGCTGACGAGCAGCGTCTCGGCCAACTTGTCCTTGCCGTCGACCGCAAGGCGCAAGTCGGTCTCGTCCTTCAGCTTGTAGACACCGACGATTCGCACGGTCAGACGCTTCGTCTTGCCGTCTCCGTCCTTCGCGTTGTAGATGAACGAGTCGCCGAGCTTCCAGCCGTTGCGGCTCATCGTCTCGCTCAGCACGGCCGCCTCGACGTCGCCGTTCTTGAACCCGTCCGCGGGCATTCGCCCGGCAGTCGGCTCGATCAGATCCTCGATCCCTTGCTGAGAAGCCAGCTCCATCCTCATCAATCGGCTGGTTCCGGCGGAACTCTCTTCCGCTCGGCGAACCGTAGACGGCATAAGCGCCATCCGGCTCGAATACGCGTCGACCGGAAAACCAATCTGCCCCGGAAGCTCGCCGGAAATCCAGCCGTCGGCCTCCGCGAGGCTTTCCAAGTCCGTCTCCTCGCCGCTCTCGCCTTGATAGTTCATATAGAGAGAAGAGGCGGGCAGCCCCTTCGTCTCCTCCTGCAACGACTTCTCCACCAATCTCTTGAGCGTCCCGTCCGCGTACATCGGAATGCTCATCGCGAACGCGGCCGCCACTGTAAGGCCTAACAGCGTGCTGAACGTGAACCAGCGGTTTTGCCACATTTTCAGAATCAAATAGAGCAGGATGCGCATTATTTCCCCACGACCTTCTGGCCTTCCTCCAGCCCCGAAATGATCTGAACGTCCGTTACCGTCTGAAGGCCAACCTCAACGTCCACCTCGCCCTTGCTGCCGTCCGCGTTCGCCACGAGCACGTAGTTGCGGTCGTTCTGGCTACGGAGCGCCGCCAGAGGAACGTACAGGGCGTTCTCCCGCCGTTCGACGACGACGGATGCGGACAACGGGGTGCCGAACCGCGCTCCCTCCGGAAGCTGATCGACTTCGATCAAGGCGTATCCGTCAAGCGAATCGGAGTCCGAGGAACCCGCGTCGACCGGCATTCTGCCGACTTTACCCGTCAGCTCGCCAATGGCATTCAGGCTGACTGTTGTTTCCATGCCCGGGGCGAGACTGGACAGATCGCCCGAATCGAATTTCACGGCAACGACAAGGTCGTCCGTATCGGCGATCCGTCCCACCTTCTCGTATGCCCGGGTCAAGTCGCCCTTCTCCGCCGTAAAGCTGACGATCGTGCCGTCGTATGGGGTGACGAGAGTCGTGTTCGCTAGCTTCCCGCGCAGCTCCTCGAGCTCTTGCTTCAGAAGCTTATAGTCGAGCTGAGCTTTGCGAAGCGCGATTTCGTTCTGCTCGGACTCGTCCCGCAGCGCGTCCTTAAGGTCGAGCTCTGCTTTCTCGATCTCGATCTCCTTGCGGGCGATTTGGTTCGCCGTGTCCCCCGTCTCCAGCCGAGCCAGCGCCTGCCCCTTCTTCACGCGGTCTCCGGCTTTCACGTACACTTCGGTAACGCGGCGATTGTCCTCCGCGAATATCAAATTTTCCTCCTTGGCGGACATCAGTTTGCCCGTTCCGGTGACGCTGGCGACGAGCGTGCCTTTCTTCACCGGGTACTCCGGCTTTTGCGAGATTTTCGGAGCGCGGATTTCGGGTAGCGCCTCCGGTTCCTCCTCTTGCGGCAGCATGGAGCAAGCCGTCAGGAGCGCAAGGCACGCCGTTAGCAGCAAAGCGCTGGCGATACGCCGCCTCCTACTCTTGTACGATCCGGCCGTCGTCCATTCGATAAACAAGGTCAGCCGCCTCCCATAGCGTAGAATCGTGCGTCGTCATGCAGATCGCGATGCCCTCCGTCTGCGCGATATCCCGGAACGCCGCGATGACGCGCCCGGCCATGACGGTGTCGAGCTCCGCCGTCGGCGCGTCGGCAAGCAGCAGACGCGGGCGGTGCGCGATCGCCTTGGCGATCGCCGCCCGCTGCTGCTCGCCGCCGGACAACTCGGCCGGCCGGTGATGCATCCGCTTCGTTAAGCCGACGAGCTCGAGACAATGCGCGACTCGGGCTTCCCACTCCCGCCTCGGGACGCCGGCCATTCGCAAGCTTAGCAGCACGTTCTCCCAAGCGGTGAGCAGCGGCAGCAGCGCAGACGATTGAAAGATAAAGCCGATTTCCTGTCTCCGCAGCACGGTCAGCTTCTTGTCATTCCACGTATGAAGCGGCCGACCGCCGAACAGAATCTCTCCGGAAGTCGGGCGATCAAGCCCGCCGAGCAGGTTGAGCAGCGTCGTTTTGCCCGAGCCCGACCGCCCTCGAAGCATCGTCAAGCTGCCTGGGGCGACGGACATGTCGATCCCTTTCAGAACTTCGACCGTCCGCGCGCCGGATTGAAAAGCTTTGCTAACGTTGCGAACGTCGAGCATTACTGCGCTCCCTTGTTCACGGCCGCTTTCGTCAACAAATCTTGCCCCTGCGTCTGAATCGCGGCGAGGGCGTTATCCAGCGTCTCGGTACCCGCCACGACTTTCTTGATCTGGTCGGACGCCAGCGTCGCGAACGATTCGGCGAAGCCGGCAGGCAGCTCCTGAAGCAGCAATTGCGTGTTGGGGTCGTGGGCGTAGAACGCGTCTATGTTCCTGCCGCCGGCGTCTTTCTTGTAAGCCGTTCTGGAGGATAGAACGGAAGGCCCCTTCATGCCCGTCTTGGCCAATTGCTCGCCGTTGATGTATTTCACGAGCTCCCATGCGGCGGACAGGTTCTCGGAAGAGGCGTTGATCGAGAACACCTCGTCCAAGCTCAAGCTTCCATCGACGTCCGGTTGGGACGGATCGACCGGGATCGTGACCACGTCCCATTCGAAGCTCTTGAACGGACTTAGTCCGGGTTTGGCGTCCCCGCCGTCGACCGAAGATTTCGTGCTGCTTTGGATCTTAATCCCGCCCCCGAGCTTCGATCCCATGTCCATCATGTCCATGACCATCGGACCGTCGATCATCATCGCCGATTGTCCGGACTGGAACCGCATCGAGTCCGGACCGAAGGCGATCGCGGCTCCGCCGCCTTTGCGAATCATGACCTGACCTTGGCGAGGTCCGTCCGACTGGCTCCCGCTTCCCGGCATCGTGATGCTTCCCGACTTGTATGCGTCGATTACCGATTGGAAGATCGCCTTCCATTCCGGAGAAGAGATCGATACCGTACCGGCATCGGAGTCCGCGTAGGAAAGTCCCTTGGCTTCGCCGATCGTGCGGATCAAGGCGAACGGATCTTGAGCGGCGGATGGCAGGGATAAGCCGAATAACGCGTCTTCTCCGTCCTTCTTCGCCGGGAAACGAGCTGCCAGCTTCATGACGTCATCCCAGCTCATGCCGTCCGTCGGGTACGGAATCCCATTCGAGTCGAACAAGTCCTTGTTGTAGTACAGCGCATAGCTGGAGAAATTCGGGCTAAGTCCATACAGCTTGCCGTCTCCGCGCGCTTTGAGCAGCTCGATGACAGATGGCTGGAAAGCGTCGATATCGAACGCGTCTTGTTTAATCGCCGCGTCGAGGTCGTAGAGCTTGCCTTTCTTCGCCAACGCCGCATACTCGTCCTCGTTTAAGTAGAGAACGTCCGGCTGCTGCTCGTCGATCAGCTTCTCCATCGCCGCGATCGGATCTTCCGCATCGAACACGGATTGCGTGGAGACGACCTCCACTTCGACGTTAGGGAACATCGCTTGGAACGCGTTGCCGTACTGCGTATAGAAAGCCTGGTCATTGAAGTACGCGACCTTGAGCGAGCCTTGGTCCTCCCGATCAAGCTTCGCGAGCCCTTCCTTGTCCTTGCCGCCCGACGTGCACGCCGACAAAGTCAGCGTCATCGCGAGGCACAATGGCACCGCTTTGGTTCCGTTCACCCTTCTCATCGTTTCTATCACCCTTCCGCATAATTTGGATCGATTATCCATAGCCCAGTATGAAGACGGATGTTTAGAAAACCGTTAGAGAAGCTGAAAACAAGCTTAAAAGACGCTGAAGATGAGATAAGAAAATGCGGGGGGATGGCGATAGTGGCGTGGTTGGCGCGGTTTAGTTCGGGTTAGTCGAACTGCAGCGATGGAATTGCGAGGTTGGTGCGGTTTAGTTCGGGTTAGTAGAACTGCAGCGACGGAATTGCGAGGTTCGTGCGGTTTAGTTCGGGCTAGTCTAACTGCAGCGACGGAATTGTGAGGTTCGTGCGGTTTAGTTCGGGTTAGTCGAACTGCAGCGACGGAATTGTGAGGTTGGTGCGGTTTAGTTCGGGTAAGTCGAATTGCAGCGACGGATTGCGAGGTTGCGAAAAAAAACGCGTCAGATTGCTCTAGCAATCTGACGCGGTCCAATACCGCTATAGCGGCAACGTAATATACACTTGCGTGCCGTACGACGGCTTGCTCTCCAACCGGATGCGGCCGCCGTGACGTTCGACGATCCACTTGGCGATCGCGAGTCCGAGGCCGGTGCCTCCGTCCTCGCGGGTGCGCGACTTATCGGCCCGATAGAACCGATCGAATACGTAAGGCAGGCTTTCCGGCGGGATGCCGATGCCGGTGTCTTCGACCGTCAGCTGTACGGACTGAGCGAGCTTCCGGCACGAGACGCGGACGACTCCGCCTTCCGGCGTATACTTGATCGCGTTGTCGAGCACGGTGATGAGCAGCTGATGCAACCGCTCCTCGTCGCCGAGCATCGTTACGGGCGAATCGATATCCGTTTGCAAGATCACTTCCTTCAATTCGGCCATCATCTGCATCTTGGCCGCACTCTCCTGCACGATGCCGTCGAAACGCACTTGCTTACGCTCAAGCTCCAGTCTGCCGCCGTCCGACCGCGCCAGCGTCAGCAAGTTGCCGACGAGCTTGCTCATTCGCTTCGCCTCGCGCAAGACGGTCGAGATATGCTTGCTATCCTGCTCGATCGTATGCTCGGGATGGCGCAGCAGCAGCTCGGAATGCGCTTGGATGACGGACAGAGGCGTCCGCAGCTCGTGCGACGCGTCGGAGACGAATTGCTGCTGCTGCTCCAGCGACCTCCGGATCGGAATAAGCGAGCGGTTCGCCAAATAATAACCTGCGCCGATCGCGACGAGCAACCCCAGCGTACCGCCTGAAATCATAATGTATTGCAGCCGCTTCAGCATGCTCTTCTCCGCCGAAACGTTAATCAGCATTTGCAGCTTCGCGATCTCGTACACCTCGCCGTCCGGGCTTGGAATCGCGCCGATGTCCGGAGGGTTGAAATGAATCTCCCGAAAATACTCTTCGCCGACTTTCAGCGTCCTCGGCGTATCCGGCGACGATTCGGGCCTTAGCAGCTCCAGCTGCTCCTGCGTGAAGGGACTTCTGCCCGGCCTCGGCACCACCTGCCCGTCGGAGGTCCAGAACAACTGAACGATCGGACGATCCAACTGGCCAACGGTGAGCAGAATGGCTCTCTGCGGCGTAATTGACACCGACATCTGGCTCCGCGCGCCCCTTAAGGATTCGTCTATTTTGCCGAAAAGCATCTCTTTCATGACGAAGTAGACGAACAGATTAAGTCCGATCAGGATGACCGACAGAACGGCGGCGTTGCGAATCGTCAGTTGTCTATGAATACGATTAAACATTAGCGCTTCTCCTTCAACATGTAGCCGACCCCGCGAATCGTATGGACGTAACCGTCGCATCCGAAAGGAGCCAGCTTTTTGCGCAGATAATGCACGTATACGTCGACAACGCCGATGCCCGCTTCAGAATCGATGCCCCACACCCGGTCGAGCAGCTGCTCCTTCGTCAGAATTTGCTCCCGGTTCAGCATCAGATATTCCATCAGCTCGAACTCTTTTAGCGTCAGCTTCAATGGTTCTCCGCACGCATATCCTTCCATCGCCTGACACTTCACCATCAAATCTCCGTAGCCCAGCTCCCCGTCCGGCGATCCCTGCGAATGACGTCTTAACAGCACCCGGATTCGCGCGAGCAGCTCCGGCGTCGCGAACGGTTTAATCAAATAATCGTCCGCACCGGAGTCAAGCCCTCTCACTCGTTCGTCCACGCTGTCGAGCGCCGTAAGCAGCAAGACCGGCGCCGCGTTGCCGCTTGTCCTTATATCCGATAACACGGACAGTCCGTTCATGCCGGGGAGCATAATATCGAGCACGATCAAGTCGTGCACCCGCAGCCTTGCCAGATGCGCGCCGTCCGGCCCGTTATCCGCTTCGTCCACCTGATAGGCTTCTTCCTTCAACAAGGTGACGACCGCATCGCGCAACGGTCGATCGTCTTCCACCACGAGTATTCTCAAGCCGCGCCCCTCCGGTTCCGCTTCATGCCAACCATTGTATAAGCCGAACCTTAAAATTAACTTAGAGGAGAATTAACCTAAATTAAGCATAAAGCTTCGAATGTACTCGTACCCGTCGTCCATGCCCATTTTCGCGTAAAAGCGGAGTCCATCGAGTCCCTTGTAGTAATGCGCGCCGATGAGCCGTTCCTTGAAATGCGGGATGACGATACCCGACTGTTCCTGGCAGCGCTCGTAGGCTTCGATGATTCCGACCCGACCTAGAATCCCTTCGAGCGTCGCGAGATCGATGAGATAATCCCCATAAGCGAAGTTGCCGTCGATCACGCCGGTAATCCGATCGCCGTCCGAGAGAATGTTCCAAGGATGCATGTCGCCATGGACAAAATGCCGGTGCGGTTCGTTATAGCGAGAATAAGCCATCATCCGCGCGCGGCATTCCTCGAACACGTCTTTCTCGAGCCGGGTCGTACGGAATAAGTCGGTCCAGTTCTCCCAGAACGTCCCCGTCTGATCCTCCGCGAAAGTCGCGTCCAGGCATTCCCGCCAAGAAGAATAGGCCCCGTTGCCATTCGGCAGAATCCGTCCATATCCCTTCGTCTCGCTTACGTCGATGTGGTTCATGCGGGTCAGCAGGCGAACGAGCTGCGGAACCTGCCGGGCTTTCCGGTCGTCCGGGTAATCCGCCAATACGCTGCCCTCGATCCAATCGAAAACGATATAAGCTAGGTTCGGATCAAGCCTGCCATTCGCGATGCACCTGGGGAACGGTATTCCGCATCTCGTCAGCAATCCGGAAACGAACCGCTCGGTCTCGAACCCTTCCGGCAGCGTCGTGAATTTAATGACGTATTTGACGTCTTCGTGGACGAAGCAGTATACGCCGCCCAAGTTGCCGCCCTTCAGTTCGGTGATGTCGGCAACCGGTGATGGGAAGTGCTCGCGCAGTACGCGCTCAATCTCGGTTTGCTCAAGGTTTGGTCTTTCGTAGGCGGACATTCGAAGTTACACCTCTTTCCATTGGGGTGGAGCATGGTGCCGCGTCGCTTGCTCGTAACCGTAGGCGATCTTAATCAGCGTAGGTTCGCTATAGGCTCCTGCGGAGAAAACGACGCCGAACGGTCCTTTCGTCGGGTCGCCGTCGGCATCGACCGTGCCCGTCCGGACGAATCCGGCCGGAACGGAGATCAGCGGGTACCCGAGACGCGCCGCGATATACATGCCGTCTACGTCGCCCGGCAGCATAAGCGCGTCGAGGCGATGCTGCTCGAGCACGTGGTCGATGCCCTGCGTTCGCGCGAGAACCGAATACTCTCGTTTCTTGCGTGCATACTCCTCTTCGGTCAGCGTATTCGCTTCCGAAAGCTCCAGCACGTCTTGCCCGTATTTCGCGGCAATCTCCGCATGCTGCTCGTTATAGGCGATCAGCTGCGACAAGCTTCGTACGGAAGCGGACGGCGGAAGCTGGGACAAGTACGCGTTGATACCCTGCTTAAATTCGTAGGTGATTACATCGTTATTCCAAGGAAGCTGCTCGATATAGAGCTCTACGGGATCGATGACGGTCGCCCCCTCGCGCCTCAAGTCGTCAATCGCCGCCTCCATCAACGCAAGCCGCTCGGCATCGAGATGATTGTAGTAGTGTCTCGGAATGCCGATTCGCGCTCGCTTCAGGTAGTCCGCGTCCAAGAACGGCGTATAGTCCGCATAAGCCCGCCGAGCTTCCGTCCGCATGGCCGGATCGCGCTCGTCGACGCTTGTCATCGCACCGAGGACGATCGCGGCGTCCGCGACCGATCTCGCGATCGGACCCGCCGTATCTTGGCTGCTCGAGATCGGGATGATGCCGGAGCGGCTGAGAAGGCCTACCGTCGGCTTTATGCCGACGACGTTATGTTGGCTGGCCGGGCCGACGATCGAGCCTGCCGTCTCCGTCCCGATCGTTGCAGCGGCGAAGCTTGCCGCCATCGCAGCCGCCGGGCCGGAACTCGATCCGCTGACGAACACATCAGTCCCGTATGGATTAATGACCTGCCCGCCGCGCGAGCTGTAACCCGCTGGCATGCGACTGGACATGAAGTTGGACCATTCCGTCATGTTCGCTTTGCCTAGAATGACGGCTCCCGCTTCCCGCAGCCGCGCGGCGATGAACGCGTCTTCCGACGCAATCGAATCGGCCAGCGCAACCGATCCCGCGCTCGTGTGCATGCGATCGGCGGTATCGATGTTGTCTTTCAGCAGAATCGGGATACCGTGCAGGGGCCCACGGCTTCCCCGCGCAGCGCGTTCTTCGTCAAGCGCGCGGGCGATCGACGTCGCATCTGGATTGATCTCCAGCACGGCGTTAATGCGCGTGTCGACCTTCTCGATTCGCGCGAGATAACCCCGCGCAAGCTCTTCAGAGCTGATCTCCCCCGCCTCCATTGCCGCTTGCATGGCGGGAATATCGTTTACCGACAACCATTGTTCGATATGATTTCGCATAGATAAAACTCCTCTCGGGACCTCGACTGGATAGAATAAATGCAAAAAAGCCGCGAATGAACGGTTGTTCATTCACGGCACGATGGCGATGACAGCGAAGAATAGACGGACTTCTCGTCTAGTCGTTCCTCGTATCGTTTAAGCGCGTTAATGTTCAATGTGTTCAAATCGGACAAGCCCGGGCCTGCGAACGACGAAGCTAGCCTACCGCTTCGGGTGGCTTTCCGCGTTGCCTGCTCCTGGCGTATTCAGTTCGGCATGAAGCCGTTAACCGATCGTCTCGAACACATTAGTTGGTCACATGATCCCGCCTAAATTCAAATTAATCCTATTATAGGAAAACAGCGATGCGTTGTCTATCAGATAGGACTAGTCTATGCTACATTTTCGCCAACAAATGCTTCTCCATCAGGACCGACAGCAGTTGGATGCCGACTTCGTTCTCTCCGCCTTGCGGGATGATGAGGTCCGCGTATTTCTTGGAAGGCTCGATGAACGCTTCATGCATCGGCTTTACCGTCTTCAAATATTGTTCGTGAATCGAATGGATCGAACGGCCGCGCTCTTCAATGTCCCTGAGCACCCGGCGCAGAATCCGCACGTCGGGATCGGTGTCCACGAACACTTTAATGTCGATGATCTCGCGGAGCTTCTCATCGGACAGCACGTGCAGCCCTTCGACGACGACGACTTTGCACGGCGCGAGCGTGATCGTCTTGTTCGGGAACCGGGAATGCGTCGTGAAGTCGTACACCGGAGCCTCGGCCGGTTGTCCCTCGCTTAGCCGCTTCAAATGCTCGATCAGCAGTTCGTTCTCGAACACGAGCGGATGGTCGTAGTTGATCTTCTCCCGTTCCGCCATCGTAAGGTGAGGATGATCTTTGTAGTAATTGTCCTGCGAGATGAAGGTCACCTTGTCCGCGCCAAGGCGGTCGATGACTGCGCGGGCTACCGTTGTTTTACCCGAGCCGGTTCCGCCTGCGATTCCGATCGTAAGCATGTAGTCCCCGTTGCCTCCCTGTCTAAATACCAAGTCAATTTCAGTATTGTAGCATAGCGGATGGAGGATTACATCTCATCTCGCCCGTCGCTACCACAAACGATGCACTCGCACGTAACTATCCACCGTTTTATCAATTCGAATGGTAACGGAGTCGGTCTTCACCACGCCGTTCGTATAAGTAGCCGTGAATACGAAGGTGTATTCTCCGTCCTTCAGCTTGGCGAATTCGATGTCGGTATCCGAGCTGGACCACAGAGCGTTCCATGTCGTGCCGGAAGCGCCTGAGACAGCTAATGCCTTCGACTCGTCGCCGAAAGCCTGCACGGTAACGGAGGATGCCCTCGTTGACGTTCCCGTGTTCGTAGTAGCCGCTTCGAGTACGAACGCTTCTCCTGCCCAGAATACGTCCGGAGCTCGATCAGGATCGTACTTCTCATTGTAGGCGAGCCGGTTTCGCTCCCATGCTTCCGTATGCTTGACCGCTCCGACTACTCCTAACTCCCCTACGATCACCGTCTTCGTTACCGTTATGTCTGGCGCGATCGCGTCGCTTACCGTCATCTTGATCGTCCACGTCCCCGGCGTATCCATCTCCACGTAGGGACCGGAATGCTGCGAATACGGCGCGCTGAACGAGTAGGTATCGGTCAACTTCGTCCCTTTCGGAGAAGTAATCTCGTAGCTGACCGTCAGCGGATCGTTGTCCGGGTCGCTTACCGCCGTACTGAACCGCACCGCATCCCCCTCGTACACCGGCGAAGGCGTCCAAGTGAAATCCGCCGTAGGCTGCCGATTGATAATCGTGACATTTTTCGTTAGGGATGCGCATTGGTTCTTAGAGTCGCAGACCACTTGTCTGATCGCTACGACTCCGAGGGAGTTGAATACTTTGGTCCATGTCCCTCTGCTCGTGCTTTGCAAGAATTCCCCGGTTCCTTGCGTTACATTCCTCATGTAATATTCATGGCTAAGGTTAGCGGCAGCGCCGTCTTCGGGATCCGAAGCCGAAGACGCGATCGTCAGAGGTTCTCCGCGGTATAACGTAGTCTTGCTCAAGGTAAACCCCGGCGTCGGCGGAGCGTTCGGAATAACCGGCGTGTCGATCTGAATCTCTTGTTCCGCCCAATAGCTCCACGCCCCGTATTCGTCCTTCACTTGCAATCCGAGAGCGTAAGTCCCTACCTCGGTAGGCGTGACCAGCTTGGCGTTGACGGTTGCACCGCTTGGCGTCTTGTAGTAATACCTGCGCTCCAATATCCCGCGCGTCGTTTGGTAGTTGATCCCCGTAGCCTCCGTGCTGTACGCGGATGCGCTCGCCCAGCGATCCGGATCGTAACTCGTATCGTTCCATATCAGCGATTTGTCCGCCGCGAACGAGAGCGTAAACTGCGCGACCGGTCTGCGGTGAACGGTTAGAATCTGCCAATACTCGTTCGATAACTTCCGGTACGAGTCGAATTCCGTTGCCGGATACAGGTAGCTAGGATGGGGATCATCCTGCGCCCGTAGCGTGACGCGATAGTTGCCGACCTTATCGAACGTTGCCGCTGGACTGGTCAGCGTTCTGCCGTGTAGAGCGGATACTCCCTGGTTATTCAGAAATTTAGGCGTATGCTCGATGTACCACTGATAGTTCCCCGCGCGAGGGTCATTTTCGGGATCGGTGAATACCACATTGGACACCCTTACGTCAGCCGTCGCGGAACCCGCATCCCAAATCGCGTAGTTCGTCATCCATTCAATCGTAGGCGTTGATAGCTGAACTTTCGCCACGTTGGAGAAATCGACGTATGCCTTATCCGAGAACGGTCCGAACTTACCGGATGCGAATTGCGTGTCCGTCACATCAAAGTACGGCACATCGTTCACGTAGACTTGAATGCGGCTTCCCTGCATCCCGATCTTGAACGAGTAATTCGTCTTCGCTTGTATCGCGAATGACGTATTTCTGAGAACCGTTCGAGTCCCGTTCACATACTTGGATAGGTATAACGTAGACCCATTCGACTCGACGGCATATCGATTCCGCGGGTCCGTCATCCGGAAAGACATGCCGGCTAGCTCCGTATCCGCTGTCGGTTTAGCCATGTTCATGGTCCAAGTAATCTCGGTATTGTCTACGGTTTCCGTCGAGACGAATTGTCCTAGATTAAATCCCTTATAAGGCAGCGCATTTGATGTAGGCGTACCTTTAATTAAGTAAGGGGCAATGTCAGCAGAAAGTGGATTAGCATATCTTTTTATATTATAGAAAGCTAAATAGATGCCATCGCCTACATATAATCCGCTTTTGACATAATCCGCCGTCGTTGCATAATAGTTGATATCGATGACTTGAGTATCAACGGAAAACGCGGATGCAAGAGAACCGTTAGGACCATAAACTTGAAAATCGTTGCCATTGCGCATCGTTCGATAGCCATCTGCTGTCGATTGGACCGCATAACCGTTAGAGCCGAAGTAGCTGCCTGACCAAGAAACACCCATCAATGAATTGATACTCGTAAAGTTGTAACTAGCATCCCAATCCCTTTTCGCCCCGGTATCCATATGGATGACTTCATAGAATGTATCTGCCCCGAAGTCGGCGGAGTGCCTGGAATAGCTTCTTACGACAATTTCACGAGAAATCGGATTTACGTACATGACATAGTTATTATCCGACTGATCGATCTGACCCCCCAGTGAAACATCCGGCGTAGGCCGCATCCCTCTCAGAACAACGTCCCAACCAATCGTGTAATCCGAATTAATTCTGACCGCATGAGCTATGTCATCGAATTCCGAATTGGGATTCGTGCTTACGACATAATACGTGTACCATTCTCCGTTCGGGCCTCTGAATAAATCTCTTGGATACTGGAAGGGTAACGTTGCTTTAACTTCAATCTTTCCCTCTCTATTTATTTCAATAATTTTCCCGTCATAATTGACAATAATCATTACATCGCCACGCGTAAATGACATGTTCTTGTCAATCCAAGAACCTCGAGAGAGATATCCATCTACATTCTTCCCATCTAACGCTGTGCTTTGAATGAGTTGTCCGGTGAACGCATCATAGGTTCTTATATCCAACATAGTAGCATCAGAACGACTGTCAGAACTTCCGTTTCGTATCGTATTGCAATTCTTACACGTCCACTGAACCAATTGATATATGGTTTTGTCTGCCACTTGATACCCTAGAACTTTAATATCCGGTGAAGAATGCTCTTGAGTCCAATAAACCTTAGTCCAGTTACCGGAATTTAAGTCACTGTTATAATCATCATAACTTAACCAGTAACCGTATTTGATCTTAGGACTAGATTTCTTCAAATCTTCTGGATGAAGCATAAAATCATAGGGATCTTCATTATTGACATACCATTTCTTAAAACTGTAAGATGTACAATCGGCGTTATTACACGTAGTTCCATTTCTGAAATTCCCGATTTTCGAGTAATTAAGAGCAATTAAAGATTCCCCTGCAATCGGCATATAATAATCGTAACTTGTCCTATACATTGTCGATGTGTAGTACAAGTGAGTTTTATTGGACTTAAAATAAAATCCTTGAGGATCTGCCCAAGAACCTGCGCCACTATGATAGAATGTCGCATTCTCATATGCTTCAGGAGTTTGATAAGACATTGGACGCATTAAAGGTTCAGCAACATACGGTCCTCCAACTATAGATCTATAGCTATTTAGTGAATTTGCGCCATTGCCTGAATCCGGAAGGCTACCCATATTCATATCCGTACGAGAACTACCCCAACTATCGTAACTTCTGTAATAGCTCTTGATGGATTCCCCAAATTTGCCTAACCCTGCTGACAGCGTATTTCCTGTCGCGCTCCATCCCTGTGCCTTACTTGTTGGAGTGGTGGAGTTGGTTTGATACAGTGGCCAGTTCTTGTAAATGTCGGTTGCCGTGTATTTCTTGATGTTGCTTGGAGCAGGAGTTTCATTCTCCCCTTCCATGAGGAACGATACGGCGGGCGCGAGATTGACGGTATCCAATACAACCGATGTCGTTCCTGTTTTCCCGTAGTTCTCGGTAACGGTCACTTCGATTTCATACTTGCCAACCTTCGCTGGCGTGATTGCGGTTTGAGTCAGATTTCCAGCTAAGGCTAGCCATTCATCATCATCGAAACCATTGTTGTTGCTGTCGTATCTATAACGGTAAGTGGCCGAGACGATGATATCGCCGTCGGTTGTATAGGAGTTATTGTACACGTCATACTTCCCTTGACGAATGCCGAGCGGCTGCACGTTAAGTACGGCAACCGGAGGTTCGTCAGGCAACACGTCGATGGCTTTGGTTGCAGGATATAAAGATTTAAGCCCGGTGCTATCGAAGACTTCTAGGGAAATAGTTACTTCTCCAGGAGTCGGATATACCGATTGACGATTAACCCAAATATCCTTGCTGTGGTCGATCGACCTCCCAGCAGGGCTATAACTCAAGTCACCATGAATGGCAGGGGTGACCGGGTGATTTTCTCGAATGATAGACGGCGCGGAAATGACCGGGATCGGATTGGGCTCGACCACCTGAATACATGCATTTTTCGTTGTTGAGGCGCCGAAAGAATCTCGCATCGTTCCTTTACCGCAGAAATACCCTACGGTATCCATCGTGATACGCTGATAGCCATTCGTGTATGACCCGTACTTGCCCGGAATGTCCTGCGCCCATTGCGGCTGATTGGTAAAATCGAAACCCAAAAATTCAATGGTGTCGCCGTCAGGATCGCTTGGCGCCGGGGCATCTAGATAAACGAGGTCTAGCTGCGTGCCTACGACGACTTTTGTTTGAACACCTGCTTGCGTCCAGTTACCAGGGGTTGTCCAGCCAACGGAGAAGTCGGGTGGGCTGTTACTGGCCGGACCATTCACCGTTAAGGTTTTACCGCCTGTCCAACCGCTGTCACCACAATCCGCAAAGACTTTGATCGTTATATAGTGGCTACCTACCGCGATGTTATAGGGATAGTTTGAAAAGCTAAATGAGGTAGTTGCGGCCATTCCGCCATTGATTTTACTGCTAGTCCAAACTTGACCATCTCTTTCGATTCGATACTGGTGGTATTGATATGTACAGCCGGCGGAAAAAGAGAAATCTTTGGGCCTCAAAGAGAAACTATCTCGCCAGTTAATCGTGTTAGACGGGAGGATGTCGAAATCGCCCTTGATGTCTGTCGGAGGCGGGGCATCGCCTTCGTAGGTTATGCGGAGTTTGGGGGTGTCGTATTCGTAGGTGATTGATGTGATGTTAACCAGCCAAGCGGCATGATAGACCATTACTCGTGCGCCATAAGCTTCTAGTTTTTTTGAAATACCCGGATAATTATAGTCTTGCTTATAGTAGACAGTGAATCTTTTTGCACTGTCTGCTACAACATCTTTTTTATATGTTAGTTCGTAAGTCTTACCTTTTAATCCCGGATCATCGTTCGGGCCTCGAACATCTGCTCTATCATCAATTTCAGCACTAGCTGAAATGATATTCGTATCATCAACAACAGCCTCAAATGGGACTTCAGTTTTATCACTTAACTTATATTTATTATCTACAGTGCCGCTTAATTTTAAATTTACTTCGATACAACCTGGAGCCTTCGGCATGTCAAATGTATCTGTTTCTGATGTTCCGCTTGGACTCGGACATGTACCATCAAAACCGCCATAGTACCACTTATTCCCGTTCGGTCCATCCTTTCCGTAGCGAAACCATGCGAAAAAACCTTTCGCTGTATCGTTATTCGACGATACGACTTCTCTTTCTTGACCTGACACAGAAACTGTTCCTGTCCATGACGAGAGACTTGCGTCCTTAACTAATGTCTGTTTTACAACTCCATTCTGAACCAAGTCGATTTGTTTAATTTTTGAACCGTTTGACGGAGTTATCGTTTTGGAATCACTCGTGATAGAAGGTTGTTTGCTATATAATTTACCTGGTTTGCCCTCTACTTCCTTCGCCCTTGAGAAAGATAAATCCACCTCTTCCGGAGTGGTTGCCGATGCAGCATGGGTAAAAAGCGGTTGGGGGAGAACCGCCCCAACCGCTCCGGTTATTAATGTGATTAGTAAAAGAATCGATAATTTTCTCATAGTTATCTCCCGTATTATGGCATAACATAAGGATTGTCAGGCCCGGCAACTTCAATCAGATCGACCTTTGTCTCACTGGCACCGGTAAATGACGGCGTATATAAGCGAATTATCAAATCTTCATACTTTACCGTAGACGTCTTAGGAATAATAAATGCCGGGGTATCACTAATTCCTTGTACAAAAACGGTTGCAGATCTATTTAATTTTCCTTTGTAAAACTCCTTCCGTTGATTTTCGTTAGGCCGATCACCAATAATCGAAAAATCTGGTGCCTCATTTGCATATGACTTTTTATCTTTGTTGTAAATAAGCTCTCCTTCGAAGTAAATAACGTAGCTGTTTGTTTGCAGATTGAGCGGATAGCCTTCAGCAATGCCGTCAGAGATCGGTCCATTCGCATACCATTTCAGTTTATTGATATCTCCAAGTAGCTTCCGATTAGGATCCATGGGATCGGCTAAATCGATGGCTATGATCCTATTAATCGCTCCCTTGTAGTTTCCGTCCTTCGACGTTAGGGTCATTTTATTGACATCCCATTTATTAATAGGGTCTATCCCTTGCTCAACTTCAAAAGGATACTGCGTACGGAAAAACTCCGGCATCACCGTAAACACATTCGTGCGATGCCAAGCCAACTCCGCGCTGCTCATCGCATATTTATCGATCGTAAGCTTCTTCCCCGCGTTCACTGACAAAATCCGCTCTATAATCACGACAGCCTGAGCCCTGGTCGACGTCCCCTTAAGATCGAGGTTACCGGAACCCGTGCCCTGCAAAATTCCCGATTGCGTGCCCAGGAATACGAGATAGTTCGGATCTGATCCATTCGAATCATTATCGATGCCGGGATTGGTTGCGCGAGCTGCCAATTTCACCATTTCAAGTCTCGTTAACGTGGAATCATAATTGTTCTTGAAGTCACTTTCCTTATGAATTCCCGTTTCTATTAAGGAGGCCACGTAAGGCTGATACCACGGGCTGCCTTTCTCAACATGCGGCAGCTTTAACGCATCAACCAGCATCTTAATAAATTCCGCTCGAGTCACTTTATTCTCCGGCTTGAAAGTCCCGTCCGAAAAACCATCCACGTAACCTTTCTCCACCGCTTGTTCAATCATCGCCCTGGCCCAGTAGCTCGCCGCTACATCTTTGAACTTCCCTGCAGGTTTCTCGTCAACGGCTCCAACGGCGAGCGGTTGCACCATCGCTACGCAAATCAATAGTGCTATTAACGCCAAACCTTTTCTCACTATTCATCTCTCCTTTTATCGTTCAACTCTTCTAACCCGACGCAATCCTCGCATGAAAAAAAGCACTGCGAACCAAGGGGTCTCCTTGCGTGCGCGGTGCTTCCGGCTGCGATTATATGCGATTGGATGTTACGAACCTTCATATGCGAACAATATACCATCAAAAGACATTATTTGACAACACCTTTATTGGCATTGAGTATTTAGCCCTCTCTTCCGACGCTTCGCTTTGGCTTTTGTACAGCATGGTTTATAATGGAAGCAAATGATAGGCGAGGCGATTATCAATGGTCGATTACGATAATGACAACTTACGCAATCATGTTTTGCGTCAAGCTAGAAATTTAGTTTTCCGCCATATAACTGGAACACCCGCAAAAGCGTATTTATTCGGATCCTGGGCGCGTTGCGAAGAAAAAAGAACGTCGGATATTGATATCGCGATAGAATTCAAAACCCATGACGAATCTAATCAAATCACCCTAGCCACACTTCGCGACGCTGCTCACGAGTCAACGATCCCGTATAAAATAGATATCATTGATTTGAACAAGGCTGACGAGTATATCATTAACAAGGTACGAAAGGAAGGGATCTTGTGGGAAGAGCAGCAGAACGAATCGAATTAGCCCGCAGAGCGATGTCCGCCTTCGAAGAAGTTATGGGAATCGAAAATCCGAGCCTAATAGAACGGGATGCAGCCATTCAAAGGTTTGAATTCACCTTCGAAGCAGTATGGAAAGCTGCAAAGGAAGTCCTCTTCGAACGGGAAGGCATTGACAGCGGTTCGCCCAAAAGCGTAATCAGATCTTGTCGCGAAACTGCGATTCTAGATGCGGAGCAGACTGTTTCAGCTTTACAAATGGCAGATGATCGCAATCTGTCTGTACATACCTATAACGAGAAACTAGCTGTTGAAATTTATAGCCGTCTGCATAGTTATCAATCCGTATTTTCTGCATGGCTGAATGGCTTAGAAAACAACAACTAGTATTGAAAAATAGTGAGCCGTTCCCCTATCTCTGCACGCAGAGGACTTGGGAACGGCTCTTTGTCACTCATGAACCAACGCATCAGGCATCGCGCCTGACCGCCTCATCGCGGTCTCTCCCGTCCTTGAGAGCTCGATAATCCGATAGCCGCGCAACAATTGGAGCAGCGCGTCGTTCTTGGCGACATCGCCTACCGCCTGAATGACGAGCCGATCGGCGCCGACGTCCACGATGCTGCAGCGGAACGTCTCGGCCAACGACACGATTTCCGGCCGATTCTCCGGCATGGCGCCTAGCTTGACCAGCATGAGCTCCCTCGCGACGTACGTGCCTGCGGCAAGCGGGACCGCGTCGACGATCTCGATCAGTTTGCGCAATTGCAGGACCATCTGGTCCCGCGTCCGTTCATCGCATCGAGCAACGATCGTCATGCGGGACAGTCCTTCCGCCTCGGCGGTTCCAACCGTCAAGCTTTCGATATTGTACCCTCTGCGGCTGAACAGACCGGCGACCCGCTGCAGCACGCCTGGATTGTTACGCACGAGCGCTTGAATCGTGTGACGCTCTCTCATACGGTCTCCTCCCCCGTGATCATGTCGGCGAGCGCCTTGCCTTGCGGCACCATCGGATACACCAACTCGTCCGCGTCGACGACGAAGTCGACGAGCGCCGGACCGGGCACGGCTAGCGCCGCTTCCCAAGCTTGCCGCGCTTCCGCGATGCTCGAGGCGCGGAAGCCTCTTACGCCGTACGCTTCGGCCAGTTTAACGAAATCCGGGCTGCCCGCTAGCTCGATGTGGCTGTATCTGCCGCCGTGAACGATCTCCTGCCACTGCTTGATCATGCCGAGCATGCCGTTGTTGATGACGGCGATCTTAACCGGAATCCCATGAATGGCGCAGATAGCCAGCTCTTGCGAGCACATTTGCATGCCGCCGTCCCCGTTGATCGACACGACGACCGCTTCAGGCCGTCCGATCTGGGCGCCAATGGCGGAAGGAAAGCCGAAGCCCATCGTTCCGAGTCCGCCGGACGTGAGCAGCGACCTCGGCTGCTCGAATGGATAGTGCAGCGCCGTCCACATCTGATGCTGTCCGACGTCGGTCGTCACGATAGTATCGCGACCCGACAGCTCCGCGATAAGCTCGATCACGGCCTGCGGCTTCAGCTTATCCGGCTCTTCCTTATAACGAACGGGATGCGCGTGTTTCAGTCGCATAAGCTCACCAACCCACTCCGAACGCTTCGAGTCCAGATGCCAAGCCGAAGCCAACATCTCGTTCAGCGCATGCAACGCCGCCCTAGCGTCCGACTCGACCGCGATCGCCGTCGGCACGAGCTTACCGATCTCCGCAGCATCGATATCGATATGCGCGATCGTCGCCCGCCGAGCGAACCCGTCGAGTCGCATCGTGACTCTGTCATCGAAGCGCGCGCCGACGGCGATCAGCAGATCGCAAGCGAGCAGCGCTTTATTGGCGGCCACCGTCCCGTGCATACCCGGCATCCCAAACCATAATGGATTGGACGCGGGGAATCCGCCTAATCCGAGTAGCGTCGTCGTCACCGGAATCTGTCTCCCCCGCGCCAGCTTCGCCAATTCCTGCACCGCATCGGCATGGATGACGCCGGCTCCGGCGAGCAGCAGCGGCCTTTCGGCGGCTGCGATCGCGTCTGCTAACCGTTCGACTTGGTCAAGCTTTAATTCTGGCTTCGCTTCATATCCGAGAATTTCAGGCTCGGACGATGGATATCGGAACGTCGTGATCGCCGCCGACACGTCTTTCGGAATATCGATCAGCACCGGTCCTTTGCGCCCGGTGTTAGCGATATAGAACGCTTCCCGGATAATCCCCGCCAGCTCGTTCGCATGCCGCACCGAGTACGTATGCTTCGTAACCGGCTGCGCCATGCCGCAGATGTCCGCCTCTTGGAAAGCGTCGGTTCCCAGCAGGTCCGTCGCGACGTTCCCGGTAATAACGACGAGCGGGATGCTGTCCATCATCGCGGTCGCGATGCCGGTCAACAGGTTCGCCGCTCCCGGTCCCGAAGTGGCCATGCACACGCCGACTTTCCCTGTCGCTCGGGCATACCCGTCGGCCGCGTGGATCGCGCCTTGCTCATGTCGCGTCAGGATGTGCCGGAACGCCGGGTTGCCGTGCATCGCGTCGTAGATATACAGCACCGCTCCCCCCGGATAGCCGAACACGCAATCGACGCCCTCCAACAGCAGCATCCGCAGCAATATTTCCGATCCGCTTACGGAATCCTCGCGCAGCCATTGTTCCTTCAACGATTCATCGATCGTCATCGTTCTCATTCGTATCAACCTCCTGCGATAAGCGTACAGTCTGGCGCTTCCGATGCGTACTGGTCGAAGGTTGACTTTGATAGTATACTATCGGATAAAAATGGTTACAGGAGGGACGGAACATGTCCTTATCTCCATCGGGAGGAACGTTCCGGACGCTGCTGGGTCAGCTCGCGGACGAAGATTTCGCCGGACGCAGCTTCGAGCTTTCCCTCTTCCGGGAGAAGCTGAAACCGGAATCGCCAAGCGCTGAAAGGATCGTTAACGTGTACGGCCCCGGCGGCATCGGCAAAACATCGTTGCTCGCCCAATTCCGCCGCATCGCCGAGAATGCCGGTGCCGCGTACGCCTCCGTCGATATGCGCGAGGCAGCCGCCAATCCAGAGCTATTATGCAGGGAAGCTGCCCATCAGCTTGGCTTTGAAACCACAATAGACCATATGAACGTGCCAGACCGCGACTTCGTCAACCGTCTGCGGGAAATCGCGGCTAACAAGCCCGTCGTCCTCGCGTTAGACCGCTTCGAAGAAGCCGGCACGCTCGACGAATGGCTCAGAATTCGGATGCTGCCGGAGCTGCCGGCCAATCTGCTTATCGTCATCGCCGGCCGATATCCGCTCGGAGGACCTTGGTTGTCTGCCGGCTGGCGTCGGCTTACGATTCCGCTTCCGCTCGGCGAACTCGAATATGCGGACGTACGCGATTACGCGCATCGAATCGGACTAGGCGACTCCGATTGGACCGACGAGCTATGGATTCGATCCGCCGGTTATCCGCTGTCGCTGTCGTTGCTCGCGCAGCTGGCGGTCGCCCGTCAATCCGCGGGCGTCAAGTCATTGAACCTCTCCATGCAATGGCAGAGGGAGAAGCTCGATGCCCTGCTCCGGTTATGGCTCGACGAAGCGCCGGAGGACGACATTCGTCCGTTGCTCTATGCCGCCGCCATCCCGCGTTCGTTCGATCACGAGCTGTTGAACGAGATTGCCGGACACTCTTGGGCGCATTCTCTCTTCGACCGCTTGATTCGCCTGTCTTTCGTGCGGCGCACGGATCGAAGCTGGCAGATCCACGACCTCGTGCGCGAGCGGCTTCGGGGCGAAATGCAAGAGCGCTCCCCGGAGCTATACGCGGAATATGTCGAGCGCGCGATCGGCAAGCTGCGCGCTCGCGCGGATGCCAGTCTTGCTCAGGGTATGCCGGCCGCAGGCCGCGAGATGTCGGAGCTGCTCAGCCTCGTCGGCAATCCGATTCTACGGGCGCACTTCCGCCGAACTCGCGCGACAGACCACTATTGGGAGACGGCGACGGAAGGAACGATCGCAGAAGCGGAGCATTACGTCTCGTATCGTCTCGCCAACGCGAAGCCCTACATCATCGCTTGCTCCGATCCCGAATCGAACGCCGTCTTCCGGTACGAGCTGACAGCCGAGGAGAGCGTTATGCGCCTTAGGGGCTGGAACGTTCGTGAGCTTCACGCGATGGATAACCGTTCGATCCGGCTGCTGCGCGGGCCGGAAGGAGACGTCGCCGGATTGGCCGCCATCCTGTCGATCCGACCGGATACGCTGATGGCTCTGACGAGATTGGCTGCATCCGCGCAAGCGATCTCCGAGCTTCCCTCCGATAAGGACGTTCTTGGCGGACAATACATCGTCGCGCTCGACGTCTCGGATATGGAGCGGATCGAGCTCAGATCGGCCCTTGTCCACCTGCAGTTCGAGCTTGCTCTCGGAGGAAAGCTGCTGCTTTCCGCTCCTCCCGTGCCGGATTATTATCGGGACGCCCACGAAGCGAACGGCTATGTGCCGGTTAACGGAAGCGACAGCTCCACGACTGCTCTGCTGTACGCGATCGATACGCGCACGACTGCCGGCATGCGGGCGTACCTCGATCGCATCGTTCAGCGGCAAGCAACGGCATCGAACGATGCTCGCCCATCTCAGCCCGCCGCGGATTTCATGCTTACGGCCCGCGAGCAAGAAGTCGCCGACCTGCTCATCCGCGGCGCTACCAACGCCGAGATCGCCGCTCGCCTATTCGTCAGCGAAGCCGCCGTGAAGAAACACGTGAACGCCATGCTGCACAAAACCGGTCTTTCGAACCGAACGCAGCTGGCCGCTTGTCTGATCGAGCGCCAACAATCTCGGAACTTATCATCCTAATGAACTGAAATAAACCCCCGAATCAAGCAGGCACGCAGGTCGCGTCCGCTAGGTTCGGGGCTTTTTATTGTCCATTGTGACCAAGTACCACTCAAGTTCGCGGTCGGAACGACATATCTTTATGTAATGGAGCAAATGCCAAGCAATCGGGAGGTGTTGCCGTTGAGTCGGTTGATGAAGCTGATCTTGCTGATCGCCGGAGTCGTGCTCGTCGACGTGATCGCGCTGTCCCCCGGATTGCTCGGAGCGGAGATCGGCGGCGGCGGCATCCTCGAGACCGCGTTCGGAGTTACGCTGCTCGTCATGAGCCCCATCGTCCTTCTCTACGGCAGCTACGCGTTGCTATTGAAGCCTCCCGTAACGGCAGCCATTCGCGGACTCGCCACGCAGGAGGATTTCATAGACGCGCTTCGCCGTTTCAGAAGCATCAAAGCTCTTAAGCCCGATATTACGCTGGTGATCGACCAAGTCGAGCGCATGGAAAAGAAAAAGCTCGCTCTGTTCGACCTCCTCGGCCACAAGTTCGATCCCGGCGAGCTCAGCTACAGAAGGTTCAGCAACGTCATTCACGAGGTTAATCGGCTGTTCTATCAATATGTCCGAGGGATCGTAAGCCGGCTTAACGTGTTCGACGCGACCGAGTACGACAAGTTCGCCGGAACGCGGAAGCCCTCTTGGCTTTCCGGCAAGCTATTGCAAGAACGGGCGGCGCTCTATGAGGAGTACGTAACGTACATAACCGGCTCCATCGGCGCCAATGAAGAGATTCTGCTGAAGCTCGATAAACTGCTGCTGGAGATATCGCGGCTGGATAGCACCGACTACGCGGCCATCGAGGCGATGCCCTGCATTCGGGAGATCGACGCGCTCATTCAGCAGACGAAATTTTATAAACAGTAACGGGGGATGCGTATGGCTACGAGGGGCAAAGCGTTCGCGATCCTGACCGCCATTGCGGTCATCGTGTTCGCGCTCGTGTACTTCGGAATCCAATGGACTTCGAATTGGGGCAAGACCGACAAGGAAGTGACGGCGGAGAACGCGGCCGAGCGGCTGGATAAACTGTACCGACGCATATCCGTAACGACCGCGGAGCCTGTCAAAGGCCAGATCGACCTCGATCCCGCCTCCGTCGCCGATTCGCTGCCGGATATCTCGAAGTACCCGGTCTCGGTGGAAGCGACGACGGGCAGCTTCGTCGAAATTTTCTCTTCAACCGAGAAATCCGGCACGGGCAACGACGGCTGGTTGAACGAAGTCGCCGCGGCGTTCAACGATGCGAATCTCGAAGTGAACGGGCAGCCGGTATCAGTGCGAATCCGCAACATCGCGTCCGGGACCGCTACGGATTACATCCGAACCGGCAAATACGTCCCCGATGCCTTTACCCCTTCGAACGAGCTCTGGGGCGAGATGGTCAAGGCGGAGGGCACGCCGATCGAGCTGATCGCCAAGCGGCTCGTCGGCAACGTGGCCGGAATCGTCACGTCCAAAGCGAAATACGAGCAGCTCGTCGACAAATACGGAGCCGTGAATGTGAAGACGATTACCGACGCGATCGCCGCGGGCGAGCTGGCCATGGGATATACCGATCCGTTCGCAAGCTCGACGGGACTTAACTTCCTCGTTACCGCCCTCTCTACTTTCGACAGCGCCAATCTGCTTGGGGAGCAGGCAGTTCAAGGGTTCGAGCGTTTTCAAGCGAACGTCCCTTTCATCGCCTCCACCACGCTGCAGATGCGCGACGCGGCCAAGACGGGCATGCTCGACGCGTTCGTGCTGGAGTACCAGCAATACGCGAACGCGCCCGACTTGAAGGACAGCTACGTGTTCACCCCTTTCGGCGTCAGGCATGACAGTCCGCTGTTCTCGCTCGGCCAGCTGACCCCGGAGAAGCTCGACATCCTGAAGAAATTCGCGGAGTTCGCGATGCAGGAGCCCTACCAGAAGCTGGCCCAAGAGCGCGGGTTCAACGGTCTCGAGGACTACCGCTCCGAAGTCGCGCCCGTGGACGGCCATCTGCTCGCATCCGCCCAGAAGCTATGGAAGGAGAAGAAGAACGGCAGCAAGCCGATTTCCGCGGTATTCGTAGCGGACGTATCAGGCAGCATGGAAGGCGACCCTCTTAAACGGTTGAAAGAGTCGCTCCGCAACGGACAGAAATATCTCGGCCGCGACAATCGGATCGGCTTCGTCTCGTATTCCGACACCGTAACGATCAACGTCCCGATCGGGAAGTACGACACGAACCAGCAATCGTTGCTCATCGGCGCGATAGACGGTCTGCAAGCCGGAGGCGGAACGGCCACGTTCGACGGCATCGTCGTAGCGATCAAGATGCTGCAGGATGAACTGGCCGCCAATCCGAACGTAAAGCCCCTCATCTTCGTGCTGAGCGACGGCGAGACGAACCAGGGCAACTCGCTCGAGGATATCCGTTCGCTCATCGAGACGTACCGAATCCCGATCTACACGATCGGCTACAACGCCAACATCCAAGCGCTTCAGAGCATATCGTCCATTAACGAGGCGGCAAGCATCAATGCGGATACCGATGACGTCATCTATAAAATCGGCAATCTGCTCAACGTTCAAATGTGATTGGGAGGCACTACTATGTCGTTCACCATGGAAGTCGTAAACCCGGAAAAGCTGAAGACGGAGATCGAGGAACAGGTGAAGCCGGTGCCCGAGGAGGTCGAACAGCTGCAGACGCTGGCGAAGAATAACGTCTCTTCCCTTCTGAAGCTCGATCTCGATTCGACGGAGAAGCGCAAGGAAATTCTGCAGTCGATCGATGATTTCGGTCTTCCATCCATGAAGTCGTCGTCGGAGAAAAACGCGTTGCTGCGAGTTTCGGTCGGGACGTTGTCCAAATCCGGAGACGAAGGCGGCCAAGTGGCTAGAGGACTGACGGCGCTTCAGCAGCAGCTCAAGGATCTCGATCCGAGCCTGGTGGACTTCGCCAAGACCGGTCTGCTCGGCAAGTTTTTCAACCCGATACGCAGCTATTTCGCCAAGTATCAGAAAGCCGACTCCGTCATCTCCGACATCATCGGCTCGCTCGACAAAGGCAAAGTCGTCTTGAAGAACGACAACACGACGCTCGAATTCGAGCAGCAAGCTTTGCGCGAGCTGACCAAGAAGCTCCAGAAGGAAATTCAGCTCGGTGCGTTAATGGATGCGGAGATCGAGGCTCAGGTCGAGACGGCGAAGGCTCGTGGCGAGTCCGAGGACAAAATCCGATTCATTACGGAGGAGGTTCTGTTCCCGCTGCGCCAACGGGTGATGGATTTGCAGCAAATGCTCGTCGTCAACCAGCAAGGCATCATGGCGATCGAGGTCGTCATCCGCAACAACAAGGAGCTCATTCGTGGCGTCGACCGTGCCCGCAACGTGACGGTGTCCGCTCTGAAAATATCGGTTACGGTCGCAAGCGCGCTGTACAATCAACGGATCGTACTGAAGAAAATCGAGTTGCTCAACCAAACGACCGACGCGCTCATTAGCGGCACTTCCCGAATGCTCAAAGACCAAGGTGCCGCGATCCAGAAGCAATCGATGGAAACGAGCATCTCCGTAGATACGTTAAAGCAAGCGTTCACCGACGTGCTGGCGGCGCTCGATTCGATCAGCACCTACAAGCAGGAGGCGTTGCCTAGGATGCGCGAAACGATCAACCAGTTCCGGGAATTGGCCAATCAAGGCGAGCAGCAAATCCAGAGGCTGGAGAAGGGGCAAAAACTAGGATTATAGAGGGTTGGACGCGGAGCGAATCGCGAGAAAGCCTGCCGATTGTCGGCAGGCTTTCGTTAGGCGGTTATGTTTTGTTAGATGACTTCGACTAAAATCGTGCGAATTTTGTCGAACTTTGTTGACTGTACAAACTAAGGATGGTACTTTCTAGGTGAGCCTATTCTATTACCGAAGGAAGATGACAACATGAGAGAGAAACTTAGGCAATTGAAGCGATATACGGCGGAAAGAGACAAGCAATTGTCCGTGAAAGAATTGGACGCGGTAAGACGCAATAACGTCGCGTTCCTCGGCATGGCATTCACGGCCTTGCTCACGACGTTAACCATTCTAGCCTTCGTCGGCAGTAGCGGCATCACGTTAGACTCGTTGCTTATTATGGGGCTGCTTCTCGTTTCGACCGGCATTTTCGCGTATTTACATTATACCCGCCGCTTTATTTTCTCGATTTCGTATATTGCCGTTATAGGCTCCGCCATCAGTTCGATGTCAACGATTCTTAATACGCCGAACTTATCGAACACCTTCTCCATCATCTACTTGCTCTTAATCAGTACCATCTTCATGCAGCTTATCCCGCTTCTGCTTGGTCTCGGACTTGGCTTCGCCATGCTCCTGTATATCTTACTCGGACAGGCTGATCAGCTGAACATCGATTCGGAGACGACCCCGACTTACATCATCGTGTACGTTCTCATTTCGGCTATGTTCTATGCGATTTACCGCACGTCGGCGGTGATGAATAAAGATATGGAGACCGCGAGATTGGAAGCCGAGAAGCTAACGGGCGAGCAAGAAGAACAAAAGCAACGGCTGCTCGATAACGTATCTTCGGTGACCGAGAACTTGAAAACGATTACGGAAGCTTCGCAACAGAACGTGGAAAGCTTCGAACAGATGAATGCCGCTTTCGGGGAAATTTCTCGAGGAGCGACCGATCAGGTCGACTCGACGCTCTCGATCAGCGATTCGATCTCCGGCCTGAACAGCCTCGTGAACGAAATGTCCGATTCCATCCAAGAGCTGCTCGAGAAGACCGACGGCGCCGCCGAGTTGTCCGACCAAGGCGCGCGAAGCATGGAATCGCTGTTCGAATCGAACGCAAGCTTCCGCAACGATATCGAAGCCGTGACGGTGGAGACGACGACGCTGATCGACCGGTTGGCCGAGACGAGCCAATTCAGCGCGACGATCCGCGATATCGCCAGCCAGACCGACCTGCTCTCCCTGAACGCCAGCATCGAGGCGGCAAGAGCCGGCGAGCAAGGCCGCGGCTTTGCCGTCGTCGCATCGGAAATTCGCAAGCTGTCCGATATGACGTCGCAAGCGGCGATCCGGATTACCGAGCAGCTGAAGGAGTTTACCGCGCAATCCGAACGGACCCGCGCCAAGCTGAACGAAGCTTCCTCCCGCATGCACGAGAGCAACGAAGTCGCGCTGCGCGCGCAAGAATCGTTCGTCTCGATCACGTCGGCGATCTCCCAGTTGCAGGCGCTGTCTCAAGGCTATGGCAGCTTGATGGACCGCATCAGCGGCTCGTCCGGCGTCATCGCGGACTCTACGTCGAACTTGGCTTCGATCAGCGAACAAGCGTCGGCAACGCTGCAGCAGCTGTCCGCGACGCTGGAATCGCTGCTCGACAGCAATCGCAACAGCATGGAGCGCATTAAAGAAGCCGAGGAGAACTTGGTTAAGGTAGCTTTGTAATAAGTCCATACAAAATGGCCTCGCCCTTAATTCAGGCGAGGCCATTTTGTATGAGCGTTCAGTGACGCTAGATCGTTGAATAACTGTATCGAGTACAGCTCTAGGAGTGAATAAGCTGCCTTTGAACTATCTATTTGCACGAAGTACACTTATTTCGGTTGAAAATTGGTTTTAGAAGTTATTAAGAGGTTACTGCATGTATTTCGTGCAGGTAGATTGGCATAAACACATACTCTTAGCTGACAAACTGTATCTCATGCAGATATTCCTTCGTCTTGAAAGTGTATGGATATACCTCCACCTACCCCCTAACCTCCTCCAGCCCCCACGCCACGACCTCCTGCCGCTCCGCGTAATGCAGCAACGGCTCCTCGTCCGAGAGCTTCAGCCCTAGCGGCTCCACCATCGTATTCGTATAGATCGTTCCTTCCGCATCATGCAAAAGCCAAGGTTCGTGCACGATATTGCAGCGATAGAGGCGATCCTTATGCGGCGTGTACAAGCAGTACCTCTCCGTCAGCCAATACGCCAGCGACCCGGGCTCCGCATGATAAGCCGAGGAAATAGGCCCATATTCTGCACGAAATTGATAACCGCCGTCGGCGTTGCGCCGCTTGCTCTGAATATGCACGCGATTCTTCTGCTGAGTAAACTCCATATCCGCCCAATAATACGGCAAATGAAACAGCCACTTCGCTCCCTTGACCACGGGCAAGCATGTCGCGTCCATGCTGAAGAAGAATACGCCCGGTTTATCGTTCGCCGTTACGTAAGTACGCACGTTCAGCTCCGGGAACGCCGAGACGGGCGGCACGGGAGGCATATATTTAAGCCGCACGCCATTCATATGGAACGGAACGATGCCTAGCCATGCTTGTCCTTCATAGGTTTCAAGCCGCAGCCCTCTCGGGATATACCTCTCCACAACGCTGGACTCGATCGGCCAATGCGCGAACAAGAGCCGGTTCCATATCTGCTTCATCACCCAAGATCGTTCGGGTATCGGCCAAGGCCGATGATCGGTTCTCATCGCGGAAGCCTCCTATAGCGATCGCTCTTGATACTCCCATTATGATCAACGGCCTTGCGAATAACCCTAGGACATCCGTACAAGCCGAGTGCGCCTTCTCGCATATCCTGTACCATCACTTACTCATCTAAAGGAGCACGCCATGAACGAATCTGCGACTCGGAAGATCGAACAGGCCAGGCGATTGGCCGGCCAACCCGTTTGCGTCGTGCTGAACGACGGAACCTATTATATCGGACGGATCCAAGGCGTACGGAATGGACAGTTGATGCTCGCTGGTACTAAAGGACAAGGCCGCATGCGCACGCCCGCATCGCGGAAAGGCAAAGCGAAAGTATCCGGCCTCTTCCCCGCGCTCGGCGGGGGTTTACTCGGCGGAGCTGCGGGAGGCGCCGGCGCGGCGGGAGCGGCCGCCGGAGGAGGATTGCTCGGAGGTCTCGGCGGGCTTGCCGGTTTCATGGGTTTCATGAGCAAAGCCATGCCGATCATCCAGATGGGCATGGGCGTCGTGAAGTCGATTATGCCCCTTATGAGCTTGTTCACTAAGAAATAACGCGTCAACGAACCCGCTCGTGCCTATTCACGAGCGGGTTTCGCGTCGCCGATCGCTCGATAGTTCACTTTTATCCGATTTGTTCAATGGTCCGTCTCATAAAAGTTCATAAATTGGAAAACCATCCACTATATCGTTCATATTCCTAAAGCTATAATGAATTTACGGTTCACTATGAACAACATTCGTTAGAAGCTTAGGGGGAGACGGATTTGCGCCTGAATCGAATACGACGCAACGGCAAGCTTTACGTTCGACTTCTGCTCGGCATCACCCTAAGCATCGCGCTAGTCCTCGTCGTCAGCTCTTCCGTCTATTACTTCATTTTCTCCAAGGTGCTGCAAGACGAAGCGTTCGATACCGACCTCTCCAACCTCAGACAGACGGGCAACGCGGTGGCGAATACGACGGCGAGCGCCCAGACCGTCGCTTTCCAAATTTATAGGAACCCCACGATTAATAAAATGCTTTACCTGAACGATCCCGACGCCTTCGACACGCAAGCGGCCATGCTTAGTCTGCGAAGCTACTTGAATACGATGGCGTTCATCGATTCCATCTACGTATACAACCCCGAGGCGGGCCAATATATTATCGCCGCCCAGACCGGCCAGGAAGGCATCTATGCGGAGAACGAAATCCAGGATATCGGTATCGCCAACATTCTTGCCAACTTCCAAACCTACAAGCCTTTCGCCCCGATTCCGAGATTCGTCAGATCGACCTCCAGTGATTCGCTGGACAGAGGCGTGTACACGTTCCTTTGTTACGACGCCATCGGCTTCGACCGCCAGATCAATTCGGCCGTTATCGTGAACATTTCCGCCTCTTGGATCAATCGGGAGCTAGGTACCGGCAAACCGGATAGCGCGGGCAGAACGTTCCTCGTCGACGACCGCAACACGGTATTGACCGTGGAGAATCTGACGAACGCCATGCTAAGCGACGCGGACGCCGACCTGATCAAGAAGCTCGGGCGGATGCCGGATGCAGGGTATACGGTGACCGCCTTCGGCAACGTCAAATCTCTCCTTACCTATACCGCCCCGACGCCTTATCAGTGGCATTACGTGAGGGTTACTCCCTATGCGGAGATTACGGAGAAATCGCGGGACATCCGATCGACGACGCTGCGGATCGCCTCGATCATTCTCGCGGTCGGCTTGCTGCTGTCGTGGCTGATGTCGCGTTACTTATACGTGCCGATCAACCGGATCGAGAGGAGGATGATCGCCCTCGAATCCGAGCAGCGCAACAGCAGCTATACGATCCGCCAGAATACGCTGCGCAAGCTCATTCAAATCGTGGAATTCGATCCGAAGGTCCAACTCGAGAAGTTGCAGAAAACCGGCATTACGTTCGATTTCACGAAACCGTACCGGCTCGCGTATTTGCGGATCGATCAATTCGCTCAGCTTCGCGAGCAAAGCCATAAAGATCTGCTCACCTTCAAGTTCGCGATCATGAACATCGCCACCGAAATTTGCTCCAAGCATTACAACGTGGAATCGGTTGATTTAGAGGATGACGGCATCCTTATGCTGATCAATACGCTCGAAGACGAACCCTCGTCGGAATCCGAGGCTCTGCGTTCGATGTGGAAGGATATCCAGAATGCTTGCATGGAATATATCCGCATCGGCGTAACCGTTACTTTGACTCCGGTGACGAAGAGCCCGCGCGAACTTCACGCGATGTTCAAGCTAGCCAAGGAAGCATCCAGCCAGCGCTTCTTCCAGGGCAGAATAGCGCTGATCGAAGCTTCCGGCGCGCCGCTCCCCGAGAAGCACTCGTTCTCGGTCGTCAAGGAGAAGCGAATGCTGGACGCGCTCGTCGCGGGCAAGACGGAAGAAGCGACGGCGCTCTACCGGGAAATCGTGGAGGAGACGGCCGGGCATCCGTTCCGCGTCACCCAATCGGCCGCGAATCATGTGTCCGTCTCGCTCAGCAACATGCTGGCGGAAGTCGAGCGTAACGGCTCGCTGCGGCTGAACGTCGGCACGGAGCTGATCATTCCGAACATCGACCATTACGAGACGCTGGAGGAGCTTACGGTCGACGTTCATGTCTTCTTCGAGACGCTGAAGCTGAAGGCGTTCGAGAAGAGAAGCAACAAACAAGAAGATTTGATCCGCAAAGTCAACGAGATTATAACGACCCGCTTCAGCGATCCGAATCTGAGCCTGAACTACGTATCCGACGAGCTCAAGATGTCCTCTTATCATATCAGCCGCGTCTATCGCCAACACACGCTCACGAACATCGTCGACGTCATCAACAACGTCCGCATCGAAAGAGCGAAGGAGTTCCTCGTCCGTACGGACGAACCGGTATCGGAAATCGCCGAACGGACGGGATACACGAACAGCTCCTACTTCCACCGCATGTTCAAGAAGACGACCGGTGTCACGCCGGCGGAGTATCGGAAAGCGAACAACTAAATGAGTTACGGCGGCGCCGAGAGCGATCTCGGCGCCGTATTTGTGGATGCTAAAGGCACTGTGTTCCGTTATTCGGCGGGATAATGTTACTTTGAGCGAAATAGCGGAACCGAGTTCCGCTATCGTAACCGCCAACGGGACTTTCAACGCGAAAAACCTCCGTCCGCGAACCGCGGAACGGAGGTTTGACCGGCAAAAGCCGATTACTTGATGCCTTGCTCGGACAAGTAGGTGAGCCATTGCTGCTTGTAAGCCTCTTGGATCTTGTCGAGACCCGCTTTCTTCGCGTTGTCCATGAACGTCGCGAGCGCCTTCTCTACGTCCTTCGCTTGGCCGGCCATGAGCGGGAACAGGTATTGCTTCTCGACCTGCTCGAGCGCCGATCTCTCGGCTTGGTAGTCGGTGTAATCTTCCGCGAAGCCTGTGAAGATGTCCGGCTTCTGGACTTTGTCGAGCTCGTCGAAAATCGCTTGAACGCCGTCGTAGCTAGGCTCGAACAGCATAAATTCCGGATTGCGCCAAGCCCAGCCCTGCATGCCCTCGCGAAGGAAGCCGTTCGTGTTGGCGTCGCCGACCATTTTGTAGTAGCCGCCCTCGACGGTGTAGTTAACGCCTTCGAAGCCGTATTGCGTCAGCAGGTTGTAGCGTTTGTCCGTAACCATCTTCTCGTAGAACGCCAGCGCGCGCTCCGCGTTCTTGCTGCTGGCCGGAATCGCGAAGCCGTTGTGGATCGGATGCACCGGCGTCGCGAAGCCCGTCGATACCGCGTAAGGCGTGTAGCCGAGCTCCCAATCCGGATGGAGCGACTTCATATTGCCCATCGTCTGGTTATAGCGCGTCGGGTTGTCTCCGAGCATCGCCGCGGCGACGCCGTTGACGAGCTTCGTCTGGCTCGTTTCCTTCTCGTTCAGCTCGTTCTTGGAGATGTAGCCGCTGTCCGCCCAGCTCTTGAACCGCTTCAGATCCTCGAGGTGCTCCGGCGTTCCCCAATATGGCTTGATGTCCCCCGGAGTGTCATAGCTCGCGTACATGCCGTATCCGAGCGCCCCGACCATTTTACGTGTAACGTCCATGAACGGGTAGTAAAGCGCGTTGCGGAAGTCGGAGCCGATCGCGAGCGGTTGCAGCTTAGGCTCGTTCTGCTTGATGCCCGCCAAGTACTCTTCGAACGTCTTCATGTCCACCGGGGTCGGAAGATTGTATTTCTTGCGCAGATCCTCGCGCCATACGAAGCCGTTCGTGACGTACTCCTTGTAAGTCGCCGGAACGGTGAAGATTTTGCCGTCGATGCGGACCGCGTCCCACATGTCCTTCGGCACGAATTCGTTCAGCTTTGGCGAAGCCTTCGGCAGCAAGTCGTCGAGCGGCAGGAACGCACCCTTCTTCGCGTACTGCTGGTACTGCGTCCAGTCCGCCGTGAAGATCAGGTCGACGTCTTGGCCGGTCGAAAGCAGCAGCTTGTACTTCTGATCCCAGTCGGTCCACGTCGTGAAGTTGAACGTAACCGTCGCGTTCAAGTCTTGCTCGGCCATTTTGTTAATCTCGGCCTCGACCTTGGATAGATCCTTCGGCGCGTTGCCCAGCATGTAGAATTGCAGATGTACCTTCTTGGAAGTATCGATGCCTGCCGGAGTTTCGGACGCAGCCGGCGAAGATTCCGCCGCGGTCGACGGAGCCGCCGATTTAGACGGTTCGGACGAGCTGCTCGCTTGGTTGTTGTCGTTATTGCCGCTGCACGCCGCGATCAGCGACGCCGTCAAAGCGAGCGAAAGCGCAACCCCTGCTGTCTTTCTCTTTGTACTTAGCATATGAATCCTCCCTAGTAAAATTATAATCTATGTTAGCCGGTCATGTGCACGATGCCCGGGACTAACCTTTCACGGCTCCGATCGTCAGCCCTTTGACGAAGTAGCGCTGCACGAACGGATAAAGGAACAGAATCGGTCCGGTGACGACGATCGCCATGGACATCTTCATCGTCTCGGACGGGATACCCTCGGCAAGCACGACGCCCGCGCCTGCCCCGATGCTCGTCAGGAACGAGGAAGTATTGATGACGTTGTACAAGTAGAACTGAAGCTGGTACTTCGTTGCGTCGTTGATGTACATGGCGGACGAGAACCAGTCGTTCCAGTAGTGCAGCGACAGGAACAAACCGATCGTCGCAAGTCCGGGAACCGCCAGAGGCAACACGATTCGGTAATAGATGAGGAAATCGTTCGCTCCGTCTATTTTCGAGGATTCGACCACCTCGTCCGGCACCGCGGAGCTAATGAAGCTGCGCATCAGGATGATCAGGAACGGCGTCATAAGCGACGGCCAGATGAGCGCCTTATAGGAATTGGCGAAATCGAGATAGTTCGTGATCAGCATGTAGTACGGGACGAGCCCGCCGCCGAACAGCGTCGTGAAGTAGATGAAGAACGCGAACACGTTGCGGTACTTGAAGTCCTTCCGCTGCAGGACGTAACCCGCCATCGTCATGAGGAACAACCCGAGGGCCGTGCCGATAATCGTAACGAATACGGTGACCCCATATGCTCGCAGCACCTCGTCCGGCAAACGGAAGATCAGCTCGTACCCTTCCAGCGAGAATTCCTTCGGAATGATGTTGTACCCGTTCTCTACGATGGACGCGTTGCTCGAGAGCGACGCCGACAGAATCAATAGGAACGGCAATAGGCACAGGATGCTGCCGATCGTAATGACCACGTATGCGATGATCTGAAAAGCTTTGGATGAGCGGTCTTCCTTGATCTTCATCGATGTCCTCCTCGATAAATAAAATCTTCGTCAGGCTCGAACTAACTCGCCCCTTAGAACAGCGCGTAGTCTTTGTTCAGCTTGCGAATGACGCCGTTGACGACCATGATCAGCGTAAAGCCGAAAATCGATTGATAGACGCCGGCCGCCGTAGCCATCCCCATATCGAACGTTACCTTCAGCGAACGGTACACATAGGTATCGAGAATGTCGGTCGTGCTATACAGAAGGCCGTTGTTGCCGATCATCTGATAGAACAAGTCGAACTGGCCCTTCATGATGCTTCCGAGCGAGAACAGCAGCAGGATGACGAACGTGTTCTTCAACATCGGCACCGTAATGTGCCATGCCCGTTGGAAGCTGTTCGCGCCGTCGATCTTGGCCGCCTCGTAATACTCGTCGCTGATGCCGGTGATCGCTGCCAAGTAGATAACCATGCTATAGCCGAAGTTTTTCCATAAATAGAAGATAACGATGAGCACGATCCATAGCTTCGGCTGGCTGTACACGTCCACCGGCTCGGCGCCGAACTGCTTCAGCACCGTATTCAGTACGCCCTGCTCGTAGTTGAACAGATTGAACACGATGACGCTCAGAATGACGAACGAGACGAAGTAAGGCAGGAACAGAATCGATTGGGACACTTTCTTGAACCATTTGCTTCTGATTTCGCTTACAAGAATCGCCGCGGCGATGGCCAGCACGTTCCCGAGTCCGATGAAAGCCAGGTTGTACCCGATCGTATTGTAGGTCAGCTCCGTCAGCTTGCCCGATTTCCATAGAAACTCGAAATTTTTGAGCCCTATGAATTCCATTCGGAAGAGCGGCGTATTGAAGTCGAACTGCACGAACGCATAATAGATGCCGATCATCGGAAAATAGTTATTAATAAGGAAGTACACGAGGACCGGCAGCAGCATGAGAAACAATATTCGGTTTTTGATCAGTTCTTGGACGAACCCCATCCTCTTGAGCATCGTGGTCGTGCCCTCCTTTACTGGACTGACTCCAGCATAGGAGATAGCCCGCTTCCGAAGTAGTGTAAAGATAGTTCATGAGTGGAGAATCCGGCGATTTAGGTTGTGAACGTTTGTATGGTAGTGAACAATATTGCGGTGTACGAAGTGAATTATGGTGACATTGGTGTACAGGGAGCGCAAAAAGCGCCCCATTCCGCGGAATGGGGCGCCTGAACTTTCTATTCTATTGCCGCGTTTCGCGAACCGCTATCCACATCAGATCGACGGCGCCGGCTTCGGCTTTGACTTCGATCCGGTGGCGTCCGCTCGTCTGCAGGCGAGCGTCGGTAACGGTTACCGTCGTCCAGACCGTAGCGGTCGGAGCCGCCGAATCGGCAGCGGCGCCGTCCACGACAACGGCAAGCCTGCTGCCGTTGGCCATCGCTGCCGCCCGGATTTCCACCTGGATCGAACAAGGCTTATCCGTTTCGATATCGTAAACAAGCCAATCGCCCTTCTCCAAATGGACGTACATCCAGTCTTTCTCTTCCCAAGGCTCGCCGCCGCCATGCTGGAAGTTCGGGGTCGCCTCGCCGGTCCCCATCGCGAATCGGATATCCGTTCCGTCTCCGTCTCTAAAGCCGATCGCCGGAGCCTCTCGCTTGCTGCCGAAGCCAAATCCGTCGCCTTCTCCTTTGTAACCGTAGAAAATCGCGGGAATTCGGACGGACGGCCTGCGGAACAACGCGTGGACGACCGCCGGATGATAATCGCAGGCTTCGAACGGCAAGTTGCCGAGGTACGTCCAAAGAATGCGTTCGGCCGTATCCGGAGACGGCTTCTCTCCGCCCTCCAGATAGGCGACTAGCTTCTCCCACCCTTCCGGCTTTCGTATGGAACAAGGCGAATTGTCGGTATCCATCTTCTTCCACGTCCAGAAATTCCACGAAATGTCGTGATCCTCGTATAACCGGAACGCGCCGGCGTACCAGTCCTTGTTGTTCTCTCCGCCTTCGCCCATGTAGATCGGCACGTTCCACTCGTCCCGCTTGTCGAGGAACTTCCGAATGCTTTCGGTATCCGGGTTGTTCCAATACTTATGAAACTGCAGCATCAGGTTATCGTCCGGACATTCGTCGAAAATCGTCCAATCCGTCGCCCAATGCGCCCCCTCTAGAATGATCATATGTCTCGGATCTTCCTCGCGAATCGCTTGGATAATATCGCGATAGAGCGGCATGACGAGCGGATTGTACTTCGCGAACCAATCCGGGAGCGGCTCGTTCAGCAAGTCGTACCCGGCGACGATCCATTCGTCCTTATACCGCTTGGCGAGCGTCCGCCATAATTCTATCGTCAGTCTGCGATACCGCTCGTCCGTGAACAACTCCGGCAAATCCCGCTCCGAATCGTCGATGTTCGTTCCGGTTTGCCCGCCGGGCGCCCCATGCAAATCGAGAACGACGTAGAGCCGGTGCTCTCGGCACCAAGCGATGACTTGATCGAGAATTCGGAAGCCGCTTTCCTTGTAGACCGCCGGTTCCCCCTCTTCCATAAGCACTCGCCAATGGAGCGGCAGCCGCACCGAGTTGAACCCTTCCCGAGCGATTGTCGCGATATCGGCCTCGGCGATGTAGCGCTCGTAATAGAGGCTCCAGAACCGTTCCGCCTTCTCCTCGCCGATCAGCTCCCGCACCATCGCTTCGATTCTGCGAGGCCGGTCGCCCGCGTTGGGAAACCGCCACATATATCCTTCCGGCAGCATCCAGCTGCCGAAGCCGACGCCACGAAGCAGCACTTCTTGCCCCGCTTCGTTAACGAGCTTGCGACCGGCCGCCTTCACATAACCTTGCACGTCGTTATTCAACCTTTGACCGCTCCTTCCGCGATGCCGTTCAGAATGTATTTTTGCAGGATTAAATAGAACAAAATGACCGGAAGCATAGCCAGCACGAGCGATGCCAAGATCGCCGACCAATCGTTATTGCCGTACTGCCCGAACAGCATGTTCGTCGACAGCAGCAGCGTGTAGTCGTTCATGCGCGTAATCATCAATAACGGCAGCAGGAAATCGTTCCACATCCACAGCAGATTCAAAATCGCGACCGTCGCGGTAATCGGGAGCAACAACGGGAAAATCACGGAAGCGAACAACCGGACTTCGCCGCAGCCGTCGATGACCGCCGCTTCGTCGAGCTCTCTCGGAATCGTTTTGACGAATCCGTGATAAAGGAATATCGCGAACGGCACGCCGAGTCCGATATAGATGAGTCCGAGCCCCGTCGTAGAACCCTGCACCTGAAGCCGGTCGGCGATGATCGTTAGCGAAATCATGATCGAATGGAACGGGATCAGCATCGACATGACGAATAGGCCGAACAGGAAGGCGCTCAGCTTGCCCGGCGTTCGGGACAGCTTGTAGCCCGCAAGCGAAGCGCAAGCGATAATCCCGATCAAGCCGATCGCCGCCACCGTCACCGTGTTGCCCAGGCTGTTCATGAAACGGATTTTATGATAAGCGTCAGCGTAATTGCCGAATTCGAGCTTCGCCGGGATCGAGAGGATATCGTTCATCATATCCCCTTCGGTTTTAAGAGAGTTGAGCACGCCCATCAGGATCGGAAACAGAGTGAAGACGGCGCACAATAGCAACAAGAGCGTGATGAGGGCCGAACGGAGCTTCATGCTTCCAGCTCCCTTCTCTTCATGACGGTCAACTGCACGATCGTGATGACGAAGACGATCGCGAACAGGATCATCGCTTTGGCGCTGGCGTATCCGAACCGGTTGCTGAACGAGAACGCCTCTTCGTAAATGTTCATGGCGATTACTTGCGTCGCCCTTCCGGGTCCGCCGCCGGTCAGCGCGAATACGGCTTCGAACACTTTGAACGAGCTGTTCAGCGTCATGAACAAGCCGATCGTAATCGCGGGATAGATGAGCGGCAGCGTAACGTTGCGGAACACTTGAAAGGACGAAGCTCCGTCGATGGCCGCCGCTTCCTTAAGCGCTTGCGGAACGTTCTGCAGCGCTGCGATATAGATGACCATCATATAACCGACTCCGCCCCACAGGGACAGAACCAGGATCGAGAAGAAGCTGTATTTCGGATCCCCGATCCACGATTGATCCAAGAAGAGCAGGCCGGTCTTGGCGGCGATCGTAGGCAGCACTTTCGTAAAAATGAACATCCACATGAATCCGCCGATGATCATGCTGATCATGTTCGGCATGAAGAAGATCGTTCTGAACCAAGCTTTGCTACGTCCGCGGGACTCCACGAGCACCGCGACGGTCAGAGAAATGACGTTTTGCAGAACGACGATAAACACGACGTACTTGAGCGTAAACCAAATCGACTTCACAAAAGACGGATCTTGCGTGAATGCCTCCGCGTAATTGGAGAATCCCACCAGGGAATAGGTGGGATTCAGTCCGTTCCAGTCTGTCAGGCTGTACCACGCGCCCCCGAAGGCGGGGGCGAGCGTGAATACGGCGTAAAACAACAGCGCGGGGAATACGAAGGCGATTAGCGCGACCGATCGTTTCCATCTTCTCGTCGGCGTCACGATCATCACTCCCCCTATTCGGCTCGCTTATTGGCCGCCTGCGGCTTTAACCGCTTTGGCCCATGTCGCGTCCATCGTCTTGATGAATTGTTCCTTGGACACGTCTTTGCTGTAATAGCTTTGCAGCAGCTTCGCCTGCTCGTCGGTAACTCCCGGCGGCATTTGCAGGTCGAGGTAGGCTTTGCCTTGGGAGACGTAGGACGTTGCTTCTTGAATCCACGGGAACATCTCGTAGTTATGGATCGTCGCGATCGGGTTGAACTTCAGCTCCTCGAACAGGGCGGAAGACGCTTGGTCGTCCAGAATGAAGTTCACCAAATCTTTCGCGATTTCGGGATTGTTGCTGGTCGAAGAAACGGCGAGCGACGTCGAGGTCGCCAAGTTGATCATCGTGCCGGCCGGATTGTTGCTGACCGGAAGCGGCGCCACGCCGAATTCGAAGTCCGGCTTCGCCTTCAGGATCGATTCGGCCATCCAAGGGCCTTGAATCCACATCGCGGCTTTGCCGTTCGCGAAGTCCGTGGAGCCTTGGCCGCTGCCGACCTCGAACGGTTTGGCCGTGCCGTTGGCGTTAATCAGATCGATGATGTCGAAAATGCTTGCGATATCGTTGTAGGAAGCTTCGCCCTTGTTCATATTGGAGATCCAATCCGGATGCTCGGAAGATACCGTGCCGCCGATCGACAACGCGGTCATCAATTGCGGTACCCAGGATTCTTGGTAAGCGAGCAGGAACGGCGTTTGGCCCGCGGCCATCAGCTTCTCTACGACCGCTTTCATTTCGTCCAGCGTTTGAGGCGGCGCAATGCCGTTGTCCGCGAACATTTTCTTGTTGTACAAGTAGCCCCAGGACAAGCTCTCCATCGGCACGGCAAGCACTTTGCCGTCCAACGTAACGGTTTGCTTGACGCCGTCGTACAGCTTTCCTACGAACGGCTGGTCGGACAAATCGGTCAAATAGCCGGCTTTATAATAGTTCGGAATATCCTGCGTCGCGTGAAGATCGAACACGTCCGGCGCGTCGCCCGATGCGAGGCGCGCCTTGAGCACGTCCCTCGCTTGTTCCGGCGCGGGCATCTCCAGGTTGATCGTCACGTCGACGTTCTTCTCCTCCAACTCCTTGGCTTTGAACTTCTCGAAGTATTTATCGAACTGGTCTTTGAAGCGAGGCGCGCCGATGAAGACGTTCAATTCGACTTCCTTAGGCTTGGCCTTCACCTCCGGCGCGCTTGCCGACGGAGTTGCCGCCGAGGAGCTCGCGTCATTGTCCGAGTTGTTGCCGCACGCCGCCAGAAAACCGGTCGTCAGCAGCAGAGCCGTGCCGACATGAAGCGCTTTCTTCATTGTTCATTCCCCCTGTATGTTGTTGGATGCAGTTTCATTGTAGGAGATGAACCCGACCGCCATCATTCGAGGATGTTGACACTTTTGATTGCACTTTGTTGATGTTTGTCCTCTTTCCGCTTCACCCATTCGCCCGGCGCAACGCCGAATTGCTTCTTGAACACGCGATAGAAGTAGGCAATGTCCGCGTAGCCGACAAGCTCCGCGGCTTGCCTGATCGGCAGCCCGCCCTCGATCGCCTCGCGCGCCTTGTCCATTCTGAGGGCGACGATGGAATCGGTCATGTTGCGCCCCGTATGCGCCTTGAACGCGCGGCTCAGGTGCTCCTTCGTCACGTGGAAGTAATGGGCAACCGTGTCCAAAGAAATATTGTCCGAGTAATGGCGTTCGATAAACCGGACGACGTCGTCCATGTCGAGCCGGTTGCGGTTGCGGCGGAACGCGATGACGTCCTTCATCGCTTCGCCGTAGATATAGCGCAGCGAATCCGCGGTACCGTCGTACGAGCGGCCGCCGCGATCCCATACGTCCTTCAGCCGAATGTCGTTCTCCGCGGCGAACGTCTCGACGATCAATATCAGATCCTGTCCCATCTTCGCGAGCATCGAATCGTCGAATTTGCCGACGAGCCCGAGAACGGCTTCCTCGTCCAGCTCCAGCAGCGCCGCACTCAACCGTCTGCGCAAATTCAAGTACAAATCGCGCCGCGCCGGCTCCTCGAACACGACGTATTCCACGCCCGCGTAAGAAGCTTCGGTCTTGCTTTTATCCAGCTCCGAGGCGCACTTCGCCAGCGCCGCGTTCAATTCTTCCGGATCGATCGGCTTGAGCAGGTAGTCGGTCGCGCGCGACGCGACCGCCTGCTTCAAATAGACGAAATCGTCGTAGCCGCTGATCACGATGATTTTAAGCGCGGGGAACGAGTCGTTGATCGCCTTCAGCAAGCCTACGCCGTCGAGTCCGGGCATCCTCATGTCGGTGATGACGACGTCGGGCCGAAGCTTCTCGAGCTGAGCCAATCCGGTGTTGCCGTCTTCCGCTTCGCCCGCGAGCCGAAAACCGAGGCGCTCCCATTGGGCAAGCGCTTTGACGACCTCGCGCGACCAAGGCTCGTCGTCGATCAGAAGTACGCTATACATCGTCCATGTCTCCTTTCCATTCGAGCGGGAAAGCAATCGCGATCAGCGTGCCTGCCCCTTCCGCGCTGAACATTCTGAGGCGATAACGGTTGCCGTAACGAAGGCGCAGCCGGGAATCGACGTTCTTGAGGCCGATGCCGCGACGTCGTTTCGGTCCGTCGTTCTCCGCCGGAGGCGGAGGCTCGTCCGCGCGTCCGAGCAGGTCGGACCTGATCTGGGATAACCGTTCCCGGGTCATTCCCGCGCCGCCGTCCCGAATCTGGAATACGGCGCGGGAACCCGCCTTCGCGATCCGGATATCGAGGCGCCAACTGCCTTCCTTGCGCTGCAAGCCGTGCTCGAACGCGTTCTCGACGAGCGGTTGAAGCGTGAACTTCGGCAGGCGGATGCCCGGTCCGTCGTATCGGATATCCAAATGCGCGTGGCATCTTCCGGCGAACCGCTGCTGCTGAATATATAAGTAATTGCTCATATGCTTGATTTCGTCGTTCAGAGAAACGAGCTCCTCGCCTTCGGAAATCGAATAGCGAAGCAAATCTCCGATTACTTTCGTTACCTGGTAGATTTCAGGCGCCTGCTTGGCTAGCGCCATGCCGCCGATCATGTGCAGCGTATTGTTAAGAAAGTGCGGATTGATCTGCGCCTGCAACGCGGCGAGCTGCGCGTTCTTCACGTCGATCTCTCGTTGGTACTCGTGCTCGATCAACTCTTTGACGCGCTGAACGAGCGAGTTGTAGCCGCGTTCGAGAAGACCGATTTCGTCTCGCGTATTCACCGCCGTGTAGACAAGCTGGTTCGGGTCGGCCATACGCATCTTCTTCGCCAGACGCACGATCGGGCGACTGATCCGCAGCGAGACGAGCACCGACAGCAGCATAGAAGCGACCGCGAACAAAAGCCCCGTCAGGATGCCCGCGCGGATCGTCGAATTCGCGCTCTGCTGCACCGCGGAGATCGGGATCGCCTTAACAATCGCAAGCTCGCCGTCGTCGACCTTCTTGACGAAGTAGAAAAAATTATCGGTCTTGTAAAACCTCGGTTGCGATTCGAACGATTCGATCTGGGTCGCCATGCCTGCGATGTCCGCCGGAACGCCGTCGCCGGACGCCCCGGCCAGCGTCAAAAGCTCCGCCTTGTCGTTCAACAAGTAGACGGAGCTTTCGTTCTCGGATAGCAGAATGCCGTTCGCTTCTTTCCATATTTCGTCGTCGATGCGTACCGACAGCCCGCCGAGCATTCGGCGGTCCGCGAACCGGTTGATGCTATGGTAGGCGTAGATACCGTCATCGGAAGGCTCGAAGTACAGGTTCACGGGACCTTCCTTCATGCGTGCCCAGCTCCCGCCTTCGATGACCATCGGGAACAGAACGCCGCTGCCGGAGAAGTCGACCGAATACGCCAGCTTTTTGTCGGACGCGTATATCGTAAGCTGCTCGAATCTGCGGGAGTTCGAGTAGAGCACCGACGTCAGCGCCACGCGGATCTCGTTCCGGCTGCGCGACTGCACGTCTGGATCCTCGCTGTCCGCCTTCTCCATGCCGGACATCAGATTCTCGTTGATCTGCAAGGTGATGAACGCCGACTCGACCTGAGCGGTCAACTCGCCCAAATATTGCTCCGCCCACAGCATGCGAGACATGTTCGCGTTCACGATTTCCTTCTTCACCGATTCCCTCGTATTCAACGTCGCGATCCACGTGACCGTCAGCACCGGCAGCGTCGTCAGGCATATCATCAAGATCATTAAGCGAAGCCGTATGCTCACCTGTCTCATCGCCCTACCCCTTTCAGCGGAATGTCATAGACCGTGTGTGAGGAAATTCGAGGCCGTAAGCGCGATTCCTGTCGTCTTCGATTGTATATTATTGATATTTGATATTGGACTTATTTGATATTCCGTCGATCAATGATGGAACGCATGCCCATGAGCATGGGCGGAACCGGACGTCCTCGCCTGCTTGATCTTGAACAATGGCAGCATGGCGACGGCCCCGACCGCGTACAAGCCTGCGGCGATCGCGTAGATCGTGCCGAGCGGAAGAACGGATTTCCATACGCCGATCAAGCTCATGTTAAGCACCATGGCGCCGGTGAACAACGGATTCAGAATGCCGTTCACTCTGCCGACGTACGATTCCTCCGCATGGGTAAGGACAAGCGTGTTAATGGCGATGTGGATGAACGGTCCCATCATGCCGGCGACGAATTGGGCGGCGATGGCGAACCCTACGACTTTGACGGCACCGAGCGAAGCCGTCGCGACCGCGCACAGCAAGAAACCGATGAGCAGCATCGCCTGCGGAGTGATTCGGCGCGACAGACCCATCGCGATGCCCCCGCCGACGATCATGCCGACTCCGTTAACCGCCGTAAACCACTGCAGATCCTCGGAGGTTAACCCCAGATTGTCCGTTACGAGGAAGATGCCGAGCGGATTGACCATCCCCATCCCTAATCCACAGACAAGGAAGAATCCTCCCATGTAGACGAAAATTTTGTTCGCGGCCACATAATGAAGACCCATCTTCATCTCCTGGCCTAAGCTAGCTCCGCTAGCGGCAGCTCCGTTCTTCTTGTCAGCAGGCAACGAAATCAGTACTACCGCCGACAAAAGGAAGCATGCTCCTACGATCGCGATCGACGCATTGATGCCTAGCTTGTAGTAGATGAGCGTTCCAAGCATCGGGCCTAGCACCATGAACATAGACATGACCGTCTGATACATCGACATCCCCGCTTGCATCTGAGCCGCGGGCACGTGTTGCTTGAACAGCTTCATGCCGGAAGGCTGCGAGAATTGCGACAGGATGGATGAGATCAACGTCGCAAAGAAGATCGCTTCCCATCCGCCGTAGACGAGCGCGAGCAGGACGCCGAACACGGACAAGGCGCTTAGCAAGTCGCAGGCGACCATCGTAAGCTTCGGCCGCCAACGGTCGGCGAACGCCCCGCCGATGAAGGAGAACAGGAAGATGGGGCCGAACTCGGCAACGGAGATAAGCGAGATGGCGACGGGATCTTTGTCCGTCTGCTCGGTCACGAAGAGCAGCACGGCGAAGTTGCGAATCCAAATACCTAATTGCAGGAAAAGACCGGATAACAGGATCGATTGCACGAATCGATTGGCGAACAATGCTTTCATAATGAATTCGTTCCTTTCGGTTCTGATTGGATGAATTCATCGTATATCAGAACCGAAACCCGCAAACCGCAAATAACGGATGTACGCTCGCAAACCTTTGCGGGCTAAGCGCAAATCGTAGACCCTTAACCGAATAATTCGTCCAACGCGACCGTCAGCCCTTCGAAAACAAACGATCGCACTTCCGGTTCACCGCGCCGGACATAGGTTTTGTGGTTCTCGATTTCATTATCTTGGAGCTGGTATACCGTTATTTGTTCGTTCATCGGGTCGACGATCCAATACTCCTTAACCCCGCATTGCTTATACAAATCCAGCTTCTTGATCAAATCCTTGCTTCGGGTGGACGGGGATAACACCTCGACGACAATGGCGGGGACTCCCGTGTACCGATCCTTCTTATCCCTATTGTCTCTATCGCAAATAACGATAACGTCCGGTTGCACGACGCAAATGTTATCCGCTGCCTTATGAAGGGTAACGTCGAACGGCGAAGTGAGTGCGTCGCAACTTTTCCCCTTGAACCAGCTGCGGAAGGCAAAGAGCAGCTCCGCAATGATATGTTGGTGCTTGTACGAAGGCGAAGCCAGATTGTAAACGACCCCGTCAATCAACTCGAACCGTTGCTCGGATTCCTCCGTCAATTCCTGGAACTCCTCGTACGAGACCCATCCGCCGCTTGTCCGGTACTCTGCCGCCCCCTCCCTTACGCCATCCGGATAAGGATCGGCTAGCACGATTTTGGCAATATCCTTGCCTTTGCGAGTGACGATGATCTCTTCGTTCGCTTCGACGTACTTCAGGTACTTGCCGAAATTGTTCTGGACTTGCGTGGACGGAACTCTCATGGCACGCGCTCCTTTTAGCTAATTTGTATCTATTATATGCCATCTTAGCTATTTAAACCATACCATAAATTATTTTAGCTAACAAAAAACCCCGATATGCGTTGTCGCATATCAAGGGCATTCGGCCATTCAATTGTCCACTCATCCGACACGGGACTCAAGCAACGGCAACTCCATCGCATTCTGCTTCGTATAAAGCTCCTTATAATATCCTCCCGCTCGCAGCAGCGACCGGTGATCGCCGCTTTCGACGATTCTACCTTGCCGCAGGACGAAAATTTGGTCCGCATGCACGACCGTCGACAACCGGTGGGCGATCATGACGATCGTCTTGCCGCGGCTCATCCGTTCGAGCGATTGCTGGACGAGCTTCTCGCTCTCGTTATCGAGTGCGCTGGTCGCTTCGTCGAGCATGATGATCGCCGGATCCTTCAAGAATACGCGGGCGATGGCGATCCGCTGCTTCTGTCCACCGGACAGCTTCACGCCGCGTTCGCCGACTTCCGTCTCGTACCCGTCCGGCAATGCGGATATAAATTCATGGGCGAACGCTTTCCTCGCGGCTTCTTCCACTTCCGCATCCGTCGCATCGAGCTTCGCCATCCGGATATTTTCCCTAATCGAACAGCTGTACAGGAAGTTGTCCTGCGTCACGATTCCAAGCTGCTTTCTGAGGCTAGACAGCGAATAGGAACGAATGTCCGAGCCGTCGATCAACACCTCGCCTCCGTCTACGTCGTACAGTCGAGCGATCAACTGCATGATCGTGCTTTTCCCGCCGCCGCTTTCCCCGACGAACGCATACGTCTTGCCTTTCTCGATCCGAAGCGAGACGCCGTCGATCACGTTGCGCTTGCCGTCGTAGGAGAAGGATACCTGGTTGAACGCGATCGTTCCCTCGAATTTATCGAGCTGCTTCACGCTGTCCGAATCCTTCACGGTAACCGGCTCCGCCAGGAATGAGCAAATGCGGCCAAGAGCTACTCCGCCTTCCGCCACGACAGGGAACGCTTGGACAAGCGCCGCGACCGGCGCGCGCATGCGGTCGACGTAAGCGAAGAAAGCGATCAGGCTTCCCAGCGACAAGCTGCCGCCGATGACGAACCAGCTGCCGGCTGCCACGACCAGGAACGGCGTAATATCGCTCAGGACGTTCACGACAGCAAGCGATACGGCGTGCGCTCCCGCTTGGCGATCCAGCGTACGGCCGTACCGCTGCAGATGGCCGTTCAGTTGCTCGTTGTCCCTCCGCTCCGACGCAAACAGTTTCGCCCATAGCGCGCCTTGGATTTTCTCAAAGACGAATCCGCTTAGCGCCGAGCGTTCAGCCATCGCTTCCCGGGACGCCGACTTGACTTTGCCCGACAACAGGTGAGCCAGCGCGAATTGTACGGCGACGAGCAGCACGGAGAGCAGCGCCAGCGTCGCGTTCAGCGAGAGCATGATGCCGATGACGGAGGCCAGCACGATCGTCTCGATCCACACGTTCGAGAATATCGCGGTCAAATACCCCCGAAGCTTCTCCGTATCGTCGAGAAACCGGGTGCCGATCTCCCCGCTGCGGTTGTCCGCGAAATACTTCGCGTCCAGCGCGTGCACCTTGGCGAACGCGTCCCTGCGAAGATCGGCGATGATCCGGTTGTTCGCCTTGTTCATGAAGTACTGCCGGACGTATTCCATCGGCGCGCGAACCGCGAAGAACACGGCGATCATAAGGGCTGCGACGAGCAGCAGCTGGCTTGCTTTGTCCGCCCGGGTAAGCGCGTCGTCCCGGAGCAGGTCGTCGAACAGGTATTTGACGACGAGCGGTACCGACAGCGGAATGAGGAAGCGGAACAGGCTTCCGATGAATCCGAGCAAATATAAACTTCTTTGACGTTTGGCATAAGGCCACAACGCGCGAAACGGTGTCATAGCGATTCCTCCCGTACCGGCTTGCCGCCGGTTGTGGATTCATCATAACGCCGCACGAGCGGTCCTAACCCGCAATCGTCGCGCCTCCCCGCGCAAGTCTTGCGATAGCCGAACGCAAGGATTTGCGTTCTCCGCGCAAATAGAGACAGCGGCGCAAGGGTCTCCTCCCCCGCGCCGCCGTCCGGCGATTCAATATAAGTCTTCCGTAGGCAAAATGCCCAAGCTCTTCGCCTTCTTGATCACTTCGACGCGCGAGTTGACGTGCAGCTTCTGGAATAGCTCCGTCAAGTTGTACTCGAGCGACCGCTGGCTGATCATAAGCGTCTTCGAAATTTCCTTGTTGCTCTTGCCCTTCGCGAGCTCCCGAAGCAGCCGATCTTCTTCCTGCGTAATGACGGTCGACTCGCGCCCCTGCTCGCCCTGAACGACGATTTCCTGCCGGCGAAGCTGCCTGAGCAGCTGCATCGGAATGATCGCTTGCTTCCTTGCCGCGCAACGGATCGCTTGAATAAGCTCCTCCCGGGTCGAAGTCTTGGAGACGAATCCCGAGACGCCCGATTCCATGAGCAAGTTGAAGTGCGGCGCGATTTCGAACCCCGAATAGATCAGAATGACCGCATCCGGGACGTACTCGAGCAATTTGCGGGCCAGATCGGCGCCGTTGACGTTCGGCATGTACAGATCGAGCAGGATGACATCGAACTCGCGCAGCCGGATCAAGTCCGGCACGAGATAGACGTCCGTTTCGATCGTCACGTTCATATCGGGCTCCGATTCGATCAGCATTTTCGTGCCTTCGACAACCGAACGATGATCGTCGACCAATAAGATATTCATAGCGCTCACCTTTCCATCGTTTGCTTCGGAAACTTCAGTACGACGTGGAAACCTTCTCGCGGAGCCGTCCGTATGTCAACGTCCCCTTCCAAGCTCAGCACCCTTTTCTCGATGCCGGCAATCCCCATGTGCTGGAACGAGCCTTCGAGCTTCGCCAATTCCACGCCGACGCCGTCGTCGGAATATCGGAACATGATTCGGTCGCCCGCGTCTTCCAGCGACATCGTCACCTTGTCGGCCTTCGAATGCTTGGACGCATTGTTCAGCAGCTCCTGCACGATGCGATAGACGCCGACGATCTGGTCCTCGTGCAGCTGTCCGTCTATCGCGTCTGCTTGAAACTCGATCTCGTAGTTCGCGAACATGCGGGCATAGGAGAGTAAACTTTTGAGCGACTCGGTTAATCCCATTTTCAGCAGAAAAGGAGGCCGAAGCTCGTTGCACGTAATGCGAATTTGGTGAATGGCGTCCAGCAAACCGTTCTCGATCCGCATCAATTCCTCCTGCGCGGACGGATCGTAGCTGCCTGTGGAGCGCAGCGATTCCAGCTTGCGGTACCAGATGATCAGATCCTGCAGCACGGTGTCGTGCAGGTCGCTCGAGAGTGCGGCCCGCTCCTTCTCCGACAGCTTGAAGAGCAGCCGCAGCATCCACTTCGGCGTCTCGTTCGTCGCCACGAGGCTTTCCAGCCGCTTCATCAGATCTTCCGTCCGATGCAGGTTGTCGTATAGGATCTTCACGTATTGAACCGCCGTGTCCAGCCATTCCGCCTCGTTCTTCTCGAGCGGACGGTCAAGGACGAGACTAAGCCATACCGGCTGCGGCTTGTCGCCGATTCGGATACGGATCGCTCCCGGCTCGTCTTCCCCCGCGTCCGCGCGTTCCTCGATCGTCGCGACGGCGCCGGGAAGCACGCTGCCGATCTCGTTCTTAAGGCGATCCTCGAGTTCGGATACTTTCATCACGTTCGCCAGATCGTTCGAGAATCGGTTCAAGCTCATCTGCAGGAACTTCGAGCGCTCCTCGCTTCGCAGAAGCTCCCGTTCTTCCCGCTTACGGCGCGTGATATCTTTCATGATGGCATGAATTCCATTCAACTCGCCCGACAGGAAGATCGGCACGAACGTAATGCTGACGATCCGCTCGCCATCCCCCGTCGATGCCAACCGGCATTCCAAATCCCGCGGTTCCTCCTGCCCCGTCACTTCATGGAGCGTTCGGAACACGTCCGAGTGGTCTTCGTCGTGAATTAACCCGATGAAACACCGATCCCTCAGGTTGTCGAACGAGATCCCGGTCATCGTCTCGAACGCCGCGTTCGCGTTCACGAAGCGCAATTCATCCAGCTCGATCGAGAATACGGCGTCCAGATTATGGTGGAACAGCGACTTGTACCGTTGCTCGCTTTCTTCCAGCGCCAGCTCGGCTCTCTTCTTGTCCGTAATATCCAGAATGATGCCGTCCAGCCGCTCGACCGCTCCCGTACTGTCCAGATAAGGATGAATGATCATCTGGCCCCATCTTGCCTCGTTCGGATCATGAATCCAGCGGAAAGCTTGTCTCAGCGGCAACCCGTTGTCGAGGGCGCGCTTAGCCTCCCCCATTAGAATCTCGTTGTCGTCCGGATGGATATGGTCGTGCAGCCTGAGCGGGCGAGCCATAATCTCGCTCTTCGGGATGCCGCATATTTTCTCCGTATTGCCGGAGAAAAAAGCATAGCGCGATATCTCTTTATCGGTCGATAACACGAGCGCGTTCACGTTGTCTAAGATGTTCTCGAGCATCTGCTCGGTTTGCTTCCGACGGGTAACGTCCCTAACGACGGCGACGACGTAACGCACACGCCCCTCGTCGTCCAGAACCGGCTTGACTCTCGTCTCCAGATAGATGAGCCTGCCGTCACGATGCTGCAGCCTGTATTCGACGTCTACCGGCTGTCTCGTCTGGACGGCTTCGGCCAGCTTGCCGCGGAGCCGCTCCCTGTCTTCGGGCCATATGATGTCGAAAGCGTCCATCCCCGTATATTCTTCGACGGTATAGCCCGAAATTTCGTAGATGGAGGGTGACACGTAACGCACGATGGCATCGCCGTCGACGACGACGATCGAATCCCTCGTATTCTCCGCCGCGATTCGGTACATCTCTTCCCTGCCGTCCATTCGGTCTGCAATCCGATTGTCCATCCTGCCACGACTCCTCTTCGCCCATTCCTGATCTGTTCCCATTATATCGAAAACTCTATCAATCAATCGCGCAAAAAAAACGAAAGACCCCGCAAAAAACTCGGCGGGGTCACGCGCAATGTCACTTCTCGGCTGCGGCTTCCCGCGGAACGTCGACGACGTAGGATACGGTGAACACGCGGCCTTCTCTCTGGAACTGCGCCCATATTTTATAGATCCCCTTGCTAGGGAAATTCGCTTCGAACACAGCTTGAGGACCGGCGACTTGCCCATCCTCCGCATGAACGTGCACGTACCTGCTCCCATCCTCGGACAAGACGACGACGTGCCCGATCGCCCCGAGATACGGCTCCAGATCGGCGATAGGCTCTCCCGTAGCGGCATGCGACAGCTCGAACGTCAACGTCGTGTCCGCCTTTGCCCCGAGCCTGTCGATGTTCAACTTCGCCCGAACGCCGTCCACGGTGTCGACTAGCTCGCCGCTAGGGACGATAGGTTGCGTCTCTTCAGGTTCGTCTTGCAAGCTTACCCAAGTCATCTTCGTCACCGTATCGCCGCCGGTCGGCTTGAAATCGGCGATCATCCGATAGGAACCTCCGGTCGGAAAATCGTTATCGATCTCGAACACGCCTCCCCCGACATAAACCGGATGGATGTGGTTGAAGTAAGATAAATCTTTGCTAACGACGATGAGGTGAAGCAGCTTCTCGTGGGTGATGTCAAACCGTTCGATACTCGAGCCGTCTCGCTTGGTTATGGCGATACGAATATGCGCCGGATGAGAGGCTTCGGTCGCCTCTTGCTCTTCGACCGTCCACTCCGCCTCCACGTCGTCTGCTAACAACCGGTCGCTGACTTCTTGCAGCTCTTCGTTCTCCCAAGAGGACTGCGACGAGCAGCCGGACAACCATATTCCGCATAGTAGAAGCATGCAAACGATTCTCTTACTCATAACGCAACGCCTCGCTTAGCTTTGTTGTGGCAGCCCGGGAAGCCGGCGCGACGCTGGACAGCCAGCTGACCAGCATGCCGAACAAGACGACGAGCCCGATCAGAAGCCAGGAGACGCCGAATTCGTAGGTCAAGGAGCGCACTTCGAAGAACGTCGAAGCGATGTAGATCAACACGATGCCGAGCGCACAGCCGACGATCGTAGCGGCAAGGCCGATGCCGATGCCTTCGAGCCGGATCATTCGGATCACTTGGCGCCGCGATACCCCGACCGCACGCATCATGCCCAGCTCGCGAATTCGTTCCATAATATTCATAAGCAGCGTGTTGGCAATGCCGATCCCCGAGATGGCGATCGCCAGCACGACCAGGAAATTCACGACGGTGAACGATCCGGTATACGTGGCGCCGACGACGGTTACCCAATCCTCAGGTCCGAACATCTCCATTACCCGAGAGCCGAACAGGTCGAAGATCCGTTCGCGAAGCTGAAGCGGCGTGATCGTATCGTCCTTCAGGACGAGCGCGTTCTTCACGTATTTAATGCCGAAGACGTCTTCGAATTGAGATTGTCGCATGAACGAGCCGTAACCGTTGTTTTTCATCGTATCGACGACGGAGACGACTTTGAAAGACCGATCGCCTTGCGGCGTCTCCAGCGTAATCCGATCGCCGATCTCGCCGCCCCATGAGCCGAACGCGACGCGATCCAGCACAAGCTCGTCGTCCTTCAGCCCGCCGATGATCTCGCTCTGACGACTCTCCTTCGACGTGAAGAGCGGGAATCGGTCGATCCAATCCTCTCCGACGCCGTACACCGGCAGCATGCGCTTCTGCCCGTCTTCCTTCCACACGGCTGCATGCAGCGCATATGTCTGCGCCCCGGCCACGCCATGAACGGCTCTGATCTGCTCGAGATCCGTCGTCTCTACGTGATGCAGATGGACGTCCAGGTTTCCGCCGTAAGACGCGTAAATCACTTTCTCGAACGACTGAACTAGTGCCATATTAAGCGAACCCATGAGCACGATCATCGTTATGCCCAAGCAGAGCACGACGGAAGTCATCGCCGTACGCTCGCGGTTCCTCGTCAAATTGCGAGATGCCATCGTTCCGCCGAAACCGAGCCCCTTGCGATACAGCGGCCTTAGCAGCGCCATGAAGGAGCCGAACATCGCCGGGAACACCAGGATGACGCCGAACAGGAACGGAACGAGCAAATACAGACTTTCGATGAAGAACGCGGATGCGATGAGCAGCAGTCCCGCGATCGTCGTCCACTTCCGCGCGGATTTGATCTTCGCGCCAGCTTCCTCGCCGATCTCCCGGCCTCCGTTCAGCGCGGCGATCACGCTTGTCTTGCCCGCATGGCGAATCGGATACAGCGCGGCCAGAGCCGGCACGATCAGTCCTGCCAGGATGGCGAGAATAAGGCCCGGCGCGAGACGAAGCGTAGCTTCCTCGTAGACGCCGAATACCATGAAGATGACTTTCTGCAGCAATTCCGCAAGCCCGAGTCCGAGCAGCAAGCCGCATGCGGTGCCGATGATCGACAGGAGCACGACTTCGAGCAGCACGAACTGGCGCAGCTGCCGCGGGGTATACCCGATCGTCTTCAGGACGGCGAACTCGTTGCGGCGTTCCTTCACGCTAACGAACAGCGAATTGAAGATAATAAACGCGCTCAGCGCCATGCCGAGGAATCCGGCCAAGTAAAGCAGCGTATAGAAGGTGTTGACCGTCTCGAACTGCGTATCGAAGTCGATGACTACCGGCTGGACATAGATGTCTCCGTATTGCTTCGCGACCCCTTCAAGCTTCAGTCCGATCGTCTCGATATCGGCCTCCCGGTCGGCTTTGACTTGGATATTCTGAATCTCGCCGGCCCGATCGAACCATTCTTGCATGACCGGCAGCGGAACCGCCACCGACCATGGATGGTACTTCGCCATCGTCCAGCTGGACGGCCCCATGAGCTCGACCGTGTATTTGACGATCGCCGAGATCGCGATGGCACGCGGACCGTCATCGGTATCAATCGTAACGGTATCTCCGACCTTCGCCTTCCATGCGTTCGCCGTCCGGTCTGTAATGACCGCTCCGTCGTTCGACAGCGTGCCTTCGATCACTTTGAAAGCGGTCAGCGGCGTATTCAAGTCACTGTACCCGGTCAGATCGACCCGCTTCTGAATATCGGACAAGCCCTCGCGTTCGGTCTGGAGCCTCGTGCTCTCCTTCAGCACTCCGACTGCCGTCGCGCCGTCTACCGCTTGCGCGGATTCGAGGGCTTCCTCTCCGAAATATGGCTCCGTTCCTCCGATCGTATAATCGGCTTTGCCGAACGTAGACTTCAAGTACAGCGGGAACGCCCGTTTCGCGGAATCGACGGACGCGACGACGCCGAGCGTTGCGGCGACGCCGATCACGATCGACAGCGTCGTCAGGAACGTTCTGAGCTTGCGGCGCTTCAAGTTGCGCCAGGCGATGAGCCATGCGTTCATGCCGCGCCATCCTTTCCGGCCGGCTGCACTTCGCCGTCGCGTATTTGAATGATCCGATCCGCCGCTTTAGCCGCCTCTTGATCGTGCGTGACCATGACGATCGTAATGCCCTCTTCCCTGTTCAACCGCTTCAGCAGCTGCAGCACGTTGCCGCCGGTCGCAAGGTCCAGGTTGCCCGTCGGCTCGTCGGCGAGCAGAAGCTTCGGATTCATCGCGAGCGCTCTCGCGATGGCGACGCGTTGCTGTTGGCCCCCGCTCAGTTGGGACGGATAATGCGAAGCTTTGTCGGACAAGCCTACCTCTTCGAGCAGACGGTCTACCGTGCGCTTGATGTCCGCTTTAGGCGTCTTGTTCGCCGCCAGCGATAGCGCGACGTTCTCCGCGACCGTCATCATCGGCAGCAGCTGATAGTTCTGGAACACGAAGCCGACTTTCGTCCTGCGGAACAACGTCCGCTCTTTCTCGCCGAGCTTGTTCAGCTCGACGCCGTCCACCGATATGCTGCCGGAAGTCGGCAGGTCCAAGCCGCCCAGCAGCTGCAGCAGCGTGCTTTTGCCCGAACCGCTCGGCCCCATGATAGCGATGAACTCTCCTGCCGCGATCGTAAGATCGGTTTCCTTCAACGCGGTAAAACTGCCGGCTTCCATGCCGAACACCTTGTTTACGTTCTTCAAGCTAATCATTTCGTTGCCTCCCCATGATCGTTCGTTAACGTCACAACCTCGTTGTCATGACCCCATCTTACGATCCTCGGGCGACCCCGAACGCGCAAACAACAACCAAGCCCCCGCAAAGTTTTGCGCTTAGGGCGCAAAAAGGGATGCCACCAGCTCGTAACTGCACGGAATACAGTTAGTCCACTCGAGTCCGCTGCATTTAATCCAATTAACTGCACCAATTACATGTCATTACCGCCAAAAGAAGCAAATGCCTCACATTTGATCTAACTAACTGCACTCCATGCAGTTGACCGACCAAAGTTACCAACGTCCCGCTGAAATAACTGTACTCCGTGCAAATTATCGGGCCCGTAACCCAGCACGCCGCACGAAAAAAACCTTAGCCCGGCTTTCGCCGAACTAAGGCTTGATCCCTTCGAATTGCCCTGCCGCATCGAGACGATATTGCTTCGGCGTGACCCCGGTCTGCTTCTTGAACGCTTTCGTGAAATGGCTCTGGTCGTGGAAGCAGAGCCTCGTCGCGATCTCCGTGAACGTCAGCTTCGTGTACTTCATGAGCCGGCAAGCCTCCTCGATCCGCCTGGCCGTCACGTATGCCCGGAAGGACATGCCCGTCTCCTTCTTGAACCGCTGCGAGATGTAGTTGCCGTTAAAGCCGGTTAAGCCCGAGAGCTGCTCCAGCTTAATTTCTTCGAACAAGTGGTTGAAAATATAGTTCTGGCACTCGGCGATCGTCCGGGATACCCGCTCCTCGCGAATTTGCCGCACGCGCTCGGCGAAGTCGGCCACGACGTCCTTCTGCGCGTGATCGACCTGGCGAACCTCCCGCAGATCCTCGATCTTCTGAATATGCAGATCGCTCAGCGTATAAGCCAGCTCCCAGAACATTCCTCCGTCTATGGCGGCTCGCGTGGCCATCGTAACCGTTACGATGGCTAGATTTTTGCGGTTGCGCAGATGGCTTGTCCGAGATAGAACGCCGAACGATTCCTCGGGAAAAGCAGCCAGCATCTGAAGCGCCCCCGCTTTGTCCCCGTTCCGAACGCAATCGTATAGCCGCACTTCCATGTACGGATCGTGGTGGAGCGTCTCGTTCTCGCGCCTCGACAGCAGCTGTTGCTCCAGCTCTTCGGAGCGGACGAGCGGCCGCTCAAGCGCGTGCACCTGATTGAGAATATCGTGAGGCTCTAGGTCGACGCCATGTACGAGCAAGTGAAGCATGATCGCCGCGTGAACGAGCTGCATCTGCGTCATGACGGGCAGCGCCCGATAATATGCGGCCCATCGCTTGCGCTCTTCGCGCGGTATGCCGTTGTCTTCCAACAACGCCTGTATCGTCTCGGGCAGCAGGGCCGAGTAGAGAACAGGGCCGACCGCGATATACCCTCGCTCCGAACCCGCGTCGGCCGCCGTCAGCACGATCGCTTGCTCGAGATAATTCGTGCTGCGGATCACAGGCACAGTCGCTGCAGACAAGCCTTCCGCCATTCGAAGCAGCAGCTTGTTCCGAGTGTTCAAGAGCGGATGCTCCCCCGAATGGTCTCCCCATTCCTGAACAACCGTATGATCGGGACCGATCAGCGCCACGGGAAGCCTCAGCGTCTCGTGGAATAACTTGCAAAGGTAGGGTAGTCGGCTGGAAGGATCGCGATTCATCTGGATGTTGTCCCCTTCGTTATGTACAAGTTTGCTACGAATCTTACCATAATTACGCGAACAAATGCAGTATGATGAGAGCAATCGCTTCACTTTGAACGGAGGCAGCTTGCATGCAAATACGCAAAGGACAGTCGTTGCTTATATTCTCTCATGCCCGGAACGCAGCCGGGGCGAACGAATCCGGATGGGCGTCCATCGTGGAACGTCTGTTGCAGTCGGTATATCCCGAACTCGATATTCGGGTCGACACGTATTCGTGCGCGGAGGCTGCCGACGGGGGAACGCTGTCGGTTTGGATGGATACCGCTCGGCAGCGCAAGCCGGATTGGCTTGTCTTGCCTCCTTGCACGCATGCGGACTTGTCCGCGCTCTTACCGAACGGAGCTACGATGCCGCCAGAGCAACTCAAGGATATGCTGCTTCCGATGCTGAACGAGCTGAGAATGTATGCCGGACGCGTCGTGCTGCTCACTCCGTTCGCTCTGAACGGATCGGACTTGAACGACTTCGCGCCATCTGAAGCAACCTTACTAGAGGCCGCATGGGAAGCCGGTTACATGCTCGTGAGCACGAAATCCGCAATCGATGAGACCAAGAGCAAGCATGCGTATCAGCCGGAGCAAGCGAACGAAGAGGCATTGCGGGCGGATATCGAGTTCGCGCTGGCGAACGCTTTTCTACGCGACGTAGGATTCCAATGGGTGCGGCGACCATCGTTCTTCAGTTTTGGCGATCAGTCCGCGCTTCGTATGACGCACTCCTCTTAAAAGGGAGCCGCGAGGGAACGTCCTTCGCGGCTTATTTTTTTCATTCGATAAACCGCGCAATTTCCTCCATTACCTTATGGTGCTCCTGAGTTAGGACGCCATGACCCGCGTTCGCGTACATCAACAGCTTGGAGTCGGGAATATGACGACGGAGCAGAACCGCATGCGGCGGACGGAATACCCAATCCTGCTGGCCGTGAATAATTAGCGTAGGCGATACGATCCGGCCGAGCCGGGCTAAGCTGTCGAACTTCCTGCTGGCTTCCTTATGGGCGGCCATCGTTCTCGCGGAAGGAGGGAAGTTGCTCATTCGTTCGACGACCTCCGCGATCTGATCCGCGTTCTCCCGCATATAAGAGTCGGAATACAACATCTTCAGCGTATCCTCCGGCGAGAAGACGGCCGGCTTCCGGAACATCCACCTCAGCATTCTCAGCGACGGTCTTACGCGGGTAACCCCGCAAGTCGTGCTCACCAGGATCAGCTTCGCTACCCGCTCCGGATATTCGATCGCGATCTCCTGCGCGATCATCCCGCCCATCGACTGGCCGAGAATATGCGCTTGGCTGATTCCGATCGCGTCCATTAGTCCAACGACGTCTTTGGCCATATCCGTTATGCCGTAGGAACCGGTCGGAACCTCGCTGCGCCCCGTTCCCCGATTATCCAGCAGTATTAGGCGGTTATTCGCGCTTAATGCTTCTTTGACTGCCGGGTGCCACCAATCCATGTTACTATCTTTTCCCGATATCGCGATTAGCGGATAACCTTCGCCATACGTTGCGTAGCTTAACCGTATACCGTTAACCATGACGATACTCAAGCTCACACGCCCCCGCTCCGAGAATCTGACGCGCTTACGCGTTATCATAGCTACGATATTCAGTTTGGGGAAGCTTGGCAACGCCGTTCGTCCACCATCCGCGCACAAAAAAAAAGCGTGCCGGAATTGAAAGTCCGACACGTTACTTCAGCCATTAAGCGAATAACCCTGCTTGGGATGAATTCTCACGCCTTGGCCGGGTTATGGCTTGCCAACCTTGCTCTCATGAGCATCCAGCTGACGATCGGCGAGCTGCCGACAACAAGCAGCAGGATATTGATGACCAGCGGCGCTTTGCTGATACTCAGCGTGATCATGAAGAGGATCATTCCGGCCACTCTGCCGACGTTCAGCCCGAGCTCCCGCAGAACCACGAATTCGACGCGCCGTCTCGCGCTTTCCTCGTCTTGTCCGATGAGATCGAACACCGACGATGTCATCGGAATCAAGTATAACGGATAGAACAGCGCGACCCCAATGCCGAAGATGAGCAGCGTCGTATAATTGACGCCGAAGAAGAGAGCGAGAATAACGGCCGTAATCAGGATCGAGCCGACCAACATACCGGCCCTTCGCCAACGCGGCTTTAGCCACTTGCCAGCCGCGAAGAAGCTCGCGAAAGACACGGCCGACGTGATCAGCACGTAATTGCCGAGCTTAAGCTCGCTTCCGGTCTGAATGTAGACGAGCAGCCCGATCATGACGCCGAACACGCTCTCGCGCAGGCCTTGCGCGGCCAACGCGCCGAATACCGGACGCCAAGGCGTCGATGAGCTTCTTAGCGTACGGAAGGGCATTCCCCATTCGTACTGACCGTCCGGTTTGCGGTTGCGAAGCAGAAAGCTGAACAGCACGCCCCCCACGAATATCCCGAGCGAGATCATGAATATCGTTCGGTAGCCCCGATCTCCGGCCATATGCGACAGCAGGAAGCCCGAACACCAAGGGACAATGATGCCGACCATCGAACCGACGACTCCTGCCAAGCCGTTATAACGATCTCGTGTAGAAGCGTCGGTCGCCTCGAAATAGACGACGTTATAGGCGAGCCAGAACAATCCCACCGCCAAGCCGTTAATCATGCCTAGGAGCCAGACGAAACGGAACGCGCTTGTGCCAAGCAGAAGGACGGTGCCGTAGAAAACGGCGGATGCGCCTATCCCCAGCCGCAGCACGAGCATTTTATTGCCTTCTTTCACGATGTTGCCCGCCACCCAGAAGGTAGCCGCCATGACGATATGGGACAGCAGCGTATACCAGCCGAGCAGCAAGTAGTTCTGGCTTGCTTTCCATATGTACACCCCGAGAAAAGTGCCGGATAACGCATTCGCGGTCATAAAAAGTCCGTTGACGACTAGCAGTAACCAAGTTTGACGGTCGAACCGCCCGGCTTTCGCTCTACCGGCGCTGCTTTCGCGTTTGGGCATGAGCATCTCCTTTGACAATCGAAAGTCGTTGTTGACGGGCACCGTCTTACGTTTCCCCGTGAGCCGAAGATTAGTCCAATGAATAACGTAGAATGACCGACATTGGAGGAAAGGCGTGATTCCCCTGCGTTATATAGATCGGAAGTACGGATTCATCCTTCGCATCCCCGACTGGTGGAGACCCTATGTAATCGTTAGAAAATGGAGAAAATCCGGCGATATGGCATACGGCGTGCAATTTCTGTTCAAGTACAAAGGAATAATCTATACGGACATTTTCACCATCAGCGTCTATCGCATGACCCCGAAGCAATGGCGCCGCCAAGGCTACGACGATTCTCCGCTCGTCCTCGTCGCATCGCGCAATGGCCGGCTTTTCGCCTATTCGACTCCCGAAGAGCCTCCTGCCCTATTTTTCGACGAGAACTCGAAGGACGGCTTCAACCCCAAATACCGAAGACCGCTCAACCTGCTTAGGCGCATGATCAACGACGAGGTTCCCGAGATCGCGAAGGGGATTAAATTTATTAATCGTAAGCCGCGTAAAATAACGAAAGCCCGCTGATGATCAAATTAACAACCATTTGCAGTTATTTTCGGTAACAGCGGGTGTGTGACGACAAATAACAACGATTTGCAGTTATTGGGGCGAAAATGGACTCTAGCGGTCGCCATCGGTGATAATAACTATCGATTTGCTATTATTTACACGGAACATGCGGGAGACGAAAAAATAACTAACGATTCGTTGTTATCACGGTAAAACCGACGCGCGGGGCGCCACTGCACATAAAAACCCGCAAGCTCAAACGAGCTTGCGGGTTGCAACGGATGATTATACGCCGGAATAAGCCATGAATCCGCCGTCTACCGGGATCGTGACGCCGGTAACGAAGCCGGAGGCGTTGTCGTCGACGAGCCACATGAGGGTGCCGAGCAGATCCTCGGGCTTGCCGAACCGTCTCATCGGCGTATGGGTAATAATCTTGTTCGACCGCTCCGTCAAGGAGCCGTCTTCGTTCGTCAGCAAGCGGCGGTTCTGCTCCGTCAGGAAGAAGCCCGGCGCGATCGCGTTCACGCGAATGCCCGCCTCCGCCATGTGCACGGCCAGCCATTGCGTAAAGTTGTCGATGGCTGCCTTAGCCGCGCTGTACGCGGGCACCTTCGTCATCGGGCTCGGCGCGCTCATCGAGGAGATGTTGATGACCGTCGAGCCCGGTTTATTGACCATGTGCTTCGCGAACACCTGCGTCGGGATCAGCGAACCGAGGAAGTTCAAGTTCAATACGGAGGAGAAGCCGTCTACGGTCAAGTCGAAGAACGTCTTCACCTCCGGCTTCTGCAGATCCTCAAGCTGGAAAATCTCTTTCGTCGTAATGCCGTCGGGATGGTTGCCGCCCGCTCCGTTAATGAGAATATCGCATGGGCCAAGAGCATTCGTAATGACCTCGTTTGCCTTCTCCACGCTTTCCTTATCCAGGACGTTGCAAGCGGCCGCAATCGCTTCTCCGCCGGCATTGCGGATTTCCTCGGCCACCGACTCGCCTTTCTCCGCCGTGCGGTTCAGAATCGCGATCTTCACGCCATGCTTGCCGAGCTCCTTCGCCATCGCCGAACAGAGAACGCCGCTGCCTCCGGTGATGACCGCTACGCGTCCCTTGAGATTCCTTTGTTCGCTCATTCGCTTAAGCCCCCTGACCCTTCATTTGTTTCGTCCGTTCCGCCGCATCCCAAAGTCCCCATAGATACATAATGCCTAGCGCTCTATCGTACAGGCCGTAGCCCGGTCTGCATTGCTCGTCCCAAATATGCCGGCCGTGGTCCGGTCTCGCGTAGCCCGTGAAACCGATCTCGCTATACGCCTGCACGATGCCGGTCATGTCGACCGAACCGTCCTGCGTCCGGTGCGAAGACTCGATGAAGTCGCCGTTGTCGTACACTTTGACGTTGCGCAGATGCGCGAACGGAATGCGGTCTTTGAACTCGCGGACCATGGCCGCAATATCGTTGCTCGGGTTGGCGCCGAGCGAACCGCTGCACAGCGTGACGCCGTTGGACGGGCTGTCCACGAAATCGAGAATGCGCCGGATATCGTCGCGGTTCTTCACGATGCGCGGCAAGCCGAAGATCGAATACGGCGGATCGTCCGGATGGATCGCCATCTTGATGCCGTTCTGTTCGGCGACGGGAACGACTTGTTCCAGGAAGTAGCGCAGATTATCCCGCAGCTTCTCCTCCGTGACGTCCTTGTACGCTTCGAACAGCTCGGTCAAGCGTCCGAGACGCTCGGGCTCCCAGCCCGGCATCGTGAGATCGGGGTTACTCGCGATGCTGCGGACGAGCTCCATCGGATCCATATCCTCGATCTTAGCCTTCTCCATGAACAACGCGGTCGAACCGTCTTCCATCTCTTTATACAAATCCGTGCGCGCCCAGTCGAACACCGGCATGAAGTTATAGCAGATCGTCTTGACGCCTACCGAAGCCAGCTTGACGATCGTCTTCTTATAGTTGTCGATATAGAGATCCCGCGTAGGCAAGCCGATCTTGATGTCGTCGTGCACGTTAACGCTTTCGACGACCTCGAGATGCAAGCCGGATTCGTCGGACAACCGTTTGTACTCGAGAATTTTCTCCATCGGCCATTCTTCGCCCGCAGGCACGTCATGCAGCGCCCAGACGATACCTTCGACGCCCGGAATTTGCTTGATTTGCTTTAACGTAACCGTATCGTTGCCTTCGCCATACCAGCGAAACACCATTCTCACTGCTGAACCCTCCCCTAGGATATAAACAGCGCGTCCAGACGGCGAGCGAACTCTTCGTTCCAGAAGCACCTTATAGTCGATATAGTTCGTTGTAGCATTAATATAGGGCATGGTCAATGCTGCAATTCTATTATAATAGGGCGGTTATCTCACACCTATTGAAGAAAGTAGAGAATTTTTTTGAAAATTAAAGTTTGTGCGTTCACATAATTGCCCTAAATGCAAAGTTGCACAATGAGCAACGAAAATGATAGAGTTAGGTTAATCCTTCCTGACGTAAAGAGGTGAGATGACAATGAACAAACCTAACCTGCGCGACATCAAAAAGGAAGCGACCGCGCACGCGCTCGCGGAAGCGGCGTTCGAGCTGGCAGCGGAGCGCGGGCTGAACGGATTCGTCGTCGAAGACGTCGTACAGAAGGCAGGATATTCGCGTAGAACGTTCGCCAACCACTTTTCATGCAAAGAAGAGGCCGTCGCGGGCGCAGCCATCCCGTTTCACGGCGTCGACGAAGCCGAGGATTTGATGGAGCGCATTCCCGTAAGCTCCTCCCCGCTGGATGCGTTGTTCCAATTTACGAAACTGCAGCTTACGGCTGAATATTTTCGCAAGATGCGCAAGCTCGTGTCGCTGACCCAAGAGTATCCGACGCTCGTGCCGTACATCCTAAGCGTGCATTACAAGCTGCAAGTGGGAGCGCAGGAAATGTTAAACCTCCTGTTCCACGACCGGTACACGGCGGAGTACACCCGCCTGCTCACGAGCGCTTTCACCGGGGCCCTTCTACCCATGTTCGACGGAAGCATGAACGTATTGCTGCCGGGGCAACCCGTGGAGGAGAATTCGGGGGCTATCACGTTCGATGAGTATATGAATACGGTTTTCGGCCATTTGCGGAACGGGTTTTAAAAGAACAGATATAGAGAGCTATGGGGATTGAGAGAGGAGAGACATTCAAGCTATGTCTAAATTATTGTATCGGATAGGCAGAACCGCCTACGACAATCCATGGAAATTCATCGTGAGCTGGGTCGCTATACTGGGGATCGTCTTGGCCATTCTTGGCGTCAACGGCATTCACACGAGCTCCGAGATGAGAATCGCGGGTACGGAATCGCAGAAGGTGCTCGACAAGTTGGCTCAAGAGCTTCCGGCCGCATCCGGCGGATCGGGAAGCGTCGTATTCACCGCGCCGTCGGGCGAACGGCTGGATACGCCGGAACGGCTCTCCGCGATCAGCAAAGCGGTTAACGACGTCTATCAACTGGACTTGGTCATGAATCCCGCCGACTTCGCGGAAGCTCAGCAGGCTGCATCCGGCGACTCGCAAAGCGCCGAAGCGCAACAACAGCAGCAACCTCAGGAACAGCAACAGCAACAAGCAGCCTCTGCCGAACTGCCGCCGTATGGTCCGCTCATCATCGATGGCGTTCCGCTGACCGGCGTGTTGATCGCTAACGACGGCAGCATCGCGTTGTTCCAATTCAATTTCACGGTTCAGCAGACCGCCGTGCCCGATGACGTCAAGACCGCGGTAATCGATGCGGTCAAATCGGCGGAGCAAGGCACCGGTATTACAGCCTTGCCCGGCGACACGTTAACCGCCATGCCTGCGACGGGCGCGACGGAAGGCATCGGTATCGCCATCGCCGCCGTCGTACTCTTCATTACGCTTGGTTCCGTAGTGGCTGCGGGTCTTCCGCTGCTGATCGCGATCGTCGGCGTCGGAGTCGGCGTCGTCGGTGCTTACGGGATCTCCAAGTTCATTACGATGACGAGCATTACGCCGGTGTTGGCGCTTATGATCGGGCTTGCCGTCGGGATCGATTACTCCCTGTTCATCATTAACCGGCAACGCCGGATTATTCTCGATCAGGGATTGAGCGCGCGCGAAGCGGCAAGCCGGGCGATCGGCACGGCCGGCAGCGCCGTATTCTTCGCGGGATTGACGGTCGTCATCGCGTTAAGCGGCATGCTCGTAATCGGCATCGAATTCCTGTCCACGATGGCGCTGGTCGCGGCTGCGACCGTCTTCGTCAGCGTGCTTGTGGCGCTCACCCTGCTGCCAGCGATGCTCGGCTTGATCGGCGAGCGCATCTGCTCGGCCAAGCTGCGCGAGAAGAGCAAATCGAATGTTCACGCCAACGAGCATAAAGTTTCGTCCAAATGGGCAAACGGCGTCGTCAGGAACCGGTGGGCGGTCATCGTCGCCGTCGTCGTCCTGCTCGGAGTCGCGGCGATTCCCGTCGCGAAGATGGAGCTCGGCATTCCTTCCGGCGCCACCGCGAACTTGGATACGACGACAAGGCAAAGCTACGGCGCGATTGCCGGCGGCTTCGGGGAAGGCTTCAACGGACCGCTGCTGCTCGTCGTCGAGCCTAAAGACGCGGCCGGAACGGTATCTCAAGAAGCGCTGGGCGGCCTTGTCCAAGAGCTCATGCAGCTCGAGGACGTATCGGTCGTGAACCCCATGGGCGTTAACGAGAACGGCAAGATGGCCATCGTGAACCTCATTCCGGAATCGGGACCAACCGACACACAGACGCAGGATTTGGTTAAATCGCTGCGCGATCCGGATTCGTCTTTCGCGCGAACCTACGGCGTCACGATCGGCGTAACCGGCTTTACCGCGATCAACATCGATATGTCCGCGAAGCTCGCGGAGGCGTTCCCGCTCTACGTCGGAGTCATCGTCGTCCTGTCGATCATCATTCTTCTGCTCGTGTTCCGTTCAGTGATCGTGCCGCTCAAAGCTACGGTAGGCTTCCTGCTTAGCGTTCTCGCCACGTTCGGCATTACGACCGCCGTATTCCAGTGGGGCTGGGCTCATTCCCTATTCGGCTTCGACACCGGCGGACCGTTGCTCAGCTTCATGCCGATTCTCGTCACCGGCATTCTGTACGGCCTCGCGATGGACTACCAAGTGTTCCTCGTCAGCTCGATGCGCGAATCGTACGTTCACGGCCATCGCGGAACGGACAGCGTCATCGACGGCTACAAGCAATCGAGCCTCGTCGTCGTGGCTGCCGCGGTGATCATGGTGTCCGTCTTCGCCGGATTTATTTTCGGTCACGATATTATGATTAAGCAGATCGGCTTCGCGCTCGCCATCGGCATACTGATCGACTCGTTCCTCGTCCGCATGACGCTCGTCCCTGCGGTCATGGCGATCTTCGGAGACAAAGCCTGGTGGCTGCCGAGATGGCTGGATCGCCTCGTACCGAACTTGGACGTCGAAGGCGATAAGCTGCTCGCCGAGTTGAAAGCCAAAGAACATAGCGCCGCGTAAAAGTTTAGCGCCGTTAAACGCCCGTATCCATACGGAGGTTTAACGGCGCTTTTACATTCGTCTAACGTGTGGATAACAAATGTTGTGGATATGTGGACGATCGCTTGTGGATGTTGGTGCTACCCCGTTGTCGTACCGTTAATATGTGAATAAACCTGTTAGTAACTGAACATCTTCTCTGAGAACCGTTCCGCAATCGCAGTCGGCGGTCACTTCGGCATGACGCGGATCGCCGGAGCACGACGCGAACGCCGGTTCGTTCTGCTCCCCCCGCAACCTCTCGCTCGTCTCGCATTTTTGTTCGGTTGTGGGTAACCTTGTATGTGGATATGTGGATGTAGGTTTGCGACCTCGCGCCTTTCCGCTGACTTCATCCCGTTAATATGTGCATAAACCTGTGTATAAGTGTTCGGTTTTCAACAACGCCGTTCGATGCAGTAAACGGAAAGAGGCTCCCGAAGGAGCCACTTTCGTTCGCTTCCTATTAATCGAGCATAACCGTCTCTCCGCCCGGCACTTCCACCGTTCGTCCATCGGCGATCAACCATACCGTCTGCGCGCTCGGATTGCGGACGAACGAGCAATCGGCCGCGAACTTCAGGCGCTCGAACGCTTGCATGTATTCGACGATCTCGATGTTCGTCGCGTACCAGATATCGTCCCGTCCGCCGACATAGCGGCAAAACTCCTCGATCAGCTCCCAGTTCCCGTCCTGATCGAATTCGTAGCTATGTCCCCACACGTACATCAAGTAGAGATACTGCTTCTTTTGCAAGCCGACGAACGACTCCGCAAGCTCCATCAATCGTTGCTTATGATGGCAGGTCGGCTTCCATTCGTGCCAGTCGTCCGGCATGCCGAAGCCGTTCGTGCTTGGAACGACCCGCGAATACTCGATGCCGAGTTTCGGAAGCAACTCCATGATCGCGCGATTGTACGAACCGTTCGGATACGACATCCCCCGAACCGCGTACCCGGCTATACGCTCGAGCTTTTTACGATCCTCCATGATTTCCATGACCAGCGTCTCGTTCGGGCTTCGTTCGATCGTCGGATGGGTCGCCGTGTGGGCGGAAATTTCGTGTCCGTCATACAGCGCCGCCGCTTCTTCCGCCCCGATCCGGCCGCCTTGTCCTAATAACCCCGAGTTTAGATGGAACGTGCCTTTGATGCCGTATTGGTTGAAGATCGACACCAGCCGCCGGTCGGCCGCCTGCCCATCGTCATAACTCATCGTAAGCGCCTTATGCTTGCCCCCGGGGAAAGCCACTATAATCGTTGCCATCGCGATCGTTCCTCCTTGTATACCATATTCCCTGGCGATACGCCGTGGTTATCTATCCACTTGCTTCGTTGCCGAAATAATCAACATCATCGGGCGTCGCATTTCATCCGCCATCCCCGGAATATCCAACATGTTCTCGGGCGGCTGGGGCTCTACCGTCTGATTGATGATGAAGCCGTTTGAAAGCAGCGTGTTGAGATAAGTGGTCAGCGTTCTATGATACTTGATCACTTTTTCTCCCAGAAACACGGTGGACCGCTTACCCTCATGGTAATAATTGTCCACCGGAAAATGCAGGATTTCTCCTTGTTCGTTATAATGCCAGTCCTGCGTTCCTTGAGCGGTAAATACAGGATGCTCAACCGTGAACACGAGTTGGCCGCCTGCCTTCAGCATCCGATAGATCTTGCGTACGAGTCTCTCGTAATCGGCTACATAATGAATCGCAAGCGAACTTAGGATGACATCGAAGCTCATCTCCGGGTAATCCGCGTCTTCAATGGCTCGGCATTCATATTGGATCTGCGGAAAATGGGTTTTGCTTTTTGCGACCTCGAGCATTTTATGGGAAAGGTCGACGCCTACGACGGAGGATGCCCCATGTTCCATGGCATAGATACAGTGCCATCCATAGCCGCAGCCTAGATCCAGCACCCGCTTGCCTTTGAAGTCGGGCAGCAGCTTTCTGAGCGTCTCCCATTCTCCCGCACCGGCCAGTCCTTGCCTGGAGCGGCTCATTTGACTGTATTTTTCAAAAAACAGATGATCGTCATATTTATTTTCCTTCATCCGAGCGAATCTCCTTTCTTCTGAAAAAATGTCTTTTCGCTGAACCTTTATCTCTTGTCTATCGTAACATCTAATATAAGCTGATACTATCGGAGGAAACTACTTATGCACGGCATTCATACGCTTGATATCGAGTTTGAACAGGGCGGTCACAAGCAAGTCATTACCCCGACCGTGATTCGAGATGAACAAGATACGATTCTCATCGATTGCGGATATCCGAATTTCGAAGCCTATCTTGAAGCTGCGGCCAATCAGGCAGGCATCGCATTATCTTCGCTAACGAAACTCGTCGTTACGCACCACGATATCGATCACATGGGATCGCTTGCCGCTCTGAAGCGGATGTATCCTAAGGTCGAGATTATCGCTCACGAGCTGGAAAAGCCATATATCGAAGGGACCGCCAAGTCGCTGCGGCTTGAACAAGCCGAGTCCGGATTGGAGACTTTGCCCGAAGAGGCTAAGCCGTTCGCCGAACATTTCATCTCCTTCCTGCGAACGATGGAACCGGCAAAGGTAGATCGTACCGTCCGCTCCGGCGAGAAGCTGCCATGGTGCGGAGGGATCGAGATCGTCCACACCCCGGGCCATATGACAGGCCATATCTCGCTATACGCACCGTCTAGTAGAACGCTGATCGCAGCAGACGCCGTCGTGCTGGAGCAAGGCAAACTGAACATCGCGAATCCCCAATACACGTTGGATATGGAAGCGGCATTAAATTCCGTACGGCGGCTGCTCGAATTCGATATCGATAGACTGATTTGCTACCATGGCGGCGTTCTCGAAGGGGACGTACGAGATGCGTTGGAGAAGCTCCTCGAGGAATACGGTCAATGAAAGAAATCATACCTTTCGACGAAAAATATTACGACGAGCTCGTGGACATCTGGCACCGGGCCGTCGTCCGTACCCATACGTTCCTGACGGAAGCCGATATTCGGTTCTATCATCAAATCGTTCGCGATGGCGCGTTGAAAGAGGTCGAGATTTGGATTTCGGTGAACGAAGGTAGAGTGCCTACAGGGTTTATCGGGCTTGAGGGATCCAAGATCGAAGCTTTATTCATAGATCCCGATCATCATGGAAAAGGGATAGGCACGCGACTTATCCGACATGCGGAATCCCTAAAAGGGGAAAAGCTTCAAGTCGACGTGAACGAACAAAATGAAGGAGCATGCGCCTTCTACCAGCGGCTCGGATTCGTTCGGATCGGACGTTCGGAACTAGATCCTTCGGGCAAGCCTTTCCCCATCCTTCATCTCGGTCGCTGAAGCCGAAACAGCCGGTACCCAATGGGAACCGGCTGTTTCGTACTTTATACCGTTAATTCGCCTCTACGATTTGCCATTGCTGGTTGTAGCCGCCGTTGTCCGTCCACGAGATCGCGTTCGCGCCGTTGTCGAGCGAACCGCCGGAGATATCGATGAGATCGCCTGTCGCTCGGTTTTTCAGCTTATAGAACCCGCCCCCGGCATCGATCAACTGCCAATGCTGGCTCGTCCAGCCGCCGTCGGTCCATTGCTCGATGACCGTCCCGTCGGTTGCGCTTCCGCTTTCGGGTCCCAGCACCAGATCGCTGCCGACGTTCTTGATTTTGTAATAACCGCTGCCTGCGTCGACGAGCTGCCAGCGCTGGCCGGGCCCGTTGTTGTCGTCCCATTGTTCCGCGTCGGCGCCTGCTGCGGTCGAGCTGTCCCGGATGTTCAAGAGGTTTCCGCTCTTGCGATTGACAAGCTCGTAAGAGGCGCTCGCGTTGACGGAGAAAGCCGCTCCCGATAGGCTGCCAGTCGCCGTATCGACGTTCAGCTTCGGGTACCAACTCATCGACATCGTCGTCGATGTCGGGAACGTGAGCGGAAGCCACACGTACTTGGACTCGTTAACCGGGGCCGACCATGCCCCCGCCCATCTGTCTCCCATGTACAGATAAGACGTAGTCGACGAGCCCGCTACGGGAATGACGTAGGTGGATTGCGATTCGAACGTCCGCGAGTCTCCGAGATTGGTCAGCGAGCTCCACGTCCCTGAGATGCTGCTGGCCGTTGCGTACTTCGCCTGATTCGGTGCCCATCCGGTAGCGCCCGACGTTATCAGGAAGTACGTCGAGCCCCGCTTGAATAGAGCGGGAGCTTCGCGGTAGCTGCCTGGCCAGAGCGTCTGTACGAGCGAGTCGACTCCCAGGAAGTCGGACGTTAGCCGGTAGATGTTCAGATCGGCGTTCACTCTCGTAGCGGAGACCAAGTATGCCGTGCCGTTGTCATTGTAGACCGTCATATCCCGCGAATCGTAGCCTAACGGTCGGAAGCTGCCGTGATACGTGTACGGTCCTTCGATGTTCGACGCCGACGCGACGGCGACCCGAGCTTCGCCATAGTCGACGCCGTTCTCCTTATGTGCCCATAAGACGTATTTGCCCGTCGAGGAGTTATAGAGCAGCTTCGGCCGTTCGATATTCGCGGTCGCAAGCTCGGCCGCCGAAGTTTTGGACAGCAGATGAGCGCGGAATTCCCAGTTCTTCAGATCGGTCGATCGGTACAAGGAAACATAGTTCGTCCCGTCCCGATTCTCCCCGACCCAATAATAGTAACTTCCGACCTTGATCATACCCCCTCCGTGGGCATGAAGCGGATTACCCGCCGTATCTTTAAACTGGATGCCGTTCAGAAGACTGACCTGTGCTGCATCTGCCTGGCCCGGAAGCGCGCTTGTCCATACGGACAAGATAAGCAACATCGACAACGCCGCGACGAACACGCCTCTAAGGGAAGCCGTTCTACTGTACGGTTTGGTGCTCATTACATTTCCTCCTTCACCCGTGGGATTAGCTTGCGAACATGGACAGCAGCCGTCTGCATGGTGCCCAGCGAACCTCCTCCCTCCTTTCTCCTTCCATCGTAACAAGCCATTTAGACTTGCCAACTGAACGATTAGGGCATTGGTGAAGTTTGCCGGCGAATCGTTGTGGAAGATTGTGACTTCGGTCTACTATTCTGCGGTCGTGAAGCCGTTAGGCCCGACTGGTGGACCGCTTGGAGAAAGAAGGATTGATCGTACGCGAGAAGGATCTGGAGGACCGGCGAGGATTTTACGCGGTGCTTACGCCGGAAGGCGAACGCGCGCTGAGGAACGCTTGGCCGATCTATGCGCGGGGAATCAAACGTTATTTCGCAGATGCGTTGACGGGCGAGCAACTAGGTGTCATTCGCGAGAGCATGGAAGCCGTGCTGCGGCAGATCGATTCGCTTGCGGATACGAAATAAGAAGAAGCCCGATGCATTTCTCTCGAATGCACCGGGCTTCCATGGGTACCTAGAGCCTCACATCATACTCGCAATGCTCGTCCCCGTTAATATTGCATTTAACTTCTTTAACCGTCACTCTTCGGTTCATGATGCGGGTTAGGGCGCCTTCCATGATCGCCCCTTCCAAGTCGCACACCATTTTCTCCTCCTGCACGGGCAATCCCTTGCAGAAACAATCGTCCACGGCAATGCGAATATAGTTGTCGTCTCGCTGAAGAATATGCGGGATTCCAATTCTTAAATCTACAAACAATTGAAGCAATTCTTCCAAAGACGCAACCGGCAAGCTTTCCCCGATCTTCCTTCCGATAGTGAGCCTCGTGCCTTTGCCTCCGAGTGGCAGTGCTTGATACATCCCGATCAAACGAATCGTTCTGAACAGTTCTAACGGAACCGTGTCTCCAAGGTCCTGTCGATCTATCTTCTTCATGTCTTCGAAAGTAAACCCGTTCATACGGTCCTCTCCTCTCGATACTGTAATAGATTCGGGATTCAAGTTCAGTATACGAGATTGGGTATCGGAGATTGTGATATTAATCATACGAAACGCGTGAAAAAAGTTTGTACATTTCGCTTGCACCTTACGTAACGTAAGGTTCTATAATGAAGCTACCGGTAATCGTGCTAGCGACAAAGAACGGAGATGATTCATGAAACGATATTGGAAGGTCGGGGATTTAGCCAAGCTGACGGGGCTTACCGTTCGCACGCTCCGCTTCTACGACCAGATCGGATTGCTCTCGCCTTCGTCTGCTACGGAATCGGGGCATCGGCTCTATGATGATGTGGATTTATCGCGACTCTATCGAATCGTATCTCTGAAGGAGTTGGGCCTGTCGCTCGACGAAGTGAAGGGGGTGCTGACAGGCCGCGGAATTGACCCTCTCGAGGTCGTCGGCCTGCAGATCGAGCGGGCACAAGAGCAAATTCGGCGGCAGCAGAAGCTGCTGGATCAACTTAGGCACGTATCTAGGCTGATGAAAGGAAAGGAGCAGGTGAGTGTGGACGATTTCACCGCGCTTCTGCAAGCGATGAAGAACGACTACGAGAAGCCGATCCTGAATCACAGGCAAAGCTGGGAGCAACGCTTCGGCCTGTTGGGGATGTTCTTGGCGGGCGGGAACGCGAGCTCAAATACAATTCATGAGGAGGATTAAAATCATGCAAGAAAAATTCGTAAAGCATGGAACGTTCGTCATTGAAAAAACATATCCGGCATCCAGGGAGCAGGTATACGAAGCAATGGCCGACGCCGAAGCCAAAGCACGTTGGTTCACGAAACCGGAAGTGTTCGAATTTCGAGTAGGCGGACGGGAGTTCAGCAGCGGCGAAGCTCCGGACGGCCGGTTGTTCACGTTCGACGCGACTTATCAAGAGATCGTTCCCCTCGAGCGGATCGTTTACACGTACGTGATGGATTTAAACGGCGTACGATTCTCCGTATCCGTTACTACGATCGAGCTTACAGACGCGGATGGCGGCACCAAGCTGACCTTTACGGAACAAGGCGCCTTCTTCGACGGGCTCGATGCGGTCGAGGATCGGGAACACGGGTCGAGGGAATTGCTAGAGCTGCTGGGCAACTCGCTTGCTCGGAGCGGAGAAGCCGCTCGCGCTGAGGAAGACGTCGATCCGACTCCCGGCGAATTGGAGTTCGTCCATACGCGTTGGTACGACTTCCCAAGTGGAGAGGTTTACCGGGCATGGGCACAGCCGGAGCTTCTGACGCAGTGGTGGGGGCCTAACGGCTTCACAAGTACGTTCCATGAATTCGACTTCCGCGAAGGCGGCTTCTGGCGCTTTACTTTCCACGGACCGGACGGCAAGGAATATCCGAACGAGAACAAGTTCATCGAGATCGAGTCAGGAAAGCGAATCGTACTGGTGCATCAAGATCAAGGCGCTCATGAGTTCCGGTTGACGGCGGTATTCACCGATAAGGGCGGTCGGACGCGCGTGACTTTCCGTCAACAGTTCAAGGACGAGAAGGAATTCGAGCAAGTGAAATCATTCTGCCCGATCGCCAACGAACAGAACTTGGACCGTCTTCAGGCCGTGCTAGAGGGACAGCGCATATCGTAATTAAAGGGATGCGGCTGCAGCCGCATCGACAATATCGGCCTAA
>JAEWPC010000014.1 GCA_023460795.1 Bacillota bacterium | reverse complement strand
AATTTTTAATTGACCTGTTTGTTAATGTGTTGGGCTATACCAAAAATCCAACTCCAAACTTTAATCTTACCACAGAATATAAAAATGTAAAAGACAGTAAAAAAGCTGATGGTGCAATTATTATTGGGGATGATGTAGTAGGCATTATTGAATTAAAGGGAACCAATACAACAGATCTATCCAAAATTGAGGATCAGGCATTTGGATATAAGAATAACCAGTTGAACTGTAAATATGTCATCACTTCCAATTTTGAGAAGTTGAGACTCTACATAGACAATGCAATTGAACATATTGAATTTAACCTGTTTGAGCTTGATCAGGAACAGTTTAACTTGCTTTATTTGTGTCTAGCATATGAAAACATTCAGCAGAATATTCCTGGAAAAATTAAGGATGAATCCTTAAGCCAAGAAGATACAATTACTAAAAAACTGTACAAAGACTATTCTGTTTTTAAAAGAGAATTATTCCAGAATCTAACTGCTCAAAATCCCCAATATGATGCACTAGTACTTTTCCAGAAATCTCAAAAGCTTTTAGACAGATTGCTTTTCCTGTTTTTTGGAGAAGACAGAGGCTTACTTCCTCCAAACTCTGTAAGGCTCATTTCACAGCAATGGGAAAAGCTAAGAGATTTAGATGAATATGTACCTCTATATCACAGATTCAAAAAATATTTTGGATACCTCAATACTGGTTTTAAAGGTAAACACCATGATGTCTTTGCTTATAATGGTGGTCTTTTTAAACCTGATGAAATTCTTGATTCAATTACAATAGATGATGACCTCCTTTTTAAACATGCTTCGAAGCTTTCAGAATATGATTTTGCTAGTGAAGTAGATGTAAATATTCTAGGACATATTTTTGAAAATTCCCTAAATGAGATTGATGAAATAAAAGCACAGCTTGATGGTCAAGAAATTGACAAATCCAAAACCAAAAGGAAAAAAGATGGTGTCTTTTACACTCCGAAATACATTACCAAATACATTGTTGAAAATACAGTTGGAAAGCTTTGTGAAGAGAAGAAATTAGATATTGGCATCATTGAAGAGGAATACTTCACAGATAAAAAAAGACAGCTAAAAACTAAGGAAAACCTTCTTGGTAGATTGAATACTTATAGAGATTGGCTACATCAACTTACTATTGTAGATCCTGCATGTGGTTCCGGGGCATTTTTAAATGAAGCACTTAATTTCTTGATCACAGAGCATAATTATGTTGATGAACTGGAAACAAAACTTACAGGCTCATCTTTCACCTTTGCTTACCATTCAGAAAGTATTCTAGAAAATAATTTATTTGGAGTAGATCTTAATGAGGAATCTGTAGAAATAGCCAAACTTTCTTTGTGGCTTAGGACAGCAGAACCCAACAGGAAACTGAACAGTTTAAATGATAATATTAAATGTGGGAATTCCTTAATTGATGATTCCGAAGTTGCTGGAGACAAAGCCTTTAATTGGAAAGAAGAGTTTCCTCAGGTTTTTACAAAAGGTGGTTTTGATGTGGTTATTGGGAATCCACCTTATGGCATATTTATGAGTAATGATGAAAAAGATTACTATTTAAATAATTTCCCACTAACAAGCTATAAAACAAACCTGTATGTTTTATTTATAGAACGAATGTTACAAATATTTGATAAAGGAATAATTCACTTTATTATTCCTAAATCATTACTATTTAATACTTTTTACAAAACAATACGAGGAAAGCTCTTAAATTGTGTACAAATAAATGAAATCCACACAATAACCCAAGAGGTTTTTGAGGATGCAGATGTAGGTAGTAGTTTACTTCTCAATTTTGAAATTAAGGCAAATCCAGATTTAAACAAACCATTTAGATTAGCAGAAGCACAAAAAATTTCTAATTTCATTAATCACTTGAAAATTACTGAAAGTCTCCAGACTCAAAATTTCTTTTTAACAGTTCCAAATTTTGAAATATCTATCATAAACCAAAACAAAGGCATTGTTGTTTCAAAACTTTTGCTGTTAGATTCTATTAAAGATTTTTATACACTAAGAAATGGCTTAAATCCTGGTAATATTAAACATATACTTATTTCAGATATAAAAAAAACTCCGAATCACAAACACATAATTTGGGGAAAAGATATAGGTAGGTATGAAATTAATTGGAGTGGACAATATATCAATTATGATGAAAATTTAATTCATACAGTTTCCGTAGAGGATATAAAATCTAAGGAAGGCATGAAAAGCCAAACTAAGGTTGACTTTGCATTAAGAAATTCTGCATTGTTTGAAACTGAAAAGATTGTAGTGAGAAAAACTGGTGATAAACTAATTGCTTCTTTAGATTTAGAAAATTACTATTTTGACACTTTAGTGCACGGAATTTATAAAATTAAGGGAGGTCCTAGTCTAAAAAGTTTACTTGCTATTCTCAATTCAACACCTGCAACATTGTTTTATAGATTATTACACGACATAGCAGGAAAGGTATTTGCCAAAATAAGTTTGGATAACCTCGCTTCTTTTCCCGTACCTAAAATTTCTTATAATGATGATGTCTTACTGTCAGAAAATGTTGACTTAATGTTTTCTCTTAAGGAAAAATTGCAGGAATGTTCGTCAAAATTTCAAAGAACCTGCGCAAGGAAATTTGAAAATATGAATTTTAATAAAAAACTTCATAATTGGTACATTCTCTCATATAACGATTTCATTAAAGAATTATCTAAACAAAAAATAAAACTCAGCCTATCAGAAGAAGCAGAATGGGAAGATTATTTTAACCAGGAAAAAAGCAAAGCATTAGCCATTCAATCTGAAATCACCAAAACTGATAAGGAAATTGACAGGATGGTTTATGAGCTGTATGGTTTGACAGAAGAAGAAATTGAAATTGTTGAGAAAAATTAAATAATATAAAAATGGGAGAATGGTCAAAATCAGTTGGAGAAAAAGGTGAGAAACTTCTTAAGTTTCTTTTTGAAGACATTTTAAATTATAACTCATTGATTGAAAATAAATCAATTGATTGTGTTCATGGTCAAAAACACATGGAAGCTAAATCTGAAAGGACTACACATGGTTTAGACGGTGTTGTATCTTATGTAAGTCCTTTAGAAGATGCAACTA
>JAEWPC010000013.1 GCA_023460795.1 Bacillota bacterium | reverse complement strand
GACGGGAAATCGTCCTGGCGAAATACGTCAGTCTCTTCGTCTATTTGGCGTTGGGCATGTTTCTTTCCGCCGCGATTTACGCGTTTAACGAATACGTGATGGACGAACGATTCCCTTTCACGGCGCTGCACCTGTCGCTGTCCGCCGCGCTGGCGATGGCCTTCGCCGCGCTCTATTACCCCGTGCAATTTTGGCTGGGCGTGCGCAATTCGTCCTTTATCTCGTTTCTTGTCATCTTCCTGACCGCGGCGATTCTCGGCGGACTCGGCAACTTCAAAGACACGCTCAGCCTCGGCGAGCCGTCCTGGGTCCGGCTCGCCGCCGGACTGCCCATCGCCGGGCTGCTGCTGTTAACCGTCTCTTACCAAGTCTCGCTTCGCATCTTTCTGCGCAAAGATATCGAAGGATAATCCCCTGTACAAACAAATGGCGGCGTCAGGGAGGTTTGCTCCCTGCGCCGCCATTGTTTTATGAAGAACAACCGTTACACTTCGTCGATGCCGACCCAGGAGCCGCGTTCGATCGACAGGTCGACCGCTTCGAGCACCTCTTGGCACTTCACGCCGTCATAGAACGTCGGCGCGAACGGAGAGCCCGTCTTAATGTGCTGCACGAATTCGTACACAATGTGCACGAAGGCATGCTCGTAGCCGATGATGTGACCGGTCGGCCACCAGTTGCCGGCATACTTGTGCGACGGCTCCGTCGCCATAATGCGGCGGAAGCCGGCCAGATTAGGCTCGTCCTCGCGGAAGTACACTTCCAGCTCGTTCAGCTTCTCGAGATCCCAGCGCAGCGAGCCTTTGCTGCCGTGAATCTCGAACGTGTTGTGGTTTTTGCGTCCGGCCGCGAAACGGGATGCGACGAATACGCCCATCGCGCCGTTCTTGAAATCGGCCAGGAAGCCGGTCGCGTCATCGACGGTTACTTCGCCCTTCTCGGTCGAGGAGCCCGTGCCGGACAATCCCGCGGAGCCGGTCAAGATCGGACGCTCCTTCACGAACGTGCGGTTGTGGCCAACGACGCGATCGAATTCGCCGATCAAGAAGCGAGCGAGGTCGATGCTGTGCGCGTTGATGTCGCCGTGAGCGCCGGAGCCCGCGACTTCCTTCTTCAGGCGCCATGCGAGCGGCGTGTTCGGATCGACGAGCCAATCTTGCAGGTACGTCGCGCGGTAATGATGAATTTCGCCGAGGCGGCCTTCATCGATAATTTGCTTTGCGAGCTGCACGGCAGGCAGGAAGCGGTAGTTGAAGCAGATCGCGTGCTTGATGCCCGCTTTCTCCGCCGCCGCGAGCATTTCGCGTCCGTCCGCAAGGTTAAGCGCCAGCGGCTTCTCGCAGAAGACGTGCTTGCCCGCAGCGATGGCCGCCAGCGTGATTTCTTTGTGCGCGTCGCTCGGAGCATTGATATCGACGAAGTCGATGTCGTCGCGGGCGACCATCTTACGCCAATCGGTCTCGTACGATTCCCAGCCGAATTTCTCGGCCGCTTCTTGGACGCCTTGCTCGTCCCGACCGCAGATCGCCTTCATGACGACGTCCGCTTCGGTATCGAAGAACATCCCTACGTCTTTGTAAGCATGGCTATGGGCTTTGCCCATGAATTTATAGCCGACCATGCCGACGTTGATTTTCTTTTTTACGCCCACCACATTTCACCCGCACTCTCTTTAAGGATGAGGTTATTGAGGAAGCCTGCGGCTTTCGTGAAGCCTTCGTTCACGCTCATAATGCCGTCTTCGTGTTCGATGCTGATCGTGCCGTCGTAGCCGACGAGGCGCAGTACGCTGACGAGGTCTTTCCAGAACTCGTCGTCGTGGCCGTAGCCGACCGTGCGGAACACGAAGGAACGGTTCAGGATATCGCCGTAATGCTTCGTATCGAGAACGCCGTTAAGCGCGACGTTGCGTTTGTCGATCTTCGTATCTTTAGCATGCACATGATAAATCGAATCGCCGAGCGCTTTGACGCACTCGATCGGGTCCATGCCTTGCCAGAACAAGTGCGACGGGTCGAAGTTGACGCCGATGTTGTCTCCGGCTTCGCGGCGAAGGCGAAGCGCCGTCTCCGTGTTGTAGACGAGGAAGCCCGGATGAGCCTCGATCGCGACTTTGACGCCGTGCTTGCGGCAGAACGCGGATTGCTCTTTCCAATACGGAATCGCGACTTCGTTCCATTGCCATTCGAGGATCGTCAGGAAATCCGGCGGCCAAGGGCAAGTGACCCAATTCGGATATTTGGAGTTCGGGGAATCGCCGGGACAGCCCGAGAACGTGATGACCGTATCGACGCCGAGCTTCTCGGCCAATTGCACGGTGGCGACGAAATCGTCGTGGTGAGCCTTCGCCATCGCTGCGTCCGGATGCAGCGGGTTGCCGTGGCAGCTCAGCGCGCTGATCGTCAGCCCGCGGCTGTCCACCGCATCGCGAATCCGCTTGATCGCAGCTTCGTCGTTCAAGATCGTCTGCGCGTTCACGTGCGCCGTTCCCGGGTATGCGCCGGTTCCGATTTCTACGGCTTGGAGTCCCGTCGCTTTCACGGTGTCCAAAGCTTGTTCGAACGGTTTCTCGCCGAACAATACGATAAATACGCCAGCCTTCATGATTACCTTCACCGAACCTTTCTTTGTAAAAATGAAGATAGAGATGACGCTCACTCATTATGTACACGCGTTCATCTTTGCTACATTTACTAGTTTACATGATATCTCTTCCATATTCTAATAAAAAATTCATGCTCGGCTCGATCCAACGTCTTCCGCAGTCGCAATTAACTGCCATATCCAGTTATTTCGAACAACTTGGCCTCTTGCCGCACGAATAACAACCATTTGCAGTTATTTTAAAGATCCCCCTCCTGATTACGCGCCAGTTGCGCAAAATAACTATCGATTCGTCGTTATTTTACGCTCGACACCCATCTAGGGGCGCAATAACTGCAAACAGCTGTTATTTCGGTCTAACCTGACTTTTCAAACCCTTATACGAAGCTGATCGCTTGGCCTTTGTTCGACGACTCGTAGATCGCCTCGAGAATTTGTTGGACGACAAGCCCTTGCTTGGCCGTTACGACAGGCGATTGATCGTTCAGAATCGCGTTGATCCACGCACGCGCCTCTTGTTCGGACGCATCGTCGGGCACCGATCCGCCCCAGCCGGCGTAACCGGACATTTGGACTTCGCGGTTGTAGAGCAAGCCATGCTCTTCGCCGTTCACGTGCAAGCCTTTGCGCATGTCCGCTCCTGCTTTCGTGCCGCATAACGTCACTTTGGCTTCGTCCGGGTCGGAGATATTAAGCGCCCAGCTGGACTCGAGCCACACGGTCGCGCCGTTCTTCATCGTAATCATCGCGAACGCCGAATCTTCCACCGTGAACTTGGATGGATCCCACGGTCCCCACATGTTCGCGCGGCTGCCTTGCTCGGCCAGCTTGCGATACGACGAGCCAAGCACGACTTTCGGTTCGTAGTTATCCATGAACCAGAGGGCAAGATCGAGCGCGTGCGTGCCGATGTCGATCAGCGGGCCCCCGCCTTGCTTCTCCAGATCGAGGAACACGCCCCAAGTTGGCACCGCGCGGCGACGGGTCGCATGCGCCTTAGCCATATAGATCTCGCCGAGATCGCCCGCTCTGCACGCTTCATGCAGCCAGCGGCTGTCCGCGCGGAACCGGTTCTGGTACGCGATGCTCAGCTTCTTGCCCGTGCGCTCCGATACTTCGAGCATGCGCTGGGCATCTACGGCCGTCTTCGCCATCGGCTTCTCGCACAGAACATGCTTGCCGTGCTCCATCGCGGCGATCGATAGCTCGGCGTGCGTGTCGTTCGGGGTACAGACGTGAACGACATGGACATCCGGATCGCGCAGCAGTTCGTATACGTCATTGTAGATCCGCGCGTCCGGCGTGCCGAATTTATTTTTCGCTTCTTGCGCTCGGTCGTGCGAGATATCGAAGAACGCGACAACCTGGGCTTCTTGGATTTTGGCTAGCGAAGGAAGGTGCTTCCCCATGGCGATACCGCCGCAGCCGATCATGCCTACGTTAACTTTTGACAAAATACACGTCCTCCTTGCGGGTTTGCTGTATTCATTCTACAATTAGTTTAACATATTTGCTTCGGAATCCCATCCGCCCTGATGGGACGATTATATGCGATTTTGTCATCGGAGGGATAACCCCATGCAAGCTGTCAGAGAGAAGATTGAATACGAGAACCCGTTGCTCTCCTTGAAAATATGGCAGTCCACGCGCAACGAGGTGGGTAATATCGCATGGCACTATCATCCGGAATGCGAGCTTATGCTCGTGAAGTCGGGCAAGCTCGACATCGACTTAAGCGACGAGTCGTATACGCTGCAGGCCGGCGACGTCGTTATTCTCGGCAACTCGCAGCTGCATCGGGACCGGAACACGGGCGGATTCCTGGACTATATCGTGCTGCAATTCGATTTGAACACTTTCTTCGACCAAAGTACGATTCCCTACTTGCAATATTTTAATGAGACGAAAGTACCCTTGAGCACGATGAATTACGTCTTCCGCGAAAATCCGCAAGCGAACGAGGAAGCCGCAGAGTGTATCCGCCAGATTCTCCAAGAAGCGATCGGCAAAGAAAGCGGTTACGAGCTGGCGGTTAACCTGCTCATCAAGAAGCTGCTGCTGATCTTGATCCGCAACGACACTCGCGGACTGCTCGCCGACCAAGACCGCGTCGAACGCATTCGCCTCAAGCCGGTGCTCGATTTCGTCGAGACGAACATCGACGATCGTATCGCCGTGGAAGACGCCTGCAAGCTGGCGAACATGAGCTACTACTACTTCGTGAAATTCTTCAAGAAGATCATGGGGCTGTCGTTCACCGAGTACGTCAACTTCCGCAAGATCAAGAGAGCCGAGCAGCTGCTCCTCACCCGCGACATGAGCGTCACCGAGGTCGGCGACCAGATCGGCATGGCGAACATGGCTCACTTCTATAAGATGTTCAAGCGCTTCAACGGCTGTTCGCCGAAGGAGTTCCAACGCAAGATGCTCGCCTGGGGACGAAGATAATTGTCGCGCAGAGCGACAATCTGCCGCCGCCGAGGCGCGATTGCCCCAACATTGTCGCGCAGAGTGACAATGTTTAACTTAAACGTTGCGGCCGCACGCGAATCATGGTACATTTACTTCAACATACACGGACGTGAAGCACACGCCGCTCTTAGCTGGGGGATATCCTCAGCCGAGGGCGGCTATTTTTATACTAAAAGGAGGTTGATAAGATGCGCGCGAACGAAGAATTGCTAATGGATCGGGACTTAAAGCAAGCTTACGACGCCTGGCTCGCGGAGCACTGCAAGCAAAGCAAGGGAAAACGCCGAAGACGGTTGGAGCAAGGGATTGGCCACGCGGAGAAACGGTTTATCATCAAGGTATGGTGGCCGTTATTCGGTCATCTCAACAACCTGCATCCTGAATTTGAAGTCAAAGACTTTAAAGACGGCTGGCGCTTTCTCGACTTTGCCTACCTACTGGCCGGTTGCAAAATTTGCATCGAAATCGATGGCTTCGGCCCGCATTGGCGCGATATTAACCGCAACCAATTTTCCGACCAGCTCATGCGACAACCACCTCATCTTAGATGGGTGGTTAGTCCTCCGCTTCTCTTATAACGTTATTGTGGAGAAACCGCGTGCATGCCAGTCAATCATTAGCCAACTGATCGGAAGATGGGCTTCGGAGTTCAGCACCAACTTCCCCTCTTTAGAACCATTAGAGATGCTGCTATTTCAAATCGCATTGTCTAAGTCCGGACCGCTAACTCCGGCATACGCCGCGAAACACTCGGGTTTACATCGATCGACGACGGTACGACATCTCCGCGCGTTAACCGAGAAGCGAGTGCTTGCGGTTTCTAAACAAGGCACCAAGAAAATCTGCAGCTATCGCGTCAATCCTGCATTCCGTCTTACTCCGTGATCAAACCATACGCCGAAATCTTCTTGATCCTCCGCGCCACCAGCATCGATACGAGATACGCCAGAACGACGAGCCCCGCGCACATCAAGGCCATCACGGGTAACTCCACGATGAAAGCCACGTTCTTGACGCCTCCCCCGGACAGCAGCATCTCCAGCAACGAGTTGGTGTACAAGCAGCCGAGCACGCCCCCGACGACGACGCCGAATACGACAATCGGCATGAAGCTGTACGCGATTTGAGACATAAGCTGGAACGTCGTGTAGCCCGTCGCCTTCAGTATCCCGAACTCTCTTCGACGCTTCAGAATCATCGTGCTGATAACCAAGTACAAGATCAAAGCGACGACTAGCACCGTAATCGTGAGGATAAGCGCCATCACAAGGAACAACGCGGAAATGAACGATTGGGTTTGGCTTTCGATCAGCTCGTCGATATCCAGAATATCGTCGATCGCGTCCCCGTGCTTCGCTTTCACGTCCCGGATAAAGCTTGCGTTATCGGAACCGTCCAAGTAGACGTAGATCGAGTTCGGCTTAAAGTCGGGCATGACCCGAAGCATGCCTGCGGTCGTCACGTACGTCGCTTCTCCCATGTTGTTCATGTATTGCGTCATACCGGTGATCAGCATCTGACGGGTAGTCCCGTCGAACGCCAAAGCAACCGTGTCCCCCACGCCTTTATCTAACCTCGCGGACACCTTCAGAGAAATCGATATTTCGTTATCGAACTTCGGATGTCTCCCTTCGATTAACATCGAATTATTCAGTTTGCCGAAGTCGTCCAGGACGCTGACGTCCAAGAGCTGCCCGTCTACCTTCGCCGATGTCAGATCGTTGAACAACGTCTTGGACACATGGTCCATCTTCTCTATCTCTTCCTTCAAACGATACGTATCCGCCGTCTGCTTGGCTTTGACGTCGACGTTACTCGTCTCCGCGCCTACAAGGTTAAGGAATGCCGTTCTATTCTCCGAGATATTGTAGTACAACACGATGGAGAACACGGACGCGAAAGTGACCGCGATGACGATGAACGATATCATCGCATTCTGCTTCATGTTGGCGAACAACGCTTTTAAACCAAGCACGAATTGAAGACCGCCTTTGGCGTTGTCCAGCGGAAAATAGTTTCTTTTCGCGCTATGCGTCGATAGTCCGCCGCGCAACGCCATGACCGGGTGCAAGCGGCGAATCCGCAAAGCGGAGATCAGCACGACCGACATGACCAACAAGAATACGATCAGCACGCTGGCCGAAACCGAAACCACATCGTAGCTTGGCTTCGCGATTAATCCGGTGAAGGACGTAATCATCCGGCCGAACAGCGATTCGATAGCCGACGAGGCCGAGGCGCCGATGACTCCTGCAGACAGGACGATGATCATAAACTGCAGCGAGATGGAGGCGAGAATTTGCTTTGTCGTATACCCGATCGCTTTGAGAACCCCGATATTCACGATCCCGTCGTTAATCATGTTCGTCACGCGGAACTTGATCACGATGAGCGATACACCGACGATCAGCGCCGCGAACAGAACGAGAATCATCGCGATAATGTTAACCGTAATCGAGTTGCCGTCCTTCACGCTCGCGACGTCGATCGCGAATACGTCTCCGGCATGCGTGGCAACGGCTATCTCCGGGAACGCCTGCTTGAAATCCGTAAGCATAGAAGTCGACTCGCCGGATCGCTGAAGGATAACCGAGAGCATCGTGCTCTTCGCGGAGTCTTCAAGCCGGTCGGCCAGCGCCATGTACGAAGCTTCCGGCAACCAGAACTTCACGGCGCCGATATTGCTCGTGCCCATCATCGTCGTCTCGAAAAATCCGCCGATCCGAAACGGAATGGACTGATTCCGATAAGCGATCGTGAGCGTGTCCCCTAACGCATACCCTCCGCTGCTCTTGAAACCATAGGACACGAATATATCCTCTTGGCCGACGTCCGCCAGCTTTTCCACAAGCTCCGGGGGCGACATTGCCCCGTCATGGCCCGCGTTCAAGAACACGGCCCCGTTAGTCAGGTCCGTGTCTCCGAACCTAAACTTCATCCCGGACACATATAACACCGGCAGCGTCTCGACCGCTGTCACGTCGGCATTACTCTTGAAGAACGTCGCGTAGTCAGGCTTATCGTGTCCTTGCTTCGCTATGATGCTAATATGCGGATCGCCGAGCTGCTCGATCTTGTCGTCATAGAAGGTAGACATTCGCGAAATGACCGATATCCCCGTGCTAAGCAGCATCGTTGCGATAAATATAAGGAGCATCAGCGAAGCCGTAGCGCTTTTGCTTTTACGTATATTGGCCCACGCCAGTTTGCCGATCTTCATGTTACCACCCCATATCCGTCAGGAAAGCTTTCAACCGATCAAGCCTCTTCACGTTGTCTTCCCGATCGAACGTTCCCAGGCTCAGGTCCCCGCGAATGACGCCGTCCCGCAAATATAGAATGCGGTTGCCGCGCATGGCAGTCTTCAAGTCGTGCGTTACCATCACGATGCTCTGTCCGTTGTTGTTCACGGAAGTCAGCACATCGAGCACGCTGTCGCTCGAAGCCGAATTGAGCGCTCCGGTCGGTTCGTCCGCGAACACGATCTTCGGATCGTTGATCAGCGCGCGCACGATGCCCGCCCGCTGCGCTTCTCCGCCCGACAGCTGCGAGGGAAACTTGCGCCACGCCTCTTCGTTCAAGCCGACAAGCTTCAGCAGCCTCTTCGCTTTGTCCGCAAGAGCGCGCCTGTTCTGATTGGACAGCATGCCGCTGGCAAGCACGTTATCGAGGATGCTCATATTGTCGAGTAGATGAACTTGCTGGAACACGAACCCGCAATGATTTCTCCTGAACTTAGCCAGCTTGTCGTTGCTGAGGTCGGAGATGATCTTGGCGCCGAAACGGATCGTTCCGAGCGTCGGCTTATCCATTCCGCTAAGCGCGTAGAGCAACGTGGACTTGCCCGAGCCCGAGCTCCCCATAATGATCGTGAAATCGCCCTCTACGAGCGTAATGTCTAAGTTCTTCAATACGTGCTGTTGAACGCCGCCGTTGGAGAACGTCTTGCATAGCTTCTCGGTTTGCAACAATGCGTTCGTCATATCGGAATCAACCTCTCCCGTAAGTTCGTTAAGAAACAATAAAAAGGACTGTAATAACCATTACAGTCCTAGCATACAACGCCAATTCTTATTCGATCTTTGCCGAATCCTTAACGGTTTCTTAATTGTTCCGCTGGATACTCTTAAATCAGCTTCAGCTTAAGCGTCACCGTGAACCCGTCGTCGCGGTTCCCGTAAGCCAGATCGCCTTGCATTCGCTGCATGAACGTATGGGAGATGTAGAGCCCTAGCCCCGTTCCGCTAATCCCTTCCGCGTTCGTGCCCCGGTAGAACTTGCCGGTTAGCAGCGGTATATCGTCGGAGGCAACGCCTTTGCCGTAATCGTCAATATCGATCTCCAGGAAGCCATCGCGAATGCGTGAAGAAATCGTAATGTCCGTGCCGGCATACTTATAGGCGTTGCTCACAATGTTATCGAATACCTGCTGCAACCGCGATGCGTCCGCCAAGATCGCGCAAGGCGGAATCGGACCGGAGCGAATCCGGTCGTAATAATCGACATTCGCGATCATTTCCTCGATGATGTTGCTTAAATGCTCGGCAGGCTCTACTTTAAGCTGCTGTATCTCTTCCAACGTCGCGTGGAACATGTCGGTGACGAGCAGATTGATCTGCTCCGCCTTGGAGTAGATCATGTTCAGCTGCTTGATCGTCTTCTCGTCGTTCGCCTGCAGCAGCATGAGCTCGCTGATCGCTTTAATCGACGCGACCGGAGTTTTCACGTCGTGGCTTAAGCTAGCTACCAACTCTTTCTTGCTACGATTGGCGGCATGCTCGCTTTCCCTCGCCGCGGCCAGCTCCTCCCGCATGATGTCGAAGCTTTCGGTGAAGGCGCCGAACGGGTTGCCCGGTCTCACCTTCAGCGGAATATCGAGACTTCCTCTGGCGATATGGGCGGCGAAACTCTTTAACTCCTTGAACGGCTTGAACACCGACAAGTGCAACAGGATCGCGTAGGCGACGGAGAGGACCGCTAACAGGCCGAACGCACCGAAGATAATAGCGGCAAGCCTCTTCCGGTCCCGTTCCATAATCTGAACATAGTCGCTGGGCACGATCACTTTGCCGACGATCTCGCCATTCGCCCGAACATCCACGATCGTGTCACGGCTCTTAACGGCTTCGTTCAAGGAGACGTATATGCCCGGCGATGTTTCGTAACGTAAGCTAGACCCGTTATCGATGACGATGAACGGCTGCCGCATGTCTCGTAAATTCGCAGCCGCTTCCCCGACATCGGGCCAAGAGCTCTCGACCGTCTTCACGAGCTCGTTCAACGCAACGATATCCGCCTCGGCATCCACCTTCGTATTCGCCGTCCGGTATGCCAACAACGCGCCTGCAATGATAATGGCCGCGAGCGCAAGAACGAGCCGGCGCACCTTCATACGCCGCCATCCTCCAGTACGTACCCGCGTCCCCATACGGTTTTGATATATTGCGGTTCGTTCGGTTTCTCTTCCAGCTTCTCCCGCAAATGCCGGATGTGCACGTTAAGCGTTCCGTCTCCGACGAAGGAGTCTCCCCATACGTTCTGGAACAGCTCCTCCTTCGGAACGATCCGGTTGCGGTTGACCACCAGATAATGCAGCAGTTTATACTCGAGCGATTTGAGTTTTACTTCTTCGCCGTTCACCCGAACGCGGCACAGCACGGGATCGATCTTGACGTTGCCGAACTCGATCGATGGAGCTGTAGGACCGGGCACTCCTTGGTTGCCGTGGCGCTTCAGCATCGCCTTCACTTTGGCCAGAAGAATGCTGAGCGTATACGGCTTCTGAATGTAGTCGTCGCCGCCGATATTCAAAGCAATCAGCACGTCGTCGTCGCTCGACCTGGCGCTGATGAATATAATCGGGATTTGCGTCGTCTGCCTGAGCTTCTTGCATAAGTCGAAGCCCGAAGTTTGGCCGAGGTTAATATCGAGGAGGATCAGCGATGTCTCATGCTCACGCAAAAATCGCAAGCACGTCTCCGCATCGGTTACGAAAGCGGATTTGACGTCAAACATATTGAAATACTCGTTGGTCGTCTCCGCGAGCGCGACCTCGTCGTCTACTATTAAGCAATCAAAGTTCATTGGTGCGCTCCTATACAGTTGGACTTATCCATCCTTCTATACAACAAGCAGGAAAATAGCGGAACAAGTTGCCCCCGAACCGCGAGTTGCGATTCAATCGGCTCTATCATTCGGTCATAGGTTGAACAAGACCAATTGATATCGGGGTGCACTCTTTTGGAAGTCCATATAGCTGGAGAGCAACGACTTTATCACCGCATCGAATGTTAATGCTCGGTCATTGGTTAGAACGACAACCCAACTATCCTTTCTCGGATTTCCGAATTGCCCTTCCAAAGTTAATAGAAACGAGTACGGCTGTGCTTGTTGTTGGTTAGAACTGCTGTCAAAAAGATAGTAATTGCCGTTATAGAAGTATAAATCCTTAATTAACGGACCAGAATCAACTTTCGTCGAAAAGGTGTATGTTCGAACAGATGCGTTCCTACCCTCTGCTGCGGTTTCAATAAACTGACGCCATCGTTCCGCATTTCCAACAATGTCGGAGTCCAGACTAATAATGTACCCTGCATTCCTCGCATCATCTACTGATTCAATGGTAGGCAAACTCGAAAACCCTTGGTAGTTTCCATCCTTATCAAGTATTAAATCAGTAGGCAGCATCTCCGTTGAATGATTCGATTGTTGCAGTGTGTTTCTAATCCTATCCGCATTAAGCGAAATAAAACAAACGACAATAACCAGAACAACGCTTAATGCAGCAGCCCAGTGAACCCTCTTAACTTTATGCCTTGCACCTGCCATCAACCCTCACCCCTCTAATTCCAAAAAAGCTCCCCCAGCCTACCGGCCAGAAGAGCTTGCTTTGCGATTGACGTATAGCTTGTAGCCGACCCCTCTGATCGACTCGATCTGTACAGTCTGCTGATTCAACTCTAGCTTTTTGCGAAGCGAGCTGACGTGGACGTCGACGGTACGCTGACCGCCGATATAGTCGAAGCCCCATACGACGTTCATCAGATCGTCGCGGGTAACGACGATGCCCGGCCTTTCGGCCAGATAGAGCAGCACCTCGAACTCCTTCGGACGCAACGTAATCCAATGGCCGTTCAGGAATACCTCGTACTTATCCGGATAAATCTGCAGATCGCCCAGCGTAATGATCCTCTCGCCGTTCGCGGATTTCGCCGGCAGGCTCTCTTCGTTGCGCGAGCGGCGAAGCACGGCGGAAGTGCGCGCGAGCAGCTCCGCTACTCCGAAGGGCTTCGTAATGTAGTCGTCCGCTCCGAGCTTCAAGCCTTGCACGACTTCTTCTTCGGCGTTCCTGGCGGTTAGAATGATGACGGGCGTCTTCACGCCGTTCTGGCGCAGCTTCTGCAGCACCTCGAATCCGTTCATCCCAGGCAGCATTAAGTCTAGGAAAATAACGGCGAAAGGTTCGTAAATCGCCCGGTGCAGACCTTCCGCTCCGTTGCCGACCACTTCCGTTTCGTAGCCTTCTTGTGAGAGATTATAGGTAACGAGGCGCGCAAGCGTCGGTTCGTCCTCAATGATCAACACTTTGTCCGACATGAGACCCTCCGGTCTAGCAGGCTGCCCCGCCATAGAATGACTTGATAGGTTAGTTTTATCATGCCCATGTAAACCGAACCGCATCAAAGTGTTATCGGAATGTAAAATGTAAAATGTTAAGGCTGGAGCATCGGCAATTCCATCATGAAACGCGACCCTACGCCGACCGTGCTCTCTACCCGGATCGTTCCGCCATGGAGCTCCACGAGGTGTTTAACGATCGATAATCCTAGCCCTGTGCCGCCCGAGCTTCGGGAACGCGCCTTATCTACGCGGTAGAACCGCTCGAAGATCCGGTCGATGTCCTTCTTCGGAATGCCGATACCCGTATCCGATACCGTGATCCGAACGAGGTCGACCGCATCCTCGCCTTCTCCCGGGACAGTCTCTGCCCGCACTTTGACTCTCCCGCCTTCAGGCGTATAGTTGATGCCGTTCTGCATCAAGTTCATGACGATCTGGCCGAGCCGGTCCTCGTCCGCTTCCAAGAACAACTCAGGTTCCGACTGAACGTCCAGCGTAATCGACTTCTTCATCGCGTCAGCGGACAGCAGCTCGGTCATCCGCTCAAGGAAATGCGGCAGATCGATCGGCGAGAACTGCAACGGCGAACGCCGCGACTCGATCTTCGAGAGCTCGAGAATATCTCCGATCAGCCGGTTAAGCCGGTCGCTCTCGTCGTGTATGATCGTAAGGAACGATATCGCCGTCTCTCGATCGTCCATCGCACCGGCGAGCAGCGTCTCGGCGAACCCTTTGACGGCGGCCACCGGCGTCTTCAGCTCGTGCGATACGTTCGCGACGAACTCGCTACGCATGCTCTCCAGCCTGCGAATCGCGGTTATGTCCTGCAGGACGAGCAGCAGCCCCGGCTCCTCGTCCTCGCTCATCGTCATCGGCACGAGACCGATCTCGAGCATTCTCTCCTCCGGATAGTACACGGTCAGCTCCTGGTGAACGACGACCGAATTCGTCAACCCGTCTCGGATGAATCCGAGCAGCTCGTAGTGGTTGCGAATCTCCGTATAGCTCCGTCCGACTCGTTCGCGCGCGGTGCTTCCGAGCAGCTGTTCCGCTTGCCGGTTATACAGCGTAATTCGACCGTCGCGTCCGATCATGACGACGCCGCTCGTCATGTTGTCGAGAACGCTTTGCAGCCTTGCGCCGTTATGTCGAATTTCCTCCATCTGGCCTTGCAAGCTGCCGGCCATCGCGTTCAGCGCTCTCGCCAGCTCTCCGATTTCGTCTTTGCCGCCTTCCGGTACGCGGATCGCGTAATCCATGTTGGCCATGCGCTTCGCGGCGGACGTCATTCTCTCAAGCGGTTTCGTCACGCTTAACGCGATGCGATAGCTCACGACAGCCGCGAGCGCGAATAAGAGGAACAACCCGAAGACGAGCGCCAGCCACATCCGATTCAAGCCGTTCTCGACGTCGCTAAGGCTCATGGACAGCCTGATCATACCCGCCGAGTCTGTGCCGTCCTTCGCGGAAGTCTTAATCGCCACGTACAGCATTTTCATATGGAGCGTATCGCTATAGCGGATACTGCTGCCCGTTCCCTCCGCAAGCGCTTCCTGAACTTCTCGGCGGCTTAGATGGTTATCCATGGTCGACGGAAGATGATCCGAATCACCTAGAACCGTCCCGTCAGGGAGAATGTACGTGACGCGCATGCCGGCGATTTCCTTGAACTTCAGCGCTTGCCGTTGCAGGTATTCCCCTCGCTCGGCAGGAGCGATATCCATCGGCCACGGTGAGGTGGCGTCCAACACGCGCAACTCCCGGATCATGTGCTCCTTCAGCGCGGACTGGTGGTTCTTCGTGTAGGAGTTGCCTGTCAGAAGTCCTGCCGCTAGGACGGAGAGGCCGATCAGAAGCATGAAAAGCGCGGTCAGTTTCCAGCGAAATTTAGTCATGGTCTGCGGACTGCTCCTTCGGATTCAACGGAAGATTAGACGAAGACCGGGTCTTTGAATTGGGCGAGCTTCTCTTTGGAATCTTTGTCCACGTCGGCATGCAAGCTGTTGCCGTGCGCATCCATCGTGACGATCGCCGCGAAGCCTTCGACTTGCAGATGCCACATCGCTTCCGGGATCCCGAATTCCATGAAGTCGACGCCGTTCACTTTCTTGATGCACTCCGCATAATATTGCGCTGCTCCTCCGACGGCATTCAAATAGACGCCTCCATGCTCTTGGAGCGCTTTGAGCGTTTTCGGTCCCATGCCGCCTTTGCCGATGACCGCGCGAATGCCGAATTTACGCATAATGTCGCCTTGGTACGGCTCCTCGCGAATGCTCGTCGTCGGTCCGGCCGCCTTCACGTGCCAGCCTTCGTCGTCCTTTAGCATAACCGGTCCGCAGTGATAGATAACCCCGCCGTTCAGGTCGATCGGCGCGTCGTGGTCCATCAAATGCTTGTGAAGCGCGTCGCGGCCGGTGTGCATCTCGCCGTTCAGAATAACGACGTCGCCGACTTTCAGGCTGCGCACGTCTTCTTCGGTGAGCGGCATCTGAAGCACGATCTCGCGGCGCTCGGACGTAGCGGAGATGTCCGATTTCGTCTCTACCTTGGAAGCAGGAGAGGCGTTCATAGGTACTGCGGAGCCGCCTTCATATACCCAGTTCTTGATCTCGTGCGTCGAACCGTCGAGAATGACGCCTTGACGGCGGTACGCCCAGCAGTTGTATGCGACGGACACGAAGAAGCTGGCCGGCAGACGGTTATTCACTCCGACTTTACAACCGAGCAGCGTTACGTTGCCGCCGAAGCCCATCGTACCGATGCCGAGCTGATTCGCCTTATCCATAATATATTCTTCGAGCTTAGCCAGCTCCGGAATCGGATTCACGTCTTCGACGTGGCGGAACAGCTGTTGCTTCGCGAGCTCGTAGCCGGTCGTCCGGTCGCCGCCGATGCCTACGCCGATAAAGCCCGCGCTGCAGCCTTGGCCTTGCGCTTGGTAGACCGCATGCAGCACGCACTTGCGGATGCCGTCGAGATCGCGCCCCGCTTTGCCAAGTTCTTCCAATTCACAAGGCAGGCTATATTGAATGTTTTTATTTTCGCAGCCGCCGCCCTTCAGGATCAGCCGAACGTCGATCTCGTCCTTTTCCCATTGCTCGAAATGGATGACCGGCGTACCGGGGCCGAGGTTGTCGCCCGTATTGCCGCCCGTCAAGGAATCGACGGAGTTCGTGCGCAGCTTGCCGTCCTTCGTCGCGCGGGCGATCGCATTACGAATCTCCTTGCGCATTACGATCTGGTTAGCTCCGACCGGCGTATGAACGACGAAAGTCGGCATTCCTGTATCCTGGCAGATCGGCGAGACGTTGCATTCCGCCATCTCGATATTCTGGGCGATCGTCGTAAGGGACAGACCCGCGCGCGTCGCGCTGTCTTCCTTCTCTCGTGCCGCGGCGATCGTGCGGCGCACGTCCGCCGGCAGGTTGGTGGAAGTCTCCACGATGAGTTTATACATGCTTTCTTCGAAAATAGACATAACGTGTAAAACTCTCCTCTCTAGTCGTTGCTTCTCTCTAAGTCTATAATAACATATGACAAGGACAAACGGCTGACGCCAACGGAGCAAAGGAGCCTCCCCGCTATGAATCATTATCTCGCCTATCTCTATCGACTGCAACATATCGAACGTTGGAGTCTCATGCGGAATACGACGTCGGACAATGTCGCCGAGCACTCGTTCCACGTCGCGCTGCTGGCCCATTCTCTGTGCACCATTTCTCGGGAAATATTCGGCCGCGACGTCAATCCGGACGAGATCGTCGCCTATGCTTTATTCCATGATGCCACGGAAGTGTTAACGGGAGATATTCCGACGCCGGTCAAGCACCACAATCCTCGCATTCTCGAGAATTTTCGCGAGATCGAAGATTTGGCCGCGGAACGGTTGCTCTCGACCGTACCGCCTGCGCTGCGCCACGTCTATTCTCCGCTCATCGGTCGCAAGCCGGAGAATCCCGAGCTCGCCAAGCTTCTGAAGGCGGCTGATTTACTTGATGCCTATTTGAAATGCATCAGCGAGACGTCCGCCGGCAACCGAGAATTCGCGACCGCCCGCCGCCAGACCGAGGAGAAGCTGCGCAAGCTCGATCTCCCCGAAGTGGAGTGGTTCCTCATGAACCTCGCCCCGAGCTTCGAGCGCACGATCGACGAGCTGACGGAGGATTGAAGAGTAACGGGGCATCTATTGAGCGGCGATAGCGTTATCGCATCCCCTTATTCGCTCCGTAATTGTCTCGCTAGCGGTAAAAGCGTTACGCTATAACGCTTTTATTGGGACTCGTAACTCTCGCACCCGATTTTCAAGTAAAATAGCATTACCGCACCCCGTTATTCGCGCCGAAAGTGTCGTTCGAGGGAGAATAGCGTTACATGATAACGTTATGAAGACCCGCCCTCCTCGTGAACTGCACCCCAATTGTTAGACACGATCTAACATTGGAGGTGCAGTTTTTTATGGCCAGGTTTACAGCGCAGGAAAAAATACAAGCTGTAAAAAAATATCTTGAAGGTAAGGAAGGACAGAAATC
>JAEWPC010000012.1 GCA_023460795.1 Bacillota bacterium | reverse complement strand
TACAACCGCGACGGTCAGCGTCCGCAAGGCCAAGGCGGTCAAGGCGGCTACGGTCAGCGTCCGCAAGGCCAAGGCGGTCACGGCGGCTACGGTCAGCGTCCGCAAGGTCAAGGCGGTCAGGGTGGCTATGGCCAACGTCCGCAAGGTCAAGGCGGCTTCGGCGGCAACCGTGGACCTTCTGCACCGTCGGCAGGCTCTTCATTCGGCGGTCCTCGCGGCGGCGCTCCGGTAGCGGCAGCTGGCCAACGCGGCACGACCGGCACTCGTACCGACAATCGCACGCCAAGCCGTGACGGCAAAGGTCGGGAAGACTTCAACCGCAACAACCCGAACGCGGCAGGCAAGCGCAAAGAACTCGGCGCACGGTTCGATGAGCGTCCGAACTTCCGCAGTCCGAAAGGCAAAGGCGGCAAGAACGCTAGAGGCAAGAACAACCAACCGCCGCGCGAGAAAATCGACAATACGCCGAAGAAGGTTATCGTTCGCGGCAGCATGACTGTCGGCGAAGTGGCGAAGCTGCTTCATAAAGACGTTGCCGAAGTCATTAAGAAGCTGTTCATGATGGGTCTCATGGCGACGATCAACCAAGAAATCGACCTCGACACGGTGCTTCTCATCGCAGGCGAATACGGCGTCGAGACGGAAGTCAAAATCGTCGTAGAAGATATGCAATTCGAGACGGTCGAAGAGAACGACGACGAAGCCGATCTAGTCGCGCGTCCGCCGGTCGTTACGATCATGGGTCACGTCGACCATGGTAAGACGACGCTCCTTGACGCGATCCGCGAGACGAAAGTCGCAAGCGGCGAAGCGGGCGGCATTACGCAGCATATCGGCGCGTACCAAGTCGAGATCAACGGCAAGAAGATTTCGTTCCTTGATACGCCGGGTCACGAAGCGTTCACGACGATGCGTTCCCGCGGCGCTCAAGTAACGGATATTACGATTCTCGTAGTCGCCGCCGACGACGGCGTCATGCCTCAGACGGTCGAAGCGATCAACCATGCGAAAGCGGCCAACGTGCCGATTATCGTCGCGGTCAACAAAATCGATAAACCGGATGCGAATCCGGATAAAGTAAAGCAAGAGCTGACCGAGTACGGTCTCGTTCAAGAAGCGTGGGGCGGCGATACGATTTTCGTCGAAGTGTCCGCCAAGCAACGCATCAACCTGGACGGACTGCTCGAGATGATCCTTCTCGTTGCGGAAGTGAACGACTACAAAGCGAACCCGGACAAACGGGCACGCGGTACGGTCATGGAAGCCGAGCTCGACAAAGGCAAAGGCCCGGTTGCCCGTATTCTCGTGCAGAACGGTACGCTTAAAGTCGGCGACGCCTTCGTAGCGGGCGACTGCTTCGGCCGGATCCGCGCGATGACGAACGACCGCGGCCGCCGCATTAAGGAAGCGGGTCCTTCGACGCCGGTCGAAATTACCGGTTTAACGGAAGTTCCGCAAGCCGGCGATCCGTTCATGGTGTTCGAAGACGAGCGCAAGGCACGCGAAATCGCCGACAAGCGCTCGATCAAGACGCGCCAAGAGACGATGAAGGCGAATCAAGCGGTAACGCTCGAGGATCTGTTCAGCAAAATCAAAGAAGGCGAGATCAAAGAGCTTAACGTCATCCTCAAAGCCGACGTGCAAGGCTCCTTGGAAGCTCTCAAAGGCTCGCTCGAGAAAATCGAAATCGAAGGCGTTCGCGTCCGGACGATCCACAGCGGCGTAGGCGCGATTACCGAATCCGATATCCGTCTCGCCAGCGCTTCGTCCGCGATCGTCATCGGCTTTAACGTTCGTCCGGAATCGGGCGCGCAATCGACGGCCGAGCAGGAGAAAGTCGACGTTCGCCTGCATTCGATCATTTACAAAGTAATCGAAGAGATCGAGCAAGCGATGAAGGGCATGCTAGATCCTGTGTTCCAAGAGAAAGTGATCGGACACGCGGAAGTTCGCAACATTTTCAAAATCAACAAAGGCACGATCGCCGGCTGTATGGTTACGGACGGCAAAATGCAGCGTAACGTTCAAGTCCGCTTGCTGCGCGACAACAAAGTCGTGTACGAAGGCAAACTCGACACGCTCAAACGGTTCAAAGACGATGCCAAGGAAGTATCCGAAGGCTACGAATGCGGCATTACGTTGGAGAAGTTTACCGACTATAAAGAACTCGACGTCATCGAAGCGTTCATCATGGAAGCCGTTGAACGTTAAGCCAACACCGATTGAACGAGGTGAAAGAGCATGGCTAAATTCCGGGTAGGACGGGTAGGAGAACAGATCAAGAAGGAGATCAGCACGATCATTCAGACGGAGCTGAAAGATCCTCGGATCGGATTCATTACGGTTACCGGAGTCGACGTTACGAACGACCTGTCACTGGCCAGAGTGTACTTAAGCATCCTGGGCAGCGACGAGCAGAAGGAAGAAACGCTGAAGGCGATCGGCCGCGCGAACGGATTCCTCCGTTCGGAGCTCGGCCGACGCGTGAAGCTGCGCCATACGCCCGTGATGGAGTTCAGGTTCGACAGCTCCATCGCGTACGGCAGCAAGATCGAAGCGATGCTGAACAAGATTAACGAAGAGTCGCTGGAGAAGTAGTTAGGGGGAAACAAGCATGTGGGCTGACGTATTGCAGGAAGCCGCCGCTTTTATTCGTGAAAGAGACGATTTCCTGGTCGTGTCTCACGTGCAGCCCGACGGGGATGCCATCAGCTCGACGGTCGCCATGGGATGGCTGCTCGAGAAGCTTGGCAAAACGTACACAATGTTGAACGAAGGTCCGGTGCCGTCCAAGCTCCGTTATTTGCGGGGCAGCGAGGAGATCGTCACGATTCCGGGCGACGAGCCCCCCTCGCGGCAATACCGCAACGTGATCTGCGTCGATTGCGCCGATTATTCGCGCGTCGGCCAACGCGGGAAGTTATGGGTAGCCGATGGCGCCGACATTCTGAATATCGATCACCATCCGACCAATGACAGCTACGGGGTCGTCAACGTCCTTAAGTTCGATGCGGCCGCGACGGCGGAAATCATCATCGAGCTGATCGACGTCATGGCGTTCCCGATCGATCGGGACGTTGCCGTCGCGATCTATACGGGTATTCTGACAGATACCGGCGGGTTCAGATATTCGAACACGAGTCCCGCCGTCATGGCAATCGCTTCGCGTCTGCTCGAAGCGGGCGTGAACGGGCCGGAGCTCGCCGAGCTTCTTCTCGAGCGCATGACTTTCGGTCAAATGCAAATGATCCAGCGAGGGTTGTCGCGTCTAGCTTTCAGCGACGACAACAGAATTGGCTGGCTATGGGTCACATCAGAGGATTTGGTGGAAACCGGTGCGACGAACGAGGATCTGGAAGGCCTAGTCAACTACCCGCGCAACATCGAAGGCGTTGAAGTGGGCATGTTGTTCAAAGAGAACGGACAGACTTCGGTGAAAGTCAGCCTGCGTTCAGCCGGCTCCGTGAACGTAGCGGCCGTGGCGCAGCATTTCGGCGGCGGCGGACACGTGCGCGCGGCAGGATGCAGGTTAACCGAGCCGCTTCCCGAAGCGATCTCGAAGGTCGTGGACGTCGTGCAGAAGGCGTTGAACGAGCATGAGTAAGAGCGGTCAGTCTGGGCTTGACGGCGTACTTGCCATCTGGAAGCCGGCAGGCTTCACCTCGCACGACGTCGTGGCGAAAGCGAGAAGGATTCTGCGGGAACGCCGGATCGGTCATACCGGTACGCTCGATCCCGCCGTGACCGGAGTGCTCCCGCTGTGCATCGGACGAGCTACCCGATTCGTGGAATACCTGCAGGAGCTTCCGAAGACGTACGAAGCGACTTTGCAATTCGGCCTAGCTACCGATACGGAGGATATGAGCGGTAACGTGATCGACGAGCGAGATGCCTCTTTCCTTACGGAGGAAGCGATCCGTGATGCCGCTCGCTCCTTCATCGGAGAGATCGATCAAATTCCTCCGATGGTATCGGCGGTCAAGATGAACGGCAAACGTCTTTACGAGTTGGCTCGCGAAGGCATCGTGGTCGAACGGCCGTCCAGGCGCGTCACGATTCACGAGCTTAACGTGCTTCAGGTTTCCGCGGGTGGGCCGCGGCCTACCGTTGCTTTCTCGGTAACCTGCTCCAAAGGCACTTACATTCGGACGTTATGCGTCGATATCGGCAGAAAGCTTGGCGTACCGGCCGTCATGGCGGAGCTCGTTCGTACGGAAAGCGCAGGGCTGCGGCAACCGCAGTGCGTCACTCTTGAACAACTGGCCCAGCTGCAAGAGCAAGGTAAGATCGGAGAGAAGCTCATCTCTGCCGATACGCTCGTCGATTTGCCGCGAACGGAAGTATCCGAGCCGGAGTCGACTTACGTGCTGCAAGGGAAGACGATCGATGCCGCGCGCCTGCAGCCGCCGCCGGATCGGGAAGGCCTGTGGAAGCTGTACAGGGGAGACGGCGCGTTTCTCGGGTTGTTCTCGGTGGAGGAGAACTTGCATAAGGTCCGTCCGGTGAAGGTGTTCCATCCCGCAGACGATCAAGGATCCGGGAACGCCTAGTCCGATGAAGCAGGAGGACATGTGGTGGAACGATACGATTTATATGTGAATCATGTGGCCGAATCAAGCGAATGGCCTGCCGGCGCGATCCGATCTCAGGGAATATCGCTTGCGATCGGGTTTTTCGACGGCGTCCATCTCGGCCACCAAGAGGTCATCCGTCAGGCCGTGGCTCTAGCCAAGCAGCAAGGTCTCGTGCCGGCGGTGATGACGTTCGATCCGCATCCGAGAGTCGTGCTCGGTCATGGCTCTCAGTACACGACCGTGCTCACGCCGGTAGAGGATAAGCTCGAATTGTTCGCCGAGCTCGGCGTAGAAGCCGCGTACGTCATACATTTCGACCGACCGTTCTCGGAAGTAACGGCGGAGCGATTCGTGAAATCGCTCATCGTTCCGATCGGCGTTCGCACGGCGGTCGTCGGATTCGATTTCAAATTCGGCTACCGCGGAGAAGGCAATGCCGAGGCGCTTCGCGAATTCGGGGAAGGCGGCTTGCAAGTGCACGTCGTCTCGCCGGTTTATAACGAAGGCGTTAAGGTGAGCAGCACCCGCATTCGCGAGAAGCTGGCAGCCGGAGATCCTCGCGCCGCGAAGCTGTTGATCGGCAGACCTTATGAAATTCAAGGCGTCGTCGTTCATGGGGACGCACGGGGACGATTGCTAGGGTTTCCTACGGCGAATGTTAAGCCCGAACAGCCTTATGTCGTGCCGATGAACGGCGTGTATGCGATCGAGGTTCGCGTGCTGCCGAAAGGCGGTTCTTCGGGTGGCGAGGAGCGTTACCACGGCGTGCTGAACGTCGGGGTTCGTCCGACTTTCGACGCGCCGGGAGGACAGCTTAAGCTCGAAGCTCATTTGTTCGATTACTCTGGCGATCTGTACGGACGCGAAATCGCGCTTATCTTTCATTCATTCATCCGTCCGGAACGCAAGTTCGAATCGATCGATCAGCTCGTCGCCCAAATCACGAACGACGCGGAGCAGGCCAAAGCGCTGCTCTCTACGCTCCCAAGCGCGTAAAGATTGTATGAACGTGGGCGTTGTAACGGGCATCACATCTGTGCTATACTAGACAACGTTGCTGAAATCCGGCCGGCATGGCAGGGCGGTAAGCAAACATAACCTTAGCTTGGCTGCGCGCTTCACCAACGCCTGCGAGGCTAATGGCGATTCTATTGAAGGAGGTGTTCCAGGATGGCATTGACTCAAGAACGTAAGAACGCACTGATCGAAGAGCATCGTACGCATGCTTCGGACACGGGATCCCCGGAAGTCCAGATCGCTATCCTTACGGAGAACATCAACAATTTGACGAACCATTTCCGGTCGCACAAGAAAGATCACCACTCGCGCCGCGGTTTGCTCAAGATGGTTGGCCAACGCCGTAAGCTTCTCGTTTACTTGAAAAACAAAGACGTTAGCCGTTACAGCGCGCTTATCGCGAAGCTCGGTCTTCGTCGCTAATCATGCACCGCACGAAAGCAACCTGGATCAGCCGATGGGACACATCGTCCCTTCCGGCTCCGGGTTGCTTTTTTCCGATATTAGGATGCTTCAAGCCAAGTTTCGATGCCTAAGCGGCCTGCTAGCAGGAAATAATGGAAAGTGTGTCGAATGTACATAAAGTTGTAGGTTATAGAGGAGGGAATTTTTTTGGAACAACGAGTTGAGATGTTGCTCGGAGGCCGTCCGTTCGCGCTCGAAACAGGACGTCTAGCCAAGCAAGCGAACGGCGCGGTTGTCGTTCGATATGGAGATACGGTGGTGCTGTCCACCGTAACGGCTTCGTCGGAGCCTAAAGATTTGGATTTTTTCCCGCTTACGGTTAACTATGAAGAGCGGCTGTACGCGGTAGGTAAAATTCCAGGCGGATTCATCAAACGCGAAGGACGTCCAAGCGAGAAGGCTATTCTCGCAAGCCGGCTGACGGACCGTCCGATTCGTCCGTTATTCTCGGAAGGGTTCCGGAACGACGTGCAGATCGTAAACCTGGTCATGAGCGTCGATCAGGACTGTTCGCCCGAAATCGCGGCAATGATCGGTACTTCCGCGGCGCTCGCGATTTCCAACGTTCCGTTCAACGGACCGATCGGCGGCGTTATCGTGGGACGGATCGACGGCCAGTTCATCGTGAATCCGACCGTCGAACAAGAAGCGAAGAGCGATCTTTATGTCGTCGTCGCAGGTACGCGCGACGCGATCATGATGGTCGAGGCGGAAGCGGACGAAGTATCCGAGGCGGATATGCTTGAAGCGATCATGTTCGGCCACGACGAAATCAAGAAAATTTGCGGTATGATCGACGAACTCGTCGCCAAAGCCGGCCAGCCGAAAATGGCAGTTAAGCTGCATGCGGTCGACGCGCAAGTGGAAGCGGAAGTGCAAGCTTATGCTCAAGCTCGTCTCGTCGAAGCGGTACGCATCTCCGAGAAGCATGCCCGCCAAGAAGCGATCGATGCGATCAATGCGGAGACGGTCGATCATTTCGCGATCCAGTACGCGGAAGAGCCGAACAAGCTGAAAGACGTCAAGGAAGTGCTGTACGATATCGTGAAGAACGAAGTTCGTCGCCTGATCACGCACGACAAAGTGCGTCCGGACGGCCGCGCGCTTAACGAAATTCGTCCGATCTCCACCGATGTCGGTTTGCTGCCTCGCACGCACGGCTCCGGCCTGTTCACGCGCGGCCAAACGCAAGCGCTTAGCATCTGTACGCTCGGTCCGCTCGGCGAAGTGCAAATTCTCGACGGCATCGGCCTCGAGGAATCGAAGCGCTTCATGCACCATTACAACTTCCCGCCGTTCTCGGTCGGCGAAGCTCGTCCGCTCCGTCCGCCAGGACGCCGCGAGATCGGACACGGCGCGCTCGGCGAACGCGCATTGTTGAAAGTCATTCCTTCCGAGGCGGAGTTCCCGTATACGATTCGTCTCGTATCCGAGGTGCTCGAGTCTAACGGTTCGACGTCCCAAGCAAGTATTTGCGCCAGCACGCTGGCCATGATGGACGCGGGCGTACCGATCAAAGCTCCGGTTGCCGGCGTTGCGATGGGCCTGATCAAAGACGGCGAGCATACGTCGATCTTGACCGACATCCAAGGGATGGAAGACCATCTCGGCGATATGGACTTCAAGGTAGCGGGTACGGCGGCCGGCATTACGGCGATCCAAATGGATATCAAGATCGACGGCATCGATCGCCAGATCTTGACCGACGCGCTCGCGCAAGCCAAGGAAGGCCGCATGTACATCCTCGGCAAAATGCTCGAGACGATGACAGAGCCGCGTACATCGCTTAGCCCGTACGCTCCGAAGATCATTACGCTCAAGATCAATCCGGACAAAATCCGCGACGTTATCGGTTCCGGCGGTAAGATCATCAACAAAATCATCGAAGAGACCGGCGTTAAAATCGATATCGAGCAAGACGGTACCGTCTATATCGCTTCGACGGACGAAGCCGCGAACAACCGCGCACGCTCGATCATCGAAGGCATCGTCAAAGAGGTCGTGGTCGGCGAAGTGTACACGGGTACGGTCAAACGGATCGAGAAGTTCGGTTGCTTCGTCGAGATTCTTCCGAATAAAGACGGGCTGATCCATATTAGCCAAGTCGCTCACGAAAGAATCGCCAAAGTCGAAGACGTCCTCAACATCGGAGACGTCGTCGAAGTGAAAGTAACGGAAATCGACAACATGGGTCGGATCAACTTGTCCCGCAAAGCGCTTCTGGCGCCGGAGAAGCCTTCCTCGGTCGAAACCAAAGCTTAACAATCGCATATCGAATGGACAAAAGAGACAAGCTTTTCGGGTCTCTTTTTGTTTTGCATAAATCGCCCCGCAACATGGGATGCTCTCTCATATTAACCTTATTCTGCGCATAGGCTTTATGCAGGGTAAGGGGACAAGATCGGGGTGAGAGGAAGCATGAACGCGAACAAGATGCGTGCCAAAGCATTCGCGTTGGCCATATGTTTGCTGCTGGTGGTGCTATTAGGTACGTACGGGCCAGTTCATGACTATTTGACCGCATTGAAGCAGACAGCCGCAGGCGAGGCGTTCAGTCCGGCGCCCGGCAACGCCGATCTGCTGCAATGGATCAAACAAGAAGCGCCGGCCAAGAAAGTCCCGGCCATCAATGCGGTTAACGATCGGGTATGGAAGGCGATCCCTGGATATAACGGCAAAGAAGTCGATATCCAAGCGACATACCGCAAAGCGGTCGAGCAAGGCATTCGATTGCCCGGCGACGCCGATGCCGTCCCATGGGTGTACCGAGAGGTCAAACCGGAGGTCGATATTGCGGACTTGCCGCTGCTGCCGATTTATCGGGGCAACCCCGCGAAGCCGATGGTCGCGCTGATGATCAACGTAGCATGGGGCGACGAATATTTGATGCCGATGCTGGATACGCTCAAAGCCGCGAACGTTCACGCGACGTTCTTCTTTGACGGCATGTGGCTATCGAAGCATAAAGAAGTCGCCCAAGAAATTATCGCGCGCGGGCACGAAGTATCGAACCATGCCTATACGCATCCGAACATGAGTCAACTAGGCCCGGTCAGACAACGAGAAGAAATCGGCAAAGTAGAGAAGCTGCTGGACGAGCTCGGCGTCGACAACCATTGGTTCGCGCCTCCGTCGGGCGACTACAACGGTCTAACGGTAAAAGTCGCTTCCGAATACGGTCTCCGAACCGTGCTATGGACGCTCGACACGCTGGATTGGATGAAACCGGCCTCTTGGTCGATCGTCTCTAAAGTCGACGCGCGCGTAGGTCCGGGTACGTTAATTTTAATGCACCCGACGGAATCCTCGAAAGGCGCGCTGCCCGGCATCATTAAGTCGATAAAGGCGAAAGGGTACTCGCTTGGAACGGTATCCGAGACGTTGTCAACGGATCGAGCGTAGGCGTTGTTGTGGCAGTTGTCGGAATTTGGTATAGTGATATCATTCTCAAAGGGGGAGATCGGGTGAACAAGTATCAACTTAAGAACGGACTGCGCGTGATGATCGAATCGATTCCCGGCGTCAGATCGGTATCGTTCGGCATCTGGGTCAAAACCGGTTCCCGCTACGAAACGTTGGACAACAACGGGATTTCCCATTTTATCGAACACATGCTGTTTAAAGGGACCGATCGACATAGCGCTAAAGATATCGCCGACCGTTTCGACGGAATCGGCGGCAACGTGAACGCCTTCACGTCCAAAGAATACACTTGCTATTATGCTAAGGTGCTTGACGAGCATCTGCCGATCGCCGTCGACATTCTCGCGGACATGTTCTTCAACTCGCAGCTTGCGGACGAAGAATTGGCGAAGGAGAAGAACGTCATCCTCGAGGAAATCTCGATGTACGACGACACGCCGGACGATACGGTTCACGATCTCGCTTCCAGAGCCGCCTATGACGGGCATCCGCTGGCGTACTCCATACTCGGCACGGCGGAGCGGCTGAATGCCATGGGCCCTTCGGATTTGCGCAACTATATGAGCGAGCGTTATCGGATCGACAATACGGTCATCAGCATTGCCGGCAACGTAGGCGAAGACGTCCTCGCGTTACTGGAAGAGCATTTCGGACAGTTCGACGTCAGAGGCAGCGAACAGCCGGTTGCCACGCCGTCGTTCCGTTCTGGCGCGTTGTTCCATCGGAAGAAGACCGAGCAGAACCATCTATGCCTGACGTTCCCGGGCTGTTCGATCCAAGAACCGAATTTATACGCGATGATTCTGCTTAACAATACGATCGGCGGAGGCATGAGCTCGCGGCTGTTCCAAGAAATTCGCGAGAAGCGCGGCTTGGCTTACTCGGTGTACTCCTATCACACCTCCTATGCAGACAGCGGATTGTTCACCGTATATGCGGGAACGGCACCGAAGCAAACCCAGGACGTCTATGACCTCACGATGGAAATGCTGAACGACGTCGCGGCCAACGGGCTGAGCGAAGCCGAGATTTCCCGCGGCAAAGAGCAGCTGAAGGGCAATCTGATCTTAAGCTTGGAAAGCACGAGCAGCCGGATGAACCGCATAGGCAAAAACGAGCTGATGCTCGGGCGGCATCATTCATTGGACGACATGCTGGCGAGAATCGACCGGGTGTCGCTGAATGACGTCAACGACATGGTCGCGAAAATGATGCAGCAGCCGAGCGCGGTCGCTCTAGTCGGCGCTAACGATAAAGTGTTGTCGGGAATCGGGAGGGAGTTCGTTGTATCCAATTCAACTGAAGAGGCTTCCGGGGAATGAAGACGTTCCGCTGCCTCAGCAAATGTCGGAATGGGCGGCTGGTTTCGACGTCCACGCCGCGGTAACCGAGCCGGTCGTCTTGGCTCCGGGCCAGCGAGCATTAATTCCGACGGGCTTCGCCATGGCGATGCCTCGCGAGCTTGAAGCCCAAGTGAGACCCCGCAGCGGGCTAGCCTTCAAGCATGGCATTACCTGCTTGAATACGCCGGGCACGATCGACGCGGATTATCGCGGCGAAGTGAAAGTACTGCTCATTAACTTGGGGCAGGAAGCCTTCACGATCAATCGCGGCGAGCGGATCGCGCAGATCGTGTTCCAACTCGTACCTCGAGTCGCGCTGCAGGAAGTGTCCGAACTGCCGGACACTCTCCGCGGCGAAGGCGGGTTCGGTCACACCGGGAAATAATGGTTGTAGGAGTAAAGCTTGATTCGACCAATGGTCGGATCGGGCTTTTTTGCTTGTTAGGGGTGTCGTTCTCCCGATCTGTCCCTTCACCCCTGACTGGGCGCATGCATACGATGTGCTAAGCAAGCAAGCAAACGAAGGGAGGGGACACGATGCTCACGGGAGCACAGATCGTTCTCGCAGGAGGAGACGCCAGGCAGCTGGAAGTCATTCGCCGTCTAACGGAGCTCGACGCGAGTGTTACGTTATGCGGCTTCGATAGGCTGGATACGCCGTTCAGCGGAGTCGTCAAAGCCGACTGGACCCCGGACATTCTGCACAATGCGGACGCATTGGTGCTTCCTGCGGTCGGTACGGATGACGACGGGACGATCTCGACGATATTTACGGACCAAGAGCTTAAATTGACGGAAGCCCATCTATCTGTGGCTCCTAAGACGTGTAAAATCATTACGGGCATGGCTAAGCCTTATTTGAGGAAGCTGTGCGAGAAGCATCAAATCGCGCTCGTCGAGCTGTTCGAGCGGGATGACGTCGCGATCTACAACTCGATTCCGACCGCCGAAGGCGCCCTTATGATGGCGATACAGAATACGGATATTACGATTCACAACTCGAATTGCATGGTGCTCGGACTCGGGCGGACCGGCTTTACGATGGCTCGGACGCTGAAGGCGCTCGGCGCTAACGTGAAGGTCGGAGTGCGCCGCGACGAGTCGTTCGCACGTGCTTTCGAGGTCGGTTTTGAGCCTTTCTATATGCCTGAAATCGCGCGCCAGGCGGGGAATATCGACTTGATTTTTAATACAATTCCGACTATGATAGTCACAGCACAAGTGATCGCACAGCTTCCCCTGCGCGCATGTATTATCGACTTGGCATCGAAGCCTGGCGGAACCGATTTTCGGTTCGCCGAGAAGAGAGGAATCAAGGCGCTGCTGGCGCCCGGATTACCTGGAATCGTGGCTCCGAAGACAGCCGGTCGAATCATCGCGAACAGTCTGACCCAGATCATTCTGGAAGACTTCCGACTACGGGGGAATCAATCATGAATTGGCACGGGATAACGGTAGGCTACGCTTTGTCCGGATCGCATTGCACGCTTTCGGAGATCATGCCGCAAATCCAGCGTTTCGTCGACGCAGGCGCGAACGTCGTGCCGATCGTTTCTACTACGATCATGACTACGGATACTAGATTCGGCGCTTCGGCGGATTGGCAGAAGGCGCTTCGAGATATTACAGGCAACGAGATCATATCGACGATCGTGGACGCGGAACCGCTCGGCCCTTCGAAGAGGCTTGACGTATTGGCGATTGCTCCATGCACGGGCAACACGACAAGCAAGCTGGCGAACGCGATGACGGACGGACCGGTATTGATGGCCGCCAAGTCTCAGATGCGTAACCAAAGGCCGCTCGTTCTCGCCATTTCGACGAACGACGGACTTGGCTTGAACGCAGCCAATATCGCGAAGCTGCTCGTAACGAAGAACGTGTATTTCGTTCCGTTCGGTCAAGACAACCCGCAGGCGAAGCCGAATTCCCTTGTCGCGCGCATGGATCTCGTCTTGGAAACGTGCGAGGCCGCGCTGCAAGGCAAACAACTGCAACCATTGCTCATTGAGCGATTCCAATACGCTTGAGATATTCGTTGCACCAAAGGGGAGAATCATCCAATGTCTTCACGTGCGTTGTTTAACGTCGCCGTCGTTGGAGCGACCGGCGCCGTTGGAGAACAGATCATCCGATTACTCGAAGAACGCGACTTCCCGTTGGCCAGCCTGAAGCTTCTCTCTTCGGCGCGTTCCGCCGGCACGAAACTCAAGTTCAAGGGACACGAGATCGCGGTGGAAGAGGCGAAGCCGGAAAGCTTCAAGGGCGTTGACATCGCGTTGTTCAGCGCAGGCGGGGACGTAAGCAAGGCCCTCATTCCTTATGCGGTCGAACACGGCGCGGTGTGCATCGACAATACGAACGCTTACCGGATGGATCCGGACACCCCGCTTATCGTTCCGGAAGTCAATATCGATAAGCTCAGCGGGCACAAAGGGATCATCGCGAACCCGAACTGCTCGACGATCCAGATGGTCGCCGCGCTTAAACCGCTTTACGACCGTTACGGCATTAGCCGTATTATCGTGTCGACTTATCAAGCGGTATCCGGCGCAGGCGCCAAAGCCATTAACGAGATGCTACGTCAATCGGGCGAAGTTCTTGCCGGCAACGATCCGAAACCGGACATTCTGCCGACGGCTTCGCTTCCGGTGAAGCATCAGATCGCGTTCAACGTCATCCCGCAAATCGACAAGTTTACGGACAACGGTTTTACGCTCGAAGAAATGAAGATGATACGCGAGACGAAGAAGATCCTTGGCGACGATACGCTGGAAGTCACGGCGACTTGCGTACGCGTGCCGGTCGTCTATGGTCACTCCGAATCGGTATATGTCGAGCTGAAGTCCGATTTCGAAGTCGAAGAAGTAAAGAATTTGCTGTCGGATGCTCCCGGCATCGTCCTGCTTGACGATCCGGCAGGTCAACAATATCCGATGCCTGTGTTCGCGGCAGGCAAGAACGAGACGTTCGTCGGACGCGTTCGCCGCGACATCTCCAACCCGCGCGGCTTGAACCTGTGGATCGTGTCCGACAACCTGCTCAAAGGCGCGGCTTGGAACGCGGTTCAGATCGCGGAGTTTATCGCAATCCCTCAATAATTCGGAGCAGCAGCAACGATCTCTCTCTTGTTCCACCAATGGTCTATGCCTGAAGTGGAGGAAGCCCAAGATGGACCTGATCGTGCAGAAATTCGGCGGAACGTCGCTGCAAGGCGAACAAAGCCGAAGCCACGTCCTCCGTCACATTGTCCGGGAACGAGCTGCCGGGCACTCGCTCGTCGTCGTCGTATCGGCGATGGGAAGACGCGGGGAGCCGTATGCCACCGATTCATTGCTAGAGCTTATCCGGCAGAACGGCAACGCCTTGCCCGCTAGAGAGAAAGATCTGCTGCTCTCTTGCGGAGAACTGATCTCCGCCGCAACGCTGTGCAGCCTGTTGACCGCGGAAGGGATTCCTTCCGTCGCTCTTTCGGGAGGACAGGCAGGGATCGTGACGGATGCGAGATTCGGCTCCGCGCGAATCTTGCGCATTCAGACGGAAGCGATCCGTCAGCACCTTAAGGAAGGCCGCGTCGTGATCGTCGCCGGCTTCCAAGGCGCAACGGACCGCGGAGAGATCACGACGCTCGGGCGCGGCGGGAGCGATACGTCGGCAACGGCATTAGGCGCCGCTCTCGGCGCGTCCATCGTCGATATCTATACGGACGTGGATGGCATTCTAACCGCGGATCCGAGGTGGGTGCCAAGCGCTCGCCAGCTGCCGGTCGTAAGCTACGAAGAGATTAGCAATATGGCGAACAACGGCGCCAAAGTCATTCACCCCAGGGCCGTCGAGATCGCGATGAAAGCCGGCGTTCCCGTTCGCGTACGCTCGACGTTCTCGGACGGAGAAGGCACGCTCGTCACCAGGTCGGAAACGATCAGGGAGAAGGGCGTGTGGACGGACCGTACGGTCACGGGGCTGGCGCACGTCAGCAGCGTGACCCAGCTTGCGGTATATAACGATAACGGACCTTCCGATCTGCAGCTTCGCGTATTCCGGGCGATGGCTACGCACGGGATCAGCGTGGATTTCATTAACGTCATGCCGACCGGCGTTCATTACACGGTGCCCGACGCCGATACGGACGATGCGATAAAGCTGCTGCGCGAGCTTGATTTCGAACCGGTCGTGCGCAGAGGCTGCGCCAAGGTATCGCTTATCGGAGGCGGCATGAACGGCGAGCCCGGCGTGATGGCCGGGATCGTGGAAGCTTTAACGACAGCGGGAATTAACATCTTGCAATCCGCGGACTCGAATACGACGATATGGGTGCTGATCGCCGAAACCGATCTGGCTGCGGCGCTTCAAGCTTTACATTCCGCGTTCGGACTTCATCTGGCATAATAAGACGTAGAATCAAGGGGGAACCGCAATGAGTTTCGGACGTTTAGTTACGGCAATGGTAACGCCATTCGATGAGCAGTTAAATATCGACTGGGAGACGACAGGCCGAATCATCGATTATCTGATTGAAGAGCAAGCCGCCGAAAGCCTAGTGGTCAGCGGGACGACGGGAGAGTCTCCGACGCTGTCCGACGAGGAGAAGGTCGAGCTGTTCCGCTTCGCGGTCAAGAGAGCGGCGGGACGCGCTAAGATCATCGCAGGCACGGGGAGCAACGAAACGGCGCATTCTATTCAATTGACGAAGAAGGCGGAAGAAGCCGGCGTCGACGGGATTCTGCTCGTCGCTCCGTATTACAATAAGCCAAGCCAAGAAGGCATCTACCAGCATTTCCGCGTCATCGCCGAAGCGACCAAGCTTCCGGTCATGATCTATAACGTGCCTTCCCGCACGGTTACTTCGATCTCGGTCGCGACGACGCTGCGGCTCGCGCAAATTCCGAACATCGTCGCGACCAAAGAGTGCGCCGGCTTGGAGCAAGTAACGGAAATCGTCAGCGGCGCGCCGGAAGGTTTCATCGTATATAGCGGAGACGATGCGATGACGCTGCCGGTGTTGTCGGTCGGCGGCTATGGTATCGTCAGCGTCGCCAGCCATGTGATCGGCGCGCGGATGAAGAAGCTGATCGACGCCTACTTGGCGGGCAACGTTCAAGAAGCGATCGCGCTCAATCAGCAATGCTATCCGTATTTCAAGGGCTTGTTCAACTGCCCGCACCCGGTTCCGAATCCGGTCGCGGTCAAGCATGCGCTTAGCCTGCGCGGGTTGCCGGTGGGCGGCGTTCGTCTGCCTCTCACAGGCGCGACCGAGGCGGAGAAAGAATTCCTGCAAGCGTTAATGAAAGCTTAACCATCGGATTTCTGTCGTTCGCCGCTAAGTCCCCTTACCCGCGAAACCGATATCCGCTGGATATCGGTTTTTTTGCTGCGTAGAACCTCTTTCGGCGAACTTGTTTTTGTTCTTTTGCTTCATGTATAATGATTGAGAGTGATTGGGTGCGGCCAATATTTAGCAACTTGAAAATTTCATATCGAACGGGATCGTCGAGATGATTCGGGAGGTACTACACTTGTCTAAGAAAAACAACCAAGATAAATTGCTCATTTTCGCGCTCGGCGGCGTAGGTGAGATCGGCAAAAACATGTATTGCATTCAATACGCGAACGATATTATCGTCGTTGATGCCGGATTAAAGTTTCCAGAGGAAGAGATGCTCGGCATCGACGTCGTTATTCCGGACATAACTTATCTATTGGAAAACCGCGATAAAGTACGGGGCATACTGCTTACGCATGGTCACGAGGACCACATCGGCGGTCTTCCGTACATCTTGAAGCAATTGAACGTGCCGATCTACGGCACGAAACTGACGCTCGGACTCGTCGAGAATAAGCTCAAAGAAGCGGGATTGCTCGGCGACACGAAGCGGATTCTCATTAACGAAGCAACGGAGCTGCAGCTCGGTTCGATTAAAGCGAGCTTCTTCCGTACGAATCACAGTATTCCGGATTCCGTCGGCGTATGCCTGGATACTCCGGAAGGCATCGTCGTTCATACGGGCGACTTCAAGTTCGACCATACGCCGGTGAACGAGCAGTATGCGGACTTGCAGCGGATGGCCGGAATCGGCAGCCGCGGCGTATTGGCGCTGTTATCGGACAGCACGAACGCGGAACGCGCAGGATTCACGCCGTCGGAGAGCAACATCGGCAAGGAATTCGAAGAGATTTTCCGCAGTTCCAAACAACGCGTCGTCGTTGCGACCTTCGCATCGAACGTCCATCGGATTCAGCAGGTCATCAACGCCGCGATCGAAACGCGCCGCAAGATGACCGTTATCGGACGCAGCATGGTTAACGTCGTTACGATCGCGTCCGAACTCGGCTACCTGAACATTCCGGAAGGCATGCTCATTGAGCCTGAAGAAGTGAACAAGCTCCCCGCGGACCGCGTCGTCATCCTGTCGACGGGCTCCCAGGGCGAACCCATGTCTGCGCTTACACGCATGGCGAGATCGACACACCGCAAAGTCGACATTCTGCCAGGCGACACCGTCGTAATCGCCGCTACCCCGATCCCGGGTAACGAGCGTTATGTCGGCCGTACGGTAGACGAATTGATGCGCCTAGGCGCGCATGTCATCTATGGACCAGGATCGATATCCGGCGTACACGTATCCGGACACGGCAGCCAAGAAGAATTGAAGCTCATGCTGAACCTCATTCGGCCGCAATATTTCATCCCGATTCACGGTGAATACCGGATGCTCCGCCATCACGGCTTGCTAGGCGAAGCGGTAGGCATTCCTAAGGAAAATATTTTCCTTATCGATAACGGTGACACGGTCGAATTCCAGAACGGTTCGGCGCGCAAAGCCGGCAAAATTCCGTCCGGCAACGTGCTGATCGACGGACTTGGCGTCGGAGACGTAGGCAACATCGTCCTGCGCGACCGCAAATTGCTGTCCCAAGACGGCATCCTCGTCGTCGTCGTTACGCTGAGCAAGCAAGACGGCGCAATCATGTCCGGACCGGACATTATCTCGCGCGGCTTCGTCTACGTGAGAGAGTCCGAAGGGCTGCTGGAAGAAGCGAACCGCATCGTAACGGGCACGCTGCAGAAGCTGATGAACGATAACGTGAACGAATGGGCGTCGCTGAAGACGAACGTCAAAGACGCGCTCGGCCGGTTCCTGTACGAGCAAACGAGACGCAGACCGATGATCTTGCCGATCATCATGGAAGTATAAGAGAAAGACGGATAACCCACACTCATTCAGAACCGTTCCCTCACGCACGCGATGCGGAGGGGAGCGGTTTTTGCTTTGTTGTAAGCCGTATAATTGTTCCCTTGGCGACCATACTATGTCAAGCCATTAGGATGCAGCGATGGAGGGATCAAGTTGAGCAATAAAGACAAGAACGAAGCGAACGGCGCGGAACCCAGCGTGAATCCGAACGCGATTCCGGCTGATGAGGGCAAGCGGGCATCCGCGACGACGGAATCGATCGTGCAGCTCGGCCAGACGCCGTTGCCGGCGGGAGAGTCGAACATCTTCTGTCTCACGATCATCGGCCAGGTAGAAGGACATCTCATGCTGCCGCCGCAAAATAAAACGACCAAATACGAACACGTCATCCCGCAGCTCGTCGCCGCCGAGCAAAATCCGAAGATCGAAGGCTTGCTGATCGTACTGAACACGGTCGGGGGAGACGTCGAAGCAGGGCTGGCCATCGCGGAGATGATCGCATCGCTCAGCAAGCCGACCGTGACCGTCGTCCTTGGCGGCGGCCATTCGATCGGCGTGCCGATCGCCGTCTCGTCGGACTATACGTTCATCGCCGATACCGCCACGATGACGATTCACCCGATTCGGATGACGGGGCTGGTCATCGGCGTTCCGCAAACGTTCGAATATTTGGAGAAAATGCAGGAACGCGTCACTCGCTTCGTCATACGCCATTCCGGCATTACGGAAGAAAAGTTCAAGGAGCTAATGTTCAAAACAGGCGAGCTGACGCGGGACATCGGCACGACAGTTATCGGCGCCGATGCGGTCAAGCATGGTTTAATTAACGCCGTCGGCGGACTCGGCGACGGATTGCGCGAGCTGAATCGGCGAATCGCCGAACGCAAGCAAGTCAAGCTGGAAGGAGCGACCGTGGGATGACGCTCTATACGACGATGCCGCTGGAGCTCGTTCTCGACGGCATGCAAGCGGAACCGGGACCTTTCGTCGAGATTACGCACGGACAAGTGACGATGCAGGTCCGCCCGACCGCGCCGGGAGTCGGCACGATCGTGCGGCTGCTGTCCGCGCCGCTCGACCAGTACTTAAATCCCGAATTTATGCCGGGACGATCGATCTATTACGCGGCGAAGGCCTACGATGAAAGCGATACCGGCCAAGCGGGACTAGGGATGTAAGTCGACGGGAACTTCTGCCAACCTCGCGTCAACTGTGGTATAATGTTGAACCGGGAGGTGGCAGCTTTGGCTAAACGCAAGAAAAAACGCGCTCCGTTCGGAGCAAGCCTAAAATACGAAGTGTACGGCATTCTATTGATTACGTTATCGGTTATCGCCATCTCCGGAGAAGCCGCCGTCGGAAGATCGCTTTCCAAGCTGTTCGGCTTCCTACTTGGCATCCATTATTATATGCTCGCGCTCGCAGGCGTTTGGATTGGATTGTATGTCATGATTAAACGAAGCTGGCCGCGCGGTTGGACGTCGCGCAGGTCCGGCTTTATTATCGTCGTGCTCGGCTTTACCTTATGGAGCGCGATGGCCGCGATCGACGATAGCCTTGGCCTTGTCGATGCGGTTACTCCGTCGAATATCGTCAGCCAGACGATGGACCAGTTGAAGGAGCAGCTTTGGTCCGTACCTCCGGAAGAAGACGTACCGATCACGCAGAAGGACATCGGCGGAGGAATGACCGGCGCGCTGCAATACTCGGTGCTCTATTGGCTCTTCGGCTATTACGGCGCGAAGTTCGTTCTGATTATAGAATTCGCGATCGCTTTATTACTCATCACGAATCGCTCGTACGTCGAGATGGGCAGAGCGATCCGTCTATTCCTGATGCGCGTCATGCCGCTATTGGCCGCGCGTATGTCATCGGGCAGCAAGCTGCTGCGCGCGAAAGCGGTGCCTGTCAAAGGCGCAAGCAAGCCGGCTGCGATACCCGCTATACCGCTCGAACCGGACGATGACGCGATGGACGAGCAGCCGCTCATGCCGCGGCAACGCAAGACGCCGCTGTTCTTCCAGCTGTTCCACGGCAAACCGGAACGCGAGACCGGAGGCATGCCGGAGGATCAGTGGGACGAAGACGGACCGGTTAATCTGAACATCAGAGCCTCGAAGAAAAACGAAGCGACGACGGCTGCTAAAGCCATGACAACGGCCATACATACGATGCACGAGGAAGTTCGCGAGACGGACGACGAATTGCCGATATCGCCTGTCACGCCGCCGCAAGAGCAGCCGCAGCCGAGATTTACGGATTTCGCCCAACAGGCGTATCCGACGCCGGATTGGGAAGACGAAGACGACCGCATGGAAGAGCCGGAGGTGCCGGCTAATCTCGTGCAAGCCGAACTGGACCTCGGGGAGGACAATGACGTGCCGGCCGTAGACGCGGATCAGCCACAAGCAGGCGACGTCGCGGAGGGTGCAGCCGTACCCGAGGCTCCTAAGCCGGTGCGCAAGCCGCCGAAACCGTATCGCCTGCCGGGGCTGAACTTGCTGGATAAGCCGACGGCCGCCGGTAAAGCCGGCAGCGCCGCCGACTATATGAGCACCGCTCGCAAGCTCGAAGCGACGCTCGAGAGCTTCGGCGTTCGCGCCAAAGTGCTCGACGTGGCGAGAGGGCCCGCCGTCACGCGGTACGAGCTGCAGCCCGACGTCGGGGTAAAAGTCAGCCGTATCGTTAGCCTGACCGACGATATCGCGCTCGCGCTCGCCGCTAAAGATATCCGGATGGAGGCACCAATCCCGGGCAAATCGGCGATTGGCATCGAGGTTCCGAACAACGAGGTCAGCGTCGTTACGCTTCGCGAGGTGCTGGAGACGCAGCCGTTCCAAGAATCGCAGGCTAAGCTCACCATCGCGTTCGGGCGCGACATCTCCGGACAGCCGATCGTCGGCAACTTGGCGAAGATGCCGCACATGCTGGTCGCGGGAGCGACCGGTTCCGGTAAATCCGTCTGTATTAACGGCATCATTACGAGCTTGCTCTATAAGGCGAAGCCAGACGAAGTGAAGTTCCTGATGATCGACCCGAAGATGGTCGAGCTCAATGTATATAACGGAATTCCGCACCTGCTGGCTCCTGTCGTCACGGACCCTAGGCGCGCGTCCCTCGCCCTCAAGAAAATCGTCGTCGAGATGGAGAAGCGGTACGAGAAGTTTTCCAAGTCCGGCACGAGGAACATCGAAGGCTACAACGCGCTGATGATGAGCGGAAACAATCCGGACGGCGTTCTGCCTTACATCGTCGTCATCGTGGACGAGCTGGCCGACCTCATGATGGTCGCCGCAGGCGACGTCGAGGACGCGATCACCCGCTTGGCTCAGATGGCCCGCGCCGCGGGTATCCATCTGATCATCGCCACGCAGCGGCCGTCTGTCGACGTCATTACCGGCGTCATCAAGGCGAATATTCCTAGCCGGATCGCATTCGGCGTATCGTCGCAGGTCGATTCGCGCACGATTCTCGATATGGTCGGCGCGGAGAAGCTGCTCGGCCGGGGAGATATGCTGTTCCTGCCGATGGGCGCTTCCAAGCCGATTCGGGTACAAGGCGCGTTCCTGTCGGATAACGAGGTGGAGCAAGTCGTCGGATTCGCCCGCGGACAAGCCGAAGCCGAATATAACGAAGATCTCGTGCCCGAAGTAGACGAGACCGAATCGGACACGGCTGACGAAATGCTCGACGAGCTGTTCGATCAAGCGGTACAGATCATCATCGAAGCGAAGCAAGCGTCCGTCTCGCTGCTTCAGCGCCGCATGCGGGTCGGTTATACACGCGCCGCGAGGCTTATCGACACGATGGAAGCCAAAGGCATCGTCGGCCCTTACGAAGGCAGCAAGCCACGCGAGGTGCTTATGACAATGGAGCAGTATCAACAGCGCATTTCCTCGTAATTTCCAACCTGATATAGCCTTCATTCCATTCGCTCGCCGTCCGAATTCTGGACGGCGGGCTTTTTGTTTATGCTGCCCGAAATGGGTATAAGAGGGTTTCGCGAATCTCATACTAACGGGCGAAAGACCAACATGGATTATGAAGAAAGGCGTGAATACGGTGAGCTATCGTCTAGTTATCCTGACCGTTTGCTTAGTGTTCGGCTTGCTCGGTTTCTATACGTTGCAAAATCACGGGCTAAGCCGCGAGACGTTCGGATCGACGATTCTTAAGCAAGGTTCGACGGGTAAAGATATTTACGAGCTGCAAGGCAGACTGAAAGCGCTGGGGTATTTCAACGGAAAAGTAGACGGTGTCTTCGGGAGCGAGACGAAGAACGCGGTTACTTGGTTCCAGTGGAAGTTCGGATTGAAATCGGACGGCATCGTCGGGGCTAAAACAAAGCTCAAGCTATGGAGCGCCACGAAGGATTGGAAGCCTACCGCAGCTGAATTGCCGGGCGGAGCCGCATCTTCCGGAGGCGGAGTAGGCGGGGAAGGCTCGGCGAGTTCGGCGAAGCTACCCGCCAACAACAATCTCGGCCTGACGAGTAAAGACCTGAAAATGATGGCGAACGCCGTCTACGGCGAATCCCGAGGCGAGCCTTATATCGGCCAAGTGGCGGTCGCGGCCGTCATCTTGAACCGCGTGAAGTCTCCGCAATTTCCGAATACCGCTTCGGGCGTAATTTTCCAACCGGGCGCATTCACGGCAGTCGCCGACGGCCAAATCTGGCTCACGCCTAACGAAAGCGCGATGAAAGCGGTGAAGGACGCGGTCAGCGGCTTGGATCCGACCGACGGCTGCCTCTATTATTTCAACCCCGCGACGGCCACGTCGAAATGGATCTGGTCGCGCCCGCAGTACAAGACGATCGGGAAGCACATTTTCTGCAGATAGTATCGGGTTTCCACTATTTGCTTCCTGCTTGTTCAATCGGGTAGAATGGGGCTGAAAGCAACGAGACGAGGACGCGAATTTACTAAGTTAGGGGCATGAGTAAATGTCGGAACAGTTCCAAAGAGGCACGCTCGGCCGACTGCGGCTGCACGTGTTGCCGACCAAACGCTTCAAAACGTTCGCCGTGTCGTTGTTCGCAGGTGTACCGCTTACCGAATCCGGGGTGACGCCGATCGCGCTCACCCCTTTCGTGCTTCGTCGGGGGACGCGGTCCTATCCCGAGACGATCTCTTTCCGCGAGAAGCTCGACGAGCTGTACGGCGCCGGTTTCGGATTCGACCTGTATAAGCGCGGCGATAATCAGATCGTCAATTTCCGGTTAGACATTATTAACGATCGGTTCGTGTCTTCGTCGGAGCCGCTTCTCGGAGAGGCGATTTCCTTCCTTGGCGAAGTGCTGACGAAGCCGGCGACGGAGAACGGACATTTTCGCTCTAAGTACGTCGAAGCGGAGAAGACGACGATAAGCAAACGCATCGATGCGATCATCAACGATAAAATCCGCTACGCTTCCGAGCGATGCATCGAGGAGATGTGCTCGAACGAACCGTATCGGTTGCTTGCGCTCGGACGTAAGGAAGAGCTCCCGGCAATCGACGAAGATTCACTGTACGAGGCCTATACGGGTTGGCTTAGCCAAGCGAATTTGGATCTGTACGTGGCGGGCGATACGTCGTTGGAGGAGGTCGCGGCGTTCGCCAAACGATCGTTCGATCTGCCGGATGGCGCGCCATCGTCGTACGTCCCGCCTAAGCTGATGGAAGCCAGGTCCGAGGTGCAGACGATCCAGGAGCGACTCGAAGTCGGCCAAGGCAAGCTGAACATGGGGCTACGCGTCGGGGCTTCGTACGGAAGCGACGAATACGCGGCGCTGCTCGTGTATAACGGCCTGTTGGGTGCGTTCCCTCACTCCAAGCTGTTCGTTAACGTGCGGGAGAAAGCGAGCCTCGCGTATTACGCCTCTTCCCGATTAGACGGGCACAAAGGCCTCCTGACGCTTCAATCCGGCATCGAGATCAAAAACTTCGAGCGAGCCTCGCGCATTATGCAGGATCAACTCGATGCCCTCAAAGCCGGCGACTTCTCGGAGACGGACGTGCAGCGCACGAAAGCGATGATCGTGAACCAATTGCGGGAGCTGCAGGATACGGCGTTCGAGCGCATCTCGTTCGATTTCAGCAACGTACTGTCCGGCGCCAATCGTACGGGCGAAAGCTTCATCGCGGACATCGAGGCGGTTACGCCGGAGCAGGCGACGGCGGCTGCCCATCTGGCGAAGCTGGACACGATATACTTCCTGCGCGACCTGAAAGAGGAGGGCTGACCATGCCGCCAGTCGAATATCCGAAGCTGCAAGAGAAGATTTGGCACGAGAAGCTGGACAACGGGCTGGACGTATTCGTCCTGCCGAAGCCGGGCTTCACGAAGACGTACGCCACGTTCACGACCAAATACGGTTCGGTCGACAATCACTTCACCGTGCCGGGCGGAGAGACGATTCGCGTTCCGGACGGCATCGCCCATTTTCTAGAGCATAAAATGTTCGAGGAGCAGGAAGGCGACATTTTCTCGACGTTCGCGTCGCAGGGCGCCTCGGCCAACGCCTATACGAGCTTCGACCGCACCGTTTATTTATTTTCCGCCACTAAGGATATAACCGCCAATATCGACACGTTGCTGCACTTCGTGCAAAATCCTTATTTCACCGACGAGAACGTCGAGAAGGAAAAGGGCATCATCGTACAGGAAATCGATATGTACAAGGACAATCCCGATTGGCGGGTATACTTCGGCTTGAACGAGGCGATGTACTCCAAACTCCCCGTGCGCATCGACATCGCGGGGACGGCCGATTCGGTGCGCTCCATCACGAAGGAAATGCTGTACGATTGCTACCATACGTTCTACCATCCTTCGAACATGACGCTGTTCGTCGTAGGCGGCGTCGATCCCGAGGAGACGCTGGCCCAGGTGAAGCGGGATCAAGCCGGCAAGACGTTCGGTCCCGGCGGCGAAATCAAGCGGTTATTCGAGGATGAGCCGAAGGCGGTCCACCAGAAGAAGAAGGAAATCATCCTTCCCGTATCGCTTCCGAAATGCATGTTCGGCTTTAAGGACGATCCGGGCACGGGCCGCGACGCGATCCGTTACGAGTTGTCGAGCAAAATCATGCTGGAAGCGGTGCTCGGCTCCAGCTCTTCGCTGTACCAGTCGCTGTACGACGACAGTTTGATCTCCGACAGCTTCGGCCATGAGTTCAATACGGGACCCGGCTATGCGTTCTCGGTCATCGGCGGGGAGACGCCGAATCCCGACGAGCTCGTGCGCCGCGTTACCGAAGCGATGTACGAGGCGGCTTCCGCGGGCATTCCGGAAGCGACTTTCGAGCGTACGCGCCGCAAGCGGATCGGAGCGATGCTGCGGATGTTCAATAGTCCGGAAGCGATCGCCAGCGAGTTTACGCGGTATCGCCACAAAGGCGGCGACCTGTTCCGCGCCGTCGAAGGTTTCGAGAGCTTAACGCTCGATGAAGTGAACGAGCGGCTTCGCGAGCATGCAAGGCCCGAGCAGCTTGCCGTCGCGGTCGTCAGGAGCAAAGCTTCCTCTTGAACCGAATAGCGCTTGTCACCGGCGGCTCCCGAGGCATCGGGGCCGCGGTGGCTAGGCAGCTTGCGGCCGACGGCTTCGACGTTGCCGTCCAGTACTACGCGGCTGCCAAGCCAGCGGAGGAAGTAGCGGCGGCTTGCCGTTCGTACGGGAGCCGCGCGATCGTCGTGCAGGCGGATGCTCGCTCGGGGCAATCGCTGCGCGAAATGAAATCGAAGCTGGACGCGGAAGGCTGGGAGCCGGGCGTTATCGTGCATGGCGCCGGGGCCGCTCATTACGGGCTTCTCGAGGATACCGGCGAGGACGTGTGGGACGATTTGTTCACGCTTCACCTGAAGAGCGCGTATCATCTAACGAAGCTGTTCGGGCCGGCAATGACCTGGAAGCGCTCGGGGAGATTCGTCTATCTGTCCAGCTTGTGGGGAGTCGTTGGCGCCGCCGGGGAAGCGGTGTACGCGGCGTCCAAAGGCGGTCTGAACGCGTTCGTCAAATCGATGGCGAAGGAGCTTGCATCCTCGGGCGTAACGGTGAACGCCGTGGCGCCCGGCGCGATCGATACGGACATGCTCGGCGCTCTGGGCGAGGAGGATAAGACGTCTCTGCGCCAAGCGATCCCGCTCGGACGGCTCGGCACCGCGGAGGAAGTCGCTTCGCTCGTCCGCTATCTGGTATCGGACAGCGCGAACTACGTCACCGGGCAAGTGATCGGGATCAACGGCGGTTGGAACGGGGAATGACGCATAAATACGGCCTCTCGCGAGCATATTATCGATGAGCTTTTATCCCGTAACCATCGAGGAGGCCGTAACATGTCAACCGTACTCAACGATTTCGACACCTGGAAGAAGTTTTTGGGCGATCGCGTCAGCGCAGCCAAAAAAATGGGCATCAACGAAGAGGTCATTTCGAAGCTGGCTTACGAAATCGGGTCTTTCCTTGATACGAAGGTCGATCCTAAAAACGACGAAGAACGCGTGTTGAAAGAGCTTTGGGACGTAGGGGATGAAAGCGATCGTAAAACGATGGCGAAGCTGATGGTCAAGCTTGCCGATCACAGCAGCTAACGCTATCGAAGCAAGCGAATCAGAAAGCCTCCGCCAGGAGGCTTTCTGTCCGATTAAGGCAAAAGTTTTTATTTTCGTCCATAAACGGGACTTTTGTATTAAGTTATTGTAAGATTATGCAGGATAATGAGGAGCGTTGTAGAATAACAAAGAAAGTACAGTTGCAGCTTAGCGTTGCTCGAATCGAACGAGGTGCATGATGGAACCTAAACAGTGGTATATGGAATATAAAATTCATAAAAACCGTCCCGGCTTGCTTGGAGATATCGCTTCCTTGCTCGGGATGCTCGAAGTGAACATTCTGACGATCAACGGCGTTGAAGACCGGACCCGCGGCATGCTGCTGCAGACGGACGACGACGAGAAAATCGAGCTTCTCGGCAAGATGCTTCACAAAGTCGAGAATATTACGGTGAATACGATTCGGCCTCCTAGGCTGACAGACATACTTGCGGTACGGCATGGCCGGTACATCGAGAGGGATTCCGACGATCGGAAGACGTTCCGGTTCACGAGGGACGAGCTCGGCTTGCTTGTCGACTTCCTCGGCGAATTGTTCAAGCGGGAAGGCAACCAGACGATCGGACTGCGCGGCATGCCTCGCGTCGGCAAGACGGAGTCGATTATCGCGGGAAGCGTATGCGCGAACAAGCGTTGGACGTTCGTATCCTCGACGCTGCTGAGACAGACCGTCAGAAGCCAATTGTCGGACGACGAGATGACTCCTAACAACGTCTTCATTATCGACGGAATCGTCAGTACGATCCGGTCGAACGAGAAGCACCACGCCTTGCTGCAAGAATTGATGACGATGAATTCGACGAAGGTGATCGAGCATCCGGACATTTTCGTAAGGGAATCGAAGTTCGACTATGACGTATTCGATTTCATCATCGAATTGCGGAATACGCCGGATGAAGAGATCACGTACGTTAATTTCACGACGGCCGGATTCGAAGATCTGTAATCTTACATAATCATCGCTACGCTAACAACATGAACCGAAAGAGGTGAAACTTGTGTCCGATCTAGGTGCTTTACTTCGTAAAGCGCGCGAACAGCGCGGCTATTCGCTGGACGATATCCAGGAAACCACCAAAATACGCAAAAGATATTTGGAAGCGATCGAGTCAGGCGACTACAAAGTGCTTCCGGGATCTTTTTACGTTCGGGCATTCGTGAAGACGTACGCCGAAACCGTCGGACTCGACGCCGAAGAGGTGCTTCGCCTCTACCAGAAGGAATTGCCTAAAGCGGCGACTTCCGAGATCGGCACCGTCGAACCTCGCATTCAGCCCAAACGCAGAAGCGTACAACATAACGATAGATGGGGCAAGGTCGCGGTATCCTTGCTCATGTGGGCTTTCCCGATTCTAATCGCGGCCGTCATTTATGTGTATTACTCGAACACGAAGGAATCGAACCCGGAAGAGCTCGGAACGCCTCCGCCGATTACTTCGGACACTACAACGCCGTCGCCTTCGATTTCGGAAACGCCGACGCCTTCGATTACGCCGACGATCACCCCACCGCCTAGCCCGACCGTATCCGTGGAATTGGTCGAGACGAAAGGCGGCAAACAGTACTATACGGTATCGCCGGGGACGGGGCATAAGATCCAGATCGACGTGTCCGGATACGTATGGATCGGCGTATATCCAGGTAACGTTGCCAAAGGCAAAGGGCTGCTCAACAAGACGGTGCTCGACAAGGACGTGCCGACGAATTCGACTTTCAGCTTCCCATTGGATCAGCAACTGTACGTTAACGTCGGCAGCGCGGACAAGGCGGTCGTAACGATCGACGGCGTGACGATCGAGGACGGAGACAAGGCGGGACAGCCGATCCGGATGGTCTTTACGCCGGCTTCGGACGAGACGCCGGCACAATAAGCTACACCATCGGCCCTCGCCCGCGAGGGCTTTTCGTTTTTGGCGAAGCCGGTACTCGTGCTATAATAGTAGGAAAAATCGGGTAAAAAGAAAGGAAGATCGGCACATGGCATCGGAATATTCTTTCGATATCGTATCCAAAGTGGATATGCAGGAGGTTAATAACGCGGTCACGCAAGCGATGAAGGAGATCGAGACGCGATTCGACTTCAAAGGGAGCAAAAGCAACATCAAGCTCGAGAACGAACAGCTCGTCGTCGCTTCGGACGACGATTATAAGCTTAAGAGCGTTATCGATATTCTGCAGACGAAGATGATCAAGCGCGGCGTCCCGATCTTGAATCTGGACTATGGCAAGGTCGAATCCGCGTCCGGAGGCACCGTTCGCCAAGTGATCAAGATGAAGCAGGGCATCGATCAGGAGAACGCCAAGAAGATCAACATTCTGATTCGCGATTCCAAGCTGAAGGTGAAAAGCATGATTCAAGGAGACTCGCTGCGCGTGACCGGCAAGAGCAAGGACGACTTGCAGAACGTAATGGGATTGCTTAGAGGTGCCGGACTGCCGCTTGAGCTTCAATTCAACAACTTCCGTTAATCGGCTGTTTTTGACACTTTACATAGCGTTCGATTATACTTTGTGATGGGTTATTTCTATGGACGAACGGTTGGGGGAACTAAGCGATGCAAGAGAAAGTCAACGTCGTCACGCTGGGCTGCGAGAAGAACTTGGTCGATTCGGAGATCATGTCGGGACTCGTCCATGCGCGAGGATATACGCTCGTAGATAAACCGGAAGACGCGACGGTCGTTATCGTCAACACTTGCGGTTTCATAGACGCGGCTAAAGAGGAATCCGTCAACACGATCCTTAACCTTGCGGAGCTCAAAGATACCGCCAGACTGAAGGCGCTCATCGTATCGGGCTGCCTTACGCAAAGATATAAACAGGAGTTAATGAAGGAAATGCCCGAAATCGACGGCATCGTAGGTACGGGCGATTTCCATCGTATTAACGACATTATTGACGAGGCGCTCGGCGGGACGAAACCGATCTATGTCGGCAATCCCGTATTCAACTACGAGGAGGCGCTGCCCCGTCTCTTATCCACGCCTCGCCATACCGCATACGTGAAGATCGCCGAAGGCTGCGACAACGCTTGTACGTTCTGCAGCATTCCGATCATGCGCGGGAAGTTCCGCAGCCGGTCGATCGAATCGATCCTCGCGGAAGTCAAGCAGCTTGCCGCCCAGGGCGTCAAGGAAATCAGCCTGATCGCGCAGGATTCCACGAACTACGGCACGGATCTCTATGAGGGCTTTAAGCTGCCCGACCTGATGAACCGAGTGAGCGAAGTGGATGGCATCGAGTGGGTTCGCCTGCATTACGCGTATCCGGGCTTCTTCACGGACGAACTGATCGAGACGATCGCCTCGAATCCGAAAATTTGCAAATACATCGATATGCCGCTGCAGCATAGCGAGGATGCGATCTTGAAGCGCATGCGAAGGCCAGGCCGCCAGCGCGACGTTCGCGAGTTAATCTCGCGCATTCGCGCCCGCATTCCGGACGTCGCGCTTCGTACTTCGATGATCGTCGGATTCCCCGGGGAGACGGAAGAAGAGTTCGAGAAGCTGTGCGATTTCGTGCGGGAGATGAAATTCGACCGCCTCGGCGTATTCGCTTATTCGCAGGAAGAGGATACGCCTGCGAATCGTCTGCCCGATCAATTGTCCGACGAAGTGAAGCAGCATCGGGCACATACGTTGATGGAAGTCCAGCGCGAAGTCGCGCAGGACAACAGCGCCAAATACGTCGGCCGCACGCTGGACGTGCTCGTCGAACGCTACGACGGCCGCAGCGACGTGTATATCGGCCGCAGCCAGTATGACGCGCCTGAAGTCGACGGCGAAGTCTACGTGTCCGGCATTCGAACGGAGCTGGGCGAAATACGCAAAGTACGGATCACCCACGCTTATGAATACGATCTGTCAGGGGAGGGAATCGCATGAATCTTGCTAACCGAATCACACTCGCGCGTATTTTCCTCGTTCCGATCATGACGTTCTTCCTACTGGTTAAGCTGGACGTCAATCCGCTGACGATCGGCAACTATTCGATTACGTGGAATCAAGTGTTCGCCACGCTGTTGTTCATTATTGCCGCAAGCACGGACGGTCTTGACGGCTACATCGCGCGCAAGCGCAAAATCGTCACGAACCTCGGCAAGCTGCTGGATCCGCTAGCGGATAAATTATTAGTCGCGGCCGTCCTCATCTCTCTTGTCGAAATCGGGAAGCTGGACGCATGGGTCGCGATCGTGATCATCAGCCGCGAATGGGCCGTAACCGGACTTCGCCAGATCGCGCTGCTCGATGGCACCGTCATGGCGGCGAGCAAGTGGGGCAAATGGAAGACGGCGGTCCAGATCACGATGATCATCGTCATCCTGCTCAACAATTTCCCGTTCAATTTCATCGATCTTCAGATGGATGTCGTCACGATCTGGGCTGCGGTGGCCATTACCGTATACTCCGGAATCGATTATTTCGTCAAAAATAAAAATTTGATCCCGGTCGATTGATCGTCCGCGGGTTCTATAACGAGGTGTCGAGGAGCGCATGAGAGCAGAGATCATTGCCGTAGGCACGGAGCTGCTCCTCGGTCAGATCGTAAACACGAACGCCCAGTATCTGTCGAGAGGTTTGGCAGAGCTGGGCATTGATGTTTATTATCAGACCGTGGTGGGAGACAACAAGGAGCGATTAATTCAGGCGATCGAGATCGGGCGAGGACGGGCGGACTTGCTCGTGTTCACCGGCGGCCTCGGGCCGACGATGGACGACCTGACCCGCGACGCGCTGGCAGAATACTTAAATCGGGGCGTAGAGCTTCACGAACCGACGATGAATAAAATAACGGCGATGTTCGCCGGTCGCGGCGGCAGCTTCGTCGAAAGCAACCGTCGTCAGGCTCTGTTGGTCGAGGGTGCGACACCGCTTCGCAACGACACGGGGCTGGCCGTCGGCAACGCGCTTGGCGCGGATGGCACGCATTATTTGCTGCTTCCCGGACCGCCGCGCGAGATGAAGCCGATGTTCGCCAATGACGGGACAGCTTGGTTGAAGTCGCTCTTCGGGGAGGCGGATACGCTTCACTCGGTCATGCTGAAGTTCGCCGGTATCGGCGAGTCGGGCCTAGAGGATTTGCTGATCGACCTCATACGCGAGCAGCAGGATCCGACGATCGCGCCGTATGCGGCGGAGGGCGAAGTGACGATCCGCGTATCGACGAAAGCGGCGAGCGCGGAGGAAGCGGCGCGCAAGCTGGAGCCGACGCTTACCGAGATCCGTTCGCGTACGCCGCGTCATCTGTACGCGGAGGAGGATATCCCGATCGAAGCTGCCGTCATCCGCTTGCTGGCGTCCCAGCGGCGCACCGTGACGCTTGCGGAAAGCTGCACGGGCGGGATGGTCGCTTCGATGCTGACGACGGTACCGGGCAGCGCGGATGCGTTCCTCGGCGGCGTTGTGAGCTACAGCAACTTGGTGAAGCATCGCGCTCTAGGCGTTCCAGCGTCGCTGCTTGAAGGCGACGATGCGCCGGGCGCGGTCAGCTCGGAGACGGCTGTCGCAATGGCCGAGGGGGCGCGGAAGCTGGCGGACGCGGACTTCGCGCTGTCGATTACGGGCGTCGCCGGTCCCGCCTCTTCCGAAGGAAAGCCGGTCGGACTCGTGTACATCGGTCTGGCGGAGCGGGACAAGGAGACTCGCGTCGTGCAGCTTCAGCTATCGGGCGACCGCCAAGGCATTCGGATCCGCGCGTCGAAGCGGGCTCTGTACATGCTGTGGCTGGCTCTTACCGGACGGGGCGAGTGACAGGCCGGTATTCGAAGGTGTGGACGGAAAGCGTTCACAAATTCGACATAAAAGATGGAAACGCGAAGCTTGTCAACCTATGTAAGGTATGATAAAGTTTTGTTGAAAGTTTCGGAAGAACCGAGGCGAAGAGAACTTTGCTTCGGTTCTTTTTTCGAAATAAAATCGAACAAATGTTCTCAAAATGCTTGGCAAACGTCTATAAACAAGGTATGATTAAACTATTAAAGAATAAGGATGTGGGTGTGTTGTCAGATCGTCGCGCCGCATTAGACATGGCTTTGCGCCAGATCGAGAAGCAATTCGGCAAGGGTTCGATTATGAAGCTCGGAGAGAACGCGCATTTACAAGTGGAGACGTCCTCTAGCGGCGTACTAGCACTCGATATCGCCCTCGGAATCGGCGGATTCCCGCGCGGTAGAATTATAGAAGTATACGGACCGGAATCGTCCGGTAAGACGACGGTCGCGCTGCACGCGATCGCGGAAGTTCAACGTAACGGCGGCCAAGCGGCGTTCATCGACGCTGAGCATGCGCTCGACCCGATCTACGCCAGAAACCTCGGCGTCAACATCGACGAGCTGCTGCTCTCGCAGCCGGACACGGGCGAGCAAGCGCTCGAGATCGCGGAAGCGCTCGTCCGCAGCGGCGCCGTAGACATTATCGTCGTCGACTCGGTAGCCGCGCTCGTACCGAAAGCGGAGATCGAAGGCGACATGGGCGATTCGTTCGTCGGCCTGCAAGCGCGCTTGATGTCCCAAGCGATGCGTAAGCTTTCCGGCGCGATCAGCAAGTCGAAGGCGATCGCGATCTTCATTAACCAGCTTCGCGAGAAAGTCGGCGTGATGTTCGGCAACCCCGAGACGACGCCTGGCGGACGCGCGTTGAAGTTCTATGCGAGCGTACGTCTTGACGTTCGCCGCGTGGAATCGATTAAGCAAGGCAATGACGTTGTCGGTAACCGTACGAAGATTAAGGTCGTTAAGAATAAAGTCGCGCCTCCGTTTAAGCAAGCGGACGTTGACATTATGTACGGCGAAGGCATCTCCAAGGAAGGCAGCATTATCGATATCGGCGCCGAGCAAGATATCGTTCAGAAGAGCGGCGCATGGTTCTCCTTCGAGGGCGAACGTCTCGGTCAAGGGCGCGAGAACGCTAAGCAATATTTGAAGGATCATCCGGAGATCAGCTCGAAGATCGAGAAGAACATCCGCGACTTGCTGCTCAGCGCGTCGGCTACGGCTAAAGCGGCTTCCGCCGCAAGCAGCTCGGAAGACGAGGAAGACACGGAGTTCGGCGACGAATAAAGCAGAATCGACATAGTTAACAGCTAGCGGCCTAACGTGCCGCTATTTGTTTTTCCATCAACCTTCGGACAAGAGGGGGCGGCTTAATGTACGGTAAGAGGACGGGAAGAAGCTACGATAAGCGTAAACCGGCGGAAGAGCGGCAGGAAGTCGAAATCGATCCGCGTACGGTCATTGGCGCGACGGTCGTTTCGGTGGAAGCGCATTTGCGGCGGTCGATGATGTATCGCATTACATTAAAGCTCGAATATGAAGAAGATACCGATCCTGACCTGACGGGATATTGGCCCAAGGGTGAAGAGGATACGCACGCGAAGCCTATAATAGAAAAGCCGTTCGAATCGTGGACGGACGAGGTGGACGCGCTGATCGCCAGCGCTCAGACGGCAGCGGAGCCTGGCGAAGCGGTGCTGACGGTCCACGAAGATACGCTTGTCGGATGGCGACTGCTCAAAGGAAAACAACTGACGGCCGAGGAATACGCCAAGCTGCTCGAGGAAGAGCAGAAGGAAGAGGCGTATCGCGCGGCGCTCGGAATGCTGGAGCGGAAAGCGCGTACGACGGCGGAGCTGTCGCGGGCGTTAAAGCGCAAAGGCTTCGCTCAAGAAGCGATCGCCGGCTGTCTGGAGCGGCTGCGAACGAATCGCATGGTCGACGATTCCGCGTTCGCGCGCAGGTTCGCGGAGCAGCGTGCGACTAACCAGCGCAAAGGGCGGATGCTCATCCGCCAGGAGCTGCTGCAACGAGGAGTCGCCAAGCCCGAAATCGAGCAAGCGATCGGCGCGATCGAGCCGGAGATCGAAGAGCAGTCGGCGCTCGCGCTCGCGCGCAAGAAGTGGCCGTCGGTCAAAGGCAACGACCGGGAGCGCAAACAGAAGCTGATGGCGATGCTTATGAGACGCGGATACACGGGCTCCGTCGCCCGTTCGGCCGCGCAACAGGCTGCATCGGAAGCAAACGACGGCAGAAGCGGCGATGATGACGCGGAATGGAACGATAGCGAGTATGACGAACCGCTCGACTAGATGGACGATCGTCCCATTGCCGCGCAACAGGTTGTATCGGCAGCAGGGGACGCAGAAGTGGAAATGGCTCCGCGGAGTGCCGAAATCGCATTCCGCACGATTCGACGATGGCCTATCGGGGCAGGGACTTCGGTGCTCGTGACAGGAAGTTGCGTCTTTATCGTGGCTTGACAATCTATTTTGGAGAAAGCTACAATGATTTTGTATTAAACTGCACTATCCGAGTATCGATTTCCTTCCAAAATCGGATTCGGATCGCGTTTTTTCGACCTTTCATGCAATGTTCACACGACTACGAAACGGTTTAGAAACCGGCAAATCAAACTGAATAAGTGTCCCCAAGCAACTGCCTTGGTGATGCAACGAGGAGGTGAAAAGACCATGCCTGCATATGTCTGGGTCTTGATCGTTCTCGTTGTTGGCCTTCTTAGCTTTGGGATCGGTTATTTCGTTCGCAAATCCATTGCGGAAGCCAAAATTTCCAGCGCCGAAACGGCTGCCCGTCAAATTGTCGAGTCCGCTAAGAAAGAAGCCGAAGCGCTTCGCAAAGAGACGGTGCTGGAAGCCAAAGACGAGGTGCACAAGCTCCGTAACGAAGCGGAACGCGACATTCGCGAACGCCGCAACGAAATTCAACGTCTAGAACGGCGTTTGCTACAGAAGGAAGAATCGCTGGACCGCAAACTCGAAGCGTTGGAACGCAAAGAGGAGCAAGTCGCCAACAAAGAGAAACGTATCGAAGAGACGCAAGACCAGATCGAGCTGTTGCATAAACAGCAGGTAGCGGAATTGGAACGCATTTCGAACCTGTCGACGGATGACGCGAAGCAAATGATTCTGACGACAGTCGAACAGGAAGTGCGCCACGAAACCGCGCAAATGATCAAGGAAATCGAACAGCAAGCGAAGGAAGAGGGCGACAAGAAAGCCCGCGACATTATCTCTCTCGCCATTCAACGCTGCGCCGCGGATCACGTGGCGGAGACGACGGTATCCGTCGTATCGTTGCCTAACGAAGAGATGAAGGGACGGATTATCGGTCGCGAAGGCCGCAACATTCGCGCGCTAGAGACGTTGACGGGGATCGACCTCATCATCGACGATACGCCGGAAGCGGTTATTCTATCCGGCTTCGACCCGATTCGCCGCGAAATCGCGAGAACCTCGCTCGAGAAATTGGTTGCGGACGGACGGATTCACCCGGCCCGCATCGAGGAAATGGTCGAGAAGTCTCGCAAGGAAGTGGACGAAAGAATCCGGGAGTACGGGGAACAAGCAACGTTCGAAGTCGGCGTGCATGGCCTTCATCCGGATTTGATCAAAATTCTCGGTCGTCTGAAGTTCCGGACAAGCTACGGCCAGAACGTGCTCAAGCACTCGATGGAAGTCGCTTACTTGACCGGGCTGATGGCTGCAGAATTGGGCGAGGACGTTACGCTTGCGAAACGCGCCGGATTGCTGCACGATATCGGGAAAGCGCTCGACCACGAAGTGGAAGGCTCGCATGTCGAGATCGGCGTGGAATTGGGCAAGAAGTACAAGGAACATCCTGTTGTCGTCAACAGTATCGCTTCCCACCATGGCGACGTCGAAGCGACTTCGGTTATCGCTATGCTGGTCGGAGCGGCTGATGCGCTCAGCGCCGCACGGCCTGGCGCGCGTCGCGAGACGCTCGAGACGTATATCAAGCGGCTCGAGAAGCTCGAAGAGATCTCCGAATCGTTCGACGGCGTCGAGAAGTCGTACGCGATCCAAGCCGGACGCGAAGTTCGCGTCATGGTACAACCCGAGAAAATCGACGATACCGAAGCGTTCCGTCTGGCACGCGACATCACGAAGAAGATCGAGGGCGAACTAGACTACCCAGGTCACATCAAAGTAACGGTCATTCGCGAGACTCGCGCAGTCGAGTACGCGAAATAAAGAACGGAAATGCAGGGAAGGATGAGAAGTGGCTGCGGCAATTGCAGCCACTTTTCTTATTTGCCCGCACCGGAAGGATGAGGAACGTATGAAAGTCGTATTTATCGGCGATATCGTCGGCAACATCGGAAGAGATACCGTGAAGCGATTGCTTCCATGGATTAAAGATAAATACCAGCCGCATATCATTATCGCGAACGGGGAGAACGCCGCCGGAGGCCGCGGCATCAATGCGGCCATTACGCGCGAGCTGTTCGAGTGGGGCGTACACGGCATTACGATGGGCAACCACACCTGGGACAATCGCGAAATCTTCGAATTTATCGATGACGAATCGAGAATGATCCGCCCTTCGAACTTGCCTGCGGGTACGCCGGGCAGAGGCAGCATGATCGTCAAGGGGAACGGCAAGGAGCTGGGCGTCGTCAATCTGATCGGCCGCACGTTCCTGCCTCCGGCGGAATGCCCGTTCCGCGTGGCCGACGAGGAGATCGAAGAGCTTCGCAGGAAGACCAAATGCATTCTGGTCGATTTCCACGCCGAAGCGACAAGCGAGAAAATCGCCATGGGCTGGCATCTGGACGGGTACGCGTCGCTTGTCGTCGGTACGCATACGCACGTGCAGACGAACGATGCGCGCATCCTTCCTAACGGAACGGCGTATTTGACCGATGCAGGCATGACGGGTCCAAGGGACGGCGTGCTCGGGATGGATAAAGACACCGTCGTGCGCCGATTCATTACCGGCATGCCCGCAAGATTCACGGTGGCCGAAGGCAAGTGGACGCTGAATGGCGTGTTCGTCGATATCGACGAAGCGACGGGCAGAGCCACCAAAGTGCAGATGATCTCCGTGGACGAAGACAACTGGATCGCCGTCTAACCGTATTCAGATCATTAAGACAATTTCATGATCATCTCCCTCAGGAAAAGAAGGAATTTTCGAAAGGGCCACCGAATATGTATGCCTTAGTGGGCCCATCCTTTGATTCCTATTGCAGCCGAAGCACGCGCATATCTTGCTAATGTTGCTTGCTAGCCGCAACTGCTTTTCTCGCATACAGCCTAGCGTTGGTTGTCATAAGAGGAGGTAATGGTCATGGAAGTATTAAAGGTATCCGCCAAATCAAATCCAAATTCCGTTGCTGGCGCACTGGCAGGCGTGCTACGCGAGCGCGGAGCTGCCGAATTGCAGGCTATCGGCGCGGGAGCTCTTAACCAAGCGGTCAAAGCCGTAGCGATCGCGCGCGGATTCGTCGCGCCGAGCGGAGTCGATCTGATCTGCATTCCGGCATTCACGGATATCGTCATCGACGGAGAAGATCGCACGGCGATCAAATTGATCGTCGAACCCAGGTAACCACTAGACATAGCGTTAACCCAGCTAACCTGTTACGCGGATGCTATTCCCGAAGCGGCGCGCGTGCGCGACCGATGCGATGGCATCTTTGCGGCAGGTTTTTTTGTATGCGTGGAGCGGGTTTATTCCATTCCGGGAGGGAATAACTGTGAAGGTAACGGATTTGCACGTCGACGTCATTAGCAAGCTGCTCGAGCATCCCGGCACCCAGTGGGGGGATAATGTCCCGGGGGACGTGTTCGATGCGACGCCGAAGCGGCTGGAAGAGGGCGGGATCGGGTTGCAGGTGTTCGCGCTATTCCTGCCCAGTCAGGTCTCCCGCGACCCCGAGACGCTATTCCGCGCCGCGGAATCGTTCTGGAGCGAGGTGCTGACGGCTCCGCGCATGAAGCTGATTCGCAAAGCGGGAGACATCGCCGAAGCGCAAAGAGAAGGGAAGATCGGGGCGATCTTGTCTCTTGAAGGCGCAGACGCATTACAAGGCAACCTGTGGGCGCTTCGTCTTATGCACCTGCTGGGTCTTCGGCTGCTCGGACCGACGTGGAATCATGCCAACTGGGCGTGCGACGGCGCGATGGAGCCAAGAGGGGGCGGATTAACCCGCGAAGGGAAGCAGCTCGCGATCGAATGCGGCAAGCTGGGCATTCTGCTCGACGTATCGCATCTGTCCGAACGGGGGTTCTGGGATGTCGCCGGGCTTTCGTCCAAACCGATTTTTGCATCCCATTCGAACGTTCATGCGTATATAGATCATCCGAGGAATTTGCGCGACGACCAGCTCAAGGAAGTCATCCGCCAAGACGGTATCGTCGGCGTTACGTTCGTGCCGTGGTTCTTGACTCGGAGAGAGCCTGCCTCCATCGACGACGTCCTGCGCCACGTCGAGTACATATGCGCTCTAGGCGGGGAAGCCAACGTGGCGTTCGGATCCGACTTCGACGGCATCGAGCGGCATCCGGTCGGTCTGCGGCACCCGGGTCAATACCCTAATCTAATCGAAGCCATGCTGAAGCGGTACCCGGAATCGCTCGTACGCGGATTCGCTTCGGAGAACGCCGAGCGGTATTTTACGAAAAATCTCTGAAACCGAATCGTAGAGCTTACATCAATCTAATATGGATATGTATTCCATCGAAAACAGCTATCATTCGTTTACGCGAATATGTCTTGCATTTTATACACGCTACACATAAGATTTAAATGTTTGATGATTTGAATTATATTGGGGATAGTGTCGAAATTCGACGAACCGAAGCTTAGAGGAGATGGGCACTGTGATCAGTCAACTGTCATGGAAAATCGGCGGTCAACAAGGCGAAGGCGTGGAAAGTACGGACCGTATTTTCTCGACAGCGCTTAACCGTTTGGGTTACTACCTGTACGGGTACCGTCATTTTTCCTCACGGATCAAGGGCGGACACACGAACAACAAAATCCGCATTAGCACGAAGCCGATTCGAGCGATTTCCGACGACCTAGACATCCTAGTTGCGTTCGACCAAGAGAGCATCGATTTGAACGCGCACGAGCTTCGCCCGGGCGGAGTCATCGTCGCGGACGCCAAGTTCTCTCCAACGATCCCGGAAGGCGTGCAAGCGCGACTGTTCGCGGTGCCGATCACCTCGATCGCCGAAGAACTAGGTACATCCCTGATGAAAAATATGGTGGCGTCCGGCGCATCCTGGGCTTTGCTCGGGCTGTCGATGGACGTGTTCAACAAAGCGGTAGAAGAAGAGTTCGGACGCAAAGGTCCGGCGATCGTCGAGAAGAACATCGAAGCGGTGCGCCGCGGCGCGGAGTTCGTGCTTGAACAAGCCGGCGGCCCGCTCGAAGAATTCAGGCTCGCGGAAGCGGACGGCAAGCAGAAGCTGTTCATGATCGGCAACGAAGCAATGGCCCTCGGCACGCTCGCTGCAGGCTGTCGATTGATGTCTGCTTATCCGATCACGCCTGCTTCCGAGATTATGGAATGGCTGATCAAGAAGCTGCCTAAATTCGGCGGTACCGTCGTACAGACGGAAGACGAGATTGCGGCCGTTACGATGGCGATCGGCGCGAACTATGCCGGCGTCCGTACGATGACGGCTTCCGCCGGTCCAGGCCTATCGCTCATGATGGAAGCGATCGGCCTGTCCGGTATGACCGAGACGCCGCTCGTCATCGTCGACACGCAGCGCGGCGGTCCTTCCACGGGCTTGCCGACGAAGCAAGAGCAATCCGATATTAACGCGCTTATCAACGGCACGCACGGCGAAATTCCGAAAGTCGTCATCGCTCCGAGCACGATCGAGGAATGCTTCTACGATATGATCGAAGGCTTTAACATTTCCGAGCAATATCAAGTGCCGGTCATTATCGCGACCGACCTTCAGCTGTCGCTCGGCAAGCAGACCTGCGAGGCGCTCGACTACGATAAGATCGTGATCGATCGCGGCAAGCTCGTAACGGGCGATCTGCCAGAGGCGGAAGAGAATAAGCTGTTCAAGCGTTACGAATTCACGGCGGACGGCATCTCGCCTCGCGTCATCCCGGGCGTGAAGCACGGCATTCACCACGTCACCGGCGTAGAGCACGATCAAGAAGGACGTCCATCGGAGAGCGCGGTTAACCGGAAGAAAATGATGGACAAACGCTTGAACAAGCTGAACGATCTGCGCATTACCGACGCGGTTAAGGTCGACGCTCCGCACGCGAATCCGGATCTACTCATCGTCGCGATGGGTTCGACCGGCGGCACGATCGAGGAAGCGCGTCAGCGCCTCACGGCGGAAGGCATCGCGACGAACCACATCATGGTTCGCCAGATGCACCCATTCCCGAGCGAACTGCTGAAGCCGCATCTCGACGCCGCGAAGAAAGTCGTCGTGCTCGAGAACAACGCGACCGGTCAATTGGCGAACCTGATCAAGCTGAACGCCGGCTATCACGATAAAATCCGCAACCTGCTAAAATACGACGGAACGCCGTTCCTGCCTTCGGAAATTCACAAAGCGTGCAAGGAGCTGAACTAAGATGGCTACATTCAAAGAGTTTCGCAACAATGTGAAGCCGAACTGGTGCCCGGGCTGCGGCGACTTCTCCGTGCAAGCGGCGATCCAACGCGCGGCGGCTAACGTAGGGCTCGAGCCCGAACAGCTCGCGGTGATCTCCGGTATCGGCTGTTCCGGTCGGATTTCCGGTTACATTAACGCATACGGCTTGCACGGGATTCATGGACGCGCGCTGCCGATCGCCCAAGGCGTCAAGCTGGCTAACCGCGAGCTGACCGTCATCGCTTCCGGCGGCGACGGAGACGGCTTCGCGATCGGGATGGGCCACACGGTTCACGCGATTCGTCGGAACCTGGACGTGACGTACATCGTCATGGACAACCAGATTTACGGCCTGACGAAAGGCCAGACGTCGCCGCGTTCCGCCGAAGGCTTCAAGACGAAGTCGACGCCGGAAGGCTCGATCGAGTCGACGCTGTCTCCGCTGGAGATCGCGCTGTCCGCCGGCGCTACGTTCGTCGCCCAGTCGTTCTCGAGCGACCTGAAGCAACTGACGTCGTTGATCGAACAAGGGCTGCAGCACAAAGGCTTCTCCTTGATCAACGTATTCAGCCCGTGCGTTACGTTCAACAAGATCAACACGTACGATTGGTTCAAGGAGCACATCGTGAACCTCGATCAATTCCCGGACTACGATCCGTCGAACCGCGTCGCGGCCATGAACAAGATCATGGAGACGGGCGGCATGCTTACCGGTCTGATCTATCAGAACAAGGAACGCAAATCGTACGAGGATCTCGCGGTCGGCTTCAAGCCGGAAGGGATCGCGAAGCAAGATATTAAGCTTACTCGCGACGAATTTGAGAAGTTGCTCACAGAATTCAAATAAGATTCATGTTTCAATAGGCGTGCGGGGTTTTGTCCCGCACGCCTATTGCGCTATACTGAGGGCATATAGGATCATCCTACCTTTCAACATCGAGGAGTCGTGATTGCGCATGACAGAAGCTAAACGAGTGCCGATCGGAATTTCGGCGCGTCATATTCATCTATCAAGCGAGCATGTATCTATCTTGTTCGGAGAAGGCGCCGAGCTGACGGAATTCAAGCCGTTGTCCCAGCCGGGGCAGTACGCGGCGAACGAGACGGTAGCCGTCTACGGTCCGAAAGGCTCGTTCCCGAAAGTCCGCATCCTCGGCCCGGTTCGCCCGGCGACGCAGCTTGAAGTGTCGCGTACGGACGCGTTCGCGCTCGGCCTTAATCCGCCCGTGCGCGAGTCGGGCAAGATCGAGGGCACGCCGGGCATGCGTATCGTCGGACCTGCGGGAGAAGTGACGGTAGACAAAGGCGTGATCGTGGCGGCTCGCCATATCCATATGCACACGTCGGACGCCGAGCGGTGGGGGATCAAGGATAAGCAAATGCTTCGCGTCCGCGTAGGCGGAGAGCGCGGCGTCGTGTTCGAGCAGGTGCTGGCGCGCGTGTCCGATCAATTCGCGCTCGATATGCACATCGACACGGACGAGGGCAACGCGGCAGGCCTCTCGACGGGAGATATGGGCGAGATTATAGACTAGCGTACGCTAGCGCGGCATAGGATGTACGATCTTGGAGGTGTTGCATTCATGGTGCAGGTGCCGGCAAGACGGGTAATCGTAAGCTTCACCTTAGCGTTCGGTTTGCTGCTGTCGAGCAGTACCCCGGTAACGGATATCGGTACGGCCAACGCGGCGGCAACAAGCGCGTCCACGGTCATACAGCAAGTCGCCAAGCAGCTGGCCGCTCAGAGCTCTTCTTTCACTCTATCGGTGCCCGACGTGAAGAAAGCCGAAGCGATCATCAAGGAAGCGATGCTAGAAGACGAGTATATCGGCATGCTCATCAAAAGCTATTCGATTCGAACGACGAGCGCGCCGGGCAAGTCCAAGGGAACGGCAGTCTATAAGGTCGACTATCTGGAGACGAAGAAGCAGACGGACTACGTCAAAGCGGAAGCGAAGAGGATCGTCGCCAAGCTGACCACGGACAAGATGAGCGACATTCAGAAGGAGAAGCTCCTTCACGACTATATCGCCTCTCGCGTGACCTACGACAAATCGCTGCGCAAATATACGGCCTACGAAGCGCTGACGACAGGAGAAGCGGTGTGTCAAGGCTATGCGCTGCTCACGTATCGGCTGATGCAGGAAGCGGGCATCCCCGTACATATCGTATCCGGAACGGTCAGCACCGGCTTGCACGCCTGGAACAAGGTAAAGCTGGACGGCAAGTGGTACAACGTCGATACGACCTGGGATTCGCAGAAGCAGGTCGCGTACAGCTACTTCAACGTCACGGACGCGGCGCTGAAGCGGGATCATTCCTGGAAACAAGGCAGCTTGCCCGCGGCGAACACGGATTACCGCGAGATGCTGAAGGCGAAGATCAAGGGCGGCGACAAATACGCGATTGCTTATCAAGCGATTATGAAGGACATCGGCGAGCAAGTCGCATCGGTCGATGAAGCGATTAACGTCATTAATTATGCGATCGAGAGCCGTAAGCCGTCGGTGAAGTTTACGTACTTGTACGGTAGAAGAAAGCTATCCGGCGATATCGATACGATGCTGAAGGAGCATGCGGACGTCAAGTCGATGTCCATCTCCTACAGCTATTCGAACGGAATCGCGATCATCGAAGCGAAGCTAGGCTATTAATGCGGTTAACGTTGGATATCTACGAGTCGGAATGATATAATTTTAGGATGTAATCAGGCGTAGAAGAGGGGGATTGAATCCTGATATGGCGTCCGAGAAGGGGAATAAGGATTACGCTCAATATTTCGATTTCTCCTCGGCTAAAGTCTTGAAGCAAGAAGATGGGAAAACGACCTATCGGATCAACGGCCGAGATATAACGATGCTTTCCGCCCCGAGCTATTCCGACGAGAAGAAGCGCGGCAAGGAAGAGATTAAAGTCCATTACGAGAACGGCGTTCCGGCGGAGCTGAGCACGCTCGGGCGCGGCAAGAAGTACTTGATCTACACGTACGGCTGCCAGATGAACGAGCACGATACGGAGATCATGCGCGGACTGTTCGAAGCGATGGGATACGAAGCGACGGAAGAGCGCAAGGATGCGGACGTCATTCTGCTCAATACGTGCGCGGTTCGCGAGAACGCGGAGGACAAAGTGTTCGGCGAGCTCGGCCATCTGAAGATGCTCAAGCAGCAACGTCCGGAGCTCATTCTCGGCGTGTGCGGCTGCATGTCACAGGAAGCGTCGGTCGTGAACCGGATTATGCACAAGCATCCTCACGTGGACTTGATTTTCGGAACGCATAATATTCACCGTCTCCCGCATCTGCTGCAGGATGCGTACTTCGGTAAAGAGATGGTCGTCGAGGTATGGTCCAAGGAAGGCGACATTATCGAGAACTTGCCGAAGAAGCGGGCCGAAGGGCTGCGAGCTTGGGTCAATATTATGTATGGCTGCGATAAGTTCTGCACGTACTGCATCGTGCCTTATACGCGCGGCAAGGAAAGAAGCCGCCTGCCGGAGGACGTCATCGCGGAAGTTCGCGACTTGGCGCGCCAAGGGTATAAGGAGATTACGCTGCTCGGGCAGAACGTGAACGCGTACGGCAAAGATTTCGAGGATCGGAACTATCGGTTCGGCGATCTGATGGACGATATTCGCCAAATCGATATTCCGCGCGTGAGATTCACGACGAGCCACCCGCGCGACTTCGACGACCATCTGATCGAGGTGCTCGCTAAGGGCGGCAACCTCGTCGAGCATATCCACTTGCCGGTGCAATCCGGCAGCACGGACATCCTGAAGCGGATGAGCCGCAAGTACACGCGCGAGCGGTTCCTCGATCTCGTCCGCCGCATTCGGAAGGCGATCCCGAACGTCGTGCTGACGACGGACATTATCGTCGGCTTCCCGGGCGAGACGGAGGAGCAATTCGAGGAGACGATGTCGATCGTGCGCGAGGCGAATTTCTCGTCGGCGTTCACGTTCATCTACTCGCCGCGCGAGGGCACGCCGGCCGCGGAAATGGCGGACGACGTGCCGTACGAAGTGAAGCAGAAGCGTCTTCAGCGGCTTAACGAGCTGATCGGCGAGCTGTCGCTGGCGAACCACCTCGAGCTCAAGGATCAAATCGTCGAGGTGCTCGTCGAGGGCGAGAGCAAGAACAATTCCCATGTTCTGTCTGGCAGGACGCGTACGAACAAGCTCATTCATTTCCAGGGGAAGAAAGAATGGATCGGGCAATTCGTGCAAGTGCGGGTCACGGAGCCGCAGACATGGTATATTAAAGCAGAAGTCGTAACCGAGCCGGAAGCGGCCGCTATGTAAACACGAGACGTTCAACTCAAGTTAGGAGAGAGATAGATGACAGCACATGCGCATGACCATGATCACGACCATCACGACCACGACCATAGCTGCGTGCCTTCGTTCGACAGCATCGAGCTCGTCGTACGCGAAGACATTCTGGCACGGGCGAAGGAGCTCGCGGATTTGATCGCAACGGCCGAAGAGGTCGAGCTGTACCAGAAAGCGGAGAAAGTGATCCAATCCCATTCCCGCGTGCAGGAACTGATCGCGCTCATTAAGAAGAAACAAAAGGAGCTCGTCGCGTTCCAGCACACGTTCAACAACCCGAAGATGGTCGAGAAGATCGAAGCCGAAATTTCGGAAATCCAGGACGAGCTCGACAATATGCCGATCGTGCGGCAATTCCAGCAAAGCCAGGTCGACGTGAACTATCTCTTGCAGAACGTCGTGTCGGTCATTCGAGACTCCGTCGCGGAGAAGCTCGATATCGAAGCCGCTAAGCCGGCCGAAGCGCCGGAGCAGTGCGACTAAGCGAAGCGAATAAAACGGCGGCTAGACTGCCAACCTACTGTCGCCGGGGGGATTACATCCCCGCGATAGGAAGGAGGCTGCCTGACGTGACCGAGGGCATCCCGAACTCGCAGACGCGAGCGCCGAAGAGCGATGATCCGAAGAAGCAAGGCCGCTCAGCCGCCAAGAAAAAATCCAAATGACCAAGAGGGCCGCGCAGCTTCGAGTTGCGCGGCCCTCTTCATGAGGCGAGATTCGGAACGTTCGGATCGGCGTACGGTTAGAGCGGCGAAATGCTCAGGATGGAGTAGCGTTGATCGTAGTGCAGCTTGTAGCTCGTATTCGGAGACAAGCGCCATTTGTTCATCCAATAGGAAGGCAAGCGGAGCCGATCGTCCGATAGGTTCGCGGGAACCTGAAGGCGCATCCCCGCTAGAAATTTGCCGTTGCGAACGCGAATCGGTAGTCCCTGACGATCGGGAATGCCCAGTCTGGATAAGAGCTCGTATCCGATCGAGAGATTGTTGACGTTCTGTGCATGGATGACGGCTTTCGCTTCGCTGATCGGCGAGGGCTGGATCGCTAGCGTTCGGGTCGCGGACGTATACGTTAGCGCGTATCGGCGGAGCGCTTGCAGTTGGAGACGCTGAGCGAGGGAGAAGTTCATCTCGATGAAATCCGCGAAGCATTCGCGTCCTTCGAGGAACTGTACGTTCACGTTGCTCGCCTTGATCGCGCCGCGGCTAAGGTTGATCGGCGTATTCCGCGGGATGGCAAGCAATTCCGAGGAATCGCCGCAGCCTAGCGTCAAGACGATCGTATTGTCAGGTACTTTGGCGATATAGAGGTCTAACCGGCCGGTTGCCATCTGGTAGGTACACGCTCCTTCTAGACAGTCGCATGAATCGAATCGAGCAGCGGGATAGGCCGTGATAGCCGCACCTAATATCCGGTTCATGGCGCCACACAATCTTGTTAATTGTATGTTCGCGGCGACGCTGTTGCTTGTACCTTCGTCCCGATCGCGCAGGGCTAATGGTGGATAGATAAAAAGCTCCCTTGCGGGAGCTTGAGGTTAGATCGGCGATAGGTTACTTGCTTGGCCGGATCTTCGGCAGCACCGGGCGCAGCGACGCGATGACGATGGCGCCGGCTGCGGCTTTCAAGAGATCGCCGGGGAGGTAAATGTATATCCCCTTGCGAAGCGTCGTGTCCAAGTCCCAATGCAAGTAGTGAGCAAGCCAAGGTGCGCCGGTTACGTAGAGCAGTAGAGAGCCGATCCCGAACGTGGATAATAATAAGAGTATCAGTTGTACGATCGAGAATTTCCTGCGTGCCGCGAACAGCTTGTCGCAAACCCAGCCGAGCAGGAAGGCGGCGATCGGGAACATCCAGATGAAGCCCGCCGAAGCGCCGGTCATCTTGGAAAGTCCGCTGCCTTCTCCCATGAGCGGGAGTCCGAAGGCCGTCAGGAGAATGACGATGAATATGCTCATAAACCCGTATGTAGCGCCAAGCAGGCCGCCAGCGAGGATGACGGCGAAAGACTGCAGCGTAATCGGTACCGAGGAGAAGCCGATCCTGAACTTGATATAGCTGCCGGCGATGAAAAGGGCGCCGAATAAAGCGGTGAAGACGATCCCTCGGATCCATTCGCTCGTATAAGCCCGGTTGTTGACGTTGGCAGTGGAACTAGGATTAGACATGTTGTCAAATCTCCTTTCGAATGTTAACCTAAGTTGGTCGGTGTGGTTAACAATTCGGATTGTAGCATGAGATCGCCTTATTGGGAAGAGGGAAAATAAAATGAGAGAATCGGCGGTTAAGCCGATAGAGCTGCACGGGGTGTCCGTCATCGGCAGCAACGATAACGGAGACGCGGCGACTCGTCTGGAAGACGTGCGATTATCCCTCGCGCCAGGCGAATGGCTCTATATAGTAGGCGTGAACGGCAGCGGGAAATCGACGCTGGCCAGGATGTTAGCCGGTTTATATACCGAAGGGATGACAGGCGATTATCAAAGAGGCTTCGCCGGCGCGAACGTCAGCCCGATCGTTCTGCAACAGCCGGTTGCGCAGCTGTTCGGAGAGACGCCGCGCGAGGAAATTCAGTTCGCGCTCGAGTGGCAGAGGAGACCGGCGGACGAGATCGAGGCAGCGGCGGAGCGAGTGTTGGAGCGAGTAGGCTTGCTGGCGTTGGCCGACGAGCCGTGGCACCGACTGTCCGGCGGACAGCTGCAGTTGACGGCTTTCGCCGCCGCGATCGCGGGCGCAGCCCGGTTAATCGTGCTGGACGAGGCTACCGCGATGCTGGACGAGCGGACGCGGGCGACGATCGTGCAGGAAACTAGGCGTCTGCAGCGGCAAGGAACCTCGATCGTGTGGGTGACGCAGCGGTTGGACGAGCTCGAGCCGGGATCGCGCGTCGTTACGGTAAGCGAAGGTCGGATTGTATTCGATGGCGATGTGCGACAGATGTTGTATGGACAAGATGACGATGGAATAACCCCGTGCGAGCAGGCGGGGTTGCGCATGCCGTATCTACCGGCGATGGCGTTGCAATTAAGACGGCAGGGACAGCTTAAAGATCCGCTACCGGTAACGGCGGAGGAATGGCGAAGGGTGTTGGGGGACGTTGCGGACGGCGAGTGGGCAGCAAGAGATACAACCGCTAGAGCTTAACATAGAAGGGATCGAGTGGCGCGCGGGGACGACCGGCGAAAGGCCGGGGGCCGTGTTAACGCTTCCTCCGGGACAAGTCGTCTTGCTCGCTGGAGGCAATGGAGTCGGCAAGACGACATGGCTCGAGAAGCTGGCCGGGTTACGCAAGCCCGAGGGCATGCGGATTCACTACGGAGAGGAGCCGCTGTGGCAGGTTGGCCGATGGGGCAAGCCGCGAATGAATGCTAGAGCGCTCTTGCGCTACAGCTATGCCCCGCAATCTCCCGAGAACGGCTTATTCTCTCGTACGCTGCTAGAAGAGTTGAAGTATTCCGGCCGGCCTTTCCGACTAAGCGTGGAACAGTTGGATGAACGCGTGTCGGAAGCGCTGGACGCGGTAGGGTGGCATGCGGATTGGCTGACGCGCGATCCGTATAGGATGAGCGGTGGGGAACGGCGTAGAGCGGCACTCGCCGCTACGTTCGTGTCCCCGGCACCTTGGTTGTTGTTGGACGAGCCGAGCGCGGGTTTGGACGGGGCCGGGCATGCGCGGTTAGGCGAATATTTAATGGGGTTAATAGAACGCGGAGTCGGCGTCGTGCTCGTCTCCCACGATCTAGACTGGGCGATGCCGATCGCGGACGTCGTGCTCCTGCTCGATTACGAGGGAACGGTGAGGTCATGCAGTCCGTCTGAGCTGATGGCGCACCCGGAATGGCTTGCGGAAGCGGGAATGTCCGTGCCGCTATGGCTGGAGATCGCGCATAAGCTGCATCTGCGGGGAGTTCCCGCGGAGCAGCTATGGTCGCCGGATTCCGCCGCGAGAGCCGTCGCGGTTGTCGTTGAGAATGCAGCACCGCAATGCGCTGCTGAGCTACCCGCCGTGGCGCCCGCTCGCCGTGTTAGCAAGATTGCTGAGTCAGCCAAGCATCGATTGGGGGCGTTCGATCCGCGCACGATCTGGCTCTCTTATATCTTGCTGTCGCTCGGCATATTCGCCCAGAATCGATGGAGCGGCATTGCCGTATCCGGTGCGCTTACGCTGTCGTTGCTGGCGGCGGGACGGATTTCCTTATGGCGGTGGCGAGTGCTGCTTCAGAATTACGCGTTGTTGTCGGTGCTCGTATCGGCTTTTTTCGCGATGGGGTGGTTTACGTTCGATACGGACGCTTTCATCGGCACTTTGCTCCCTTTTACAAGGACGTACCTCGTGTTGTTGCTTGGTCTATGCATCCCGTTAGTGATGACGCCGCTGTCCCTGCGCAATGCGCTTCAGAAACTATTAACCTTCCGAGGGAGGACGCCGGCGTTCGCGCATCGGCTGATCCTGACGGTGACGATCATGATTCGGTTCGTGCCCGTGCTCGTGGACGAATGGGGGAGATTCGCGAGAATCGATCTTTCGCGGGGAAAAATGAGGCCCGGGCGATCGTGGGCGATCGCCTCGAAGCTGAAGGATATGGCGCTGCCGTTCATGCTGTCGATATTCCGGCTTGGCGACGAAATCGCGATCGCGTTAGAGAGCCGCGGGGTCGCGAGGGACGTGCGCCCGACCCGCGCTGCGAAGCTGCGTATGACAGCTCGAGACTATGGGGCTATCGTCGGCGCGGCTTTGATCATGCTCGGATTGTGGGAATACGCGAATCGCTAGTCCTCGTCGCGCAGCTGCTTGCTCCAGGCAACGGCTGCGGCGATCAGGCCAAGCGATGAACCGAACAAGAACCCTGCTCTTAAACCGCCGAGCGAATTGAGACCGCCAGCGACATACGGGCCGACGAACATGCCGATCGAATAGACGGACTGGTAGAATCCCATCGCGGTCGCACGCTGGGCGATAGGGAACGGTCGGATCGCGAAGCTGAGCAGGAGCGGGAAGTACATCGCTTGCGCGATTCCGTTGCCGGCTTGCGTGATCGCGAGCCAGACTAGATTGTCGCTGTACGGGATCGCGGCGGTGAAAAGCGCGGCCAGCAGGAATCCCGCAACGATCACGTTACGACTGCCAAGTCGCGGCGCCAGCACTCTGCCGGAGAGGAACGAGACGATCGCATGAGGGACCATGAACGCGATCACGATGAGCGTGAGCTGCGATTTCGAGGCGCCGAGCTCGGACGCTTGCAGCGGCGTGAAGCCGAACATCGTAATGAACAGGATGCCGTGCGCGAGCAAGGACAGGATCGACACTCTCCATAGGAGCGTGGAACGGAATACGCCGGCTAGCGATGCAAACCGGCTAGGTGGCTTGCCTTCGCGTGGAGTTGGGGTATTCGTATGGGCGGTTATATTCTTCGTCTTAGGCTCGTACACGAAGAAGGCCACGATAGCGCCTACCCCCGCGACGATGATCCCGCATAGGAACGCGTAGTTCCAGCCGCCCCAGGCGGCCAAGCTTCCGCTTGCGCTCATGCCTACGAGCTGACCGAACACGGTCAGAAAGCTGAGCGTCCCCATCGCTTGATGCGTCTGGTTCGCAGGGTAGTAGGAGGCGTAGAGTACGCTGAACGGAACCCATGCCGCAGCGCATAGGCCGGCCATGAGCCGTCCGGCCAGCGGTCCGCCCCAGGTTCCCGGCAGCATGAACAAGGCGCAACTGATCAATCCGGCGAGCATGCCGATAATCAGGAACGGCTTCCGGCGAGACATGATGTCGGAATACATCCCCAGCGGAAGCCGGGTGATGACTTGCGTCAATCCGTAACTGCCAAGGATGAAACCGATGAGGCCGATGGAGATTCCGCGGTCTTCAAGATAAGGACTGAGGATCGGAACGTATATGTATAGCGTAGACCAATAGAGCACGGTGGCGATCGCAAAAATAAGATGTTGGCGTCTGCTCGCGGTTGCGTTCGCGGTGGTGGCGATATTTTCCGAATGGGATGGCATCTAAGGTGGACCTCCTGTGTGCGACGGATTCAAGCGTATCTTCTACTTTAACGGATGGATCGCGGATTGGCTAGACGGATTCGCGCGGCAAGTGATAAGATCAACCTATACTCCGAAAGCATCGAGAGGCTATTCCCGCCAGGGCGGGAACAGTCTCTTTTTGTCGTTGTGCGGGCAGTAGTTTCCAAATAATAGGATGATTGATAAAATGAGAGGGAGGATTGCGGAATGAATGTTCGGCTCAGTAAACGAAACGGTAACGAGTTGCTCGTGAGGGGAGCGTATGATGCGGATTGGGTCGCGCGAGTCAAGCGGATGAGCTTCCGCAGGTGGAGCCCGGAGGAGCAGGGGTGGATCATTCCCTATACGCCTGGGAGCGTGAATGAACTGCTTCGGCTGTTCGACGGGATTGCCTTGAAAATTGATGAGGCGTTGCTAGAGGAAAGCGAGCTGCTTGCGGAGTATGAGTGGCGGGTTGCGCCGGTCGAGTTAAAGACGATCGAATTCGAGTCCTCCAGCTGGGACGGAGTGAGGCGACAATATGCGCTAAGGCTAAAGCTAGGCGGGTATAGCCGGCAGACGGTTCGGACGTATGTCAGTCATCTGGAACGATTGTATAGGTTCTATGAGGGAAATAGGGGGCTGCATGCGTATGACCTGCTTCCCGCTTATAGTAACAAGCTGCTTCGCGAGAATCGGTCGCATGCTTACGTGAATCAAGCGATCAGCGCAATCAAGTTCCTTCTCGAGCACGTCTGCGGGATGATCGAGGGCAGCTTCCCCTATGTCCGGCCGAAGAAAGAACGCAAGCTGCCGAACGTATTGTCTATTGGCGAGGTCAGAAGACTGCTCGACTGCGTCGTGAATCTGAAGCATCGGGCGATTCTGTTATTGACGTACTCGTCGGGCCTGCGGGTGAGCGAGGTCGTAAAGCTTCAGCTTAGCGATCTCGATCAGGATAGGCGAACGTTGCACGTCCGCCAAGGCAAAGGCAGGAAGGATCGGCTGACCGTGCTGTCGGAGCATGCATACGCTGCGGTGTTGGTCTACGTCGAAAGGTATAAACCTTCGGGGTGGCTGTTCCCCGGCCAGTATTCGGATCGTCATATCTCGGAGCGCACCGTCCAGAAAGTGTTCGAGAAAGCGCTCCTCGACGCTAAGATTCGGAAGGACGTAAGCCTTCACAGCTTGCGCCACTCATTCGCCACGCACTTGCTCGAGGGAGGCATCGACATCCGTTACATCCAAGAGCTCCTCGGCCACCGCAACGTGCAGACAACGGAGATCTACACTCACGTTGCAGTGAAGAACATAAAGAACATCAAGAGCCCTCTGGACTCGATGATGGAGTGAGAGGGCGCTTGGCGGAGGTGGCGCGGGGGCGTAGATCCTCGGGTGTTGGGGGCATGTGGGAAGTGCGTGGATTAGGGAGTTATATGACATCCCAGCAAGTTCATAAAGGGAGAGATTACTGATGTCAATGGTACATGACAATGAGATTTTGTCATATGAAGTTGATCTACAACAAGACCAAATAATAATATATACAATCTATGAAGGGCAAAGTAAAAAAGAAGAAACCAATATTGTATTTACTGATGTATTGAATCATAAGTTTGAACATCAATTAAAGGGCAGTATTATTCTAGATATCGTCGAATCGGATATTAGAAATTTTATTAAAGAAAATCTTAGAGCAATAGAAGAAAACAAAAATTATGGTTGGCCAGTCCATTTTAATTCAATAGTAGAATTAGAAAGAAAATTAATTGAGGAAAATTATAAATACATTGAAATAATGTCCTCTTATGGATTGAATGGATGGGTAGTAGCGAAAAATTACGAGATTAACACTAAAAACTTCAACGAATAATTTTTGCAGTAGTTCCTTCGAAGGCTGGGACGTCATATAACACCATATTCACGCATCGGGACGACGTTGTCGCCCCTCGGTCCGGCAGGAGTCAGATGTGGATTCAGTGAGGCATTTCAGTATACGGGGAAGCGGGAGCAGCCGGACACATCGATCCCCCTAAGATAGGAGCTATCTAAGGGGGATCGACGTCGTGAATACAAGAACGTTAGATGAAATTAATGCTAGTTCGGATAAAAATAAATAATACAAAACAATCAATGAAAGACCGAGGACAAGAGAGGGGATGAATTATTGATAATAGAGATTGATGGTTATTTTTATCAAGCACTTCTCCAAACTTCTCAGAACTATTCAATAAGAACGATAAACGAGATGTACATGGAGTTAAAGAGCAATATAGATTCATTAACTGAACTACCAAAAGCATTTTGCACTACATACAATATGACTGAAATAAATAGAACGAATGAAACAAAACCAGACATAGTAATAGACATTGATACAGATAGAATTTATAAACCTCATTACAGATAAAATATTAAGAAGGACTAAATAAGAATTGTGCGGGTATATCTAAGGCGGCATTAACTTCATCTAACACCATATTCACGCTTCGGGCATTCGCCCTCGGTCCGGCACGAAGTTAGATGTGGTTCGAAGAGGTATTTCAGTCTCGGGGAAGCGGGATCAGCCGGACACATCCCACCACCTAACCGCATCGCGGCCGCCCTTCGGGCTTAAGGTGGTGGGACGTCGTGAATACAACAACGTTATCTGACATACTCGAAAGCTCATTAAGAGCGTTCTACGACCCCTAAAGAACATTTCATTAATAATAAGTCGCGAGATACTCCGAGTTAAGATCTACTTCGGAGCCGCGACTTTTATTTATGCGGATTTAAAGTGCGGAATTAGATAAGCTGGGTTATAATTCCAGTATGTAAAGCGAGATAAAAGAATGACAGAGATCAAGGTCAAAGGCACGCGATAAGATCAAAGTCAAAAGCACGAGTTAAGATCAAGGTCAAAGGCACGAGTTAAGAACAAGGTCAAATGCAAGAGGTAGGTCAAGGTCAAAGACACGAGTTAAAATCAATCTTTGTAAGTAGTTTCAAGAAGCCGAGTACGTCAGATAACACCATATTCACGCATCGGGTCGACTCGTCGCCCCTCGGTCCGGCAGCAGCACGAAGTATTTCGATGAGGCATTTCAGTTTCCGGAGAAGCGGTATCAGCCGGACACATCCCACCACCTAACCGCATCGCGGCCGCCCTTCGGGCTTAAGGTGGTGAGACGTCGTGAATACAACAACGTTATGTGCAATACCTGGAGTTCAAGAGCATGATGAATAATCTGATTAGTTTCCTGTATAAAGTTTGGATGCGTGTCCGCTTAATTGTTTTAAGTGCCTATTAAGATCAAGAAACTAGAAGTAAGCCTGGCAACATTCAGCAGATCGTAAAGATCAAATCAGAAGTAAGCCTTGCAACATTCAGCAGATCGTAGAGATCAAATCAGAAGTAAGCGTGACAACATTCAGCAGATCGTAAAGATTAAATCAGAAGTAAGTGTGGCAACATTCAGCAAAACGTAAAGATCAAATCAGAAGTAAGCGTGACAACATTCAGCAAAACGTAAAGAATAAATCAGAAGTAAGTGTGGCAACATTCAGCAGATCATGAAGGTCAGATTAAGAAGTAACGTGACAACATCTAGAAAAACAAGATAACGAAATAAAGAGTGAAGATCAAGTGCTGCTTCGCTTAATTTAGAGCAGTAAGTTAATCGAGGAAGCCAGGTACAGCACATAACACCATATTCACGCATCGGGCATTCGCCCTCGGTCCGGACACGAAGTTAGAAGAGGATTCGAGTGAGGCATTTCAGTTTCGGGGAAGCGGAATCAGCCGGACACATCCGCACCGACTAACTGCGCAAGCGCAGCCGGTTCCTGGCGGAACCTTAAGTCGGTGGGACGTCGTGAATACATGAACGTTATACGCCATTGCCTAAGTAAGAACATCCGTCCTAGACCCAAACCTGAAACCTGCATTTCAGGGAAGCATTTCGAAGAAGAACTCAGACAATTCATATTAGTTAGTTTCAATTCGCGAGCGAACTGATACTGAGATGATAATATGAATTGTATGAGTAGCAGGTTTCAGACCGTTTGGGCCGGGACCGAAAGATTCGTTAAGTGCTCTTAACTCTAATGAAGACCTTGATTCAATAACCCTGATCAGTACCTTGTAAAGTCTCATTCAAACCTTTAGTTCGTCGCACCAATGGTACTCCGAACTAAACGATCTGTTCGAACGAGACTTCAAGTACTGATCACAGAACCAAGGACTTCAAGAGCACGAGTTAAGAGCAAGAACAACGAATCTTTCTTGGATGATTCGAGGAAGTAGGCAACAGCGTATAACATAGGATTCACGCATCGGGTCGACTCCGTCGCCCCTCGGTCCGGCAGGAGTCTGATGTTATTTCGAAGAGGCATTTCAGTATGCAGAGAAGTGATCTCAGCCAGACACACCCGCACCGACTAAGCGCATCGCGCCCGGCGACATTCGTCGCCTTAAGTCGGTGGGGCGTCGTGAATCCCTGAACGTTATATGAAATCGGGGGCAAATAGATTAATTGAGGTGAGTCAAATGAGTCAAATGATTAATAAAATCTTTGAAGAACAACGTGAGTTTATAGATGATTTATTAAGTGACTTGATTTCACAATTTGTTGTGGGAAATGATTTAGATAAAGAGTTTTATAAAGATCCAATAAAAATCTTTTTAAGATATAAAGATGCTATTAAAGATGGGTTCGATTGGGATGAGGATGTATATATAACAATTCAAGATGTTTACCAAGAGGTAAGTGAATATAAATCATTTTTGTCATCTTTGAGTCTTGATGATTTTAAAAAGTTCTCAGACATGTATCTTTATAAGGCAGTTACAATTTTTGAAAGAATGGTAAATAATTATTACCAAACATTATTAGAGTTGAAGTACAATTTTGGGATCCCCAAATGCAATGAAATAATACAAAAGCTTAAGACTACTGATAAATTAGGTTGGTTTTTGGAGGTTATGATTGGAAAGTCATATATCCAAGAACCCGGATGGGAAATTGTAAGATCGTATCTTGATGCAAGGAATTTCTTCATTCATTATAAACCTGAAAAGGCGCGGAAATATGATAAGTTCGGAGATTTATTGAACCAAGAAAAGCTATTCAAATTTCTAGATGAAATCCTAGTATGTCATGATTTTCTTAAAGAAAACAACGATAAGTTATTAGAACATTATGAACGTATTCTTAATATAAAAAATCATTTTTTGAAGGTGTTTGCAAAGAAGGCCCCCGACATCATATAACACCATATTCACGCATCGGGTCGACTCCGTCGTCCCTCGGTCCGGCAGCAGCTCGATGTATTTCGATGAGGCATTTCGGTATACGAGGAAGCGTAGTCAGCCGGACACATCCGAGAGGCTAACTGCGCTTTGCGCAGCCGGTTTAGCGGATCGCTTCGCGCATCCTTTTCCACACCTTAAGCCTCTCAGACGTCGTGAATACAACAACGTTATAGGAAATTCCCGTAAAGCATGATTATTTGAGGAGGATTCGATGAAGAGAATTAAACTTCTATTAGCATTTTTCTCTATTGTTTTGATGATTTCCTTTTATATATCATGGCTTTTATGGAGCCAGAACTCCAGGTCAGTTTTTAACCAAATTGAAAAGTCAGTAAGAGAAATAGATTCAAATTATCATGAGATTCTGCATGTAGATATTAATCAGAAACATAATTTGGTGTTTTACATAACAAATAAAGAGGAAATTGGCGTAGTTACGCTTGAAAGAGCGTTTACTGGATTTAAATTAAAAAGTTACATAAATAAGAATCCTTTTTTTGCTGACCAGGACATCAGTTGGCAAGGGACAGATAAACAAGATGAAGATATTCATTTGATCTACGGGAAGGTCGAGAATCCAGAAACGTCTCAAATCATAATTGTAAGTGAAGAGAATCAACCAGCAAATATCATTAGAAATGGAACACGGATCATGTGGTATTTTCTTACCGATGAACAACTGCATCTGCCGGTAACACTTCAAACATTTAATAGTGAAGGAAAGAAACTATATGAAACAGGTGATGTAAACTACTGGAATAATACTTGAATGCTAACCCAGGATGACGGGAACTTCCTATAACACCATATTCACGCATCGGGTCGACTCTGTCGCCCCTCGGTCCGGCAGCAGTTTGATGCATTTTCGGTGAGGCATTTCAGTAGTCGAGAAGCTAAATCAGCCGGATACATCCGCACCACCTAACCGCATCGCGGCCGCCCCTGTCGGGGCTTAAGGTGGTGGGACGTCGTGAATACAATAACGTTATCTGAAACCGGTGCAATACAAATAAAAAAGACACTTAAAGATCAAGTGCCATTAAGTCTTATATATGTCACCGCGTGAACCTATCTTTACAACAATAACGATTAGTTCATTATCTATAATAGAGTAAACTACTCGATAGGAACCAACACGAAGCCGAAATCGATCTTCAACCCCTTGCATTCTTTTTATATCAAGTTCCGGATGTCTGGGGTCTTCAGAGAGAATTTTAAGATGATCAAGGATGCGGTTCCGAGTTACCTTATCCTGTTTTTGAAGATACTTATAGGCATCCTTAAGAAATTTAATTTCGTAGGTCATGTTCTACATCCTTAAGGTTAATTAATTCACCATTTAAGTAAGCTTTATGTGCATTATTAATGGCATCTAAATCTTCTTGAGTAGTAGGTTCATCATCTAGAGGAATTTCCCTTTTGATTGGTGAGTGTGAAAGACGTTCCATCAATTCAGAAACTAATTCAAGATCTTTTTCTGACAAACGATCGAGCAACTCATTAAATCGTTCTTTACTAATAGCCATTGCTGACAACTCCTTTCAAGAACTAATTATAACCATTATAACACCAAATACACATGAAGGGATTGAACAAGTAGTTCGAAGAAGACACCGGCATCAGATAACACCATATTCACGCATCGGGCATTCGCCCTTGGTCCGGCAGATGTCCGAAGTGAATTCTGTGAAGCATTTCAGATAGCGGGGAAGCAGAATCAGCCGGACACATCCGCACCGACTAAGCGCATCGCGCCCGTCAGCTTCGCTGCCTTAAGTCGGTGGGACGTCGTGAATACAAGAACGTTATAAGAAATTGGCGCAAAACGAATTGAGAACTAAAGAATATTATTAAACTTTTTAGAATGGGTGAAGGAATATAAAACACAAAAAAATATGGATTCCAATTGTGATCATTTTGGTACCTCTATTATTATTTTCATTACCATGGGTATCAATCTTTATTGTAGGTCTACTAGAAGCTAATCCACCACGACCTGAAATTAAATATGGAGAGTTTCCATTTAGACTTGAATATGAAATAAACGGTGAGCGAAAAGTAATCGAAGATAAACTGATTTGTGAATTTGATGGTTTTGGGTGAAATGAAGGGCAAGGTAAATATCGCAAATGGAAACTAAGCTTCGCTAGTGGAATTAGCAAAATTACGTTATTAAAAGTAGGGAATACAAAGGAAATCTATTTTTCAGTGGATAATGCAAGATATTATATGGGTGATTCGGAAGAAGATTATGAAGAAAATAATGATGACTTCACGAGTGCAATTCTATTAGAGAAGTTCGGCAATGGCACTCAAAGTAGAGTAATTAGGGCTGGTGAATTACTTGTGGACTATAAAATTAAATTGATAAGTTGGGATCACGCTCAACCAATTAAGAACAATTTCAAATGACTTTTTGCTTGTATATTCGTAGAAGGCGCCAACACCTTATAACACCATATTCACGCTTCGCAGCCTTACGGCTGCTCGGTCCGGCAGAAGCCCGATGTGGATTCTATGAGGCATTTCAGTGTTCGGAGGAGCAGAATCAGCCGGACACATCCGCACCGACTAACCGCATCACGGCCGGCACCTGACGGTGCCTTAAGTCGGTGGGACGTCGTGAATACAATAACGTTATGTGAAATCCTCGAAAGAGATAGAAAGAAAAAATATCTGAATGGAGCTAATTCATGGAGAAAAACGAAAGGGAAAGACTAAAAAATCACTTTTCTAGTTACTTTAATAAAGTGAGATTCATAATTAACGATTATGACCCAGCTGGTTTAATTGCTTCAGGAGCTCCAATCGATGAACATGATACTTTGACTGGGCGTGTGTTGATCCTAATAATTAATAATGAGATGGATAAAGTTAAACAATTACTAATTGATAGCTGTGAGTGGTATGGAATCGGTGTAATAAAAGAAGAATATAAAGAAAGATTCAATAAAAAAGTCGATAATACAAACCAAAAGTTGTATGAACTATATCAAGAGTATAAAAATTCAAATGTATGATTTGTCAGTAATTCATGAAGTCGAGGACTTCACATAACACCATATTCACGCATCGGGCATTCGCCCTCGGTCCGTCAGGAGTTAGAAGTGGATTCGGAGGGGCATTTCAGCAGCGTGGAAGTAGATTCAGCCGGACACATCCGCACCGACTAACTGCGCAAGCGCAGCCGGTTCCTGGCGGAACCTTAAGTCGGTGGGACGTCGTGAATACAATAACGTTAGGTGAAATTGACGTAAAGAATGAGAGGGCTTTGTCGATGAAGTTAAGATCTGTAAGATCTCTGTTTGCAATAATTCTCTTACTCGTAATCTTAAGTGGATGTACTGCAAATGATGAAGTATATTCAGGAAACTTCGAGAAATTTACTGGAGAACTTATAACAGTTGTAAATCAGAAAGGAAATAAATACTCAAAGGAAGTTGGTATTTTATATACTGTAACTGTAGTGAATGCCCCTTCATCAATGAGAGACAAATTTAATGATTATAGTGCTTCAAATGGAACTAATGAAGATTTTTTTGTAATAACTAAGAGGACTAGAATATTTAAAGAAGTTGATTCTGAACGCAGACAATTAATCAGTGCAGAAGAGTTTGAATTAAATAGAGGACAAAATATTGAATTTTGGATTCAACCAATTAAGGGAAATCTTCACGAATTAGAGGCAATAGAAATTATTGTATTGAATTAATAAGAACATGAGGTGTTTTCGAAGAGGACGTCAACTTCACCTAACACCATATTCACGCATCGGGCATTCGCCCTCGGTCCGGCAGGGGTTAGGAGAGGACTCGGGGAAGTATTTTCAGCAGCGGAGAAGTGTAATCAGCCGGACACATCCGCACCGACTAACCGCATCGCGGCCGCCCCTGGCGGGGCTTAAGTCGGTGGGACGTCGTGAATACAATAACGTTAGATGAAAGTCAGCTAGAGCATAATAAAGCATGAGTAGTTTGTTAATGGGATTAATAAAGTGGCTGCGTGTCCGCAGTTATCAATTAAAGAATATGATAGATAAATCTAAGAAGCCAGTGTGGCAACATTCAGCAAGACTTGGAGAGTGGGTCAGGGAAGCCAGCGTGACAACATTCATTAGAACTTGTTTTTGAAAGTGGGTCAGGGAAGCCAGCGTGACAACATTCAGC
>JAEWPC010000011.1 GCA_023460795.1 Bacillota bacterium | reverse complement strand
CGCACGGCCGCGTCCGTGCGCGCCAAGGCGCGCGACATCGTCAAGAAGCAGCTCGAATCGGCATCCGTGCTCGGCGTGGATACGATCCTCGTCGTTCCCGGCGCGGTCGGCGTCGACTTCATTCCCGGCTCCGAGGTCGTACCATACGACCGGGCTTACGATTACGCGCTCGAAGCGCTGTCGCAGCTTGCGTCGGAAGCCGAGGCGCAACGGGTCAACATCGGCATCGAGAACGTGTGGAACAAGTTCTTGTTGTCTCCGCTGGAGATGAGAGGTTTTATCGACGCCATCGGCTCGCCGTTCGTAGGCGCTTATTTCGACGTCGGCAACGTCGTCTATTCCGGCTATCCGGAGCACTGGATTCCGATTCTCGGCAAGCGAATCAAGAAAGTCCACTTCAAAGACTATCGCCGCGACGCCGGCGGCTTGCACGGGTTCGTCGATCTGCTCGCGGGCGACGTGAACTACGAAGCGGTCGTCGCCGCTCTGGAAGGCATCGGTTACGACGGCTACGTCATCGCAGAGATGATACCGGGCTATAAGCAACAGCCGAAACAGATCGTCTACAATACGTCGGGCGCGATGGACGCCATTCTCGGGAGGAAAGCATAATGCTGCGAATCGGATTGATCGGACTCGGATTCATGGGCAACACTCACCTGGAAAATTACATGCGGCTCGAGCAAGAGGGTCAGCCGGTCCAAGTCGTCGCGCTGTGCGATATGGATCCGGCGAAGCTGCAAGGGCCTGCAACCGCCGGCAATATCGAGACCGTCGGCGGAGCGATCGATTTCAGTCGCTTCAACCGGTACGCGAGCGTAGAGGAGATGCTTGCGAGCGAGCAGCTGGATGCGGTCGACATTACGCTTCCAACGTTCCTGCACGAGCAAATTTCGGTACAATGCTTGAACCATGGACTGCACGTGTTATGCGAGAAGCCGATGGCGCTGACGCCGGAAGCTTGCGATAACATGATCGCCGCGGCCGACCGGAACGGCAAGCAATTGATGGTCGGGCAATGCCTACGATTCTGGCCGGCCTACGTCCGGTTGAAGGAAGCGATCGACGGCGGCGAATTCGGCGCGCCGACGAGCGCGTACTTCTTCCGCGGCGGTTCCACGCCGACGTGGGGGCCATGGCTGCTGCAGAAGGATAAGAGCGGCGGAGCGCTCATGGACATGCACGTCCATGACGCCGACATGGTGTACTGGCTGTTCGGCATGCCGCAAGCGGTATCCGCGGTCGGACGCAACGTCGTTCCGGGAAGCGGCTACGATCTCGTGTCGGCGCATTACCGTTACGCTGGCGGACCGGTCGTAAGCGCGCAGGCGGACTGGACGCTGCAAGGCGACTTCGGGTTCGACATGACGTATCGCGTCAACTTCGAACGGGGCAATATCGTGTTCAAGGATGGCGTCGTGAAGGTGAATCCGAACGAAGGCCAAGGCTTCGAGGCAGAGCTGTCGGCGGATATGGGCTACTACTACCAATTGAAGCATTTCGTCGAAAGCTTGGCTGCGGGACACCCGATCGCCACGTCGACGGGACGCGATACCCGCGGCACGATCGCGCTCGTCAATGCCGAGATGAATTCCGCGGACCGCGGCGGCGAATGGGTCGAGCTCGGGTAAGAGTGTCTGCTTGCTCGAGACGTTGATAGGTGAACGGCAGGGCTGTCGGACGATCGGTAGGCGATCGGCGGCAGTCCTTTTCGCCGTTCGACTCCGTACGTTCGGCCGATATTGTAGGAGGCCTATGATTTCTGTATAATGAGTGGAAGTGGTAACGTTTGGCGCAAATATAAAGCAGAGGAGAATTCACCTTGGCTACGTTGAAAGATGTCGCTGAATACGTGGGCGTATCCATATCTACCGTCTCCCGCGTCGTGAATAACGACGAGAGCCGTTCCGTCAATACGGATACGAGACGCAAGATATGGGAAGCGGTGACCCTGCTTGGCTACCAGCCTAACAAAACGGCAAGGGAGCTGGTCAAGAAAATACCGGCTAAACCCGAATTTACGCATCGGGTAGGCTGTATCGTCGCGGTCAGCCAGAATAAATACAACCATCCGTATTTCTCTCCGATTCTGGAAGGGATCGAGCGCGGCGTTCAAGAGCAAGGCGGCGAGCTGGCGTTCATCCATACGAACGAAGATATCAAATCGCCCGAAACGCTCCATAAGATCGTTCAAGAAAGCGGCATAGACGGCATGATCGTCGTCGAACGCATCGATGCGGCTTCGTACGAGTACATCAAACGGCACGTCCCTTTCTTAGTCGGCATCGATATTTCCGATCCGTCGATCTCGAGCGTCGGCTACGACAGGCTCGTGGCCGCCAAACACGCCGTTAGGCACCTGATCTCCCGCGGACATCGCCGAATCGGGTTCATCGGCGGGGCGGGACTGGCGCAGAATATTACGAAGGAAAAGCGGTATCTCGGCTTCAGGGAAGCGATGGAAGAGGCGGATCTGGACATTCGTCAGGAATGGATTCTCGACTCGGGCTGGAACGTGGATACAAGCTACGAGCTAGTGAAGCGAGTCCTGGAGAATAAGCCGGACATCCCGACGGCTTTCTTCGCGGCCAGCGATATGATGGCGATCTCCGCGATGCGGGCGGCTTTCGAAAGCAAGCTGAGAATTCCGGAAGACGTCGCGTTCGTCTCGATCGACAATATCGATTTCGCGAATTACAGCACGCCACCGCTCAGCACGGTTCATATTCCGAAGTGCGAGATCGGATGGGTGGCCGCGAAGACGCTGTTCGACGTAAGCCGCAAGCAATATCCGCTGCCGGTCAAGATTACGCTGCCGTTCGAATTAATCGTCAGGCAGTCGACGTGACGATGTATGATCAACGGGAAAGATGAAAAGCCTTGCTATCGTCCGTGATGGCAAGGTTTTTACTTTATATCCAAACATTTTGCATATGTTTGCGCCAAACATATATGAAACAAAGCACTATTTTTTCACCATTTCATGGGCTTAATCGACTCGGTGACGGCTGAAAATTACAGTTTGTACGCATAAACGCTAAGATTCCTCGCCCATTATTTTTGCGGCAAATATATGCAAAATAGTTGTTGACGAAGTGAAAATTTTGGGTTAAACTTCGAAATGTAATCCAAACTTTGCGGCAAACAACTTAGCTTAAGGATGTTACCTTGGAGGTGCGTGCATATGGCAACGGAACGACTACGCGTGGCCTTGATAGGCGTTGGAGATATGGGGACGGGTCATGCGATGGGGTTCGATCAAATTCCATCCTGTTCGATCACATGGATCGCCGATCCGGATCCGCGGAATATCGAGAGAGCGCTCAAATACGTTCGCAGCAATCAGCCGACGATCGTGTCTGATTATAGAGAAGTGTTGGCGCAGCCCGATACTTACGATGCGGTGGTCATTTCCGTTCCGAACTACATGCACCACGAGGTCGCGGTCGCGTTCATCGAGCTGAAGAAACACGTTTTCCTCGAAAAGCCGGTCGCTCCGACGCTGGCGGAATGCGACGACATCATTGCTCGGGCCCGCGAAGCCGGCGTCATCCTGCAGATCGGACTCGTCTACCGGTACTCGAGCATTTACCGAAGAATGCACGAGGAATTGCAGGCGAATCGTCTCGGGGACGTGACGATGATGTGGTGCAAAGAATTCCGGGACCCTTTTCCGCCGGTGGATTGGTTCTACGACGAGACGAAATCGGGTGGGGCGTTGATCGAGAAAGACTGCCATCATTTCGATATTTTCAACTGGATGATCGGTTCCAAGCCTTACCGAGTATTCGCTTCGGGCGGCCAGCACGTCATTAAGAACGGCGAACCGATCGACATTACGAATAGCTACACGCACTACGAGACGAAGCCGATCTCGACCAGCTCGATCGTGGACCACGCGTGGGTCATCGTCGAATACGAGAACGGAAGCAAAGCGAATCTCGGACTCTGCATGTATCTGAAACCTCGCAACATGATGGACGAAGGGCTGGAGATCGGTCTGATCGGCAGCAACGGCAGCCAGATGATCGCGAAGAAGGATACGACGATCGACCTGTTCAGCTCGCTCGATCTGAACCGGGAGCATATCGAATTCAATCACGAATCCGATTCGGTCAACGGCGGCCACACGGGCAGTCAGCGCCAACGGCTGGCGTTCCTGAACTCGATCAAGACGAACGAGCAGCCGCTCGCGAGCGGCGAAGTCGGGCGCGAGGCGCTTATGATCGCGCTGGCGGCGGAGAAGTCGATTAAAGAAGAACGATACGTGTACATGAACGAGCTGACCTAGGAGAGGTGAAGCGGTTGAACTCCAAGTGGAAAGAAGAGCTGAAATTTTATCTGTTCATCCTGCCTTGGCTTGCCGGATTCCTTCTGTTCTTCGTCGGGCCGGCGTTCTCGAGCTTGATCTACAGCTTCGCGGATTACAATTCCATTACGCCGCCGAAGTGGATCGGCTTCGATAACTACGCGAATTTGCTTGACGACGTGGTCTACAAGAAAAGCCTGACGAACACGTTGTTCTTCGTACTCATCGCCGTTCCGATTACGGTTATTTTCCAGGTGCTCGTCTCCGTCGTTCTGAACGCCGAGGTGAAAGGAATCCGTTTCTTCCGGACGGTCTTCTACTTGCCCTACCTCGTACCTCCGGTCGCCACGGTGATCATCTGGCTGCTGCTCTTCGGGACCGACGGAGGATTCGTGAACCGGATTCTCGACTTCTTCGGCATCGACAAGGTCGACTGGTTCGGGTCGGAATCGCTAAGCAAGCCGCTGATCCTTACGATCGGCATCTGGAGCTCCGGCGGACCGGTGCTCGTGTTCCTCGCAGCGCTCAAGAGCGTGCCGGGGCAATTGTACGAAGCCGCCAAGATCGACGGCTCGGGACGAGTCAGAAGCTTCTTCAACATCACGCTGCCGATGATTACGCCGACCATCCTGTTTTCACTCGTGCTGCAGATCATTTATTACTTTCAGATGTTCACGGAGTCCAGGCTGCTCACGAACGGCGGGCCGAACTACTCGTCGATCACCTACATGCTGAATACGTACAACACCGCGTTCCGGGACTTGAAATTCGGTTACGCGATGGCTCAATCCTGGGTGTTGTTCATCATGATTCTCATTCTGACGTGGATCGTCATGAAGTCGTCGAAGTCGTGGGTCTACTATGAAGCGGACAAAGGGAGTTGATCGTACCTGATGGCACACGCGCCTAGAAAGCTGCTTCAATATTCGTTGCTGGTCATCGGGCTCGCGATGTTCTCCGGTCCGCTGCTATGGTTGCTCTCCACGATGCTGAAGACGCAGGAGCAGACGTTCGAGTTTCCGCCGACGTTCATTCCCGAGCCGTTCACGTTCGGCGCCTTCAACAGGCTGTTCGATTCGATACCGTTGATGGGCAGATGGATCTCGAACTCCTTCGCGATATCGGGTAGCGTCGCTTTAGGCACCGTCATCTTCTCCTCGCTGGTCGCCTTCGGGTTCACGCGAATGAAAGCGGTGTCGAGCAAGTGGCTGTTCCCGATCGTGCTGGCGACAATGATGGTTCCTTCGCAAGTAACGTTGATTCCGCTCTATCTGCTCTACCGGAACATCGGCTGGTACGATACTTGGCTGCCGTTGATCGTGCCGCAAATGCTCGCCAACGCCTACTTCATCTTCTTGTTCCGGCAATATTTCCTGACGATTCCGAGGGAGCTGGACGAGGCGACGAACATGGATGGCGGCGGATATTGGACCATTTACAGCAGAGTCATCCTGCCGCTGTCGGGTCCGGTCATGGCTACGGCATTTATTTTCTCGTTCGTATTCTCCTGGACCGACTTTTTCACGCCGCTTATTTTTATCCAGTCGGAGAAGCTTCAGACGCTTAGCGTGGGCCTTCAGATGATCATGGGCCAGACCTCTCACGACTTCCCGGTTCTCGCCGCGGGCTCGTTCTTGGCGCTGCTCCCGATCGGCTGCATCTATTTCTTCGCTCAACGATATTTCATCGAGGGGGTGGTGACTACCGGGCTCAAGTAGACTCGGCGGCTCACTCGATTTCATCCAAGAAGCTTGTGCATAAGCGATCGTTGCATTCCTACATTGGCTTACATGATAAGGGGAGGAATTATCGGATGACGATGACACGCAGAATTTCCGCGGTTACCGCGACGTTCATGCTCGGAGCTTTGCTGCTATCCGCATGCGGCAACAACAATAACGAAGGCGCTTCGCCTTCGGCGCCGGCTTCGTCGGCTGCTTCATCCCAAGCGGCTGAACAAAGCGAAGAGGCCACGGCGACGCCGGAGGAAATTTCCGGTAAAGTTACTTACGGTCAATGGGGCACGAACGTAGAGACGGAGCAGACGAAAGAGCTGCTCAAGGAATTCAACAAGAAGTATCCGAACGTCGAAGTCGAGGTCATCAGCAAAGACTGGGGCACGTACTGGACTTCGTTAACGGCGCAAGCAACGACCAAGGATCTGCCCGACGTATTCAAGATGAGCTTCGCCTACGTCGACAAATACGCGAAGCTCGGGGCGATGAAGGACTTGACGGACTTGATTGCGTCGACCGGCTTCAATACCGGAGACTTTGAACCCGGCGTCCTCGCGGCGCATCAAGTCGACGGCAAGCAAGTATCGCTGCCTCGCGACGCGAACACGATCGTCTTGTACTACAATAAAGGGCTGTTCGAGGATGCGAAGACGAATCCGGCCGGAGCGGCGATTCCTAGCAAGGAAATGACGTGGGACGAAGCGCTCGACATCGCCAAGAAGATGACGATCGACAAGAACGGCAAAACCGCTGCGGACCCGGATTTCGACGCGAACAACGTCGTGCAATGGGGCCTCGCCGTCGACGCCGCGGGCTCCGCGGATTCGGTGCTGGAGCCTCAGATCGAATCGAACGGCGCCAAGCTCGTGAACGACGATCAATCGCTCGCGCTCGAGTCGCCGGAAGCGAAGCAAGTGCTTGAGTTCTTCAGTAACCTCGTCGTTCAGAACCACGTGACGCCGACGTTCGGCCAAAGCCAATCGCTGGCCAAGGAGCCGTTCCTAACACTGGCTACGGGCAAGGTGGCAATGAGCTTCGCAGGCTCTTGGTCGGCCGGCGAATTCAAGAACGCGAACATCCAATTCGACGCGGTGCTACCGCCGAAATTCAAGGAAACGAAGACGGTCGTGCAGGTTGCCGGCAACGCCATGAGCCCGTACAGCAAGAACGAGCAAGCGGCATGGGCTCTGCTAAGCTGGCTCGCGGGTCCGGAAGGACAGATCGCGTTGGCGAAGCAAGGCGGGGCGATTCCGGCGAACAAGCAAGCGGCGGAGAGCTATCTGGCTATCGATGAGGGCTACAACAAGCAGACGTTCATCGATTCCCAGAAGTATGCGATCTCCGCGCCGTTCTTCGACGGCAAAGACAAATTGCTGTGGGAGATTCTCCCTCAGAAATTGTCGCAGCCTCTCTCCGGCAAGGGCGAGATTGATTCGGCCGTCTCGGAAATCAAGAAGCTGTACGGCAAGTAATGGGATCGATATAATGACAAGAGAAGGGCCGTGCGCGAGCATCGGCTCTTCTCTTACGATCGCAGGAAGCAGTCGAGGAGGCTGGAAGAATGGAGTACCGCTGCGTATATGTCGGCAATGCCGAACGGTTAACTTGGGGCGATATCGAGGCGATCCCGCTATTGGACACGGTGACTGGGGACATGCCCCAGCTTAACACATCGGTAAGGGCCGTCTGGACGGATCGCGAGCTGCGCATTCGGTTCGAATACGAGGACGATCACGTCGTCGCTACGATGACGCGCCGCGACGATCCGATCTACGAGGAGGACGTCGTCGAAGTATTCATAGACGAGACGGGCGAAGGCAGTCCGTACTTGGAATTCGAGGTAAGTCCGAACAACGTCGTGTTCGACGCCGTCGTCACGCTGGACGAAGACGGTACGGTTCATGCGGATACGAGCTGGGATGCGGCAGGATTAGACACGAGTGTGGGAGATCTCGCGAATGGACTACGGTACGCCGAGATTTGCATTCCGCTGGTGAATTTCCGACAGTCTCCTAGAGACGGCACCGTATGGCGGTGGAACTGTTATCGGATCGACGATGATAAGCAAGGGATCCGGTATTACAGCGCATGGTCGCCTACCGGGAAGGCGAACTTCCACATGCCGGACAAGTTCGGCGCTTTGAAGTTCGTTGTCGAAGGATAATGGAAAGGGCAAAGATCGATGGCGATCTTTGCCCTTTCCATTATATTTTCCCCAGCACATCCGCCTTGAATTGCTCCAGCGCGGCATCCGTATCGATCGTGTAGCCGCACTCCAACCCGACGAATCCGCCATAGCCCGTTTCCTTGATCGCGCGTAGGATGTTGACGTAATTCAGCTCGCCGGTGCCAGGCTGCTTGCGTCCGGGGTTGTCGGCGATATGGTAATGATTGATGCGGTCGATGTAGCCGGTGGCGTTGCGGATGACGTTACCTTCGGTAATCTGTTGATGGTACACGTCGAAGACGAGCTTGACGTTCGGGCTGTCGACTTGGTCGACGACCGTCACGGACTCGTCCGAGCGTTGGAGGAAATGCCCGCGGTGGTCGACAAGCCCATTAAGCGGCTCAAGCTCAAGCACGATACCGGCCTCTTCCAGCATAGGCACGCAACGCTTAAGCGTCTCGATCATCGTCTGCCGTTGCGATTCGCGCGGCACGCCATCCAAGGCGTTGCCGGTCTGCGAGATGATGGAACGAACGCCGAGCCTGCGGCAAGCCTCAATCGTATCGCGCACGCCTGCCATATAAGCTTCCCGGTACGATTCGTCCACCAAGCTGATGAACCTCGTACAGGTGGCGCTGATGCCGACGCCGATCCGCTCTTGCTCCTTCGCGACGCGATTCAGATCGTTCAATTCCCACCATGCGTAGTACTCGAGTCCATGTAAGCCGTGCTCTTTGATTTTCTCGAGGTGATAGATTACGTCCTTGCCGGGGTACGCTCCGATACATAACGATACTCTCATCGCGGTTCGCTCCTTGTTAACGGTCATCTATAGCTTACGGTCATTGTAAACGAACCTGGTGCGGTAGGCTACTCGAACTTGGACGGCGGCACGCGATAATACTTCTTGAACGCTTTCGAGAACGAGAACGGATCAGGGTAGCCGAGGAAGCTAGCGATCTGCTGCACCGTGAACTTCTTCCGATAGAGGTAATCGCGGGCCAGGTTCATCTTGACCTGGTAGATGTATTGTCCAGGCGTGATGCCGAGCGTCTGCTTGAAGTAGGTAATGAAGTACTTCTCGGATAGGCTGGCTAGCGCGGCGAGTTCGCCCATTTTGAAGGGACGGTGCACATTGGCGTGAATGAACGCGAACACTTGCCTTAGCTCGTCCGGGCCGCGTTCGGATCGTCTCGGCGCGCTTCCTTCCGGGAAGGTGCCGACGTACGAATCCTGGCCATGCAGCTCGACGATTCTCGCCACGACGGCGGACAGGCAGGCCTTTACATGCAATCGGTTGCTGCTCCATTGCCCGGACCTCGAATAAGAGCGGAGGAACAGGTCGGCTTCCTCTTGGATAAGCGCCCCGGGGACGACACCCGATAGCCGGAATTCGCGCAGCATTCGCTGCTGCTCTCCGATCCCGAAGTCGAAGTGCGCGAAGACGAAGCTGCAGCCTTCTTCGCCGGTAGATGCTTGATAGGGAATGCACGGATAGAAGAAAACGACGTCTCCGGGAACGGCCCGGTACTCGTTGTCCGCGATTCGAATATCGACCGTGCCGGAGCGGACGAACCACATATCGTAGTCGATATGAACTTTATACTCGGTCCAACTCTTGTCGTGAGACTGTTCCCGGCAAGACTTGAGGCGCAGCGAGATTTCCTCCGACAATTCGTTGAATATCCCTATGTCCGGCATGTTCAACCCTCACTATTAGACATTATACGCGATATCTCATTGTATCATGGTGTTCTGATGGGAGATAGAATCTTACTATATGACATGGATTGAAAACCATCATACATTCTGCTTCGCGGATGCTTGCTTATAATGAAGCTTATAAACCAATGAGGAGGGCTTCTGAATGAGCGAATCGAACGCGGGGCGACCGCAACCGAAGGTCGTCGTCATCGGGGCGGGCAGCCTATTCTTCGGGAGACAGTCGATCTGGCAGATGGTGAACTCCCCGTATTTGAACAACGGTACGCTCGCGTTGGTCGATACGGATGCGGAGAGGTTGGACAAGATGGTTACGCTTGCCCGGATGGCCGTTCAAGAAGCCGGGGTTCCGCTGAAGGTGGAGGGATCGACGAACCGGAGAGACTTGCTGCCCGGCGCAGACTTCGTCGTGCTCAGTTTCGCGAAGGACTCGGTCCGTTATCGCGGTATCGACTGCGAGGTTTCCTTGAAGTACGGCATTCGGATGTGCTCGGGAGATACGATCGGTCCCGGCGGTATCTTCAGGGCGATGCGGGAACTGCCGGTCATCATGAACTGCGCCCGCGATATCGAGGAGTTATGCCCGGACGCTTGGGTGATCAATTATATTAATCCGTCGACCGTCAATGGCATGGCGCTTAGCCGGTACGCGCCGAAGCTGAAGACGTTCGCGTTGTGCGACAGCCACCATATGCCGCTTAAGAAGGCGTTATACGCGGCCTGGGCGGGAATTATCGAGGACCCGGCACAGTTCACGGCGGACATCGACCGGGGATTCGACTTCCGCGTCGCGGGGGTTAACCATTTTACGTGGTTGCTAAAGGCAGAATACAACGGAAAAGACGTCATGGCGCAGATCGCCGATGCGACGCGGCTTGCAGCCGGCACGGAAAGTAACGGCGGGGATACCGGTGCCAAGGCGATATTCAACGATGCCATCACGTATGAGCTGTATGATATTTTCGGATATATTCCGACCTGCACCGGCCATACGAAGGAATACGTCAGGTTCTGGCAAGGACTCGGCAAGACGAAGGATGCCATTCCGCCGCTGTCGATCTGGGAAACGGAAGACCGTTACAAGCGGCATGAGGAAATGTGGCGGCAGGTGGACGGCTTCCTCTCCGGCGACATCCCGATCTCGGCGTATCGAACGACGTTCGGACCGGATCACGCGACGGATATCATCGAGAGTATGGTCGGCAATCTGGGCAAGCGATTTTTCATTAATACGCGTAACGATGGCGCGGTCACGAACATGAACGACGATTCGTTCCTGGAGCTGCTCAGCGAGGTCAGCATGGAAGGAATCAAGCCGCTGCACGTGGGCGAGATGCCGCGGGGCATCCGGGGCATGCAGGAGCTCATCCTCGATACGCACGAGCTGACCGCGGAGGCGGTCGTGGAGCGCAGCTTCGTCAAGCTGAGACGGGCGATGATGACCGATCCGCTGGTGAATTCGATCGGCGACGCGGATCGCATTATTCAGGAGCTGCTGGAACGGGAGAGAGACATTCTTCCGAGTTATTGGTACGAATAGCGCGCTTTAGCCCGCCAGAGAGGTAAACTGGCGGGCTTTTCATTGTAAACGAGCCGGGGTAGGAATAGAATAGATTTCAATGCGATATCGAAAAATGAAACCTAGGGGCGAAGCGGTTCATGCACTACGGCAGACACTTCGTGACGACGGAATGGGACAAGCGGCTGCCGCTTCATCTGTGCAGCGTCGGATATGACGAGCATCAAGTGAACATCCATCGCGAGGAAGGTTTCCCGACGTTTCACTGGATACATACGATTAAAGGCGCGGGTGAATTTACGGTTAACGGGCATACGGTCAGAATGAACCCGAACCAAGGCATTCTTCTGAAGCCCGGCGTTCCGCACAGCTATCGCGCGGAAACGCCGGTATGGTCGATCTGGTATTTGACGTTCGACGGCGCGCTGGCGAATCCGATCGTCTCGTCGCTCGAGCTTCAGCATATGCGGCTCATCAGCTGGTCTCCCGACTGCGAGCTTGCGCGGATACACGAATATTTCGCGGAACGGTGCCGCAACAGCTACGATGTCGCCGGCGTTAACGGCTCGCAGGAATTATATGCTTTCCTGGCGCAGCTGAAGCGATTCGGCCAGACTAGCGGTCAGCTGTCGTTGTCGAAAGGTCATGAACGGTTGGCGCCGATCTACGCGCTGATCGAAGAAAGCTATGGGGATCCGGACCTCGGGCTGCCGCGGATGGCCGACACGCTGGGCGTGAGCTCGCAATATTTGAATACGCTGTTCCGTAACAGCTGGGGCATGAGTCCGTATCAATATTTGGTGCAGTACCGGGTACAGAAGTCGAAGGAGCTCCTCATCGCCGCCCGCGAGCGCACGGTGAAGGCGATCGCGGGCGACGTCGGGTTCCAAGACGACAGCCACTTCGTCCATACGTTCCGCAGGCTGGTCGGCATGACGCCCGTGCAGTTTCGTCTGCAATATGGAGAATAGCCGCAACCATACTTTGAAAGTAGACTGACTTAGCGCTGGAATGTTAGAATGAGGCGGGTGGTGCTAACAATGACGAATGATACGACGAATAATACGGATAACGGCAATGACAATGGCAATTCTACAGCCATGCCTGAAGAGCAAATGAAGGAATTGATCAAAGCCGTAGAACATAACGGCTTGGTCGCGTTAAGACAGCGTTTCGAGCATGTCGACAGCCATGTCATGCCTCATCAACTATATGGCCCGATCTTCGCGTTCCAAGTAAAGGACGAAGCCGGAGACGCTTACGTCATCGGATTTTTCCTCCGCGAGCTGGTTACCATGTTCCAAAGCGGCGGCGACCCTTCCCAATGGCTGGCTTCTTTCTATTACGACTTGATGAAGGTCAAAGGCGGGAAGCTGCTTCCGATGCCGCCTAAGGACGATGACGAGGCGAAAGCGATCATCGATAAGATCATTCTTCCGGCTTGTTACGAAGCCGTGAAAGAAGAATTCGCCCCGGAGGAAGTGCACGCGGGACTCGATTGGCACGCAGAGCACGGTCCTGTACTCGAGACCGGATTCCCATCGATCAAGGACGGCAACAACGTTTGCGCGTTCCCTCTCCATGTGCTGATCGCTTATTATTTGCTGAATCGCGATCCTGCCGATCTGCCGATTCAAGGGTTATATAAAATCCGGGAAGAGCACGGGTTGGATTCATAGTGATGTAGTGGCCGAGAGCCGCGTCTCAAATTGAGGCGCGGCTTTTTTTGTCGCTGTAGCGGTCTGTGGGACTGTTGTAGGTGTAACTTCCGCATTTGCTCGGCTGTAGCAGTCTCTGGGGCTGTTGTAGGTGTAACTTCCGCATTTGTGTCGCTGTAGCGGTCTGTGGGACTGTTGTAGAAGTAACTTTCGTAATTGTGCTGCTGTAGCGGTCTGTGGGACCGTTGTAGAAGTAACATCCGCATTTGCGCGGCTGTAGCAGTCTCTGGGGCTGTTGTAGGTACAACTCTCGCAATTGTGCTGCTGCAGCGGTCTGTGGGACTGTTGTAGAAGTAACTTTCGTAATTGTGCTGCTGTAGCGGTCTGTGGGACCGTTGTAGGTACAACTCTCGTAATTGTGCTGCTGCAGCGTTCTGTGGGACTGTTGTAGAGTATACATCTGCATTTGTGTCGCTGTAGCGGTCCGTGGGACTGCTGTAGCCTTCCCCGCCACTTCTCCCCTTCCATCCCTCCCCAATCCCCCACTCCAGTACAAAGTCACAATTTTACCCTTTCAGGTCACAGGCTTGGTGGAGAGCCCCTCCCGGCGCGCCCTACAATTAGACTCAAGAACCGCGGCACAACGCCAAGGTCCACACACTAAGGGTCCATAGAGAAGGGAGTTCCACCATCGATGAATACGAGAACGAAGACGATGGCAACGATCAGCAGCCTGCTCCTGCTCGCGACGACGCTCGCGGCTTGCGGCAGCGACAACAACGACAAGAACGCGGCAAGCAGCCCGTCGGCAACGACGCCGGCAAGCTCCGCGGCGGCATCCGAATCTCCTAGCGCGTCCCAGTCCGACGAAGGCCCTGCGAAGCCGGCCGAGCTGACGATCTGGCCGGACGACAACGCCGACAAGCTCGCGATTATCGAAGCGGCAGCGAAGAAGTACACCGAGCAAACCGGCATCAAGATCAACATCAAGCCGGTGGCGATGAACGACCAACCGGACGTGCTCGCGCTGGACGGTCCCGCAGGCAAAGGTCCGGACTTATTCTACCAACCGGGTATCGGCGCGCTCGTCGTTAAAGGTCTCGTGCAAGAGATCAAGACGACCGATGCGGTCAAAGAAAAGTACACGCCCGAAGCTCTCCAAGCGCTGAGCCAAGACGGGGTCCTGTACGGCATCCCGGCGGTAACGGAAACGTACGCGCTGTTCTACAACAAGAAGCTCGTCCCAACGGCTCCGGCAACGATCGCCGATCTCGAGAAAATCATGGCAGAACAGACGGACGCCAAGAAACAGCAATACGGCTTCCTGTTCGAAGCGGCTAACTTCTACTTCGCATGGGGCTTCCTCGGCGGCAGCGGCGGCTACATCTTCAAAGACAACGGCGGAAAATACGACATCAACGATATCGGCCTCAACAAAGAAGGCACGGTCAAAGGCGCTAGCCTGATCCAAAGCTGGTTCAACAAAGGCTACCTTCCGAAAGGCATTAACGGAGACATCGTCGGCGGCTTGTTCACGCAAGGCAAAGTCGGCGCGGTCATCAACGGCCCGTGGGCGGTTACGGATTACAAGAAAGCGCTCGGCGACGACCTCGCGGTAGCTCCGATCCCGACGCTCGAAGACGGTTCCCACCCGACGTCCTTCATCGGCGTCAAAGGCTGGATGCTGTCCAAGTACTCCAAGAGCCCTGAGTGGGCGTCCGACTTCGCGGCGTTCCTCACGAACGAAGAGAACTCGCTCGAGTACTTCAAAGCGACGGGTGAAGTGCCTCCGGTCAAGAACGTGCTTAGCAACCCTGTCCTGACGGGCGACCCGATCGTAGCCGGCTTCTCCGGTCAAATCCAGTACGGCTTCCCGTTCCCTACGGTGCCTGAGCTCGACCACGTATGGGATCCGATGGCGAACGCGCTGAAGTTCATCACCGAAGGCCAAGACGTTCAGAAATCTCTAGACGACGCGGTAACGGCAATCAACGACAAGATGAAGATGGCAGGCGCTAAATAACGAAACCGCAGGCGCGGAACGAAGCGAAAAAGGGGCTCTTGGCAGTCCCTTTTTCTTTACCCGCGTACCCATGGAAGGTGAACGACACATGCAGACGAATAACGCGACATTACAACCGGCGACCGCCTCCGCTAGCCGGACCAATCCGACTAAGGCATTGCTATTATCGATCGTCCCCGGCCTGGGGCAGCTGTACAACCGCCGCTGGATCAAAGGCAGCCTCTTGCTGATTCTCGGCCTCAGCATTATTTTCTCCCTTACCGTTCCGCTGGCGAACGGCATCGTCGGCCTCGTGACGCTCGGCGATACGCCGGACGTCGACGATTCCCGCACGCTGCTCGTGGCGGGCATTCTATCCCTGATTACGACGATCATCCTTCTCGGTCTATATACGCTTAATCTGATGGACGCCTACAAAGACGCGCAGAATCGGCAAGCCGGCTTCCGCAAGCCTTCCATGAAGCAAGCGTTCCACGACAGCTACGAGCGCGGCTTCCCGTACTTCGTCGTCGTTCCTAGCTTTATCATGATGGCGCTTGTCGTTATTTTTCCACTCTTATTCATGATTTCAATGGCGTTCACGAACTACAACTTGTACAATTCGCCGCCCGCGCATTTGCTCGACTGGGTCGGTATCGCCAACTTCAAGGCTCTGTTCACCGAAGCGGTATGGACGAAGAGCTTACTCTCGGTGCTCGGTTGGACGATCGTCTGGACGCTCGTCGCCACGACGCTGCAGATCGTGGTCGCCTTGCTGCTTGCCGTCATGGTCAACGACAAACGCGTTATCGGCAAGAAGCTCATCCGCACCGTGTTCATCCTGCCGTGGGCGGTACCGTCATTCATGACGATCCTCGTGTTCGCGGCGATGTTCAACGATAACTTCGGAGCGATTAACCGCGATATTTTCTCCCACTTCGGCGTGCTGATCCCTTGGTTGTCGGACCCGTTCTGGTCTCGCGTCGCCCTGATCGGCATCCAAGTGTGGCTCGGCTTCCCTTACGTGTTCACGCTCTTCACGGGCGTTCTGCAGAGCGCTTCGAAGGACTGGTACGAAGCGGCCGACGTCGACGGGGGCAGCCGGTGGGCGAAATTCCGCTATATCACGTTCCCGCACGTTATGTACGCGACCGCGCCGTTGCTCATTATGCAATACTCCCAGAACTTCAACAATTTCAATCTAATCTACCTGTTCAACAAGGGCGGTCCGCCGGTGTCGGGCCAGAATTCGGGCGCCACGGACATACTCATCTCGTGGGTGTACAGCCTGACTTTCAAGGAGAACAACTACAAGATGGCCGCCGCGATCTCCATCATCATGGGTATCGTCGTCGCCGGCTTCGCGCTCTATCAATTCCGTAAAACCCGTTCGTTCCGAGAGGAGGGCATGTACTAATATGAGACGTTCGTTGAAATCCGCTCTGGAAATGACCGGCATTTACCTCGTCGTGGCGGGGATGTTCGTCATCATTCTGTACCCGCTGCTCTGGGCGTTCAGCATCTCGCTTAATCCGGGCACGAGCATGTTCAGCCTGAGCATGTTTCCCGACAACTGGTCCCTCGTGCATTACCGAACGCTGTTCAACGATCCGAAGATCGACTACGTGCTTTGGTACAAGAACACGCTCATCATCGCGACGGCCATCTGCGTATTCTCGGTGTCGATCGTCTCGATTCTTGCTTATATTTTCTCGAGATTCCGGTTCGTCGGCCGCAAAAATACGATCTATCTGTTCCTGCTGCTGCAGATGTTCCCGGTACTTATGGGGATGGTGGCGATCTACTTGCTGCTGAATCTAGTCAATCTACTCGATACGTTCACGGGGCTCATACTGCTGTACGTATTCGGCGGTTTGCCTATGAACGTGTTCTTGGTCAAAGGGTACTTGGACACGATCCCGCGCGACTTGGACGAATCGGCGAAAATGGACGGCGCGGGGTACATGACGATTTTCTTCCGCATCCTGCTGCCACTTGCCCGTCCGATCATCGCGGTCGTCGCGTTGTTCACGTTCATGGCGCCGTTTTTCGACTTCCTGACGCCTCGCATTATTTTCCGCGATCCGGAGAACTTCACGCTGGCGCTCGGGCTGTACAACCTCATTAACGACAAGTTCGCGAACAACTTCACGTTATTCGCGGCGGGCACGATCATGATCGCGATTCCGATCGCGACGGTGTTCTTGATTCTGCAACGATTCCTCATCTCCGGTCTCGCGGACGGAGCAACGAAAGGTTAATAGACAAGGCGGAGGCTACTATGGCACTAGATAACAGCTTGGCAATACATCCGGATCAATACGGGAAAAAGACAGCTGCGGAAGGCTTTCACGACATCGGTTCGGTGAGGGCATGGGCGCGGCAAGCGAGCGGGGAGTTCAGGTTCGAGTGTACGGGCGGCGTCGTAACGGCGCTGTTCTACGGCGAATGCGTCGTACGCGTGACGATGGGGGCCGGCGGCGGGGAGCCGGAGCTTGGGCGCGATAAGCACGTGGTTATCGCTCAGCCGGAGGCGGTAGAGGTTCACGCGGTGGAGTACGGCGATCGCGTGGTGCTCTCGACGGGCGCCTTGCGTGTCGTTGTCGGGAAGTCGCCGCTTCGCGTGGCTTACTATGATGCGGTTAGCGGCGACTTGCTAGTCGCTGACGGAGATCGCGGCATGATGCGCGGTGCGAAAGGCGACGTCGCCGTCTATCGGTCGATGCAGCAGGATGATCGGTTCTACGGCTTCGGCGAGAAGGCGGGTTTCCTCGATAAGCGAGGCGAGAAGTTGTCGATGTGGAACACCGACGTGTACGCGCCGCACAACCCCGAGACGAGCGAACTGTATGTCTCGATTCCGTTCTTCTTGACGCTGCGCGGATCGCGGGCGTTCGGGATGTTCCTGTTCAACACGTTCAAGACGTCGTTCGACTTGAGCGGCGAAGACGCGTATCGGATGCATGCCGAGGGCGGACAGTTGGATCTGTTTATGTTCGCGGGTCCGACGGCGAAGGACGTCGTGGCGCAATACACGGCGTTGACGGGACGCGCGCCGATTCCGCCGAAGTGGGCGCTCGGCTACCATCAGTCGCGCTATAGCTATGAGACCGATGCCGAGGTGCGGGAGCTCGTGCGCGCGTTCCAAGAGAAGAATATTCCGCTGGACGCGGTATATCTGGATATCCACTATATGAACGGCTATCGCGTGTTCACGTTCGATCGGGAGCGGTTCCCAGATCCGGCGGGCTTGATCGCCGATCTGCGCGCGCAGGGCATCCGCGTCATCCCGATCGTCGATCCGGGCGTCAAGGCGGATCCGGAATACGGCGTGTTCCGCGAAGGCGCGGCGGGAGGAATGTTCTGCGGGTTCGCGGACGGCAGCTTGTTCTACGGCCAAGTGTGGCCGGAGAAGAGCGCGTTCCCCGACTTTACGGACGCATCGGTTCGCGAATGGTGGGGCGACCTGCACGCTTTCTATGCGGAGCAAGGCATCGAAGGCATCTGGAACGACATGAACGAGCCGTCGGTATTCAACGAGTCGAAGACGATGGACCTGGACGTACTTCACAAGAACGACGGCCATCCCGCGACGCACCGCGAGCTGCACAACCAGTACGGCTTTTTCATGTCGAAGGCGACTTACGAAGGAATGGCTCGGCAACTGGATGGCCGTCGGCCGTTCGTGCTTACGCGGGCAGGCTACTCGGGCATTCAGCGATATGCCGCCGTCTGGACGGGCGACAACCGCAGCTTCTGGGAGCATCTCGAGATGAGCGTGCCGATGTGCCTGAATCTTGGCTTGTCCGGCGTGCCGCTCTGCGGCGCGGACGTAGGCGGCTTCGCGCACGACTCGAACGGCGAGCTGCTGGCGCGTTGGACGCAGCTGGGCGCTTTCATGCCGTATTTCCGCAACCATAGCGAGATGAAATCCATCCGCCAGGAGCCGTGGGTGTTCGGCGGAGAGGTGGAGTGGGCGGCGCGCAAGTATATCCAACTGCGATATCGCTGGCTGCCGTACTTGTACACGCTGTTCGCGGAAGCGAGCCGGTCTGGCGTGCCCGTCATGCGTCCGCTGTTCATGGAGTTTCCGGAAGACGCCAAGTGTTACGGAATCAGCGATCAATATATGCTGGGCTCGCAGGTGCTGGTAGCTCCGGTCGTTCGGCCGAAGGCGGAGAAGCGACTTGTCTACTTGCCGGAGGGTGATTGGTATAACTACTGGACGGATGAGAGAGTTGTCGGCGGTCAGCATGTCATTGTCGACGCGCCGCTAGATACGCTGCCGGTCTTCGTGCGCGCGGGCACGGTGCTGCCGCTGGCGACGCCGCGGATGAACACCGAACAGCCGGTAGAGGCGTTGGAGCTGCACGTCTATTGGTCGGGCGAGGGCTCTGCGGAAGGCGTGTTGTACGAGGATGACGGCGTCACTTTCGCTTATGGCGAGGGCGCTTGGCACGAAGAGAAGCTGTCGGCAACTCGCACGAGTTCGGGTTCAGAGGAGATCGAAGTACGTTCGAGCATCCTGCACGGCGGCTATGAACCGCAGTGGGAAGAACGAAGAGTCATCGAGCACGGTTAAAGTTCACAAGGAGGATGGGTCATGAAAGTCCTGCCAAGAGTGCTTGCATTATGCTTGACGATATTGCTTATGATTCCCCCGTTGTATGCGAGCGCGGAGGATGCGCCGACAACGGGAGACGCGTATTATCGGATTCAGAACACGTGGAAGGGTTTCTACCTATACGAGGGAGCCGACGGCAAAGTCAGATACGGTTACACGTCCGTGGACGACGCGTCGGCGCAATGGGCGATCGAGACGACGGACGACGGCCATAAGCGGCTTCGCAACCGCGCGACCGGCCACTACCTGAACGGGCAGAACACGACGGCGGAGGAAATCACGAAGCCGCTCGAGAGCTCCGCATCCGAAGGTGGATGGACGTCCGATCTGTGGGACATCGCGGACGTGGACGGCAAGCCGGGCGAGGTGAACTTCATCCGCGCCGACCATCCGAACTGGATTCTGAACGTGCAAATTCTCGACGGCTACGCGCAAGGCAACGACTGGGCGCAGAAGCCTTGGGGAAGCGCGACTTGGCGGCTGGAGGCGGCGGAGACTACGGAACCTGTTCGTATCGTACTGCCATGGAAGGGCACGTACCTGTACGAGGACGGCGGCAAAGTGAAATACGGCACGCCGGCGTTGAACGATCAGGCGTCTCATTGGTACATCGAAGATAAGAACGGCCACAAGACGATTCGTAACCGTGCGACCGGCCACTATATGAACGCGCAGAGCGTAGCTCCGGAGCAGATTACGAACGCCTTGGACAGCTCCGCGATCGAGGAAGGCTGGACGTCCGATCTGTGGGACATCGAGCCTGCGGCGGACGGTTCCGGCGGCATCAACATCGTTAACGTCGACCACCCGAACTGGATCGTGAACGTTCAAATCGAGGACGGCTACGCGCAAAGCAACGATTGGGCGCAGAAGCCTTGGGGCAGCGCGGTATGGAAGCTGGAGCCGGCGGCCGACACGACGCCCTTAAGGATAATGGATAGCTGGAAGGGCAGCTTCTTGTACGAAGATAACGGGCAAGTGAAGTACGGCCAGCCGGATTGGCAGGATAAAGCCTCGCATTGGATCGTCGAGGATTCGGCGGAAGGTTCCCGCTTGCGCAACTTGGCGACGGGCAAGTACTTGTCCAGCATCGATTATGTCGGCGCGACGCCTCTTGTGACGGTGGAATCCCCGGGCGCGGACGCTGCCTGGAAGGCCGAGACCGCTAGCGACGGGGACGGCAATCCTGTGGACGGGTTCGTCACGCTGCAGAGCTTGAGCCCGGGGCACGACAATAGCTTTATCAACGTGCAGAATCAAGACGGCTTCGCGCAGGGCAACAACTGGGCGCAGAAGACGTGGGGAAGCGCGCATTGGAAGCTAGCTGCTCCGACGGCACCGTCGACTGGGCCGGAAGAACCGGAGTCCGAGCCGTATATTCGAATCAAAAATAACTGGCTGCAGCTGTACTTGTACGAGTCTGACGGCATCGTGAAGTACGGCAACGTTACGGCGGGCGATCCGAACGCCGAATGGTTGATCGAGACGGTAGGCGCGGTCAAGCGGATCAAAAACCGCGGTTCCGGCCATTACGTGAATTTGGACGGCGTCAGCGATGCTCGCACAGCGTTGAAAGTTTCGGCGCTGACCGACGGTTCGGCGACAGGCGACTGGGTCATCGAGGATTTCCAAGGCTACAAGGAAATCCGCGCGGCGGGCGATAACTCCGGCAGCTACATGAACGTCGAGAACAAGCTGAAGCATGCGCAATACGGCGTCGTGCCTCGGGAATGGGGCAGTCCGAAGTGGGAGTTCGTACAGGTGCAAGACGCGGCTCCTTCCTATGTTCGGTTGAAAAATAGCTACAGAGGCACGTACTTATACGAATCGGACGGTAAAGTCGTCTACGGTACGCCGGCTGCTGACGACGTAGCGTCGCACTGGTCGCTCGTGCCGGGCACGCAAGGCACGCTGATCGTGAACCGCGCGACGGGCCATCGTATGACCGTAGAGCATGTGGCGAGCTATGAGGATGCGCTCGAGAGCTTGGACATTGATCCGACGTGGGCCAGCGTGCAATGGACGGTCGAAGACGCGGGATCTAGCAACAAGGTGTTCCGCAACGTCTGGAAGAACGAATGGCTCATACATGTCGAAGATGAGAGGGGCTTCGCTCAAGCGAGCAGCATCCCGGCGGATTGGGGCAGCGCCCAGTGGGTCGTGGAGGATGCGCCGGAAGTCGCGCCGACATTACCGAGCGGCTATATTCGCATCGCGAACAAAGCTACGGGCCAATACCTATACGAGAACGGCAGCAACGTCGTTCTTTACGGCGCGCCTGCCGAAGACGATGCGTCGTCGCATTGGATGATCCGGAGCGAAGGAGAAGCGCAGCTTCTCGAGAACCGCGCGACGGGCAACGTCATGTCGATCGAGCATGCGAAGAGCTATCTCGAGACGACGGCGAATCCGGCGTCCGGCGATACGAGGACACAGTGGGCGATCGAGAACGGACCTGCTGCGAATACGTATTTGATCCGCAGCAATGCCACGGGTTACGAGGATGCCTACGTGCATAGCGAGGACGGCCAAGGCTACGCGCAGATCGAGCTTCGCTCGGTCGAGAGCGGCGGCGTGCAATGGAAGTTCGAGACCGCGCCGGACGAGGCGGTCGTCGTTCCGCCGGAATCGGGACCGGCTAACGCGGTAACGCCGGTGCAAGACGAACTGAACGCCGTGCGCATCCATGCGGGGAATACGGCTAACGTTCTAGTCGAGCACGAAGACGGAAGCGTCGGTTTCTCCCTCGCCGGCGAAAGCGACCTTGACGCGAATTGGCTGCCGCAAGATTACAACGGGCATAAACGGTTCGTGAATCGTTGGTCGGGACATTACTTGTCGCTGAACAGCGGGGCTGCCTCTGTGGGCGAGGACGGAATCGGGCTTAGCTCGCAATGGAACGTTGAAGCAGTCTCCGGCTACGTGATGCTGGAGAATGCGGATGCTGACGAAGGGTATTTGACGAGTCCGGCGGGAACGAAGCTGCAGCTGGAGAAGGTACTTGCGGACGCGCGCTACGAAGGCGAGCATGCTTTCGTGTATGGCGGCGCCTCCTCATTGACGAGCGAAGGAGTCGCTTCCGGATTCGGAACGACCGGCGCAGGCGCTTTGTTCGCGGTTAACGCGGATCAGTCGGGAAGCTATGAAGCTGTCGTCCGCTACCGGAGCGAAGAAGATCGCGATCTCAGCATTTACGTCAACGGGCTGAAGCTGACTGACGCGGCTTCGTTCGCAAGCGCCGGCGATGCCTGGGCGGATATGACGTATACGCTCGCTTTGCGCAGCGGCATGAACACGATCGCCTTGCAAGCCGACGCCGGCAACTCCGGCAGCGGACTCGAGATTGACGCGATCACGGTGCGCGGTTCGGCGAACAAAGAGTATCGCGGCGCGACGCTGCCGTTCGTGACGTACGAAGCGGAGCACGGCGAGACGAACGGCACGATCATCGGACCGGACCGCACGTTCATGACGTTCGCTTCCGAAGCTTCGGGCCGGAAGGCGGTTACGCTCGATACGACAGGGCAGTACGTTTCTTTTACAACGACGAAAGCTTCGAATGCACTCAATATTCGTTATGTGATTCCTGATGCGCCTTCGGGCGGCGGAACGGATGCGACGCTTACGTTATACGTGGACGGCGTCAAACGCGGCAAAGTGAACCTAACAAGCAAGTACAGCTGGGTGTACGGCAAATATCCGTGGTCGAACGACCCGGCCGAAGGAGACGCGCATCGTTTCTTTGACGAATCGCACCTTCTCATCGGGGATGTCCCTGCCGGAGCAACGATCAAGCTGCAGAAGGACGGAGACGATACGGCGGCTTATTATGTCGTAGACTTCGTAGAGCTAGAGCAAGTAGAAGGCGCTTATAGCAAGCCTAACGGTTATTTGTCCGTGACGGCTTACGGCGCGATCGCGAACGACGCCGGAGACGACACGAACGCGTTCAACGAGGCGATCGCGGCGGCGAAGAGCGCGCATAAAGGCGTATGGATTCCGGCAGGACGGTTCGAGCTGACGTCCCCTGTGCACGTGGATCATATCGAAATCCGCGGCGCGGGCATGTGGCATACGACGGTGCATGGCGCGGGCTTCATGACGGACGGAAGCCAGGTCAAAGTATACGATCTGCTGCTCGACGTCGGCGTTACGGCACGTCATGACGAGCTGCGCGAAGCGGGCTTCGACGGAACGTTCGGTCTGGGCTCGGTCATTCAGAACGTATGGATCGAACACGCCAAGGCGGGCATCTGGTCGATGCGGAGCGAATCGGGTGTAAGCACGAACGGACTATACGTCGGCGGCGTCCGGATCCGGAACACGTACGCGGACGGCATCAACTTCTCTACGGGCACGTCGAACTCGATGATCGAACAGACGCATATCCGCAATTCCGGCGACGATAGCATCGCGCTCTGGTCGCAGACGATGGAAGGCGCCTCCGATGCGGACAGCGCCACGAAAGGCAATACGGTTCGATTCAATACCGTTCAGCTGCCATGGCTTGCGGACAACGTGGCGATATTCGGCGGTCGGGACAACAAGGTGCAGGATAACGTATTGTCCGACACGGTCGGCTTCGGGGCAGGCATCGCGGTATCGACAAGGTTCAATCCCGTCGCTTTCGGAGGCCGGACGACGGTGGAGCGCAACACGCTTATCCGTACCGGCGGCAGAGAGCCGAACTGGGGACAGGACTTCGGTGCGATCTGGCTATTCACGGGCGACAAACCGATCGACGCGGACATCGTCATCCGGAACAATACAGCGCTGGATAGCACATACCAAGGTCTTTACATTAGCGGTCCTTATGCGATCGCGAATGCGTCGCATAAGGTACTGATTCAGAACATGGTCATCAATGGAACCGGCACTTGGGGAGTTCATGTATGGGGAGGCGTCTCGGGTTCGGTGGACATGGACAACGTCATCGTGCGCCATACGAAGGTAGGCTTGTCGTTTAATCCAACGGGTGCGTCGTTCGAGCTACGGACGGTTGATCCGCAGCCGGCAGCGACTGACGGCGATTTCGTCAGCGATGTCGACCCCGAAGCGGGGCGGAGCAATCCGGACCCGAATCCGGAGACGGATCCGATTCCGCCGAACCCAGGTCCAAATCCGAACCCGGACACTTCGGCGCCGCCAGTCGTCGTTACTCCTCCAGCGAACGAGGACTCGCAGCTTAGCGGTGCTTTAGCAGCGGGCAAGGATCGAGTGGTCGTCGCCATGAAGGAATCGGCGGGCGCAAGCAGCGCGACATTCTCCTTCGGTACGCTCAGGGAGGCAGGCAATAAGCTTCCTAACGCAACGATCGTTCTGCAAGCCGGCGACTTCAGCTACTCGCTGCCGGCGAACATCCTCGACGTGTTGGCGGATGCGGGCGAATCTTTAGACTTGTCCGGGGAAGGCAAGCTGACCGTCACCGTCTCGAAGGTCGGAAACGAAGCGGCGGAAGACGCTCGCGCGAAGGCGGAAGCCGCAGGCCTCTCGCTCGAGGGCACGCCGATTTCGTTCGAGCTTACGCTCGACGTTGGCGGCAAACAGACAACGATCCATTCGTTCGGCGGACAGTTCATTACGAGAACGTTCGCCGTCGAAGTCGGCGTCGACGCCAGCCATGCGTCCGTCGTCGTGTTCGATCCGGCAACCGGAACGTTCCGCACGGTTCCGGCGTTGTTCGAGACGAAGAACGGCAAGACGCTCGTTACGGTGAATAGCACGACGAACAGCCTATACGCGGTCGTCGTCTCGAACCGTACGTTCGCCGACATCACCGGCCATTGGGCGCAAAGCGATATTACGCTAATGGCGAATAAGCAGCTCGTGAACGGAGATACGCCGAGCTTGTTCACGCCGGAACGCGACGTCAGCCGCGCCGAATTCGCGGCGATGCTCGTCAGGGCGCTCGGGCTCGATACGATGCAAGCTGGCGCAGCGGAATTTACCGACGTCCAAGCGGGCGCGTGGTACGCGGCTTACGTTGCATCGGCCGCACGGTATGGCATCGTAACGGGGCTGTCGGACGGAACGTTCCGTCCGAATCAGACGATTACGAGAGCCGAGATGGCGGTTATGCTGGCAAGAGCGACGAAGCTCGCGTCCAAGAAGCCGCAGGCTTCGGCAGACTTGGAGGCGAAGTTCTCGCAAGACTATGCGAACATCGGCAAGTGGGCTAGCGATGCCGTCGCGTTAGTCGCGGGAAGCGGAATCATGGAGGGACGCAGAGCTAATACGTTCGCGCCCGACGGGTTGGCGACAAGAGCGGAAGCCGCGGTCGTGCTCAAGCGACTGCTGCTTGCGACAGAGCTTATGAATCATTAAATTTTTGCGATAGGCACCCGGTAAGGTTCGTCCTTGCCGGGTGTTTGTATAGGGGGAATCCTCATGAGGAATGTGCGTGTTTACGCCCTGATCGGAGCCATCCTGCTAATGATCATCGCCGGGCTTGCATGGATCTACAACCCATTTGCCTCGAAGCGGGCGATAGCGGATAACGATAAGGCGTACGAAGCCGAGGAGCAATTCTACTCCGGCGGAGTGGCGAGACAATCAAAGTACTTGAGTCCATTCTCGCGACGAGGAGATAGAGTCATATTCACCGTCAATCTGCCATCGGCGGGTACGTACGAGGCAACGCTGCGTTATGCCAACGAATCGACCGATTCAACGCTTCATGTGCGTGTCAACGGCGTTTATGCAGTAACGACCACCCTTACGGATTCCGGCGGGTCGACGAGTTGGAAGAACCAGACCGAGGCTTTGGCGCTCCGCAAAGGACTAAATACGATCAGTTACGAGGTCGCTGGCGACATCAACGGAAGCGTCAGCATCGACAGACTCGCGATCCCCGGCGGGCTGCCGCTCGCCGAACGAGGTGCGACGGTACCCTACGAGGAGCTTGAGGCGGAGGACGGCGAGACGAATGCGACGGTGCTAGCGCCAAGCCGCGAATATTTGACCATGCAGTCCGAATCGTCCGGGCGTAGGGCGGTCCAGTTGACCGAGACGGGACATTACGTGCAATGGAAGTCGCCGAAGGCGGCGAATGCGATCGTGGTCCGCTATAGCATACCGGATACGGAAGCCGGCGGAGGAGACTATCAGACGCTAAGCCTGTACGTGAATGGCACGAAAATACGCACGCTCGACCTCACCTCGCGCTATGCGTGGACGTACGGCGCGTATCCTTACAACGACGACCCCTCGACAGGGGAGGGGCACCGTTTTTATGATGAAAGCCGCTTCCTTCTGAACGACATTCCTCCCGGCGCGACCGTTAGGCTGCAGAAGGACGGCGAAGACGAAGCCGAGTCGTACACGATCGATCTCATCGATCTCGAACAGGTCGATGCCGCGTACGAGATGCCGGACAACTTCGTAAGCGTCGCCGACTTCGGGGCGGTGGCCGACGATGACGGCGATGATACGCAAGCGATTCAAGACGCGGTCATCGCGACGATTCAGACTGGCAAGGCAGGGGTTTGGCTTCCCGAAGGAGTGTTCCGAATCAACAAACCGATCATCGTAGGCGACACCCACGTCTGCGGAGCGGGAATGTGGCGGACGACGCTGCAGGGGACGAGCGGCAAAGGCGGCTTTTTCGGCAGGGGCGATCACGTCATGATTACCGATCTGTCGGTGTTCGGAGATTCGGTGTATCGGTATGACAGCGGCGACGATCCGGCGTTCGTCGGTAATTTCGGACCGGGATCGCTCTTTCAGAACGTATGGGTGGAGCATATGAAGGTAGGTATATGGCTGAACGCGGGCACGGACGGCCTGTACATGGTCGGAGGACGTATCCGCGATACGTGGGCGGACGGCGTCAACTTCCATGCGGGGGTCCGACATTCGACGATCAGTCACTTCAACGTGCGCAATACCGGCGACGACGCGTTCGCGATGTGGTCGGCAGGCATAGCGGACGAGAACAATATTGTCCGCTATAACACGGCTCAAGTGCCGGTGCTCGCCAACGGGTTCGCGTTATACGGAGGCAAGGACAACAAGATCCTCGACAATATCGCGGCGGATACGGTTACCGCATCCGCGGGCATCGCCGTCAGCACCCGCGACTTCGGCGGCACGCTGCCGATTACCGGGACGACGGAAGTGCGGCGCAATACGCTGATCCGCACGGGCGGGCTCGAGCGCAACTGGAACGAGACGTTCGGCGCGCTGTGGATCTACGCGGAATTGCACCCGATCACGGAGCCGATTGTAGTCTCGGACATGCGAATCATCGACAGCACCTATGATGCCGTGAAGTTCAGCCAGGACCATACGATCGACAATGTCACGTTCGACAACGTCGTCATCGAAGGGGCGGGCGGATACGGTTTGAACTTCGATCAAGTGGACGGTACGGTCAAGCTCGAAGGCGTGACCGTAACAGGCGCGGCAACTGGCGCCTTGAGCAATCCAGGCGATAAGTACAACATCGTCCGAGGCGAAGGCAACGGCGGATGGTAATGGAAAAGCCCGTCAACAACGCAGGAATGCGATTGACGGGCTTCTTTGCGCGTATTTTCGGACCGAATGTCACGATCTTGCTCGTTGTGGTCACCGGATTGGTAGAAAACGCGGCGTCGCCCGTCGATAATGGCGTTGGATGCGCATCCGCTCAGGTATCGAAAGGCAATCGCAATCATCAACCAAGGAGGATTCGTTATGGGGAATGCTTTTCGAAGTTTAGATATTCGCAAGCTGTTTAGGTCTTGGTTGGTTATGGCCGTCGCCCTGTCGCCGATGATCTTCGATCCGCAACCGGCGAACGCGGCGGGCGGACCGGATTTGGTCGTAACGGATATTACGTGGACGCCCGCGAACCCGACCGCAGGCAACGAGGTCACCTTTAGCGCAACGATCAAAAATCAAGGCGCGGACCCAAGCCCGGCAGGCACGATCCATGGCGTCTTGTTCACCGTCGACGGGGCGTCCGTAAGCTGGAGCGACAACCGGACGACCTCGATTGCCGCGGGAGCATCCGTGACGGTAACCGCAACCGGAGGCCCGAATGCCAAGTCGACATGGACGGCTGTGTCCGGTACCCATACCGTCGGGGCTTTCGTGGACGATATTAACCGGATCGGCGAATCGAACGAGAACAACAATTCGTATAACGAGAGCCTCACGGTAAGCTCCGGCAGCGGAACGCCGGACCTGGTCGTGACGGATGTAGCCTGGTCTCCCGCTTCCCCGCAGACCGGCAACGAGGTTACGTTCAGCGCGGTCATTAAGAATCAGGGAACAGCCGCGACGCCATCCGGCACGATTCACGGCGTCTTGTTCACCGTGGACGGAACCTCCGTAAGCTGGAGCGATAACCGCACGGCTTCGATCGCCGCGGGAGCATCCGTCACGGTAACCGCGACCGGCGGCCCGAACGGCAAGGTATCGTGGACCGCCGCATCCGGCACGCACACCGTCAGAGCTTTCGTGGACGACGTGAACCGGATCGCCGAATCGAACGAGAACAACAATACGTTGGACGAAAGCCTGACGATCGGCTCGGGCAGCGGAACTCCCGATCTGGTCGTCGCCGATATCGCGTGGACTCCCGCATCGCCTCAGACCGGCAACGAGGTGACGTTCAGCGCCGTCGTTAAAAATCAAGGCACGGCGGCAACGCCCGCCGGTACGATTCATGGCGTACTGTTCACCGTTAACGGTACTTCCGTGAACTGGAGCGACAACCGTACGGCGTCGATCGCCCCGGGCGCATCCGTGACGATAACCGCGACCGGGGGACCGAACGCGAAATCGACGTGGACGGCAGTCGCGGGGACGTATACGGTCCGAGCGTTCGTGGACGACATTAACCGAATCACGGAATCGAACGACAATAATAACACGCTGGACGAGAGTCTGACCGTAGGCGTCCTGAGCAAGCCTGATCTCGTCGTCACCGATATTTCGTGGTCGCCGGCATCACCATCCGCAGGGTCCCCGGTCATCTTCAGCGCGACGGTGAAAAACCAAGGGACGGCCGCCACTCCTGCGGGTACGGCGACTAGCGTAGCCTTTTACGTCAATGGCGTTAAAGTAAGCTCCGTCCTCAATTACACGACATCGATCGCCGCGGGAGCAACCGCGACGCTGACTCAGAACTCCGGCTCTTGGACCGCGGCGAACGGCATTCATACGGTCAACGCGGTCGTCGACGAGACGGCGCTCATCAGCGAGCTCGACGAGAACAACAATTCCTACGGAGAAAGCCTGACGGTCGGAACGGTTCAGACTTACGGCGCGACCGTGCCTTACGACAGCTATGAAGCGGAAAATTTAACGATCGCAGGCGGAACCGTCACCGGACCGAGCACGACGTGGACGACGGCGGAGTCAGAAGCTTCGGGGCGCAGAGCCGTGAGGCTGGCGCAGGGGCAATCGGTCGAGCTTACGCTCTCGAATCTCGCGCAAGGCTTCGTGGTGAGATACGCGATGCCGGACAGCGCGACCGGCTCGGACATCTATCAGAACATCAGCCTTTACGCGGGCGGCACTCATGCCGCAGATGTCGCTCTGACGAACCGATACTCGCACCAATACGGGCAATACGGCTCCGACGGCGGCGAGATGCAATGGTCGAATACGCCTGGCGTCAATCATCATCGCTATTTCGACGAAGCCCGAGTGCTGTTAGGCCAGCAAGTCGCAGCCGGGACGAAGATCAAGCTCCAATGGGACGCGAACGATTACAATCCGAACGGATCGACGTACGTGCTCATCGACTTGATCGAGACGGAAGCCGTACCTGCCGCGCTGGCCAAACCGTCCGATTACGTGTCCATCACGAATTACGGCGCGGTCGCGAACGACGGCGTCGACGATACATCTGCCATGACTTCGGCGATCGCGGCCGTGAACGGAACGACGATCAAAGGCATATGGATTCCGGAAGGAACGTTCGACTTTAAGAACGGTACGAGAGGCGCGACGAGAATCAGACTGCCTAGCGGCGTATCGGTTAAGGGCGCGGGCATGTGGCGTTCGACGCTGCAGGGCCCTTACGCGGGCCTCATCCTGCAGGGCGGCAACGTCACGTTATCCGATTTTACGATCAAGGCCGATGAGACGTATCGTTCCAATGCGTCGGGCATCGCCGGCGTCGAAGGCAACGCACTCAACTCTACGCTCAGGAATCTATGGATTCAGCATACGAAGGTCGGCTTCTGGCTGAACGAAGGCACCGCCAACGCGCTTGTCGCTCAGAACAGGGTCCGGGACGTATGGGCGGACGGCATTAACATCAATGGAGGCGCGCACGATACGATCGTCGAGCATAACAGCTTCCGCAACACCGGCGACGACGGCATGGCCATGTGGTCCAAAGCGCTGAACGGCGGCACGGGAACGGTCGAGAACGTAACGTTCCGGTACAACACCGTGCAAATTCCGAACCTGGCGAACGGGATCGGCATCTACGGAGGCAAAAACAATACGGTTAGCAACAACCTGATTCTCGACGTCATCGATAACGGCGGGGGTATCCAATTCGGTACGAACCACGCGCCGACCGCTTTTACGGGAACGTTGACCGTATCGAATAACAAGATCGTGCGCGGCGGTTCGTATCATCACGATTACGGGTACCAAATCGGCTCGATCTGGGGCTACTGGGTTAACAACAACGGCCTGGCTTCGGGGTTGACCGTTAACGTGACCGGCAACGTCGTAGACAGCAGCACGTATTCGGGCGTGTTCATCGAGGAGCCTAGCAACGGCGTGACTGTGAACTATACCTCGAACACGATCAACAATTCTGGGACGTACGGCGTTCATATCCGGGGCTCGGCTAACGGATCGGCAGCGTTCAATAGCAATACGGTCAATGTCGCTCCTTCGGGCAAGTTCAAGAACGATTCTCCGAGCTTTACCGTAACGGGATCGGGGAACAACTGGTAAGGAAGAGTGAAATCGGAAGGTGGCCCCGGGCTTCGGGGTCGCCTTCTTTGCAATTGGTCATGAAAAGTCAATGATTCGCATAATCGTCTCGTGTTGTCGGCCTTCGTCAAACAAGATAATGGAAGGAGGCTCGATGGCAAAAACCTGCGATCGATACTTGTCAATCTCGATAATTCGCCGGAGGTGCGTGACCGGATGGAGAACATGGAATGGACGGGATGTTGGATATGGCCCGAAGGAGCAAACGAAAGCCGAGCTTTCGGACGGCAAGCCCGGGCGTTGTTCAGGCGCAAGTTCCGAGTTGAACGGACGGACGGTGCGTCGCTCAAGCTGACGATATCGGCGGACAGCCGTTACCGGTTATACGCTAACGGGCGGTTCGTCGCGCGCGGTCCCTGCAAAGGGGACGCTTGGCGACAGTATTACGATGAGACGGACCTATCGGATTACCTGACGGACGGGGATAACGTCCTTGCGGTCGAAGTCGTTCATTACCCGATCGCCGCGGGAGGACCGGGCGTCGAGCGGGCGCCGTCTGCCGTCTGGCGGTCGTATCGAGGCGGGCTTTGGGTGCAGGGAGACGTCCGCGATCGCGAAGGGAATCTGTTGGAGTCGATCGACACGGGGTCGGGATGGTACCTGATGACGGTCGACGCCGATGCGATTCGCATACGGGAAGAGAAGGCAACGTTGTTCGTCGGCGGGACCGAGGAAGTCACAGGTGCGCTACTGCCCGCGGGCTGGCGGGATACCGCTTATGACGATTCCGATTGGATGACGGCGTCGCAGCAGATCGATCCGATCGATCCGTTGTACGGAGGATTGTCTCCGTGGCAGCTGGCGAATCGTCCTATCCCGATGCTGCGCGAATCCCGCCGGGATTTCATGCGGGTCATGCGCGCGGATTGGCCGGGAGCTGATGCCATAAGCGAACGGGCGAGGTTTAGTCTCGCGCCGGGACAGTCCGGGTGGATCGAGCTGGACGCGGGCCGGATGTCGACGGGGTATCCGCAGCTCTCCTGCGAAGGGGGCGCTGGAGCCGAAATTCGGCTGCTATACGCGGAAGCTTACGAAAGATTGGATACGACAGGCGGAGAGGCGCGGAGACGGATGCGCGACGACCCGAACGGCTCGGCGCTCCGGGGGAATGAAGACGTCTTCTATCCGTCCGGCTATGGCAACGTCGATTCCCCGGAGACTTACGAGCCGATCGGAAGAAGAGCTTACCGTTTCGTTCGCGTCGCGGCGAAGGCCGGCAATGCTCCGCTCGCGTTCGCTCTGACGCACGTCGACGCCGGATATCCGCTCGAAGCGCTTAGCCGGGTCGGAACGAGCGACCCGTTGTCCGGGCGGATGTGGGACGTGAGCCTGAATACGCTGCGATGCTGCATGCAGGACACGTACGAGGACACGCCGTATTACGAGCAACTGCAATATGCGATGGACGCGAAGCTTCAAGCGTTATATACGTACGCCGTATCCGCGGACGATCGGCTGGCTCGCAAGACGATTCATGATTTTCACTCCTCGATGACGCCGGACGGCATGCTGCAAAGCCGTTATCCGTCCGTCGATCGGCAGATCATACCGGGCTTCGCGCTGCTCTGGATCGACATGGTTCACGATCATTACTTGCACTTCGGCGATAGCGAGCTGGTGAGAAGATATCGCCCGACGATGGACGCCGTCCTCGATTGGTTTGGCAGGAGAGCGAAGGACGGGTTGGTCGAGGATTTGCCGGAAGCTTACTGGTCGTTCGTGGACTGGGTAGCCGAGTGGCACGAGACGGCAGGAGCCCCGCCGGCCAAATGGCAGGGGCCGATGACCGTCTACAACTTGATGTACGCTTACGCGCTCGAGCGCGCGGCCGCGATGAACGAGGCTACGGGGCGGGGAGATACGTCCGCGGAGTACCGCGGACGGGCGGAAGCGGTTCGCGAAGCGGTACGCCGGCGTTGCTGGGACCCGGAAGCGGGGCTGTTCAGGGACGGACCGGAGACGGCGGCGTTCAGCGAGCACGCGCAAGTATGGGCGGTGCTGTCGGGTGCGCTGGAAGGAGCGGAAGCTGCCAAGACGATGGAGTTGGCTCTCTCCGGAGAGGGAATTGCCCGCTGCTCCTTCGCCATGAGCCATTTCTTGTACCGCGCGCTGGCGAAGTCCGGCTTGTACGATCGGACGGAGAAGCTGTGGCAGCCGTGGAAAGACCAGCTTGCGCTAGGGCTGACCGCCTGGGTGGAGGATCCGGTTAATCAACGCAGCGACTGCCACGGATGGAGCGCGCTGCCGCTTTACGAGTACGTCGCGGAGACGCTCGGGGTCAAACCGATGGAGCCGGGCTTTCGCACGATCCTTATCGAACCTCGTCTAGCAGGTTTAACCTACGCCTCGGGTGAAGCGATCACGCCACGCGGAACGGTTAGGGTAGACTGGGCGCGCGACGGCGGGACGTTCCGTATCGTCGTCGGAGGGCCGGCGGGGACGCCCGTCGTCGTGCGTCTCCCGAACGGAACGGAGCATCGGGCGGAAGACGAGATGCTCGCCGCAACATGGACTTGCTCGTTAGACTGAACACATACAATCACCTACTTGTCGGCAAAGCCGTCCGAAGCGCGGTCGTTCATGCGCTCCGGACGGCTTTTTACTATTCATGACCTTCTGTACTTTTCATAACCATTTGGCCGTGGAAGTTGCCAGAAGGACGCTTAGGCCCCACAATAGATTAAAACGCTTACATTTACATTTCGAGGTGAAAGCCGTCATGTATAGACTGTTGATCGCGGACGACGAGCCGATCATCGTGGATGGCTTGTGCGAATTATTCGAGGAAGACAACGCCTCGGAACGGGAATTCGACGTGTTCCGGGCTTATAACGGCACGGAAGCGGTGCGCGTGCTGGGACAGCAGCGCATCGACGTGCTGCTGACGGATATCCAAATGCCCGGACATACTGGCCTGGAGCTGCTTCGAATGGCCTCAAAGCTGTGGCCGCGCTGCAAAGTGATTATGCTCACCGGCTACAACGACTTCGAATACATCCAAGACGCGATTAGAGGCGGAAGCCTCGATTACGTGCTGAAAACCGAAGGCGACGAGAAAATCGTCGGAGCCGTCGAACGGGCTTGCCTGGAGCTGGACCGCGAATGGGAAGCCGACGAGCTGTTCGCTAGAGCCCAAGCAAGCATTGGCAAGGCGTTGCCGGCGCTGCGCAGGGAGCTGATGCTTGCGCTGCTTGAGGGGCGCCAATCGCCCTCGGAATTGGCGGCCAGCGGATCGATCCGACAAGAGCTTTCTCTGGCTTCGGAGCGACCGGCGTTCGTGGTGCTCGGCCGCGTCGACGATTGGCGCGACAAGGGGCGCAGGCAGCCGCTGACCGCCCGGGACGACGAGCTCGTGGCGTATGCGGTTCGCAACATTGCGGAGGAATACGCCATGCCAAGGGCGCGTATGGTTCACGTCGAGCTGCCGGCTAACGACTGGGTATGGCTCGTGCAGGACGAGGAGGATACGGCCCCGGAAGCTTCCGCCCGATTCGTGAGAGGAACGCTCGAAGGCGCCCAAAGGCAGTGCGAGACGCTGCTGGGCGTGCATTCGTCTTATTTGTTCGCATCGTTGCCTGCGGGCTGGCCGGACATCGCGGAGCAATATTCGCGCATGAGCGCCCAGTTCCGCTTCGGCGGAGGCTTTAACGGCACCATGACGCTCGGCGAATGGACGATGCCGGAGCCGACTTCCGCCACAGGTTCCGTCTCCGCTTCGGACCGTTATTTTTACGACCATCGGTTAAAAGGCATGGAGACGGCGATCGAGAACGGCAACCGTCAGCTATTCCTGAGCCACTTGGGCGAGCTGACCCGAGAGGCTGCCGAACGCTCGGTGCCGCGAACGGAAATCGCCGCCGAGGTGTTCGCCGGGATTGCCCACGTATTGCTCTCTTGCATGAATCGGCTAGGCGTCTCCGACGGCGCGGCGCAACGGTTCGATACGGCGAAAGCGGCGGATTTCAAGCAGTTCCCGTCCTGGCGGGAGATCGAAGCTTACTTCGGGGAATTCGGCGATTTGCTGTTGGAGCTTAGCGAGCGCCGCCGGCCTTCCGCGGGTTCCGTCAGAGACCCGATCGTGGCGGTTAAGAAATATATCGCCGAGCATCTGACCGGGGACGTGTCGCTAGGAAGGCTCGGCGAGCAGGTGTATCTGAACCCGTTCTACTTGTCGAGGCTATTCAAGAAAAATACGGGCATCTCGATTACGGACTACATTATTCACGCCAGAATCGAAAAAGCGAAGGAGCTGCTTCGGAGCACGAATCGGCGCGTCAACGATATCGCGCTGGAAGTCGGCTTCGAGTCGGCTTCGTATTTCACGAGGTTTTTCAAGCGATCGATTAAGATGACCCCCGTAGAATACCGTGAAAAGTCGTTGTGAGGTGGGATAGCATGGGCTCTGCGGCGCGTTCCTCGTTTAGTCTGTTTTCGAAAATCGTCGTCTTGTTTCTGATCGTTCTGCTTCCGCTGCTCGTCATCGGTTTGATGATCAACGAAAAGGGCAAAGCGAACGTGCGCGAGGAGCTTTCCGGATCGCTGGAAGAACGGCTCCGCTTCTCCATGGATACCATGGATGCCGAGTTCGAACGCATTCGCAAAGTACAGCGCGAGCTCATGCTGAATAAAGACGTGCAACGCTTGCAGTTGGCGGGAGCGCTGCTGTCGAAATACGATTTGTCGCAGCGCATTCTGGCGACGCAGCAACAGCTCTATATGCTGACGAACACGAGCTCCTTGATCCGCAACGCGGTACTGTTCGTGCCTTCGATCGACCGGGTCATCAACAGCGCCTATTCGATCGACGTGATGCGCGAAGAGGAGTTCGAGCGCATCGCGTCGATGAAAGATCGGCGGCAAGCGGTCGTTGAACGCGACGGACGCTTATTCATCGATTCCGCGTTTCCTGATTTGATCTATTACGGCAAAGAGCCGTCTTACGTCTCCAGCATCGAATTGAATACGGCCGCCATCCGCGAGACGCTTGCGCTGTCGCATCCGATGGGGCAAGGATTCGCCGTCCTGCAGAACGCGGCGGAGGGCTGGATCATGACGAGCCGCAGCGGTCTCCTGACAGAGAAGGAACGCGAGCTGCTGCCCCATATCGCCGCTACAGCGAAGCCGCCGTCGGATCGAGTCGTGGAGATCGAGGGGGAGGATTACTGGACCGCTTACGAGCAATCGGCGAAGACGGGGCTGGCGATGACGGTTTACGTGCCGGAATCCGAGCTGGTCGGCAAGCTGCAGTCCTACGAAAACTGGATGAGAGCGCTGGCGATCACTTCGATCGCGATTATCCTCGTCTACTCCGCCTGGATGTACCGAATGATCCATCAGCCGATGAGCCAGCTCGTCAGCTCGCTCCGCAAAGTCGAGAAAGGCCTGCTCGAGAAAATGCCGGCATTGCGACGCAGGGACGAGTTTTCCTATCTGCACCGGCAATACAACGCGATGGTCGAACAGCTCAAGGTGCTCATCCATCAGGTGTACGAGCAGAAGATTCGCAACCAGAGCTCGGAGCTCAAACAGCTTCAATCGCAAATCAATCCCCATTTTTTATACAACACGTATTTCGTCATGTACCGGCTCGCCAAAATGAACGAAACCGAGAAAATCGTACAAATCTGCAAGCATCTCGGCGATTACTTCCAATACATCACGCGCAACTCGACGGACGATTGCGTGCCGTTGTCCGACGAAATCGCCCATTCCCGCACTTACGTGGAAATCCAGCAAATCCGGTTCTCGAACCGGATCGCGGTCGAGTTTGACTTTCTGCCCGAAGCGTACGCGAACGTTCCCGTTCCGAAGCTGATCGTGCAGCCCGTCCTGGAGAACGCCTACAAGTACGGGATGGAGAGCGTTCAAGAGAACGGACGCATACGGATTTCGTTCGAGCCTGCCGGAGATATGCTGTACGTTCACGTGGAAGAGAACGGCAAAGGTATGACGGATGCCGAGCTGGACGATCTGCGGGGCAAAATGGGACGGACGATGGGGGAAGTCGAGACGACGGGGCTGATCAACGTCCACCGCAGGCTGAAGCTGTCTTGCGGAGATCGGTGCGGCATCTCGTTCGGTCATTTGCCGGAAGGCGGACTGCGCGTCACTCTGATGATCGCGCTTCCCCCAAACAAGTCATGAGAGGTCAAGAGAAGTGAAAATGTGCTTCTTTCGACGGTGCGCGGCGCTCTCCATAATGAAATTGTAAGCGATTAAACAATCGATGGAGGGGTTACAGATATGCGAAAGACCCAATCTTTGCTCGCGTTAGGGATGGGCGCCATGCTCTTATTGACGGCTGCATGCAGCGACAATGGCAATAACGGCAACAACGCTTCGTCTTCCCCGCCGGCAAGCGCCAGTCCGGCCAGCTCGGCCGGAGCCGCGACCGAATCGGCAAGCCCGGCGTTCGATCCGATGGCGAGATACGAAACGCCGATCGAGCTGACGACAGCCGCGTTCATTCGCGACGGAGCGGAATTCCCGCAAGGCGACAGCATCGAGAACAGCGTATGGACGCGTCTTTACAAAGACCAACTGGGCATTAACCTGAAGTACGACTGGGTAACGAGCGACACGCCGGAAGTGCGCGACCAGAAGATGAGCGTGTCGATCGCCAGCGGCTCTCTTCCGGATTTGATCTCGGTTACGCCCCGCGAGCTGCAGATGCTCGTCGAAGCCGGCTCGGTCGAAGACATGACGGCGGTATACGACAAGTACGCAAGCCAGCTCGTCAAGGAAAACCTGGAGATCAACAATAGAGTCGCGCTCGATGCCGCGACGTTCGACGGCAAGCTGATGGGCATCCCAAACACGACGAAGGGCGGCGGCGTAGAAGGCGTTCAGATGGTCTGGGTACGCACGGACTGGCTGCGCAACGTCGGGCTCGAGCCTCCGAAGACGATGGACGACGTGCTGGCGATATCCAAAGCGTTCACCGAACAAGACCCGGACAAGAACGGCAAGAAGGACACGTTCGGCATTGCGTTCAACAAGAATATCTACGACGGCTTCGCCGGCGTGGAAGGGTTCTTCGCCGGATACGGCGCTTATCCGTTCAGCACGAGCATGACGATGTGGCTGGACAAGGGCGGCAAGCTGGAATACGCGGGCATTCAGCCTCAGATGAAGGAGGCGCTCGCAGCGCTGCAGACGATGTTCAAAAGCGGGCAAATCGATCCGGAGTTCGCCGTCAAGGACGGCGGCAAAGTGGCGGAGACGGTTACTTCCGGCAAGATCGGCCTGTACTTCGGCCAGTTCTGGAACGGGTCCTGGCCGCTGAACGACATGAACAAAAACGCCATCAACGCGGATTGGCAGCCGTTCCCGCTCGTATCGAAGGACGGTTCGCCGGCGAAGCCTTACTTGACGGCGCCAACGCCGGAGCAATTCTACGTCGTGAAAAAAGGCTACGAGCATCCGGAAGCGGTGATCAAAATGCTCAATGTGTACTTCGACAACATCTACGGCGACAACGCGAAGCCAGACGTGTTCCATACGGTCACGGAAGGCGATAAGAAGATCGAGGTATTCAGCTACGCCGCGATGAGAGGCAACAAGATCGACAACAATATCGTCGCTTACGAGCAAGTGACGGCGGCGCTTAAATCCGGGGACTCGAGCGGGCTGAAAGCCGAGTACAAAGATTATTTCGACCGGATGACCAAGATCAGCCAGGGCGAAATCGGGGATAGCTGGTTCCTGGTGCCGATCTTCGGAGAAAACGGGGCATATTCGATCATCAAAAACTACATGTCCTCCGGCTTGATTATTTCCAACGGATTTACCGGTTCGCCGACGCCGACGATGGTCGAACGCGGGTCGACGCTTAAGGAACTCGAGCACGAAATCATTACGAAAATCATCATGGGCGCCGCGTCGGTCGACGAATTCGATAAGTTCGTGGGCGACTGGAAGAAGCTGGGCGGAGATCAAATTACGAAAGAAGTCAACGATTGGCTCGCGACCAAATAAAGGCAAGCCGGCCGGGGAAGGGAAGGTTCCTTCCCCGGTTGATCTTTCGGGGGCAGGGAGGGGCCGGAACGATGAAGACATCGGCATGGAAAAAAGAATGGCCGCTGCATTTGATGATATGGCCCGGGCTTCTCGTCGTGCTCGTCTACAGCTACGGCCCGATGTTCGGCTTTGCCATCGCATTTCAGAAATACAATCTCGCGCTGGGCATCTGGAAATCCGAGTGGATCGGGTGGGACAACTTCGACTATTTGTTCCATTATCCGAATATCGGCCGGGTTGTCTGGAACACGCTATCGATTTCGGTCATGAAGATCGTGGTCGGACAACTCGCTCCGATCGTCACGGCGCTGCTGCTTAACGAGGTCCGTAAGGCCGTGTTCAAGCGCGCGGTGCAGACGATGATTTATTTGCCGTATTTTCTGTCCTGGGTCATCTTGGGCGGCATCATGATCGACTTGCTCTCTCCTTCGGAAGGCATCGTCAATCAATTCATCGCTTGGCTCGGCTTCGAAAGGATATTCTTCCTGGCGAACAACGACTGGTTTCCGTTCGTGCTCGTCTTCTCGGACGTGTGGAAGGAATTCGGCTTCCATACGATCGTCTACCTCGCGGCGCTTACCGCGATCAGCCCGGCCTTATACGAGGCGGCCGTCGTGGACGGAGCGGGACGGTTCAAGCAAACTTGGCACATTACGCTGCCCGGTATCCTACCGATCGTTATCCTGCTGGCGACGCTTAGCCTGGGCCAAGTCGTGAACGCGGGCTTCGATCAAGTATTCAACTTGTACAGCCCGGTCGTATACGAATCCGGAGACATTATCGATACGCTCGTGTACAGGCTCGGCCTGCTCGATTTCCAATTCGGCCTCGCCACGGCGGTCGGCTTGCTGAAATCGATCGTCGGATTCGTGCTTATCGTCATTTCCTACGTGCTTGCGTACCGGTTCGCCAACTATCGCATTTTCTAGCTACGGCAGACGAGGAGGATTGGCCATGGTTGAACATCCGTCCGCTCTTAGGCGGCTTTTCATAGGCGGCAACTATTTGTTTCTGGCCGCGCTCGCGATCCTGTGCGTATTCCCGCTCGTTCACGTGTTGGCCGTCTCGTTCAGCTCGAGCACGGCCGCGACGGCCGGACAAGTCGGCTTATGGCCTGTCGATTTCACGACCAAATCGTATTCGTTCGTCGCGAACGAACCGGCGTTCATGAGATCGCTCTTCGTATCGCTGCAAAGGGTAGCGTTAGGCGTCGGGATCAATATGCTCCTGGGCGTCATGCTAGCTTACCCGCTGGCCAAAGAAGCTCCGGATTTCCGCTGGAGAACGTTCTATGTATGGATATTCGTGTTCACGATGCTGTTCAACGGGGGCTTAATTCCGACGTATCTCGTCGTACAGGAGACGGGGTTGGCCGGTTCGCTGCTGGCGCTCGTGATTCCGTCCGCGGTCAACGTGTTTAACGTCATTCTGATGCTTAACTTCTTCCGGGGCATTCCGAAGGAATTGCTCGATGCCTCTTACATCGACGGCGCGGGACATTGGAGGACGCTATGGTCGATCGTCGTTCCGGTGTCGAAGCCCGTGCTGGCCACGGTTGCGCTCTTCGCGATCGTCTACCATTGGAACGAATGGTTTTACGGCTTGATCTATATGAAGCATATCGATGATTACCCGCTTCAGAGCTACCTTCAGACGGTCATCGTACAGAAGAATTTCAGCGAGATAGCCGCCCAGGACGTCTCCTTGCTCGGCAAGGTGTCGGACCGAACGGTCAAAGCGGCGCAAATCTTCCTCGGCAGCTTGCCGATCCTGTGCGTGTATCCGTTCTTGCAGGGTTACTTCATGAGCGGGATCGTCATGGGCAGCGTGAAGGAATAGCCACATACGGCATGCGGCAATGCGGGAACGTCTCCGCATTGCCGTTTTGGCGTGTCGGCAGCGTAGGAGGTCACCATTTTTGCATTTCGGGTGACAATCCAAGTAGTCGATAGGGTAGATTCGTTGTATGATTAGGAATCGAACATCCCCTCAGGAGGACGGATCGCATGGTCATCAAGTCGAAACGGAAAGCGGTTACAGTCATACTGACTGGCATCGTCATTGCCGCCCTAGTCGGAGTTTCATACTCCGCGGGCTTGTTCGAATCGGATTCGCCGGAACAAGGTAACGCCGCTGCGAGCTCCGAGCCTGGCGCGTCGCCGTCGGCGGAAGCCGCCGAACCGGTCGTAACGCCGGCAGACGCCGACCAGCTCGTGATGGTGTTCCCGGCGGGCAACGTTCCGAGGGATCTGGGTCTCGTAGAACAACAAATCAATCGCTATCTTCTGAAGAAGATCAACGCGACGGTAGATATTCGAACGATAGATTTAGGCTCCTGGTGGGATAAGACGGGACTCATGTTCGCGTCCGGGGAGCAGATCGACATTCTGTTCACCGCGGGCTGGATGCGGTTCGGCGACGAAGTGGCCAAAGGCCGCTACTTGCCGCTCGATCCATTGCTAGAGCAATACGGCAAAGGAATTCGCGACATTCTCGATCCATCCATCCTGCAAGCGAGCAAGGTGGAAGGCAGCATCTACGGCATCGTGACGAACAAGGAGTTCGCGTCGAGCAAAGGCCTGGTCGTCCGCAAGGATCTCGTGGACAGCTTGAACATCGATCTTTCGCAAGTGCGCCAACTGAGCGACTTCGGCCCTATTTTCGAGAGAGTTAAACAACGGCAACCGGATATCGCGCCGCTGCAGGCAAGGGCCGACCGTAGTCCGCTCACGTTCATGATGCAGTACGGCATGTTCGATATGCTCGGCGAAGGCCCGGGCGTCCTCTACCGCGAAGGCCCCTCTACGCAGGTCGTGAATATGGCGGAAACGCCGGAGTTCAGGCAGACCGTCAAGACGCTGTACGAATGGAACCGCGCGGGCTACTTGAACGCGGACGCCACGACGACGAAGGACAACGAATACGACGCGGTGAAGGCCGGCAAGGCGTTCGCCTATGCCGAATCTCTCAAGCCGGGTTTCGAGATTCAAGCGTCGCGGGATACGGGGTATCCGATGGTCAGCGTGGAGCTGATGAAGCCGTATACGACGACGGCCGACACGACTAGCGCCATGTTCGCCATCACGAAGAACGCCAAGCATCCGGAGAAGGCGATGATGCTGCTCAACCTCCTGTATACCGATCCCTATTTGCTGAACCTGCTGGATTGGGGGGTTGAAGGCGTCCACTACGTGATGAAGGGCGACAACGTGATCGACTATCCCGACGGCATCGACGCGAAGACGGTGGGCTACAACCTGAACCAGCCTTGGATGTTCGGCAACCAGTTGAATTCCTACCTATGGGCGAACGAGAATCCGAACCTGTGGGACCAATATCGCGCGTTCAACGATCAAGCGGACAAATCGAAGGCGCTGGGCTTCGTGTTCAACCCGGAGAAGGTGAAGACGGAAATCGCGGCGAGCATCCTCGTAGAGAAACAATTCATGCCGGCACTTAACACGGGAGCACAGGATCCGGATAAAATTATTCCGATGTACTTGGAGAAATTGAAAGCGGCCGGAGCGGACAAAGTCATCGCGGAGAAGCAGCGGCAGCTTAACGCCTGGCTGGCGGAGCAAGCGAACCGCTCCTAGCGGCGGGAGGAGGCGAACCGAATGAGGCAAGCAAGCATGCGCTCCAAATTGATTCTCGGCTTCGGGCTTGTGACCGTTCCTCTCGTCGTCGTGCTGCTGTGGAACAACCTGTACGCGACCCGCGTCGTGCACTCCCAGGTGGCGCAGTCCAACCGGAACATGCTGACGATCTACATGAACGATATGGATCAAGTGCTGGGCGAAATCGAGAACTATCTGTATAAATCCGCGGAGCAAGACCAAAGCTTGATTTCTCTCAGCCAGTACGACAAGGACAGCTGGGAATATTACTTGTCCACGACCGAGACGGTGAACGAGCTCGACCTCAACACGAACTACTACGATGCGGCCGATATTCTGTTCGCTTACAGCTCGAGATATGAGGAACTGTTCATCGCCCAGCAGCAGTCCGTCTCCTACGACCGCAAGCTGCTCATCCAGGAGAAGCTGAAGCAGCTGCTGAAGGACCCCGGGCAAGCCAGCAATCCGAAGTGGAGCTTAGTTGATTTGAACGGCGAATTCGCGTTATTGCGCATCGTCGATACGAATTACGATTCCTATATCGGAGCATGGGTGGACCTGAACCGGCTCATGGAGCCGATGCGCAAGCTCGGACAGTTCGGTCAAGGCGGCAAAGGAGAAGCGCTGCTCATGTCCGGGGAAGGCAATCCGATTTCCACGGTGGGCGCTTCGATCGGCGATGCGCTCGAGAAGGTCGATTTCGTCCAATATCTGGGCGGAGGAAATTCGGCTTACAATATCGTGAAGCTCGATAAGCCGTACTTGCTCGTGGCGAAACGCTCCCGTATGGCGGACATGGACCTGGTGCTTCTGCTGCCGGAACGGACGCTGCTGGAAGGGCTGCCTTTTTTCCGCAACCTGATGTACCTCATTCCGATGATCGCGGCGGTCATGCTCGTGCTGTACTTGCTGTTCCTGCAAAATTCCATCGTGAAGCCGATCCAGCAATTCATCAAGGCGATGCGCAAAATCCGCGCCGGCGACCTCAGCGTCCGGATGGCGGACAATAAGCTCGTTGAATTCATCTCGCTCAAGGAGACGTTCAACGGGATGGCGCAGCAGATCGAGCATTTGAAAATCGACATTTACGAGGAGCAAATTCGGACGCAGCGCGCGGAGCTCAAGCATTTGCAGGCGCAAATCCATCCTCATTTTTTCATGAACTCGCTCAACATCGTTTATCAGCTTGCGCAGATCAAAGATTACGAGGTTATTCAGAACATGGCGCTGCACCTCGTCCGGTATTTCCGGTACACGACGCGAACGCAGGTGTCCACGATTACGATCAAAGAAGAGATCGAGCACATCTATCATTACTTATCGATTCAAAAGTACCGGTTTCCGGAGACGCTCGCCTTCGATTTCGAAGTCGATCCGGCCGTCGAGCTTGCCGAGGTTCCGCCGCTTACCATTCAACCGCTCGTCGAGAACGCGATGGTGCACGGGTTTTCGATCCGTACCGGCTCGCCTTTCAGCATCAAGATTCGGATTGCCCCGGCTCCGGACGACCCGGAAGGCGAGCTACTTATCGAAGTGCTGGATAACGGCAAAGGAATAACGCCGGAGCAGAAGGACGCGTTAGCTCTTAAGGTGCACGAGCTTGAACCGGGCAACGGAAGCTTAGGGCTGTGGAACGTCGTTCGTCGCTGCCGGCTATACTTCAAGACGCAGGTGCGCATGACGTTCGGGGACGTCGATCCGCAAGGCACGCGCATTACGTTGCAGCTGCCGCGAAGCAAAGCGAGCTAAGGAGGTTATCCCATGATTCGGGCGCTTATCGTAGACGACGAAATTTATGCGGTCAAAGGACTTCTCTCCGGCGTGCGCTGGGACAGCATCGGCATCGACGAGGTGCACGAGGCGTACCACGCGCCGATGGCGCAGCAGGTGCTGAGCGAGCAGCCGATCGACATTATCATTTGCGATATCGAGATGCCGGAGACGAGCGGCCTCGACCTCATGGAATGGATCAGAGAGCAGGGCATGGATCCGGAGACGATCGTGCTGACGTGCCATTCGGAGTTCGATTACGCGAAGCGGGCGATGCATCTGGGCGGATTCGATTATTTGCTTAAGCCGGTCGTGTACGCGGAGCTGGAGCAAGTGCTTGCGACCGCGATCGGCAAGGTGCACGAGAAACGGCGCATCAGCGAGACCGACGAGCAGTACAACAGAATCGTCGAGCTATGGAACAGCCGCAAGCCGCTGCTCGTCGAGCGGTTCTGGCAGGACGTGTTCGAAGGCCGAATTCCGCCGAAGGCACAGGCCATCGAGCAGTCTCTCGCGGCGTATGACATGCGAATGGATGAAGCGTCGCGCATCAGCCTGATCTTGATCAGCGTGGAGAAGTGGGAGAAGCCGCTGGGCAACCGCGACGAGCAGATTATGGAATTCGCGCTGCGCAAGGCGGCCGAAGAGGTATTGCTCGCGGACGGCGTCCGCGGCGATGTCGTCCAGGATCACCGAGGCAACATGCTGGTCGTTATGTACCGGGGAGAGACGGACATCGAGCAGGCACGGATCGTCGGGCGTTGCGAGGAATATTTACGGGCGGGCGGCGATTATTTCTTCTGCCAGCTGTCCTGTTACGTAGGGGAACCGGTGGCGATAGCCGAGGCGTTGTCCAGCTATCTCTCGCTGCTCGACGCCGAATACCGCAACGTCAGCCGTACGAATGCCGTCATCGTCTGCGGAGCGTCGACTACAGAGCCGTCGTTGCCTGTCGCCGCGCCGATGACCGATTCGATGCTGGAGCTGGCCGAGTTGATCGAGAATGGCCGAAAGGCGGAACTGGATAGCCGGCTGGAGACGTCGATGGCGAAGCTGGCGGACAGCCGTCCGACCGTGGAGACGCTCACTGCTTCCTATCACGCATTCCTGCAGGCGATCTACTTCGCCATGCATCGCAAGGGGCTGCAGGCGCACCTGCTGTACGAAGGGCGGTCGTGCCCGAATATGGAGTCGGCGACGAAGTCCATCGCGCAATTCGGAGTATGGGTGCGCTGCGTGGCGGATGCGGCGTCGGCGTTGTTCGCTAAGCCGGTCATGACGAGCGCCGTCGTCCAGAAGGTAACGAGCTATATTAGCGATCACCTGGAAGAGGAGCTGACCCGGGAACAGCTCGCTTCCGTCGCTTTCGTCAATCCCGCCTACTTGTCGAGATTGTTCCGCAAGGAGACGGGCATGGTGCTGACGGATTATATTCTACAGGAGAAAATGCGCCGGGCCGCCGATCTGCTGTCGGCGACCGACCAAAGCATCAGCGAGGTGGCGGATGGCTTGGGTTACGGTAATTTCTCCTATTTCGCCCGGTTGTTCCGCAAGGTGCACGGAGTTACGCCGCACGATTATCGCAAGTCGTATCGTAAGCGCGCTTAGCGGGGCGGAAGAGGTCATTATTGTGACGGAACGGGTCACAAATCGAGCAGAGCGCGGCATCAGGCCTCTCGTACAATGGATTCAAGCCTTACTGGGCTTGAATTCCGACGTGCGGGAGGCTTTTGTCTACATGAGACATTATACGATCGTCCGCCAACTGATTATGCTCTTGTGCGCCTTGCTGCTCATCAGCGTGCTGACCGGTCTTGCGATCCTTCGCTCGAACGAGCGGGTGAAGTCGCACGCGAACGCCGCCGAGGCGTTCAATCGGACCGTGCAGGATTATGAAGGCTTAATGAATCGGTATCAGGATCTGAACACGATCTCTTACCGGTTTCTGAGCGAAGGATACGAGAAAAAGCAATTGGAGGCCTATCAAAGCAAGTTAGCGCGGCTCGGCGAACTGACGGACAACCTCAAGCTCGTGTTCGAGAGGGATGACGACCTGCGCTCCTATCTATCGTGGTTCGATAAAATCAATCAAGCTTACGCCGACCTGTTCGAAGCGCACTTCGCGGGAGCGTTCCTACCGGAGTCGCTGAACGGGGTCGTGATTCGCCAGACGTTGACGGCCCAGATGAACGACACGCTTCGAGTCGACGGGGAGCTGAAGCAGTTATTCGAAGCGCGGCGCGAGGAAAGCTCGGACAAGCTGCAGGACACGCTATCCGGCAGCTCGCGGGACGTCGTTCTTCTAACCGCGACGATGGTCGTCGTGACCATGGCGCTTGCGTTCTTGTTCGGCCGGTCGATCAACAGGGGCGTAAAGCAGCTGATGCGTCGCATTCAAGCGTATCGCAACGGCGATCTCGGATACGCGACGGGAGTCTCTAGAAGCGACGAGTTCGGCGCCGTCGACGCGTATCTGGCGCAGATGGGCGAGCAGATTCGTTTGATGCTCGAAAGCAATCGCCGGACGGGAAGCGAAGTCGTCGAGTGGACGGGCAGCATTCTGGAGAAATCTAAGGAAAATCGGCAAGCCGCGACGATCATACAGGAGCTGACGGAGCACTGCCAAACGCGGGTGGAACTGCAGCACGATGCTACGGCTTCGATCTCGGCGGTTATCGAGGAGGCAACGGCCGGTTCGGCCCAGATGCTACATGCTTCGGCTCTGCTGCGGGACTCCGTGTGGCGAACGAACGGCCACGCGCAAGAGGGCCGAGCGCTCATGACCGAGCTGTCCGCTTCCTTCAACGAGACGAGCGAGGAGATGGCAAGACTCGGCGAGCAGGTCGAGTCCATGCGCGAGCGAATGTCTGAAGTCCATCGGTTCATGCTGGGCATTAGCGAGATCGCTTATCGGACGAACCTGTTGTCGCTTAACGCTTCGATCGAAGCGTCGAGGGCGGGCGCGCACGGCGGCGGCTTCTCGGTTATCGCGCACGAGATCCGGCGCCTTGCCGGACAGACCGAAGGCTTCGCCGGCAACGTGCGGGACGCGATGCAGACGATGCAGGCCGACATTGGAGCAATGGCATCGGCGTTCGACGGTTTCGCCGAAAGGGTGGGCGACACGCGAAGCCGCTCCGAGCAGGCCGTGGCTTCTTTCGGGGACATCGCCCACGAGAGCGGGCTACTGGCGACGCAAACCGAGGAGTGGACGTTGTCGGTCAACGAGGTTGCGGCAGGCTTGCACGAGATCGTCGCTTCGATCGAGCGCCTCGTAGAATCATCCTCCGATATCCGGGACAGCATGCTCCAAGTGTCGGGGCTGGCGTCCGAGCAATCCGACGTCTCGGGCTATCTCCAGCAAGCCGTCGACCGGTTGGCGGATACCGCCAAGTCGCTGCAAACCGATTGAGCGAGTAAGTACGCTGTCGTCGAATCAGCAAGCCGCCAATCCTTGGCGGCTTTTTCGCGAGGTCGAATGACGAGTGAGTGATTGTTCGTACAAAACAGATGGCTCATATGTCGTGTGATCCTCGTATCCTCTTATTGACGCGCCCCCCTTTACGTGCCATAATGTACACGCGTACATTATTAAGGCAATTATAGAACAGGATGGCGGATACCGTGTCCAACCGTAAACAAGTCGCCGAGCTGGCCGGCGTATCCGAAGCTACCGTATCCCGCGTGTTGAACGGGATCGGACCGATGAAGGAGTCGACTCGCCAGCGGGTACTGGCGGCGGCGAAGCAGCTGAATTACGAGCTGAACGCCATCGCTTCGAGCTTCGCCCGAGGCAGAAGCGGCAACATCGGCGTCGTGCTTCCGCACGTGCCGAAAGTCCATCTTTTCTCCACGTATTATTTCTCCGAGATCCTGAGCGGGATCGGGGAAGCGGTTCGCGCCAAAGGATACGGCTTGCTGCTGTTATTCCGAGACCCTAACGAAGTGTACGATTACGCCTCGTTGTTCCGGACGCAACGCATCGACGCATGCATCGTACTCGGAGCGAGCGCGATTGCTTCCGAGCGCGAAGGGATCGCCAAGATGGCTGGCCAGCCGTTGCCGTTCTGCGTGATGGACCAGTGGTTCAAGGGAATGGACGTCAGCACGGTTGCGACGGATCACGAGCAAGGAAGCTACGACGCGGCGAGTCATCTGCTCGCGCAAGGGTACAGGCGCATCGGGTTTCTGAACGGTTCTCCGCAATATTCGAACAGCGTCGACCGGATGGCCGGGTATTTGCGAGCGCTGCGGGAAGCCGAGATCGAGATCGACGAATCGATCATCTATCACGGCAACTACAGCCGCAAGAGCGGATGGCTGGCGGCGGATGCCGTACATGCAGACCTGAGCAAGCTGGACGCCTTGTTCGTGGCGAACGATCGGATGGCCATCGGGCTTATTCAAGGCTTGCGGGACAAAGGGTGCCGGGTTCCGGACGATTTGCCGATCGTTGGCTATGACGATTCGGACGCCGCCAGCATGACGGAGCCGCCGCTGACGACGGTTAAGGTACCGTTCTACGAGATGGGCAGGATTGCCGTCAACCGGTTGTTGGAGCGGTTATCCGATCCTGATGCGACGAATGTTAGATTTAACGAAACGCTGCAGACGCAGTTCATCGTAAGAAAATCAAGCGGCACGAACAGGAGCGAGAATAGATGACGACGAAGAAAGCGTTAATCGTATGGGGCGGCTGGGACGGTCACCAACCGAAGGAAGTGGCGGAAATTTTCCGCGGCCAGCTCGTGCAAGAAGGATTCGAGGTCGAAGTGTCGGACACATTGGAAGCGTTCGCGGACGGCGAGAAGCTGAAGGCGCTCGATCTGATCGTCCCGGTATGGACGATGGGCAAGATCGACGGCGCATGGGTGAGCAATGTGTCGGCAGCCGTTCAAAGCGGCGTCGGGCTCGCGGGCTGCCACGGCGGCATGTGTGACGCGTTCCGCGACAATACCGACTGGCAGTTCATGACGGGCGGCCAATGGATCGCGCATCCGGGCAACGACGGCACGACGTACACGGTCGAGATCAAGCATAGCTCGAGCCCCCTTGTAGAGGGCATCGCGGACTTCGAGGTATGTACGGAGCAATATTATTTGCACGTCGATCCGGCGAACGAAGTGCTCGCGACGACGCGTTTCCCCGTCGTTCATGGGCCGCATTCTACGAATAAATCGGTAGACATGCCGGTGATCTGGACGAAGCGCTGGGGACAAGGCCGCGTGTACTATAACTCGCTCGGCCACCAAGCGAATATTATGGAGATCCCCGTCGTTAAGGAGCTTATGCGCAGAGGGTTCAACTGGGCGGCGGAAGGCAAGGCGCTCGCGAACGCGGATGAACAGCAGGAAGCCTATACGGGTATGCAGGACAACCAACTTTAAGAGGATGTTCAAAAAATCGTCTTTTGATCACGAAGCAAGCCAAGAAGCGGATTCGACATCGAATCTTGCGTTCACCTTCGAAGTCCGGTGCTCATGTAGGTTTGCCTACACTCCGCACCTCCTTCTTCAGGTTCTCGCAACCTTCTCGGTGCTGAAAAATCGACTTTTTGAACCCACACTTTAAACTTCCGGAGATGAGAATCCATCATGGATAAAATCAAAGTCGGCATCATTGGAACGGGCAACATTAGCGGGATTTATTTTCAGAACGGCAAGAAGTTCGATTCGATGGAAGTCGTCGCTTGCGCGGATCTTGACGTAGAACGTGCTAAAGCCAAAGCCGCCGAACACGGCATCCGCGGTTGCTCCGTCGACGAGCTGCTCGCCGACCCTAGCATCGAGATGGTCATCAACCTGACGATTCCGCTAGCTCACGGATCGGTTAACTTGAGAGCGCTCGAAGCGGGCAAACACGTCTACGTGGAGAAGCCGTTCACCGTTACGCGCGAGGAAGGACAGGAAGTGCTGGAGCTGGCTCGCCGCAAAGGGCTGCTCGTCGGCAGCGCGCCGGACACGTTCCTCGGCGGCGGCATTCAGACGTGCGTCAAGCTGATCGAAGACGGCTGGATCGGAACGCCGATCGGCGCGACAGCGTTCATGCTCGGCGGCGGCCATGAGAGCTGGCATCCGTCTCCGGAATTTTATTACCAGAAGGGCGGCGGCCCGATGTTCGATATGGGGCCGTACTACATTACGGCGCTCGTATCTCTGCTCGGACCGATCGAGAGAGTGACGGGATCGACGCGAATTTCGTTCCCTGAGCGCACGATTACGAGCCAGCCTAAAGCCGGGCAGAAGGTTGTCGTGGAGACGCCTACGCACGTGGCCGGCATCATGGAATTCGAGGCAGGACCGATCGCCACGATTCTAACCAGCTTCGACGTGAAGGGCGGCACGATGCTGCCATGCATCGAGGTGTACGGCAGTCACGGTACGATTCAAGTACCGGATCCGAACGGCTTCGGGGGCACGATCCGCATCCGTCGAGCTGGCGCTGGCAACTGGTCCGAGGTGCCGCTAACGCACGGTTACACGGAGAACGCTCGCGGCGTCGGCGCAGCCGACATGGCGCGAGCGATTCAAGTCGGCCGCAAGCACCGCGCGAACGGCGAGTTGGCGTACCACGTGCTTGAGGCGATGCACGGCTTCCATGACGCGGCAGAGCAAGGCAAGCACTACGTCATGAAGAGCTCCTGCGAGCGCCCGGCGCCTATGCCGCTCGGCTTGCCGGACTTCAAGCTGGATTAATTCGCGGATGGACGCTAACCGGGACGACAAGGTCGTCCCGGTTTTTTGTGCCTTATATCGATATCCCCTTCGCTCAGGGGCGGCGCCAACGGTCTAGCAGACCGCTGCAGCGCCGGAATCGCGCGCACGCACGCTCTAGCGGTCTCGCAGATCGCTGCAGCGCCGGAATCGCTCGCAAGCACGCTCTAGCGGTCTCGCAGATCGCTGCAGTGCCGGAATCGCTCGCACGCACGCTCTAGCGGTCTCGCAGATCGCTGCAGTGCCGGAATCGCTCGCACGCACGCTCTAGCGGTCTCGCAGATCGCTGCAGCGCCGGAATCTCGCGCAAGCACGCTCTAGCGGTCTCGCAGATCGCTGCAGCGCCGGAATCGCGCGCACGCACACTCTAGCGGTCTAGCAGACCGCTGCAGCGCCGGAATCGCGCGCACGTACACTCTAGCGGTCTCGCAGACCGCTGCAGCGCCGGAATCGCTCGCACGTACACTCTAGCGGTCTCGCAGACCGCTGCAGTACCGTTCATCCTCATTTTATGATTGCATCCGCCCGCGCCTTCCTGCACAATGGCAAAGGTGCGTATATAAGCAGAATTGGAGCCAACCTCATCATGAAAGATAACAAATGGATTTCCTACGTTGCCTTGGTGCTCGTCGCGGCGATCTGGGGCGCGAACTTCGGCGTCTCGCGGTCGGCAATGGAGACGTTCGATCCCGTGTTGTTCGCGTTCCTCCGCTTCGGCGGCGCCGTTCCTTTCTTCTTCCTGATCCTATGGCTCAAAGAGGGGAATATCGGGGTGCCTTGGAGGGACATGCTGGCGCTTGCCGCCATCGGGTTGGTGGGCATTACGGGGCTGGAGATCGCGGTGATGTACTCGATCAAATACACGACGCTCGCCAACGCGTCACTGCTGAACGTCGCGCCTTGGCCGATATTCGCCGCGCTGTTCGCGCCGCTCTTCGTCCGTGAGAAGTTTACGCGCAGGCTCGCGGTCGGCGGAGTCGTCGCCATGATCGGCGTATCGTTCGTCATCCTCGGCGGCAGCGAAGGGATTAGCTTGTCTTCGGACAACATGGTAGGCAATTTACTAGCCTTCGGAGTCAGCATCATCGGCGCGCTGTATAATCTGGCGTGTATGCCGCTGATGAGCCGTTACTCGCCGCTTCGGGTGAGCACTTGGTCGATCATGTTCGGTACGCTATTCATGTTCCCGATCACGATAGGCACGTGGGGCGAAGTGGATTGGAGCGGACTCTCCGCCGGACATTACACCGCGATCGCCTATAACGTGCTGATCAGCACGGTGTTCGCTTTCGTCGCCTGGAACGGCGGCATGCATAAAGTCGGCGCCGCGCGAGCGAACTTCTTCCGTTACGTCGTGCCGGTCTCCGCCGTCGTCGCGGGGTACTTGTTCTTCGACGAGCAAGTGACCGGCATGCAGCTTGCCGGCACGGCTTTCATGGCGGCAGGCCTCGTGTACATCGGAATGGAACGGCAGAGCAAGCAAGCATAAGCCGCCTACCGCATGGCTACACGGCGATATCGGGTGATCTCGAGCCGCCGGCTAGCGGCAAATCAATAACAAGCTCGCAGCCGGTCGACTCCCCGTGTATATCCATGGAGGAGCCGATCTGCATTCTACCGCCTAACAGCTGGACACGTTCCATCATCGCGGTAAGGCCGAAGCCGGGCTTCGAATCGCCGAACGGAACGCCGTCGTTCACAAGCCTGAACTTCAACCATCCGCCATCCGACAAGACGGTGAATCGGAATCGGCTGCAGCGCCCATGGCGAATCCCGTTCGTCAGTCCCTCTTGCAACGCATGATAGAGCACTTGCTCGGCTAGCTTGCCTAGTCCGGAAGGAAGCTCGATCCGCTCCTCCACTTCGACTTCCATTTTCTCGACGGTATCCCTGATCAGTTCCCTGAGCGCCAACTCGAGGTTAAAAGGGCCATTGTCGACCTTCAGCATGCGGACGGTTCTCCGGATTTCGTCCAAGCCTTTGCGGACTAGGCCGTTCACGACCGCGAGCTTGTCGATCGGAATCGCTTGATCGCGCTCGGCAAGTCTCTTCGTCGCCTCCAGCTGGACGATCGCGGCCGTCAGCGTGTGGCCGACGACGTCGTGCATTTCGTGCGCGATCCGGGTTCTTTCTTCGAGCACCGACACCTCCGCGAGCGTCTCCGCTTTCTCCCGCATCGTCTCCTGGAGAGATTGATTGGCTTCCTCCAATTCCTTCGTCCGAATGTCGACTAACTGCTCCAGTTTGCGATGAAACTGCTCTAGCTCGGCATTTTTGACGATCAGTTCCTGCGCATTCCGTTCGGACTCCAGATGGACGCGTCGTACGTGGGTTACGAGAACCATGACCATGCACAGCATGAACAAGAATAGTCCGTTCGGCAGCATACCGCCTATGATGTACTTCGAATAGGGCCATGCTTGCGTCAGAGCTTGCATGAATGGCGGCGGGTTAATTCCGATCGTATGCGTCAGTCCGCAGAAGGTCAGCACGGCATATCCTCTCACCAGCCACCGTCGGCCGATGTCGTCCCGAGGGGCGGCGGAGCGCTTGAATAGCACTGCGGTAACGACCGCTATCGCGGCTACGCCGACGAACGGAAAGACGTTAAAGAACATCGTCCAGTACCAGTAACGGCTCCAGATTCCGATGAACAGCGTGATCGCCATGAACGCCAGCAACGCGAGCTTGGCTATCCGAATCCATCTGTTCTTGGCCGCTCCGAGCGCTTCCGCGTACATTCCGATGAAAGCGTAGAAACAGAAGGGGAGCAGCAGGTCATTCCAATAAGGCACGGATCCGACGTTCACGAACCATTGCAGAGACTGACCGACGAACAGCATGCCGAATCCCGCCGCAAGCGCCAGGAGAGCAAACCACAAGTACGTTCGGACTCTACGTCTCGCGTACAATACCGCGCCGGCCACGCCGACGGTCAGGTTGAACAGAGCGATGGCGTAGAGCGGCCACTCTCCCCGTACCATGCCGCCGAGAATGACGTCGGGTTCGCCCATGATCATCCATTCCCACGATAGAAAAGGGAGCCCGTCCCACATCATGCGAACGGTTATTTCCTTGCCCTCGTCTTGCTGGCTAAGCTTCAAGGGGTGTACGTGAATTCGGTAATTGTTCCATAAGAGCGCGTCATCCATGCGATAGCGATAGACGGATTCGCCATCCAAGAACACTTCGAATCTATTCATTCCGGCCATGAACAAGTAAGGCCGATCGAAGTCGACCGCCGGCAAGGCGCGGCGAACGGTCAACTCGCCCTTATAGCCGTGCAGCTTCTGCCATTCGTTCTCGTCGAACGGTCGCCAGGAGTCGGGAGCGTCCGAGTCGCCTTGCCCGTACCTCACTTCCCAATGCTTCAATAGCGCTACTGGCGGGTTGTCGCCCTCGCCGACGTACTCGCGATCTCGAGTGATAAGATCCGGGACAAACACACCCAAGACGACGAGGCATAGCGCAAGCCACATCAGCCGGGATAACCAATCGCGCTTCATGGCGTTCATGGGATCAAGAACTCCTTCAACCTTTTAATGGATTCCGTGCGTTCGTTCGTTCCGATCTTGCCGTAGATTAGGCTGACGTAATTGCGGACGGTGCCTTCGCTCATGAACAGAGACGACGAGATTTGCTTGTTCGATCGATCCTGAATCATCAGCAGGATGATTTGCCGTTCCTTCTCGTTGAAATAGATGCCCGCTTCGGTTAGCCGCCGCTCGTTCCACGTAACCCCGGGCTTCCGCGGGTTCAGGCTTTTCACCCTTGCGGCCAGCTTGGCGGCGATCGGAGCATGCATGATCAGGTGCCCCCGGATCGCTTCGCGAATCGTCTGCACGATCTGGTCTCCTGCCATATCCTTCAGCAGGAATCCGTCCGCTCCGCCAGCCATCGCTTCGACGATCAGCTCGTCCTCGAGGAACGTCGTCAGCATAAGAACGACCGTATCCGGATACCGCTCCTTGATCTTTTTCATACCCTCTATTCCGTTCAGCACGGGCATTTTGATATCCATAAGCACGATATCGGGCGAAGTCGCTTCGGTCGCCTCGATCGCCTCCATTCCATTGGAGGCATGGCCGACCGTGCGCATATCTTCTTCTATATTGATGATGGTCTGAAGGCCTTCCCTCAGCAACGTCTGATCGTCGACGATCAGGACACGTATCATAGCCGCTCAATTCCTTCGCCAGAAAATAATAGTGACGATTGACTCTCGTACTTACAGATTAACACAGGACATTAGGCGTGTGAGCGTTCTAGGCCCATGTCGTGACCGCAGTGACAAAAGAAATGACCCGTGTCACAAGCTTTGACTCGTCATCTTCTTTACGAACAATCAGGAGCGATGTGTCGGACGCTGCCGGAGTGTAGGAGGATATGAACCGCGCTAAACATAACCACAGTAACTCGATGCCACCGCGCTATTTCGAGCACGCACGTCATCCCCGTCTCAGTAACATGATGCCTGTGCGCAATACCCCGTCCGGTTATGCAGCAAACCAAGCCCTCCGCCGCGCAACAGCCTGAGAATATCGGGCTTTCAAGCGAACCTATCACCGCGACCAGCCCCCGCCACCCAGCACCAACCCCGCGCCGCTCTAGGCTTTACCCATTTTCGGCGCGCGAGCGCGATTTTGGGTAGTTGTTGATTGTCCCTCCCCCTCCGTTTACATATCATAATCGCGAACGCTTATTGAAACATGCTTCGACCAGGAGGGTTCTCATGAGAAAGCAATCGCACAAAATGACCGTCTCGATCGACGAACATACTTCGCACTTAGAGCCTCTGAAAACATTTTTCGAAGAGTTGGATCAAGAAGGAGTTACGATCGAAAAGCTGCCGGACGATCGCAGGGAGCAATACCAGCTTCACGCGATCAATTTAACTTTGGAGCACGTATGGAAACGAAACGCCTATTACCGCGCATCGCTGGAGGCGGCCGGTTTCAAGTCGCCGAAGATCGACTCGTTGGATCAGATGGCGTCCATTCCTTTGCTGCGCAAAGACGTCATTCGCGGAGACAAGTCGAAGCTGCTCAGCGTGGAGCCGAAGGATATCGGGCAAGTACATCTGACGAGCGGAACGTCGGGCAAACCGATTTATACGTCTTATTCGCTCGCGGATCAGTATGTTTACGATCTGCTGCCCAAATATTTGGAGCTGTTCCCGGAGACGGACGAGGACATCGTAGGGGTCGCGTTGCCCTACGAATTCGCCCTGCCGGGACTCGGCTTCCAGCGCCTGTTCCAATTCGCGTTCGGCACGGCGATTCTGTCGCTCGGCAAAGGCGGATATATGGCTCCGGTGGACAAGTCCCTAGAACTGATGAAGGAATACCAGGCTACGATTCTGGCCACGACGCCATCCTATGCGGCTTTGCTCGCCGAAGAGAGCGCTAAGTACGGCATTACGCCGGGCGTCGATATTAAGCTGAAACGCATTATTCTGACGGGAGAAGGCTGCTCCTATACGTTCCGCAGAAGATTGGAGCAATGGTGGGGCTGCGAGGTGTCTTTCTTCTACGGCTCGACGGAGTGCGGCGTCGTTGCGGTAGAGTGCAAGGAGCATAAAGGCTATCACGTCGCTCAAGGCCACGTCTACATGGAGATCGTCGATCCGGACTCCGGCGAGCCTCTCGGCTACGACAAGACGGGAGAGATCGTCATGACGACGCTGCTCCGCGAAGCGATGCCGATGGTGCGTTACCGCAGCGGCGATATCGGATATCTTACGAAATCGCAATGCGCCTGCGGCATCACGATGGATGTGCTGCATCTCCGAGGACGGATGGAGAACATGATCCGGCTGAACGGAGAAGATTACTCTCCGTTCGTGCTCGAGCAGTTCCTGCTCGAAGTCCCCGATGTCGGCATGTGGTACTACTTCGTCATCGAGGACGGGAAGCTGACGATCGAGGTCGAGCCGCTGCGCACGGAGCTTAGCGACAAGAAGCTGGCTAAGAAAGTAAGCCATCATATGGAGCAAGCGCTCGGCATCGAATGCGACGTCGTCGTCAGACGCGACATCCCCCGCACTTTCGGCAAAGCGACTCGCGTTATTTTCAAATAAAGACTGGATCTGCGGAAAAGGAGAATCGCACATGCCGATCAGCTTAGAGGAGCGGGAGCGCAAGCTTCGTGATTTGCTCTCCCGCTTAACGAACTCTCCGTTGTACCGAGATAAACTGGACGGGCACGACACGTCGCGCATCGGGCTTGCGGACCTTCGCTCGCTGCCGCTGACGACGAAGTCGGAGCTGCGGGCGGCGGGAACGTTCGGATACTTGGCCGTTCCGAAGGAGCAAATCGCGCAATACCACGAATCGACCGGAACGACGGGCGAGCCTTCCGTGTCTTGGTTCACGCTGGAGGACATCGAGACTGGCGGCAGACAGCTGAGAGAATGCGGCGTGAGCCTCGCGTCGGACGATATGGTTCTTATTCGATTCCCGTACGCGATGTCGCTGCCGGCTTTCTTGATGCAGGACGCCTGTTGGCGCACCGGCGCGGGTATCGTGCCTGCCAGCGGTCGCACCGTCGTCACCCCGTATCCTCGGGTACTCGAGCTGATGAAGAAGCTCGGAGTGACGGTCATCGCGGGGCTGCCGCGCGAGATGGAGCTCTTGGCCGAGACCTCAAGGCTGCTCGGGCAGCAGCCAAGCTGGGATTATCCTTCGCTTAGGGCGATATGCGTTGCCGGCGAGCTCTTGAGCGACGCTCGAAGAAGGCATATCGAACGGTTGTGGGGCGTGCCCGTCTTTAATATGTACGGCTCGACGGAAACCGCGAATATCGCCGTCATGTGCGAGCATGGCGTTCTTCATGTTACGGAGCAGGATTTCATCGTCGAGGCGCTGACCGAAGACGGAATTCATCCGGTCGCGGAAGGAGAGAGAGGCTTCGCCGCGATTACGACGCTGTCCCATCGCGCTTCTCCGCTGCTGCGTTACTTCAACGAAGATATCGTGGCGGTAGCGCCGCATCGTTGTCCTTGCGGGCGCGACGGTGCTGCGCTAACGCATTATGGCCGAGCTAGGGAACGGATGACGTTCGGAACGACGACGTTGGACTCCCAAGACGTTCAGGAGGCCGTCTATTCGCTCGTGCCGGCGCCCGATGCGTGGAGGGTCGTCGAGCAGGAGAGAGGGCTTCACGTGCTGCTCGATTCTCATCGCAGCGAAGAATGGTCGGAGGAAGCCGTCAGAATACAGCTGTCGAGAAGACTGCGCGTGCCGGTAACGGTAGAGATCGCAGCGGGCGGCGTCCTTCTGGATCGCGAGGAATTATTGCGGTACGTGCCGTCGACCAAACCGATTTACATTCACCGTCTCCAAAGAAGAGTAGATCCGGTCAGCGAGCTGCTAAGCCGGGGACGGGAGTTGTTCATGATCGGCGACTACAACGGGGCCAAAGCGGCATTCGAGGAAGCGATCGTCGTCAACGAGCGCAATGCGGAGTCGCATGCCTGGTTAGCGGCTGCGTATGGGCGTCTAATCGAGGCCGGCAATATGCTGGAGAAAATCAAGCTGCTTCCGATATTCGAGAACGAGGTGAGAGCCTCTCTCGAGATCGATCCGCTCCACCCCTTCGCCAGAAGGATGAACGGATCGAGGCTGCTCAATACGCCGGAGTCGCTGGGAGGCAATCCCGGGCTCGCGTTAGGGGAATTCCAATATAGCCTGGGCCATGGGCTGGACGATGCGGACTTATGGGTATCGCTCGGTCAATGTTACGTGAAGCTTGGACACGCCGACAAGGCGCTCGAGGCGGTTCAAGCCGCCTTGCGACGGGAGCCGGACAATCGGAAGGCTCGGCGGCTGCTGGAGGAGCTGCAGGAGGAGGACGAGGAACGGAAGGAGGGTTAATCACGGTTATGGTGGACATGGACCCGGGGATAGAACAATATATGTTCGATCAATTGCACCAGCTTTTATTCGATATTTTGCTCGCCACCGACGGTCGAACGACGGATATACTAGAGACGTTGTTGGACGAGAAAATGAAAGTAGAGGTCATACGGCAGCAGCAAATCGATGAAACGGCAATCGGGAACGTGGCGGGGCTGTCCGGAGGTCCCTACTACGTGAGGGAATCGATGCTCGTCAGCGATCGAAGCCGATTCGTCGTATCGCATAACATCGCGCTCGTATGCGCGCAGCATGTTCCTCCGGCGATGTTCGAGGCGCTGGCCGCGAAGGAGCAAGGGATCGGCAAGACGATCGTCGACTTGGGGCTGCAGACGTCGAGAAGGCTGTCGGACTGCGGCTGGAGGGCCGTCGAGGATACGATTGATCTGTTCGGCATGCCGATCGAACTCCGCTTTACAACCGCGCAGTCGACCGAACGAACGCCCTATAAGAGGTACGCCATCTATTTCGGCGACAAGGCGGGCATTCATCTTCTCGAATATTTCAATCCCGATATCGTAAGACACCGGTTGCTGCGCGGCGGCGGCTGGTAACGAAACAACAAAGCTCGCAGCGGATCATACGCTGCGAGCTTTGCGTTGTACGGGACGGAGTTATTCGGGTTTATTCTGTCTAGCGCTTCTGATCGCTTGGAGGAATTCCGTGCCGGCAGCCATCAGTTGCTGGCCGGCGACCGACGCGCTGCTTTGCAGGGCGGATTTGACCTTCTCGATGACGACGGAAGTTTCCGGCAGCAGATCATCCGCGGATTCTCTTAAGTTCTCGGTGAGAGCTTGCGCGCCGCCGACCGCGGCTTTATGGGCTTTGTCGGCGAGCGCGGATAACTCGAGCTTCACGATGTCCAAGAAGGAGCTAGCGTTCTCTTCGCTTGTCATGGCTTCACCTCCTCTCCTCCTAAGATGAAGCTACTATTTGCGTTTGGTGAAACTCAACAAGGAAGCACCCGCAAGGCCGATAATGACGCCCGCAAGGTCGCGCAATTCGAATTTATCGTTCGCGGGAGCGGACATTCTGCGGCTTGCCGACTTCGACTTCACTTTGGCGAGACCGGTCAGCTTCGCGTCGTCCGTCAGCTTCGGCAGCATGCTCCAGCACAGCTTCGCTTCCTTCGGGCGCTCTATCCGATAATAAGCTTCGCCCAGTTCGTATACGAGCTGGGCGTACGCCTTGCGGTCGAGAGTGCCGGGATTCGTCAGCTCATGGTCGATCAACATGGCGTAATCCTCGATCGCCGTACCCGTACGATGGAAGAACGGTTCGGGCAGGCGATACGCGATCTTGCCGCGCAGTAAGCGGTGCGAGCGCTCCTGCGGCTCGGCTGCAACGGCTTCGTCCAGTAACGCAAGCCCTTGCTTGGCCAAATGAAGCCGTTCGGAAGGCCTGCTGGAATCCCGGGCCGATAACGCAAGCGTGCTGCCATAGTAAGCTTTGACGACCGCGCTGCCTGGATATTGCGCGTGAAGCAGCTTCAGCTGCGCTTGCGCTCTCCGTACGGCTTCTTTGTTGCCCGCGACGCCTTCGTTATGCTGCCGGACCGCGGCGGCAAGACGGTCGTCGAAGGATAGCGCCGGCACGCTCCCAGGCTGCGCAAGGTCGGCGACGGGGTCTATTCGGTTAGCCCCCACGATGGGTTCGCTCCCCTCTTAATCGTTTCTTAGAGTCCGTCGTTTCGATTAAGCGTAACTGGTTGTCGTAAGCGCGCGGGGCATCGTCAATGGCTTTCCGTTCAAGCGGTTCCTCGGTTTGACCGCGATTTCTGAACGCGGCCAGCGCGATGGCGAGCGCGGACAGAATGAGCATGACGATACCGAGCACGAGACTGACGACGAACAGAGCTCTGCTTGCCTTTTCCAATTTCGGATTTCTTTCCATCCTTGCTCGCATCCTTTCGTAATGGTTAACGATTATTTCATCAGCGAAGCTGGGAGAGCTGCTGTCTGACGGCTTTGGCTTGGCTTAACTTCCCTATCGATTCGTAAGCCTTCGCAAGCCCTTGGAGCACTTCCTTGTGCTGAACGGGCGTGAGATACCCCGGTTTCTTCTGATTGCGCGTAAGCAATTCATTGAAGTCGCTAATAGCGGTCTGCGTCCGGCCGAAAAAATCCTCGGGCAGCCGAAGACAGACGTTCGCGCGTATGAGCCGAATGACCGCGTTGCCCGGAGCCATCGTAACGGCGCGATCCAGCGAGGCCAAGCCTTGGTTAGCCTTGTCCGCTTTGTCCAATATTCTCGTCTCGTCCCGCGCCATTAAAGCCAGCGAGCTGCCGTAATAAGCTTCGGTCAACGCGTCGTTCGGGTCGGCCTTGCGCAATTCGGACAACCTGGAGTACGCGTCGGCGGCCGCCAGGCGATCTCCATGAATGCCCTTGCTATGGCGCTTGATTGCTTCGTCTAAACGTGCTTTAAAGGCGTTGTCACCTGCCATTGCTCTACCTCCAGACCATAATTACATTCACACGTTATGGCGATTCGATAGATTTAGTGTTGGGTGCATGTGGTTACGAGATAGACAAGTGTTTGCGTTCGGCGAAAAATAGGCATTCCGACATTCGGAACAACGCGCAAGAAAAGTTGCTTCGGCAGATTCCCCATGTGCGTCCGACTACATAAACATAGTAAAGGAGCGTTTATTCGCTAGTATGATTTCAGACCGCAATAGGGAGGCAACAGAGTGAGCGACAATATTGACGAATCGCCGGCAATAGAGACGGAAGAGGCAGCGTCCGAAGCCGTTCCCGCGCAGGAGGCGGTAGTGCCGAAGAAGCGGGGGCGCAAGCCGAAGGAACCTGCGGAGGGCGAGACGATAGAGCCGAAGCCAAGGCGCACGAGAAGGAAAAAGACAAACGAGGAAACGGATGCGGCTCAGGTTGAGGAGATGGTAGCGACGATTCAGGCCGAAGACGAGGCGAAGGAGCCCTCCAAGCCCGAAGTGGAAGAAGCAAGACTAGTGCCGATTGATGAAGGGGAGACCGTCGGTACGATCGAGGTAACCGAGCCCGAGCCGTCGCGAGAGGCGGAAGTCGTTGAAGCCGCGCATAAGGCTGGCGAAGTCCCGTCATCCGACGAGGAAACCGAATGGCGTAATCTGATTCGCGCGGAGCTAGGGAAGACCGTTCCGTTTAGCCGGGCAACGGAAGCGCCGGGCGCAAATCCGGTGGTCGAGCCGGTTGCTTCTATCGCGCCGGAAACGCCAATCGATCCTGTTGAGCCTGTAGCTTCCGAGGTGCCCGAGGATGTATTCGAAGTGATCGACGAGCCTGCAGAGGAAACAGTAGCGGAATCAGTAGAGGAAACCGCAGCCGAACCCGTTGCGGAACCGGCAGCGGAATTGCCTCAGACGTCGCTTCCTCCATTGATGCCTAGCAAGATCAGGCCTGCCCGTCCAATCGATCCGAGGGATGAGCGGAGGAAACGCGGGAAAATCGAGGAGTCCGAAAGAAGCCTGCGCAGGACAAGAGAAGACGTAGAGAGAGCCTCGCTCGGCGAAAGACCGAAGAGAGAGGAAGTCCGTAAAGCCCTGTCAGAGGAAGGTTCGCAAGAACCGTCCGCCGTTGCGACTACTATACCGACCGCTCCCGTCGCCCCGACAACGCAACCCTCCGCCAGGCCATCGACGCCGCTGTTATCCGTGCCGTCCGTCGCTGCTTCCGCGGAAACCCGGCAGCCGGTTCAGCCCGTTCGACCGGTTCAACGGCCGCTAAGCGCACCGGCAGCGCCCGTCCGTCCGGAGGTTCCGGTCGTCGTTGCGCCGTCGCAGTCCGTCGAGGTCGTTGCGCCGTCGGAGCCCGTCGAGGTCGCTGACCCTCCGGTACCGACGGTTCCTGCGCCTATCTCAAGCATGGAAGCATCGCCTCCTGCTCCGATCTGGCATAGGGGAATCAGGAAGAAGAGGAAATTGAAACGCAAGTCCAAAGCTCGCAGAGCGAGCAAGGGAGTTGCATCCCGGTCGGCAGCGGGCAAGAACGCCATAAGGAGAACGGTCAGGAAGAGCAAGTCCGCGAAGAGGAAGGCGGTTGTCCGTAAAGTCGCCAGACGGAAGATCGTCAGGAGAAAAGCCGGGGGTTAACCCGTAACGATAAACGCGCTTGGTCACGGATAGGCTCGGTGACCAAGCGCGAATTATCTTTCGCGGGAGTTCGCGATCAGCGTAAGCGTCCATTCCGTCCATTCGATATTCATGCGAACGGTTCGGAGCGCTTTCTCAAGCAGGATATAGGTGCCGAAGCGCTTGGATTCGAAGGGCGGTGCCGTACCGTCGACGGGGAAATCCCCTTGAACGCGCAAGCGGCGAGCGGTATCCTCGAGACTGCTCCGCTTCTTGCGGTAATATTCCAATCGTTCGGCGAACAGCCGTGTCGCGCCCTCCGGATCCGTATAGGACAAGCAGTACGCCTTCAACATGAGTTCATCCCGCGTGACAGGATCCCCCGCCGGCTCGCGCAGCCATTCCCGAAGCGCTTGTTCGCCTTTATCGGTAAGAGAATAGACCTTTTTATCGGGCTTGTCGCTCTGGGCCACGTGCTCGAAACGGACGTACTCTTCCTTCACCAATCTCGCCAGCAGGGGGTAAATCTGGCTGTGCTTAGCCGGCCAGAACGGCTGCGTCCTTAGCATCAGATCGTACCCGGAGAACGAAGCCTGAGAGAGTATGCTTAACAAACCGTAAGATAAGGTGTTCATCTTGGAGCCTCCGTGGCGCAAGTTATCTTTGACATATATTCCTAAGCCATAGTAATATAAAATGCACTATTTTTTATATGTAAATAGATACATAAAGATCATACGAGGATGTGGAGCGGGATTCATGAGTAACGATTCCAATCAGACAGTACGTTTTTGGCCGATTATGGTTGCGATTTTTGTCGGCTCTTTTTTATGCATTCTGGCTTCCAGCACGATTACGCTCGCTTTGGAATTGCTCGGCAAGCATTTCGAAACTTCGCTCGACACGATCACTTGGACGATGACCGGGTTCATGCTCGCGATGGGCACGTTCGCTCCGATCGTCGGTTACTTGGGCGAGAGGTTCAGCTATAAGCGAGTCTATCTGTACTCCCTTGTCGGCTTTACGCTCGCATCCGGTTTGTGCGCGGTGGCGTGGAACGAATTCGCGCTGATCGCTTTCCGCGTCGTTCAAGGCGCGTTCAGCGGGTTGATCCTGCCGGCGACGATGTCGATCATCTATCAAGTCATTCCGCGAGAGAAGCAACCGATGGCCGTGGCGCTATGGGGACTGGCTTCGATGATGGCGCCTGCCTTCGGACCTACGCTTGCCGGATGGCTGCTTCAGCACTACGACTGGCAATGGCTGTTCCTCATGAACATTCCGATCGGTCTGATCGCCATCGTATGCGTGGCGATGTACATTCCTTATTATCGGCTTAGCGTGCCGAAGTCGTTCGACGCGCTCGGGTTTATCCTCGTTATCGTCAGCAGCTCCTCGCTCTTGCTCGCGCTGGGTCAAGGGCATAAGTGGGGCTGGGATACGTGGAAAGTCATCGGACTTCTCGTATTCGGCGTCGTTACGCTGCTGCTGTTCATCTGGCGGGAGTTGACCGCGAAGCACCCGCTGCTTAATCTGAAAGTGTTCAAGAACGGACGATATACCCTCAACACGGTCATTGCCAACATTCTGACGATCAGCCTATACTCCGGCACGCTTCTGACGCCGGTATTCCTGCAGCGCGTGCAATCCGTGTCGGCGATGGATACCGGGCTGATCCTGCTGCCTGCTTCTCTTGCGATGGCGCTGATCATGCCGATCGTCGGCAAGCTTTACAGCTCCGTCGGCCCGCGCATTCTGATGATCGTCGGCATCGCGCTGCTGACCGTCGGGACGCTGATGCTAAGCTGGCTCAGCATCGATATCTCGCATACGTACGTCATCGTCTGGATGACGGTGCGCAACCTCGGAATCGCGATGGTCATGATGCCTTCGAGCAACGCGGGCATGGAGCTTGTGCCAAGGGAACTGAGCGGCCATGCATCCGCGATCATGAACTGGACGCGCAACGTGTTCGGCTCGTTCGCGATCGCGGTATTCACGACGATGCTCGCGTCGCGCGGCACGACGCACGGTACGAACCTCGCGATGAGCGGAGAGACGGACCAAGGATTCATCGCGAACATGGCGTTCACGATGAGCGTCAACGACGTCTATCTGCTGGCGACGTTCATCGCGGCGATCGCGCTTCCGCTGGCGTTGTTCAATCGCAAAGTCAAACCATTGAGCGACGATACGAAAGCCGAAGAAGCGGCATAATGCCCATAACCGGACGAGCGGAGCGATATTCCGTCTCTCCGGTTTTTTCTTGTGTGTTATAATGAGTCGTTCCGTATAGCGGAACCGCGGTTCGCGAACTCCCGCGTCACCAAAACTAGGAGGTAGATTCACGATGTTCACGTTTAATCTCGGCTGGGGCGCCTTATTCGTCCTGGTCAACTTCGCGTTATTCCTGATCGGTTACCGGTTGTTCGGGAAGCAAGGGCTGTATGCCTGGATCGGCGCGGCGGTCGTGCTGGCCAACATTCAGGTCGTGAAGACGATCGAGCTGTTCGGCCTCGTCATGACGCTCGGCAATACGATTTACGGCACGATTTATTTGACGACGGACTTGATCAACGAGAAGTATGGAGCGAAGGAAGCCAGGAAAGCGGTCTGGTTCGGGTTCTTCATCCTCGTCATGTCCACGATCCTCATGCAGATGGTGCTGAAGTTCACGCCGCAAGAGTCCGATATCGCCCAAGAGTCGATGGAGACGATATTCGGCTTAATGCCCCGCATCGCGCTAGGCAGCTTGGCCGCATACGCCGTCAGCCAGACGCTCGACGTGCAGGTGTTCAGCAGGCTGAAGCGCCGATACCCGGCAAGAAATCAGCTGTGGCTTCGTCTGAACGGAAGCATCGGCTTAAGCCAGCTCGTCGATACGCTCGTGTTCTGCACGATCGCGTTCGCGCCTATCTTCGGCAACGATGATTATACTTGGGGCGTATGGCGCGAGATCGCGCTTACGACTTATCTCATTAAATTCGTCATATCCGTAGCGTGCACGCCTGTCATCTATATCGCTAGAAGCTTTAAATTCAAGGAAGAGGAAGCTTCCGTGCAATAGATTAGCAAGGCGTTACCCGCGACAAGGGGGAAGTACGATGGCTTCAATCTCGCAAACCCGGTCTCCGTCGGCGGCTGCCCAAGCAACCACGGTGCTGCCGGTGCTCCTAGCCGTCAGCGCGATACATATGCTGAACGACTCCATGCAGGCGACCGTGCCCGCGCTGTTTCCGATTTTACAGAAATCGCTGGATTTGTCCTATGCGCAAGTCGGGTGGATCGGATTCATGCTGAACATGACCTCTTCGGTCATGCAGCCGGTCGTGGGGGCTTACTCGGACCGCAAATCGTTGCCGATGATGATACCGATCGGAATGGCTCTGAGCTTGATCGGGATGATCGGCATCGCTCTGGCGCCGCAATTCTGGTATTTGCTCTTCGCGGTCATGTTCATCGGCTTCGGCTCGGCGATCTTCCATCCCGAAGGCTCGCGCATCGTGTACTTCGCCTCTGGCGGACGGCGCGGATTCGCCCAGTCCGTCTACCAGGTCGGCGGCAACGCGGGCAGCTCGCTCGCGCCTCTCATGACGATTTTCATCTTCGTGCCGCTAGGGCAGTTCGGCGCCATATGGGGCACGCTGCTCGCGGGCATGGCCATCGCTATAAGCGCAGGTCTTGTCCCTTGGTACAAGAAGAAACTCGCCCAATGGGAAGTCGAGCGGGCGGAGCGGCTAGCTTCCAAGACGAGCGCCCGGGAGCTTGCGAACCACCCTCGGATGAAGTTCGCGCTCGGCTTGCTCATTTTTCTCGTGTTCGCGAGATCGTGGTACCATTCCGGCATTAGCAGCTTCTTTCAGTTCTATCTAGAAGAAGATTACGGGCTGTCGGTTGAACAAGCGCAAGTACCGGTATTCCTGTTCCTTGCCGCCGGCGTATTAGGCACGTATTTCGGCGGGGTGCTGGCGGATCGGTTCGGCCTGAAGAACATGATCGTCTTCTCTATTGCAGGAGCGGCGCCGTTCGCGCTCGCGCTTCCGCATTTGCCGCTATTCTTGATCTATCCGGCGATCACCTTGCTGGGATTCGTAATCCTGTCGGGATTCTCCGTCGCGGTCGTTTATGCGCAATTCCTCATGCCTTCCAAGGTCGGCATGGCGTCCGGTTTGACGACGGGACTGGCGTTCGGCATGGGCGCGATCGGCGGCGTCGCGCTGGGTAAGGCGGCTGACGTATTCGGAATGTCCAGCGTCATGTTCTATTGCAGCTTCTTGCCGTTGCTAGGGTTGTGCGCTATGTTCTTACCTTCCGATAAGAAATTGAGCGAGTAGTTGTCGGGATAGAGGAATTTCATCGGCGCGAGGCGAAAACGTAGTTATAGTTTTGATAACGTTTTCCCAATCGGGGGAGGGGCTGTCTTTGAACAGACGGAGGAAGTCTACGATAGCGTATATACTGGCTGTTGCGATGGCATTCGGAACAGTAACGGCGGGCTGCGACAACAACGACAAACCGGCTCCTACGGCTTCGCCGTCGGCCACGGCCACGGTTGAACATACTCCCGTTCCGGAACCGAGCGATTCTCCTCGCATAGAGGGGCTGCGCCTGCATGTCGACCAGGTCGGCTACTTGCCGGAATCGCCGAAGACGATCGTCGTCGCGGCGGACGAACCGTTCCCGGCAATGGCCGTGCAAGTTGTCGCTCAGGGGGGCGACGAACCGGTATGGGAGGGCAAACTCCCTGCCGCGACGGTCGACGAGAATTCAGGCGACTGGGTCGCTCGGGCAGATTTCGGTTCGCTCGCGACGGATGGCTCGTACGAAGCGGTTGCAGGCGGCAATCGCTCCGATCCGTTCTTGATCGCCGGCGACGTATACGACGGCGTATGGAAGATGGTGGCGAGATCGTATACGGCGCAGCGGGCGAGCTTCGAGCAAGACGACCCTTTCACCGGATTGAAGCTGCTAGCCGGGCATAAGCAGGACAAAGAAGCGAAGCTGTTTTTCAAGGACGAGGGTCATCCGTCCGTCATCGACGCGAGCGGCGGCTGGTACGATGCGGGCGATTACGGCAAATACGTGCCGACAGCGGCGATTACGGTCGGACAGCTGCTCGCCGCATACGAGCTCGATCCGGCAGCCGCGGCCGCTTCGTTCCTGACGGAACGGGAGACGGCGTTCTGGCCTGCTGCGCCGCAAGCCCCGCACCTGCTCGCCGAAGTCAAGTACGAGCTTGACTGGATGCTTCGCATGCAACGGCAAGACGGGGCGGTGTATCACAAGGTGAGCGCGATGTCGTTCCCGGCGTACATTCTTCCGGCCGAAGACGTGCAGGACCGGTACGTGTTCGGGCTCTCGACGTTCGGAACGGCGATGTTCGCCGGGGCGGCCGCGATGGGCGCGCGATTATTCGAGCCGTACGACGCGGAATTTGCAAAGGAACTGCTGAATCGGGCTAAGAAGGCGCAAGAATGGCTTGGCGCGAATCCGGACGCGTACTTCCGCTACGACGAAGGGCAGGATTCGGGCTCCGGCCCGTATAGCAAGGCGACCGATCGCGAGGAGAGGCTGTGGGCGCTCGCCGAGCTGTTCAAGACGACGAGCGACGGGGCGTATGAAGCCGCCATTCTGCGCGACTACGCCGACTTGCTCGGCAAGCCGCCGGGCATCGCAAGCTTCGACAACGCCCAGCTGCTCGGGCAATGGGCGCTCGCGACGGCTTCGATGACGTCGTCGGGGGTTCGGGACGAAGCTGCGACGGCCATCGCGCAAGCGGCGGACGCGATCGTCGGCCGCATCTCCGAAGACGGTTACCGTAGTTCGCTGGCAACGAACGAATATACGTGGGGCTCCAACAAAAACGCGCTAGCCAGCGCCGAAATCCTGCTGCTCGCCAATCGGCTGAAACCGAGCGATGCTTACGTGAACGGCGCGCTTGAGCAGCTGCATTACGTGCTCGGCCGCAACGCGATGGGCATCAGCTACGTGACGGGCGTCGGAAGCCGGTACCCGCTGAAGCCGCATCACCGGATTTCGCTCATGTCCGGCGTGAAGGTGCCGGGGCTCATGGTAGGCGGCCCGAACAAGTACGGCGACGACCAGGAACTCGCCAAAGTGATCGAGCAAGGGGCATCCCCGGCCAAAAGCTACATTGACGACGTCTCCAGTTACGCCAGCAACGAATACGCCATCGATTACAACGCTCCGTTGCTGTTCGTGCTGACCGAATTCCGTTCGCAGTAGCTCGCATGACTTTTTTAATTTCGAAATGCTTAACATTTTGCAAATATTTACTCGCGAACTTTCCCAAAAAGTTTCCTTCATAATTATGGATAACTCAAAGCCACAGAAGGAGACAACGATGAGTCAGGATATCCGGGACTTGCTGCTAAGCAGCACGTGCGATTCCATGAGTAACGTCATTCCGCGGCCGATCGCCCGCTCCGATTCCATGCCGGGCGATGAATCCGCTACGGTCGACGAGTTAGGCATCGCGATTCGTTTCGAGAATCCGATCGGAATAGAAATGATTATGGACGGCGAACGTCGAATGTTTAGTAAGATGAGCGAAATGATATTCGGCATGCCGATGGAAGGCGAGATGCTCGATAGCTGCGCCCAAGAGTTCGTCAACATTATCGCCGGCGGCACGACGACGCTATTGAGCAACCGAGGCATAACCGCCGATATTACGCCTCCTTCGCTGCTTAACGCGAGCACATCGGTTGAGGGCTGCAAGGGCGGGCTGGCGCTCATCATTGAAGAGATCGGCACAATGCGCATTCTGCTGCTGAGCAGCAAATAAAGGGAGAGATCGAGCGATGGCCAAAGTACTAGTCGTAGACGATGCTGCATTCATGAGAATGATGATTAAGGACATTTTGGTCAAAGGCGGTCACGAAGTCGTCGGGGAAGCCGAGAACGGCAGAGTCGCGGTGCAAAAATATCAAGAATTGATGCCGGATATCGTGACGATGGACATCACGATGCCGGAGATGGAAGGAATCGAAGCGCTTAAGGAGATCCGCAAGCAGCATCCTGCCGCTAAGGTAATCATGTGCTCCGCGATGGGGCAGCAAGGGATGGTCGTGCAGGCGATTCAAGCCGGCGCCAAAGACTTCGTCGTCAAGCCGTTCCAAGGCGATCGCGTGCTGGAGTCGTTAGCGAAAGCGCTCGGATAACCGTCAGGCTTATAACTTTCAGCAAACCTTCAGTTCGTTTTAAGGCTGATTTCATCCCATTTTCAGGAACGTTGAGCATAATGGGTGATGCAAGGCCAAACGAACGTACTGGAGGGATAACCTTGAGAATGTCAGCTAGAACCTTAAGCATTACGGCGGCGCTGGCCGTCATGATTCCGCTCTCCGCTTACGCGGCAACGACAAGCGGAAGCTCTTCGAGCGACGGAACGGACAACACAGATAAAAAATCCGCGGTGTCCTCGGTCACCCGCGAATTCAAAGAACATGGACCGAGAGGCGTCTTCGGCGGTAAGGGCGAGGCGCTGAGCGATCAAGTTCTCGATCTGCTGAAGCTGGATCGAGCCGCGGTGGCGGAGAAGCTTAAAGCCGGTTCGTCGCTTGCGGAAATCGCCGAGCAGCAAGGCGTATCGCGCGACAGCCTGAAGGCGGCGATGACGGAAGCGTTCAACAAGCAGCTTGAACAAAGGAAGGCGGATTATGCCGAGAATTTGGACAAGCTGATCGATTCCGAGCTGAAGGGGCCGGAAGGCAAGATCGGCTTCGGCGGCAAAATTGACCTGACGGCGGTCGGTACGGTCTTGGGTCTGTCCGCGGACGAACTGAAATCTTCGCTTGCGGGCGGCGAGTCGCTTGCCGACGTCGCGAAGGAGAAAGGCGTGGACGCGCAGAAGGTAATCGACGCCGTGACGACGACGCTGAAGAACGAGATCAATCAAGCGATCAAAGACGGCAAGCTGACGCAGGAAGAAGCCGATAAGCGACTAGCTAACGCGGCGGCTTCGGCCGAGAAGATCGTGAACGGCGAGCGCTTCGGCCCTGGCGGGCATCGCGGCGGTCATGGCGGACGCGGGTTCGGCGGCTTCGGCCACGACGGCGCTGCCGGTTCGTCGGAGTCGACTCCGGAGCCTTCGGCATCCGCATCGACATCCGCATAGTACAATAGAAAAAGCTTGCTCAAGCATCCCGTGTGACGGGACTTGGGCAAGCTTTTTTTGCTGCAGCGGTCTCGGGGGCCGCTACAGCGACGAATTCCCGGAAAAGTGTGCTGCAAAGGTCTCACAGGCTGTTACAGCGACGAATTCCCGGAAGCGTGTGCTGTAAAGGTCCCACAGACCGCTATAGCGACGGATTGCCGGAACAGTGTGCTGTAAAGGTCTCATGGGCCGCTACAGCGGCGTTCCGACTAGCTGCGCGCCGGCAGCTCCGCTAACGACTTCAGACGTTCGCGTCGTCCGGGTAATTGGGAGAGGAATACGCGCAGGTCCGGGAAGTCATCCAGGTTGAGCGAATAATACACCCATTGGCCGCGTTTCGTCTCTTGCACCAAGCCGGCGCTCTTCAGCTTGCGCAGATGCTGGCTGGCGTTCGGTTGGCTCGTGCCTAGCAAATCGACGATGTCGCCGACGCATAATTCGCGTTCTTGAAGCAAACCTAGAATGGCGAGTCTTGTTCGGTCCCCGAGCAGCTTAAGCAACTCGGCCATTTCCGCTAGTTGATCGTTCATAGGATCCGTGCCTCCGTCAGAGTGCGAGAAATGAGGGGTATAACGGGAAGACATATTTGTACATAATTATACAATGCTTTTGGAGTATGGGCTATGGCTTATGTCGACTTCAGTCGGTTGAAGAAGCCGGAGATCGCCATTTCGCCGGCGCCCATCATGGCGGAACGCTCCCCGAGCTCCGCGAATAGAAGCTGAACGTTGCGCAAGTGGAAGCCGATCGCGCGCTGAGTCACCGTCTGGCGAAGCTCGCCTTCTACCCAATCGCGGGCTTGGCTCATCCGGTTGCCGATAATGACGGCGTCCGGGTTGAACACGTTAACGATGTTCGCGATTCCGATGCCGAGATATTCGCCGATCCCTCTGAACAATTCAAGCACCTCGGGTTTGCCTTGCCCGGCGGCCGACAGCAATTGCTCCAGATCGCGGTAGCCCATCTTCTCTGCTTTCTCAAGCAGCGATTGCTCCGAGGCGTACATTTCCCAGCATCCGCGATTCCCGCAGCTGCAAGGCTTGCCGTGGGCTTCAACGGAAAGATGGCCCATCTCTCCGGAGAAGCCGGAAGTACCTTTATATAGAGATTTGTGCAAAATCAATCCCGTTCCGATGCCGATTCCGACGCTGACGTAGACCAGATTGGCAATGCTGCGGCCGGCACCGTGCTTCTGCTCTCCGAGCGCGCCCGCGTTCGCTTCGTTGTCGATCGTTACCGGTATGCCGTAGTGATCGGACAGCTGCCGTTCAAGAGGAACGTCGCGCCATTTCAAGTTCGGAGCGAACAGCACGGAACCGGAGCCGTCGACGAGGCCAGGCACCCCGACGCCGATGCCGACGATGCCGTACGGACAACTCGGCGCGGAGGCGATCAGCTTATCGATCATCTTGCAAAGCTCTTTAACGACAATATCGGGATCGGTCTTGCGCAACGCAGACGTCAGCTCCTTGCGGACGCCGCCCTGCAGGTCCATCAATACGCCTCGGATATAGTTAACGCCAAGGTCGATGCCGATCGCATGTCCGGCGTTCGCGATGAATTCGAGCATGACGGGCTTTCGTCCGCCGCTGGATTCCCCGGGACCGGTCTCGAGTACGAGCGACCCGTCGATCAAATCTTGGACAAGGCTGGATACGGTCGCTTTGTTCAGACCGGTGCGCTCCGAGATTTGAGCGCGTGACAGCGGCGCGCCGCGCAGGATGGACTCCAATACGATCGCTGTATTGATTCTTTTGATTAACGCTTGATCCCCGGTTGGCGTCGTCATCGTAATTGTGCGGCTCCTCGACATTTTTTGCTGATATTATATCATATTTTCAAAGTATAAAACTTAGTTTATTGGATAGACAAACTAAGATTTGCATGCTATTCTTAACACATGCAGCACAATAGACAACGCTTACAAGGGCGAGTTCATTCGAGTCTGACGAAGATCAATCTTATCGAGGAGGCAATACTCAATGAGCAAGTTTACCAACGTACCTAAGATTCAGTACGAAGGACGCGGCACCAAGAACCCGTTCGCGTTCAAGCACTACAACCCTAGCGAAGTCGTAATGGGCAAAACGATGGAAGAGCACCTGCGTTTCGCGGTCGCTTACTGGCATACGTTCAACGCTAACGGAACGGATCCGTTCGGCGCAGGAACGGCCGTACGCAGCTGGGATTCCTACTCCCCGCTCGACAGAGCGAAAGCGCGCGTGGAAGCGAACTTCGAATTGCTCGAGAAGCTCAACGCTCCTTTCTATGCGTTCCACGATTTCGACATCGCTCCGGAAGGCGCAACGCTGGCCGAGACGAACAAGAACATCGACATCATCGTCGCGATGCTGAAGGACTACCAAAAGTCCACGGGTAAGAAGCTGCTTTGGAACACGGTTAACTTGTTCACGAACCCTCGCTACGTTCACGGCGCAAGCACGACGAACAACGCCGAAGTATTCGCGTACGCGGCTGCTACGCTGAAGAAGGGTCTCGAAGTCGGCAAAGAACTCGGCGCGGAAAACTACGTTTTCTGGGGCGGCCGCGAAGGCTACGAGTCGCTGCTTAACACGAACATGAAGCTTGAGCTCGACAACATGGCTCGCTTCCTCCATATGGCTGTAGATTACGCGAAGGAAATCGGCTTCGACGCTCAATTCCTGATCGAGCCTAAACCGAAAGAGCCTTCGAAGCACCAATACGACTTCGATACGGCTACGGCTCTTGCGTTCCTGCAAAACTACGGCTTGAAAGATTACTTCAAAATGAACATCGAAGCGAACCACGCTACGCTCGCTGGCCACACGTTCGAGCATGAGCTGCACGTTGCGCGCATCAACGGCGTACTTGGCTCCATCGACGCGAACCAAGGCGATATGTTGCTCGGATGGGATACGGACGAGTTCCCTACGGATCTTGTTGCGACGACGCTTGCGATGTTCGAAATCCTTAAGAACGAAGGCGGCCTGAACCGCGGCGGCGTTAACTTCGACGCTAAAGTTCGCCGTTCCTCGTTCGAGGACGAAGATTTGTTCCTCGCTCACATCGCAGGTATGGATACGTACGCTCGCGGTCTGAAAGCAGCGGCTAAGCTGATCGAAGAGCGCATTCTCGACGATATCGTCGACGCGCGTTACAGCAGCTTCACGACGGGCATCGGCGCCGACATCGTTGCCGGCAAAGCGAACCTGAAGACGCTCGAAGCTTACGCGCTTCAAGCGAAGCCGATCGTTAACAAATCCGATCGTCTCGAGCAACTGAAAGCTACGTTGAACGATGTAATCTTCAGCGTATAATTACGCATAAGCAGCGCAAAGCGCCGCACTGTACCCCACAAAGTGACCCGGATGCTTCGGAGCTAATACCGATTACTTTGCGGGGACCCCTAACGCCGCCCCCCGGAAGCTCCGGCGGGGCGGTTTTCATTTCGATCGTATCAAGGAGGAGCAAACACGGATGAAGTATGTTATTGGCGTTGACTTGGGCACGAGCGCGGTAAAGACGCTGCTGATCGGTCAAGACGGAAGCGTGAAAGCGGAAGCGACGCGGGAATACCCGCTTTTCCATGAGAAATCGGGTTGGAGCGAGCAAGAGCCCGAGGATTGGGTAACGGGAACGATCGGCGCGCTGCAGGAGCTGACGAAGCAATCCGGCGTATCCGCAAGCGATATCCAAGGGATTAGCTTCTCGGGTCAAATGCATGGTCTAGTGCTGCTGGATGCGAACAATAAGCCGATTCGCCGCGCGATTCTGTGGAACGACACGCGCACGACGGAGCAATGCCGCGAGATCGAGCGCAAGCTTGGCGACAAGCTGCTCTCCGTTACGCGCAACCCGGCGCTCGAAGGCTTTACGCTGCCGAAGATTCTGTGGGTGAAGCAGCATGAGCCGGAGACGTTCGCGAAAGCGAAGCTGTTCCTGCTGCCGAAAGACTATCTCCGTCTTCGCCTGACCGGCGCCTCGCATATGGACTTGTCCGACGCCGCCGGCACGCTGCTCTTGGATGTCGCGGGCAAAGCTTGGAGCAACGACGTATTGTCGGCATTCGACTTGCCTGCATCCTTATGCCCTCCGCTCGTCGAAGCAAGCGGCTTCGTCGGCACCTTGTCTTCCGAAGCGGCTGCGGCTACCGGCCTCGGCGAATCGACGAAAGTGTTCGCGGGCGGCGCGGACAACGCTTGCGGCGCGATCGGCGCGGGCATTCTGTCTCCGGGCGTCACGATGTGCAGCATCGGAACCTCTGGCGTCGTGCTGACGTACGAAGCGGATGCCAGCGCGGATTATAAAGGCAAAGTGCACTTCTTCAACCACGGCAAGCCGGACGCATTCTACGCGATGGGGGTTACGCTGGCGGCAGGTTACTCGCTCGGTTGGTTCCGCAACACGTTCGCCAAAGGCGAGTCGTTCGATACGTTGCTCGCAGGCATCGACGAGATCCCGGCAGGCTCGGGCGGACTGCTGTTCACGCCTTACCTCGTAGGCGAGCGCACGCCGCATCCGGACGCGGTCATTCGCGGCAGCTTCATCGGCATGGACGGCAGCCATACGCGCGCGCACTTCGCGCGCGCGGTCATGGAAGGCATCACGTTCTCGCTGAACGAATCGATCGATATTTTCCGCGCGGCGGGTAAGACGGTAGACACGATCGTCTCGATCGGCGGCGGCGCCAAAAACCCGGTTTGGCTGCAAATGCAAGCCGACGTGTTCCAAGCGAACGTCGTCGCGCTCGAGAACGAACAAGGGCCTGGACTCGGCGCGGCCATGCTGGCAGCGGTCGGTTGCGGTTGGTTCCCTAGCCTTGACGCTTGCGGCGAAGTATTCGTGAAGCGCGCTCGCACTTACACGCCGAACAAAGCTTCGAGCGAAGCGTACGCGAAGCTGTTCAGAATCTATCAGCAAGTGTACGGTCAGACGACAACGTTGAATGAACAACTGAGCGCTTTCAGAAACTGATCTATTACGCTACAATAGCAATATGGAAACGGGTGCCTCCCTTTTCCGCGAAGCCTCCGCATTTCCCGGCCGGTAACCGGGAGGAGGCTTTTTAACTTATTCCCCCAGTTCAGAGCGGAGTGGTGACGATGCAAGCTGACAAGCGTAAAGTAGCGTTGGTGACGGGAGCGGGAAGCGGCTTCGGGATGTTAACGGCGTTGCTCCTGGCGGAAAAAGGCTGGGTCGTCTACGCGGGGTTGCGAGACTCGAGTAGAAGCGAAGGTTTGATGAAGGAAGCAACCGTGCGAGGCGTCGCCAATCAAGTTACGCCGCTTCAGTTGGACGTCACCGAATCCGGGCAAATCGCGCAAGCGGTCGAGGCGATTTGCCGGCGGCAGGGACGGCTCGACGCGCTCGTGAACAACGCGGGCTTCGCGGCCGGAGGCTTCATCGAAGAGGTGCCGCTCGAACGCTGGCGCGAACAGTTCGAGACGAACGTGTTCGGGCTCGTTGCCATGACGCAGGCGGTGCTGCCGATGATGCGCGAGCAGAGATCGGGCAGAATCGTATTGATCAGCAGCGTCAGCGGCCGGGTCGGATTTCCTGCGCTTGCTCCATACGTCGCGTCCAAGCATGCGGTGGAAGGGTTCGGGGAGTCGCTTCGTCTGGAGCTGGCGGGGTTCGGCATCGGCGTCAGCTTAATAGAAGCCGGACCTTATCGGACGGCGATCTGGAGGAAAAGCATAGATACGTTGCAAGAGCCGTCCGCCGAGTCTGCTTATCATGGCTACTACGCTCGGTTAAAGCCGATTTTCGAGCATACGGCGGCGAGCGGGGGAGATCCGGCTCGCGTGGCGGAATCGATATGGCGCGCGATCAGCGACAGCAAACCGAAGCTTCGTTACCAACCGACGAGCAGCGAGAAGAAGACGTTGCGGGCGAAGCAATGGCTTCCATGGGGGATCATCGAGCGCATGGCGCTCAAAGCGATGGGGGTGAAGAGACGATGAGCGATTCATCGGCAAACAGCGTTCTTCATATCGTCAACGGGGACATCGTGGGTGACCAATTGCGAACGTCGTCGCTCGAGGGTCGGGTTCTCGTATGGCGAGAGATTTACACGGCAGGTCCGTTGGCTGCCGAGCTTGCGGTTCGGGCAGATTGGCTTAGCGAGCGTTACGGCATTCCGAAGCACGAATATATCGATTACGCGGACAAGCAGAATCGAGTCTATGATTTAGCGTTGCACAGCGGGATGAGAATCGCGATATGGGTCGATCCCGATCTGTTCGACCACGCTATATTAATGAAGCTATGCCACGTGGCAGCAACCGTCGCGGACCTTAACGGAATAAAGCTAGAGCTTGTTAGGCTTCCGGCAGGCCCTTATACGAACGAACAACTGCTCGAGCGTTGGCAACATCATCGCCGTCCATTGAAGGTGGCCGATATCGCCGGGTTGGCCGCGGCTTGGAATGCGTACGCGAAGCTCGATTTCGCTGCGGTCGAGAGGTGGATCGAGTCCAGCGGGGCGAATATTCCCGAGACGGCATCCGCGCTTGGTTGGCACCTGAAGCGGCAGCCTGGACAGGACGGCCTAGGGCTTGTCGAGCGACTGACGCTGACGCTGCTCGGCGAACAGACCGATCAAAGCTTATCCAAATACAAGCTGTTCGCGAGGGTGTCCGAGCGATGCCCGCTATTCGGCATGGGCGATCTGCAGTATTGGCGAATCCTCGACGTCTTGGCCGCTTGCGAGCCTCCGATGGTCCGCATCGAGCCGTCCGGAACCGTACTCCTAACGGAAGCCGGCAGGAATGTGGTTGCGGGGAAGACGACGGCTCCCCGTCTTGCGAACGAAATCATGGCGGACAACGAGCTGGGCGCATAACCGGCAGCCCCCAAGGTAATCCTATCCGGGAATGTATTCACTGATCAGGAACGGAGAGATGAGCCGATGAGCCACGCCGCATTGCTTTTCCAATTCCCCGATGAGCAGCAAGCCCGTCTAGCGGGCGTTACCCTTGAAGAGCTCGGTTACGAGCCTCAGCTTCACGAAGGAGGGCGGCTGCATATTCACGTACATAACGAGGATTTGACGTCGGCGCTCGAAATCGTGCAGTGTTATGCCGGGCAGTTGATGGAGCATGCTCCGGCAGAGGCGGTCGTCGTTACCGACGTCGCCTACAACATGGACACGATTCCGATTCCGGCGCACACGGTGAACGAGGATTGGGAGGATCATTATCGGGGGCTAAGCAACGCCTCCGAAGAACGCTCGGACGATGAAGCGTTCATTACGGACGGCGGTTCGTACGATCATTTCGACGCGAAATAATAAGCTGCGAAAATACAAACGGCCTTGCCTCCATTGGGATGGAAGCAGGGCCGTTCTATAGGTTAAGCAAGCCCCATCGCTTGCTCCGCCGCGTTCTTGCCCGCCGTATATCCGGTCGAGAACGCTGCCGTTATATTGTATCCGCCCGTGTATCCGTGAACGTCCAATATTTCGCCGCAGAAATACAAGCCCGACATCAGCTTCGATTCCATCGTGCGGGGATCGACTTCCTTCAGGTTGACGCCTCCGCCGGTAACGAAAGCTTCTTCGATCGACAGCGTACCATTCACCTCGACCGGGAAAGCTTTGGCGATTCGGGCCAATTCGCTCCAAGCTTGCTTCGGCAAGCTGTCGAACGTGAGATCTTCCTTGAGCCCCGCGCGCTCGAACAAGAGAGGCAGCATTCGCTCGGGGAAGTAGCCTTTCAGCACGTTCTTGATCGCTTTCTTCGATTCGTTGCGAGAGAGCTCGTAGGTCTCGTTATAGATCTCTTCTGCGCTAAGTCTTGGCAGCAGATCGATCGTCGCCAGTACCGTGCCGCTCCCGCCGCCATCGCCTTTGCCGACGCGCTTCAGCTGCTTGACGACGAACTGGCTGCACCGAAGCGCGATAGGACCCGAAATCCCGAAGTGGGTGAAAATCATATCGCCCTCGTGCGTGATGATTTTCTTCCCCTTCTCGTTCCAGATCGTAAGGCCGACGTCCCGTAACGAGAGCCCTTGCAGCATTCGGCTCTTAATGAACGGTTCCTTCGACGTTAGCGGCACTTCGGTAGGGAACAGCTCCGTAATCGAATGACCGGCTCTCTCCGCCCATGCGTAACCGTCCCCCGTAGATCCGGTATGCGGGACGGACTTGCCGCCGACGGCAACGATGACGGCTCGTCCGCGTACGACTTCTCCCGTCTGCAGACGAACACCGGCCGCCCGGCCGTCCTCGTACAATACTTCGTCTACCGGGCTATTTACCTTAATGGTGACGCCTTGCTCGCGCACCTTGTTCACCAGCGCGTCCACGACCGTCTTCGCTTTATCCGACACCGGGAACATTCTGCCATTGTCTTCTTCCTTCAATTCTATGCCCATCTGTTCGAAAAAGGCGATAATATCGCGGTTGCCGAACGTGGAGAGAGCACTGTACAGAAATCGGCCGTTGCCGGGAATATGCTTGATGAGCTCGTCCAGCTCCTTCATATTCGTAACGTTGCAGCGACCGCCTCCGGAGATTCCGAGCTTGCGGCCGAGCTTGTCTCCTTTGTCGAGAAGCAGCACTTTCGCGCCGCCCTCGCTCGCCGATATGCCGGCCATCAAGCCGGAAGAGCCGGCGCCGATAATAATGACGTCATATGCCATCGTAATAACCTCAATTATGCTTAAGCTAGTACAAGTATACCCTATATTGCCTTCCGATGTTTATTGTAACCATCGGGCAAATGTGTTTTACTAATGGTATTATTCTCCGAAAATCGCCGTTTCCCGGCAAAAAATGCCGCTAACGATATATCGTTCATCTCAGGGAGGTCGCTCATGGATGTGGAAGGACACGTTGCTGCAAACTTTGATCGCTCTCCTTCCCGTATTCCTGTTCATGATCTGGTACGACCGGCCCGAACGTACCCGTTATGCCCCCTTGTTCATAGGCATCGCCTGCGGGATTACCATGGTGTTAACGTTCGAGTATACGAAGATCGGCGAACACGGCCAGACTTTCGATTTGCGCTCGGCCATGCTGCTTATCGGCTCCTTGTACGGAGGCATACCGGCAGCGGCTCTGTTGACGGTTCTCTATATCGCTTTGCGCATCCCCCAATATGACGATCTATGGGAGTATGCCAAGCTGGGCTTCTTCCTGCTGGCGTTCCTGCCCCTCCTTTTCACCAAAACCGTCTCATTCCATCTACGAGATTACACGGAACGCATGAAGCAAGTGATTATCCTGAGCGTCATCCCTTTTGCGTTCTTTATCGCCGCGAATATAGTCACCTTAGCCACTCATACAAGCACGAATCTTCACTACAACATTATGATGGTCGTATTTTACGCCGTTGCTTATTTGTTCGTTACTTACGGTACGGCGCATCTAGCGGAGCTAACTTTCGAGAGAGTCCGCATGCAATCGCAGCTTCGCGTCGTCTCGCAGAAGTATTTGAACGAGATGCATAGGTTGCAGCTGTTGATCGATCATACGCCGCTTTCCGTCGCGGTGTTCGATTCGAACGGCGTATTGACCCGAATTAACGAAGAGGCGCTGAAGCAGATGCACCCGTTGACGAGGAGGGATCTGATCGGCCAAGATGTTGCCGCCATCTACGCGAACCGAGAGATGTCGGTCGACGAGACCCCGGTCGCGAGGGTCATGCAAGGCGAGGAGAAAGTGACGGATATCGTTCGTTTTCGCGGAAGGACGTTCTACACCGTGACGTGCAGAATCGCGGAATTGCCTTCGGATCGGCTGGAAGGCATCCTGCATGTCGGCCAGGACATTACGGAACTGGAGCGATTAAAGGACGAGGTCGGGCGGATGGAGCGGCTGAGCCTCGTCGGACAGATGGCCGCGAGCATTACGCACGAGATTCGCAACCCGATGGCGGTCATCCGAGGGTTCGTCCAGCTGCTTAGCGAACGCGGCAATGCGGAGCAGGAGACTTATTATCGGATTATTCTAGACGAGCTGGATCGCGCCAACGGGATTATTAACGACTTCCTATCGCTCGCGCAGAACCGGATCGTCGAGAAGGAATCGGGCAATCTGAATGATCTGCTGAACGACGTTATCCCGCTTATATGGGCCGACGCCAACATGCGGGGACAGGTGTTCGAAGCGAAGCTATGCGACAACATGGAGCCGTTGGAGCTGAGCGGCAAAGAAATCAAGCAATTGATTCTCAATCTGGCACGCAACGGAATGGAAGCGATGAACGATAAAGGCGTGCTGAGGATCGAGACGATTAACCTGCAGGACGTTGTCCAATTGCGAGTCATCGACTCGGGCATCGGCATTTCCAGAGAGAAACAGGAGCGGCTCTTCGAGCCTTTCTATACGACGAAAGTGAGCGGCACGGGACTCGGGCTGTCGCTTTGCTTAAGCATCGTCGAACGGCACAACGGCAAAATACACGTGGAGTCATTACCCGGGGAAGGAACGACGATCATCGTATCTTTCTGTAAGCCGGGCCGGCAATGTTGGTGGAATATCGAGCGAAATAGCGGATAAACGGTCACATAAGGGATACACTACGGGGGATACATCCAACCAAGGAGGATGCTTCCATGACGGAGTCCAACAACCGCGGTCGGTCCGCTCCGAAATCCGCAGGCCAAGTGAGCAAAGATCGTTCGCCGACATCTCCCGGATACGACAAAAAGCTGGACGGACCGAATCGACCGTCAACGTAACGGTAACGGCGTAACGCCGCTGGATGATATGAACCACGATACTCATCCATCCTACGCGAACGTGAAGCCGGTCCAAAGCCGTGACGAATCCGAGCTCGACCCGTTCGAAATTGAATTTCGGGCGGAACACCGCGACAACCGGGGGCCGCGGGAGCCGTTCGTCAACGAGCACGGGGTCGTGATCGGGGATCACGACTACGAATCTCCGCAATCGCCGCTAGAACAGTGGAGCAGCGAGACGGATCCATCGATTATGGCAGGAGAGCAGTGGGTGCATCCGTACAAGGATATCGGGTTCCGTACGAGCGAGAATCGCGCTCTGTTCGAGAAGGGGATCGCGCCGGCGTCGGCTTTGTTCATGCATCCGCCGCATACGACCTCTCCGAGGGAGGACATCGACGACGACGAGTACTTTCCGGTACCCGAAGTATTGGATGAGCCGTAAGGCGTGAGTGATGAGGAGCCGGGCCGCGGGGAGACCTTAGCGGCCCGGCTTTATGCTTGTCAAGCGCCTTTTGACGCAGCCGGCGCCAGCGCGGTATAATTAATTGCAAACTTATTCGTGGAAAGCGAGGCGATTGTAGTGTCGATGTCTTTCGAACGCTATATGATGGATATGATTCAACCGATGCGCGACGATCTTACGAAGCTCGGTATCAAGGAATTGAGAACGCCGGAGGAAGTGGAAGCCGAGCTTCCGAACGCGAAGGGCACGTCCCTCGTCGTGATTAACTCCGTGTGCGGCTGCGCCGCAGGGCAATGCCGTCCGGGCGTAGCCGAGGCGCTTCAGCACGACGCGCTGCCGGATCACACGTTTACGGTATTCGCCGGACAAGACAAGGAAGCGACCGCGAAAGCTCGGGAATACTTCTTGCCTTATCCGCCGTCTTCGCCTTCGATCGCGCTGCTTAAAGACGGCGAGCTCGTTCACTTTATCGAGAGACATCAGATCGAGAATCGCAGCGCGAGCGACATCGCCGCGGACTTGACGGATGCATTCGATCGTTATTGCCGTTAATCGGCCTCGTATCCCGGGATGCGGCTAGACCGCCGCGTTCGCGGGATATTTTATTATGCATGGGTGCAGGGGGAGATCCAATGAACACGAGTCTGCAAGAGCAAATTATATCCAAGCTGGGCGTCAAACCGACGATCGACGTGAACGAGGAGATTAGAAGACGCGTCGACTTCCTGAAAAGCTACGTGAAGCAGGCAGGCGCGACGGGACTCCTTATCGCGATCAGCGGCGGCGTCGACAGCGCGGTGGCGACCGGGTTGTGCAAACGGGCTACGGACGAGCTGTCGGCGGAAACCGGCAAGGAGTATATCACGCTCGGCGTATTCCAGCCCTACGGCGAGCAGGAAGACATTCAGCATAGCTATGCGGTAGCGGAAGCGTTCGGACTGACGCACAAAGCGGAGACGAATATCGAGCAGGCCGTGGACGAGATCGCCCTAGAGACGGAGTACGCGTTCAAATCGCTCGGCATCCATAGGCACTTAAGCCGCGGCGGCAAAGGCAACGTGAAGGCGCGCACGAGGATGGTCGTCCAATACGCGCTTGCCTTCGATATGAATTTGCTCGTCGTGGGCACGGACCATGCGTCCGAGGCTTTGACCGGCTTTTTCACGAAGTGGGGGGACGGCGCGGTTGACGTTACGCCGCTCAGCACGTTGAATAAGCGCCAGATTCGCCAGTTGGCCCGCGCGCTAGGCGTGCCGGCGGAAGTGGTCGACAAGGCGCCGACGGCAGGCTTATGGGAAGGGCAGACGGACGAAGCGGAGCTCGGAGTAAGCTACGAGGACAACAGCGACTATCTCGAAGGCAAGTCGATCGATCCGAAAGCGCGGGACAATCTTGAACAGCGGTATGCGCGCACGGAGCATAAGCGGATGCCGATTCCGGGCATATAAGATGAAAGCATCCATCGTCGGAATCGGACTCGACGTCGTCGAGATGGAGCGGATCGCGGCCGTGCTGGACGGTTCCGCCGGAGAACGGTTCGCGGCCAGAGTGCTGACGGCTAGGGAGTGCGAGCTGTTGCGGGGCATGCCCCCCAAGCGACGAACCCAGTTCGTAGCCGGAAGATTCGCCATGAAGGAAGCGGTCGTCAAAGCGCTCGGCTGCGGAATCGGTTCGGCGGTCGGCTTCCAAGATATCGAATCGTTGCCGGACGAGCTTGGGAAGCCGGTGTGCAAGCTGTCGGATTCGGCGCTCGCAAGGCTTGGCCTTGCGGGGCGGACACTCCGGGTGCACGTCGCCATTACGCATGAACGCTCTATAGCGGCAGCCACCGCTATCATAGAGAAAGACGAATGAAGCCCGCCGAGTTGCGGGCTGTTTTATTTGGAATTTTACGCATGAGGACAGGTTCACGTATAATAGACAACAGCGGCTTCATGACTTCAAGCCATCTCTAGACGGGGAGCGCCACATGACAACAACCTATGTATCCATAATGATGAAACATTTCGAACAGATGCAAATCGAGGTCGCCGCTGCCGCGGAGATCGAGTTCGACGACAATTCCGCGAACGCCAAAGAAGCCATGTACGACTGCCATCGCATCCTTCATATCAAGGAAGGGGAAGGCCAACTGTACATGCAGGGCCGGTCCGAACCGCTTGCCAGAGGAACGATGTGCGTGCTGCTTTCGGGTACTTCCCATCGGATCGTGCCTGCTCCGGGGTCGAAGTTGACGGTGCAATGGTGCCATTTTCGCGCGAGCTATGAGGATCGGGACTTGTATCGGAGCTTGAAGTTGACCCCGACGACCCGAATCTCGAATACGGAAGAAGTTTCATCGATCTACGAGCGCATATTCGATGGACTCGCTGTAGAGAAGCTGACGACGAGGCTGCGGCTGAAGGCGTATATGCTGGAGCTGATCAGCGTCTATCTGGAGCATCTCTCGATCGACGTCAAGGAAGAGCCGCCTTCTCACGATCTGCAGAAGCTGGAAGCCATCATTCAATATATCGATAATCACCTGGCGGACAATATCACCGTGGAAGAGCTTGCGAAGCAAGTATATCTGCATCCGAACTACTTCATTATGTTCTTCAAAGGCATTATGGGCAGCTCGCCGATTCAGTACGTGAACAACCGGAGAATGGATATGGCCAAGACGCTGTTGCTTCAACCGGAATGCAACGTGTCGGAGGTCGCTAGCAAAGTCGGGATGCAAATCTATTATTTCTCGAGAATGTTCAAGTCGTATACGGGGCTATCTCCTAGCCGCTTCCGCAAGCAAGCGAGGAACGAATAGTGGAAAAACAATACTTCAGTATAGAGCTGTTACGATGGTATAGAAGGGAACGGCGCGATTTGCCATGGCGTCGGACGAAAGACCCTTACCATATATGGGTGTCGGAGATCATGCTGCAGCAGACGCGCGTCGACACGGTTATTCCGTATTTCAACCGGTTCGTCGGGAGGTTTCCGACGCTGAGGGACTTGGCTGAGGCGCAGGAGGACGACGTGCTCAAGCACTGGGAAGGGCTTGGCTATTACTCCAGGGCGAGGAATCTTCAGACGGCGGTCAGAGAGGTCGTCGCTCATTACGATGCGCGGGTGCCGTCGGATAAGAAGGCGGTGTCGGCGCTTAAGGGCGTCGGTCCTTACACGGCCGGCGCGATCTTAAGCATCGCGTACAATCAGCCGGAACCGGCGGTGGACGGCAACGTCATGCGGGTGCTGTCGCGATACTTCCTCCTGGAGGACGATATCGCTAAGCCGGCGACGCGCGTGGGAATGGAGAGTTTGGCCGCATCGCTTATACCCGATGGTGAAGCGAGCGATTTCAACCAAGCGTTAATGGAGCTTGGGGCGCTGGTCTGCACGCCGAAAAGTCCTTCGTGCGGCGACTGCCCGGTCGCGCTGCATTGCATGGCGCGGCAGGCTGGACGCGAACGCGAGCTTCCGGTGAAGAGCAAGGCGAAGCCGCCGAAACCGGTATTGCGGCTCGCGGCGCTGATCGAAGGTACTGGCCGGCGCGCCGGGCAGGTGCTCGTCCGCCAGCGTCCGGCGTCCGGCTTGCTCGCGAATATGTGGGAGCTGCCCCATACGGAGGCTCCGAACGCCGACGTCTGGAACGACATCGATGCGGGCGGGAATTGGCTCTCTGGAACGTTGGCCGCCGAGGAAGGCGTTCGAGTCCGCGCGGCGGGTCTTCGCGGAGAGGCGCAGCACGTGTTCACCCACCTCGTCTGGCAGATCCGCGTTATCGAAGCGGAGCTTGACGAGACGCAGCCGCTGCCGGAGCATTATCGGTGGGTCGGGCCGGAGGAATTCGAGAACTACTCGTGGCCGAACGTGTTCCGCAGGTGGTTAACCGAATATTTTATCGCGAGAAGCTCCTGATGGAAGCCCCGCCGCACCGGCATGTCGCCGGCTGCGGCGGGGCTTTTTGTGTTGCGACGCGCCGCGTCGCAAGCACGCGCAATAGCGGCACCCGATGCCGCTAAACAGGCGCCGCGCCGCAAGTACGCGCAATAGCGGCACGACATGCCGCTAAACCGGTGCTGCGTTGCACGCACGCGCAATAGCGGCACCCGATGCCGCTAAATCGGCGCTGCGTCGCACGCACGCGCAATAGCGGCACCCGATGCCGCTAAATCGGCGCCGCGGCGCACGCACGCGCAATAGCGGCACCCGATGCCGCTAAACCGGCGCAGCGCCGCAAGCGCGCGCAATAGCGGCACCCGATGCCGCTAAATCGGCGCCGCGGCGCAAGTACGCGCAATAGCGGCACCACATGCCGCTAAACTGGCACCGCGCCGCAAGCGCGTGTGATAGCGGCACCACATGCCGCTAAACCGGCGCCGCGCCGCAAGCACGCGCAATAGCGGCACCCGATGCCGCTAAACAGGCGCCGCGTCGCAAGCACGCGCAATAGCGGCACCCGATGCCGCTAAACAGGCGCCGCGCCGCAAGTACGCGCAATAGCGGCACGACATGCCGCTAAACCGGCGCAGCGTCGCAAGCGCGCGCAATAGCGGCACCACATGCCGCTAAACCGGCACCGCGTCGCACGCACGCGCAATAGCGGCACCCGATGCCGCTAAATCGGCGCCGCGGCGCACGCACGCGCAATAGCGGCACCCCATGCCGCTAAACACACGCCAATCCGCCGCAACTCCCTTTTACGCTCGCTGCCGCCCCCACACATTTTGCTAACAATCGACTCATACTCGTCAAATCGTTGTGGAAAAAACATGCTTTTATAACATTCAGTCAAGACAAGACCACACAATTTTCCCTTATCTTTAGAGGTGTCGACCGAAGTTGCGGATCCGATAAATCGAGGCGGGCGAGCCTGGAAAAGCGGTGAACGAAATGACCCTTATTGATTTCTATCAGAAAATGATCGTTGAAGCGTTCCATAAGTTCGAGCCGGTATGGAGAGTAGATCCCGAATACGAGCACGGCTTCCGGTGGATCAAGCGCAACTATCCGAATCAGGAGCAGTTGCAGCTTACGCAACTTAAAGATAAGGCGCCGCTCATCACGTATTCGATCGTGCTTCCGGAATCGTACTTGCGTACGACGATCTTCGAGGAAATCGGAAACTATCGGTCGCAATACAAGCTGACGCTGGTCGTACTGGACCGCAAGCTGTGGTTGAGCGCTACGCTTTCGACTTCGTTGCTGCAGGAGTCCGTCATGGGCTTCATTCATCAGGCGAGAAGCCAACTGATGAATATCGTCGATTGCACGATACAATTCACTATATCCAGCTAACGTCCCATAAGCCGCTTCAACAAACCGTATAGCTCGCGGGGCTCGAAAGGCTTCGTGACGTAATCGACCATACCCGCTTCCAATACTTGCTCTTGCACGCCTTTCATCGCGTCTGCCGTCATCGCGATAATGGGCGTGTTTTGCGTTTGCGGCAATTGCTTGATGCCACGCGTTGCCGTGAAGCCATCCATGACCGGCATGTGCAGATCCATGAGGATGACGTCGTATCGATTAGAACCGGCAAGCTTCACCGCTTCCAGACCGTTCTCGGCAACGTCGACGGTCACGCCCATTTCCTTCAATATTTCTTTCGCCACGAGCTGGTTGATCTCGTTGTCTTCCGCGAGCAGGACGCGGACTCCGCTCAAATCGCCCGGAAGCTCGGATGGCCATACGGACTGCTCGGTCGCCGCCAACTGAGGATAATATTGCTGCTTGAACAGGCCCATCAGCTCGTCATAGAGCTGTGAATGGCCGATCGGGTAGTGAAGCAGCTTCTCGATCGAAGGCGATTGAATGCCGGACGTATACTCGGACTCGTGCGTAGCCGTCGTCAGCATGACGAAGCTGACGACGTTGTCGGCTTTCATCCTCTCCGCCAGCCGCACGACATTCGCGCCGGGCAGCTTCCAATCGACAATCGCGAGATCGATAGGCCCGATGCCTCGAAGCAGATCGAGCGCTTCGCTCTCGGTCTCGGCAGTATGTACGGTGCAATGGAACTGCTCCAGTTGACCCTTAAGGACGAGCATCATGCCGGAATTAGCGCCGACGAGCAACGCCGACAGCTTCGACAGTCTGGCGCTGGACGTTCCTCCCAGTCCCCCGCCCGCGGCATAGCCGAAACGAACGGTGAAGGAGAAGCAGCTGCCTCGTCCTGGGCTGCTATCCACCTCGATAGATCCGCCCATGAGCTCGATGAGATTTTTGCTGATCACAAGACCTAATCCGGTTCCTCCGTACTTACGGGTCGTCGACATATCGGCTTGCGTGAACTCTTGGAATAGCAGCCGTCGCTGCGCCTCCGTCATGCCGATGCCCGTATCGCGTATGGCGAATGCGAGCGTTATGCCGTGCGGATCGCGGTTAGCCACGCGAATCTCGAACGATAGATGTCCCTTGTCGGTGAATTTAACGGCGTTGTTCGACAGGTTGAGCAACACTTGATTCAGTCTTAGCGGGTCTCCGACGAGCATTTGCGGCACTTCATGGTGAATGTCGTAATGAAGCCGGAGTCCTTTGTCGTAGGCTTTAACGTTGATCATATTGGACATCTGACTGAGCACTTCGTACAGATCGAACGTCACATGCTCGATCTGGACTTTGTTCGCTTCGATCTTGGAGAAATCGAGCACGTCGTTGACGAGCGCGATCAAGTTGTTCGCGGAGGCGATCGTGCGATCGACGTTCTTCCGTTGCTCCTCGGTAAGCTCGGATTGACGCAGCAAGTAGCTCAGTCCGAGAATGCCGTTGAGCGGGGTCCGGATCTCGTGGCTCATGTTGGCCAAGAACGCGCTTTTTGCCTGATTCGCCGCTTCCGCCGCTTCCTTCGCTTCGGCTAGCTGCAGGTTCTTGCTGTTCAGCTCTTCCGTGCGATTCGCGACCAATTCCTCGAGATGCTCCCGATACTGCTGCAACGATTCCTCGTTCACCCGAATTTCGGTGATGTCGACGGCGGTGCCGATCATTTGCTCGACTTCCTGGTGTTCGCCTAGAACGGGAGATAGCATAATTCTGAACGTTCGCCGCTTCCCCTCGAAAATATGGGTATCTTCGAAGCCGCTCGTCCTTTTCGTCCGAACGACTTCGTCGAAAGCCGCTTGGAATTTCTGTTTAGTAGAATCCACGACAAGAACGTCGTTCACGTGCAAGCCGATTAACTTAGGCTCCTCGATCATCGCCGCTTCGGCCAATCGCCTATTGCCCTGCGTGATGATGCCGTCCACGCCGAAGCAGCAGATGAGATCCGGCGCGTTCTGAACGAGGGTTCTGTATCTTTCCTCGCTTTCGGTAAGCTTCCGCACCGTTACGAGCCTTTTAAACTCGTAATAGATGGCGGAGTAGAACAGAGGCACGGCCAAGGTGTGGAATACGAGGAACGTCACCCCGAGCTCCCTGAGAAAATACTTCATCGTTTCGTCGGGCGCTACTAACGTCCATGCGAGCGTCTGCGCGCCGGTCAGCATCCCTACTAACCAGCCGTATTTCAATAGGGCCGTCGGTTGGCGCACTTTCCAGCGATAGGCGTAGACGCTGATTAACGCGGTCGTTAACGTGGCGCACACGGGGAAGAGCATGGTTCCGCCTAGATAGATTCGATAACCGACGACGGCGGCCGTCGTTATGGACGCGGATACCGGGCCACCGATGATGCCGGACAGCAGGACGCTGATCAATCTGGCATCCGCGTGCAAGCCGTGTTCCGTCGTGACGGGCATCTGCATGACGATGAGACCGATGAGAGCGAACGCGATCCCATAGACGATAGATTGGCAACACCGGGACCGAATGATTAATTGAGGATAAAACCATCGGAGCAGGAACACGAACGTAACCATGATCGCGCTGTATTGTGCGAAGTAGATCAGGATATTCACTCGGCGCGCCTCCATAGCTCATATGATGTACTCTAGTTATTTATGAAGAGCATACTATCGGGCATAGCGCCAATCAAGACAATATTCGACAATTAACGACGCATTTTTTGCGGAAAATAATGGGTATAAAAAAAAAGACGATGCCGGGATAACCCGGCATCGTCTCGGCAGTTCTATGGTCGATTACTTCGCAGCGTCGTAGATCGCGCCGACGGCGTTCCAGTCGACGACGTTCCAGAAAGCGGCAATGTAGTCTGGGCGTTTGTTCTGGTATTTCAGGTAGTAAGCATGCTCCCATACGTCGAGTCCGAGCAGCGGCGTGTCGCCTTCCATGATCGGGCTGTCTTGGTTAGGCAGGCTGTATACTTTGAGCTTGCCGTCTTTGCTAAGAGCAAGCCATGCCCAGCCGGAGCCGAAACGCGTTGCGCCAGCAGCGGCGAACGTTTCTTTGAATTTGTCGAAGCCGCCAAGCTCTGCGTCGATCGCCGCGGCAAGTGCGCCGGTAGGTTGACCGCCGCCGTTCGGGCTGATCGTCTTCCAGAACAAGGAGTGGTTCGCGTGGCCGCCGCCGTTGTTGCGAACCGCGGTGCGGATGCTTTCCGGAACGCTATTCAGATCGGCGATAAGATCTTCAACGCTCTTGCTTGCCAATTCCGGAGCGGAATTAAGCGCGTTGTTCAGGTTCGTCACGTAAGCGTTGTGGTGACGGCCGTGGTGGATCTCCATCGTCGCGGTGTCGATGTGCGGTTCGAGCGCATTGTGCGCGTACGGAAGTGCTGGCAATTCGTGAGCCATGAGTAATTACCTCCTAATAATAATTGTTCTAATGTAGCTGACGAGACTTATTATCCCTTATTTTGGGGAGTAAAGCAACGTGTATGTTTGTAAAGTCTATAGCGCCGTAACGGAAATAGAATACCCACTTTTCTCCCGCTTATTCATACAATCGAAATATGAGTCTCCGTTGAATTAACTTGCGTTCCATATTATGGTTGAATAAAGCGGTTACATTAAAATTTCGTAAAAACCTACAAAAAAATTTAATGTAATTTTAAAAAAAGTAGAGGAATTGTCGCGATTTTGTCGTAAAATTAAAAATGCGTATTTTCGGGACGTAAACTTATTGGGCTTGAGGGAGACGACACACCATGCAAATTCGTTCTTTCCAATTGTCGGACTATCGGTCCGTTGCGAATCTTCTGGAAGATGTATTGTCCGAGGAATGCTGCGAAGAGACGTTGAGCGCGTTCGCCAGACAATTGTCGTGGGACAGCGACCTCGTTCTCGTCGCCGAGTCGGCAGGCAATCTCGCCGGCGTTATGATCGGGACGATCGACAAGCAGAAAGGTTACGTGTATCGGATTGCCGTATACGAGCAATATCGAGGCCAAGGGATCGGACGAGCTTTGATGGAGAGCATGAGCAATCGGTTCCGCCAACGCAAAGTTCAGAAGATGCTGATCGCGCTCGATAGGCACAACGAGGTTCTTCGTCCGTTCTATGAAACTCTCGGCGTCGGAGTATCGGATTTCGCGCAGTTGAAGCAGCCTCTTAGGATCGTGGCAGGATAAAGAAAACGAATGAGCGTGGTACTTTGACAGCATATCTTTCGCGCCGTTGATTTTGGCCGGGAGATATGCTTTTCTTATAATATCGCGGTAGGGACGAGGAGGTCGCTAACGAGCATGAGCGTGGCACGAAGTCCGTACGAGCGGTATGTGATCAAAAGCTTTAAGCACGACGGTTCTCTTCATCGCATGTGGATGGCCAATTGGCTCGTACCGACCGATAGGCTTCTTCCCGGCCATGTCGATCCGCGATCGGTCTGGGTCTATATTAACGATCAGACGACGATTGTCGAGAGAGACGGCAAGGAATGGGTGAGCCGGATACCCGCCGTATCTTATTTTCTCCCTAACGAATGGTTTAACGTCGTCGCCTTGTTAGAGGACAAAGGCGTCCGCTATTATTGTAATTTAGCCTCCCCGCCTTATCGTTATGGGGACGTGCTGACTTATATCGATTACGATCTCGATCTCGTGCTGCTTCCGGACGGCTCCGTCCACGAGCTGGATCGGGACGAATTCAATCGTCATCGGGAAGATTACCGTTATGGCGATACCGTGCTCGAGCAGATCGAGGCCGGTATGCGCAAGCTGCAAGAAGCGGTACGCAGGACGTCGGCGCCTTTCGGCGACGAGGCCGCGTATCGATACTACGATCAATGGAAGCAATGGATGAACGCGGAAGGAGAGAATTCATGAGCGAGATGAGTCAAGAGCCGCAGGCTCTAGGCCCGAAGGGAAGAACGCGGGCTGCGAAACAACCTTGGCTGACAGGCTGGAAAAAAGAAGTGTGGGATTGGACCAAGGCACTGCTTATTGCGTTCGTCATCGTGCTCGTGCTCAAGGCATACGTCTTCCAGCTTTCTACCGTTAAGCATCAATCGATGGAGCCGACGCTATACGAAGGAGATTGGCTGTTCATTAATAAGATCGTTTATGAATTCGGCGAGCCCAAGAGAGGCGACGTCGTCGTTCTGAAGGACCCGAGCGAAGGCCCGGGCCGCAAGGAGCACCTCGTCAAGCGCGTAATCGGCATTCCCGGGGATACGCTCGAGATTAGGGCCGGCCAGCTATACTTGAACGGAGCGTTGCAAGTCGAGCCCTATACCGATGTAAAGATAGAGGACGGAGATTACGCGCAGATTACGGTATCGCCGGACCATTATTTCGTCATGGGAGACAATCGTCATAAGAACGGCAGCAAAGACAGCCGGACATTCAACGAAGTGCCTGGCACAATGATCGAAGGCCGCGGAGACCTGATTCTATGGCCGATCAGCCGGTGGTCGGGACTGTGAACCGAGCTTCGGAGATGGCCTATTGGCGGACGTTCAAGGAGGAGCTGCTCGCGGCCGCAACCAGCATGGGAATTGACAAGCTGGGCGTGACGACCGCGGATCCGTTCACCGAGCTGAAGGAGCGCTTGGTCCGCCATCGCGAGCTCGGCTACGAATCGGGGTTCGAAGAACCCGATCTGGACAAGCGGACGGAGCCGGAGCTGTCGCTGCCCGGAGCGCGGTGCATCATCTCGATCGCGGTGGCGTATCCGTCTAAGCTGAAGAATGCTCCGGTATCGGAACCCGGGCTGCGAAGGGGCATCCTGTCGCGTTCGGCGTGGGGGGAAGACTACCACGCCGCGCTAAGACGCCGGATGGACAAGCTGGCGGCATGGATTACCGAGCGCGTTCCGGACGCACGCTTGTTGTCGATGGTCGACACCGGCGCGCTGTCGGACCGGGCCGTCGCCGAGCGCGCGGGCGTTGGCTGGAGCGGCAAGAATTGTTCGGTCATCTCGCCGGAGCTCGGGTCTTGGCTCTACCTCGGCGAGATGATCACGAATTTGCCGCTGCCGCCCGATAAGCCGATCGAAGACGGATGCGGAGACTGCACGATCTGCATCGACGCCTGTCCGACCGGCGCATTGGTAGGTCCAGGGCAATTGAACGCCCAGCGCTGCATCTCTTATGTGACTCAGACCAAAGGGATCGTCGAGGACGAGCTGATGACGAAGATCGGCAATCGGTTATACGGCTGCGATACGTGTCAGATCGTCTGTCCGGTCAATCGGGGCATCGACGTGCGCATCCATGAGGAGCTGCTGCCCGATCCCGAGATCGCCAAGCCTCTTCTCAGGCCGATTCTGAAGATGGGGAACCGGGAGTTCAAAGAGAAGTTCGGAGTCAGCGCTGCAGCTTGGCGCGGAAGGAAGCCGATCCAGCGCAACGCGATAATCGGACTCGGCAATTTCAAGGACAAGGAGTCCGTTCCCGACGTCGCTGCCGTGCTGAGGGACGATCCGCGTTACGAGCTGCGAGCGACAGCCGCGTGGGCGCTGGGCCGGATCGGCGGCGACGAGTCTAAGGAAAGCCTTGAGGGCGCCTTGCAGTCGGAACAAGAACCGGAAGTTATATTCGCTATTGAACGCGCGTTAGCGGTTTTAGGATAACTTGTCGATATAACAGCTAGAGACTCATTATTAAGACAAAAGGCGGGAGTGATCGACTTTGAAGTTCGTCGACATCGAGTCGGTAGAACCGGGACAAATTCTCGGGAGAACGATTTTCTCTTCCAATGGAACCATATTGCTGTCCGCTGGCGTGCAATTGACGGTATACATGATTAGCACCTTGAAGCGGCTAGGCGTGACGGTCGTCTACTTGGACGATCCGCTCTATCGCGATATTACGCATGAGGAAGTGCTGTCGGAAGAGACGAAACGGATGGTCGTCGCCCAGATGTCCGAGACGTTCGAAGCGCTGCGTTCCGGCAAAGAGTTCAGCACGAAGGCGATTAGCCAGACGGTAGATTCGATGCTGGACGAGGTGCTGCGCAATCAAACGGTGCTCGTACAGCTCGGCGACATTCGCACGGCGGACAACGCCATGTTCCTGCACGCGATGAACGTGTGCATGATGGCATCTCTGATCGGGGTTAACGTTGGCCTCAATATGATTCAATTGAAGGAGCTTGCGATCGGAGCGCTGTTGCACGATATCGGGAAGGTAGGCGCCCCGGAAGTGCAGGAAGGCCGCATGCATCATGCGTGGCGGGGCTTCGAATTGCTGAAGATGAAGCGGGAATACAGCCTGCTGACGGCGCACGTCGCTTTCCAGCACCATGAGTTCGTGAACGGAGAGGGGCAGCCGAGGAAGCTGTCGGGGGATGAAATCCATCTGTATGCGAAAATTACGGCCGTAGTGAACAAATACGATAATTTGATTTTCGGAGCGAACGGCGAGCCGCCGCTTCAGCCCCATGCCGCTTGCGAGGTGCTTAACGCGTTGTCCGGCACGGAGCTCGACCATGAAGTGCTCGTGCAGTTCATGAAGATCGTATCCGTCTATCCGAACGGCGTATCCGTAAAGCTGTCGAACAAGCAGACGGGCGTCGTCGTAAGGCAGCATCGCGGTTTGCCTAGCCGACCGGTCGTACGAGTCATCAACAAAGAAGACGACGATGCAGTGGCGAAAGAGATCGATCTCGCGGTTCAGACGACGTTGTTCATCGACGAAGTATTGAAGTAACCGAGGTACTAGCCGTTTGCGACTTCCCGCCCGGGATGCTATCATAGTACGACAGGTTCAATAAGCATGTTGGAGGGGTTTTTCGTATGTGGTCTTGGATTATTCCGATTCTGACATTGGTCGTCGGCTTAATCGTCGGCTTTATCGTTGGCGTATTTTATTTGCGCTCCCAAATGACGAAGATGCAAAGCAATCCCGAGCTGCTTCAGAAGATGGCCAAGCAAATGGGCTATAACATGAACAGCCAGCAGATCAAGCAAGCGCAGCAGATGATGAAGGGTCAAGGAACCGGCGGTGCGGCGCCTAAGCAACCGGGAAGCTCCAGCAAGAATCATCCGAAATTCCGCAGATAAGCATGTATCGTAGCGAGGGGGAATCGCCGTGTCGGGAGTTAAAGATTACGTCAACACGCAAGTCGGCCGCAACCGCGAGCAAATCGAATTTCATATCCGCGAAATTCTGAAGCTCGTGGGCGAGAACGTGGAGCGCGAAGGCTTGCTGGAGACGCCCGCTCGCGTGACCCGGATGTACGAAGAGATATTCGCGGGCTATGAGGTCGATGCCAGGGACGTGCTTGGCGTCACGTTCGACGAGCAGCACGAAGAGCTCGTCATCGTGAAGGATATCGTGTATTACAGCCAATGCGAGCATCATATGGCGCCGTTCTTCGGTAAAGTGCATATCGGTTACATTCCGAGCGGCAAGATTGCCGGCTTGAGCAAGCTTGCGCGTCTCGTCGAAGCGATCTCGCGGCGTCTGCAAGTTCAGGAGCGGATCACGTCGCAAATCGCGGACATTATGGACGAAGTGCTTCATCCGCACGGCGTCATGGTCGTCGTGGAAGGCGAACACTTGTGCATGTGCTCCCGCGGGGTGAAGAAGCCGGGCAGCAAGACGGTAACGTCCGCTGTCAGAGGCCAGTTCCGCCAGAGCGCGGCGTTGCGCGCCGAGTTTCTCGGACTTATTAAACAGTAGATAGATGAAGACTGTCGGGATGCATTTACCCGGCAGTTTTTGCATAAATGAAGGAATGGAAGCGAACGGAAATAGGAATGAATAGTCTTGGAGGGGCAATTCTAGACGATGCGCGTCCGAGGCCCGGTATGGTATAAGGCAGCAGGAGGCCATAAGAGGCGTACCTGCTGTCTTTGCGTAGAGGAGCGTTGATGCTTCTTGAGGACAAGTTTATTTACGTGTATGCTAAAAAATGTCGGATAATTACTGTTGTACGACTCGAGAACCATGTCGAAAGATGCGTTCTCTTGTCGTATTAGTTTGAATTTTAGGGTATCGAGTAGTGTTTGACAACCTCTAATTTTGGAAAAAATCAACTTTTTGTTCCCTGCCGTTCAGCGAATAAAATCCGCAAGCATCTCTTCCACGAAGTCCGGCGCAGCCTTTTTCAATTGCTCTACGGTGTGCAAGTAGCGTTGAGTCGTATTGATATGGGTATGTCCGAGCGTCTCTTGAACCTGCTGTAACGTGGCACCCTCGAGCAAGGCCAACGTCGCGTTCGTATGGCGCAGCCAATGAGGGGTCGGGCGTTTATCCATGCTCGACAGATTGCCGGCATTGCGAATGATTCGTTCGATCTGACGAATGGATATCGGGAATACCGGCGTATCGGATTCGACCGCTGCCGTTTGCTTCGATAGCGCTTTGTAACGTTCATACAAACCTCGCAATGAATTAGGCACTTTTATATCACGCGATTTTCCTCCCTTCCCTCTTCGTATGTTCAGCCAAGCCGAACGTTCGACCGCATCGGTATGGAAATCCCCCCAACGCATATTCGCAAGCTCCGATACGCGGAGCCCCAATACGACAAGAGATAGACCGATCAAATAGTTCCGCAAATCCTGTTCCCGCAGTCGACTCAGGAGATCTCCGACTTCTTTGCGGGTCAAAAAATGCTTGCGACTCGTCACCTCGACTTTCGGCAAGCGGATCGAGGTCGTCGGATTTCGTGGGAACAAGCCGATATTCGGATCGCTTCCCCACTTATACAAAGATTTGATCGGCGCGATAAGCGCGGAGACGCTTGCCGGTGCAAGCGTTTTTCGGGTTGGGTTGGCGACGCCGCGAATCAATGCCAGCTTATAGGCTTCGACCTCTTTCCAGGTGACGTCTTTCAGCGGCATATAGTTCACGAATGCCCTGAAACGTAGCAATCCTCGACGGTAGCTTTGCTGGGTTTTGGCAGAGTGTTCGCTCAAGGCAAGGAACATCTCGATGAATTCGCCGTCGTCGTACTTTTCGTCATTGCGGCTGCTAATCTCATGGGTTAACTCGGGGAGCTCGCGAGTAATCGTACGAGCGGTCATTGCGGTTCCTCCTCTTGGATGTCGTACAACAGTAATTATCCGACTAGACTATGAAAGCGATATCAAAGGAGTGGGTTAGCCGAGGTACTACAATCATGCTCTATCGAAAGCGATGCTGGCAACCAGTATGTGGGTAAAAACGCCGATTTCTAAGAAAGGATGGCCGGCATGAACGCAGAAATATCGATCGCAAGCCGGGTATATCGCGATCTCGGATCGGACTCCGATGTGGTCGGGCGAATGGAATTGTTGAAACGGACGCATTCCGCCACCTATTATCACTGCGTCAGAGTGGCCTTGTTGGCGGAACGGGCGGCGGACGCGTTGAAGTTGGGCGATTCCGTCAAGCAGAATCTGGTCAGAGGCAGCTTCATTCACGATTTGGGCAAGCTCATGGTACCTAGCGGGCTGTTGGATAGCGACAAGCCTTTGACGGAGGAAGAATGGGGCATCATTAAGCGTCATCCCGAATTCGGAGCGGAGATGATCGCCCGGAACGCGGAAATGAACGAGGACGTTATTCAATTGGTTCTGCATCATCACGAGCGATGGGACGGTAACGGATATCCTTCGGGGCTGAAGGGCGAACAGATTCCCCTACTTGCCCGAGTATGCGCCGTTGCGGACGCTTTCGACAGCATGACCTCCGAGCGGACGTATCGGGCAAGAAGGCCGATAACTGATGCCCTCCGGGAGCTAGAACGCCATGCGGGCACGCAGTTCGACGGCGCGATAGTAGAATGCTTCCTAAGTTTACGGGACTGGCGGCTGCGTTAGCGACGGCCGCAGTGCTCCGACCACGACATCGGGAAAGGGGAATAGGGTAATGGAGAGGGTAGGGAGCGAACAGTACGTCGAATTCAGTATCGGCAATGAAAGCTACGCCATTTGCATTTCGGAAATTCATGAGATTATCCGAATGCTGGAAATCACGGAAATACCGAACAGCCAGGCTTACGTGAGAGGAGTGATTAACCTTCGCGGCAAGATCGTGTCCGTCATCAGCCTCCGAAGCTTGTTCGACATGCCGGCAGACAGCATGTCGAAGTCGACGCGAATCGTTGTGGTCAACCATCGGGAGGATTCGGTCGGCATTATCGTCGACAGGGTCAATAAGGTGACGACGTTCGGGGACATTCAAGCGCCTCCCGAGCGCGTCGGAGGCATTAACGGGACGTATTTTACCGGGATCGGACTCGGTTCGAATCAATTGGTCGGCATACTTAAGCTCGACGAAGTGCTGTTGAGGGAGTAGAGGGGGCTGCGTCAAGCTGGATATGAAAGAATATCAAACCCTCTATATGGAGGAACTGGACGAGCAGCTGCAACTGATGGAGGAGGAAATTCTTCGATACGAGCAAGCAGGAGAATCGATGCAAGGCGTCCAGCGACTGTTCCGCTCCGCACATACGTTAAAAGGTTCCTCCGCCGCGATGGGGTACGAACGAATGAAACGGCTGACGCACAACATGGAGCACATTCTTGAGCAAATCAGGGACGGACGACGATCGCTGAGCCGTGGACTTGCCACGTTGTTCTTAAGGTGTCTGGACAGGATGAAAACGCTGCGGGCCGAGATTGACCAGCGCAACGCGGAAGACTCGGATATCGAGGATTTGGTGGCTGACTTGACGACGGAAGGGGACGCGATCGTCGGTCGGCCGACTGGCGGAGAGACGGAGGAATCCCGTGGACTGCCCGAGGAAGCGCGGCAGGCAGCCGAACAATGGGGCGGCTCCGGAAGCGAACTGCTGTTGCTGACGATCTCCATTGCCTCGCATTGCCAAATGAAGACCGCGCGGTTTCATCTGATCGATCGGCAGTTGGAGAGTTTGGGAACCGTCGTCTGGTCGGAGTCCCGACGTTGGGCGCAGGAGGGCGCGGAGACGGCTCAACGGTTCGCGCGTTGGTTGATTGGCTTGCGCGAGCCCCGGCTGCAGACGATTTCGATGATTCGGACATGGATCGACGTCGAGGATGTCTCGTTGGAAAGTTTCGACTCCGAGCCTCGCGCGGCGGACGGCGAATTCGATCGGGTAGCAGATGCGATCCAACGGCCGATTCCGGCGGAGCGCGGAGACAAGGCCCGTTCCCACTCGATTCGGGTGAGCGTCGATCGGTTGGAGCAACTGATGAATCTGGTCGGAGAGCTGGTTATCGATCAAACCCGGATCAAGCAGATCGAGAAGACGTTGGGGGCGAAGTTCGGCACGGACGAGTCGGTTCAGGATCTAGGACAAATCGCGGATCATTTTACGAGAATCGTCGGCCAGTTACAGGAAAGCGTCATGAAGGTCCGCATGCTGCCGATCGAGCAGCTCCTCAACCGGTTTCCGCGGATGATCCGGGATATTTCGCAGACGCTCGGCAAGGAAGTCGAACTGGTCATGGAGGGAAAGGATACCGAGCTCGATCGGACGTTGATCGAGGAATTGGGAGATCCGCTCATTCATTTGCTGCGCAATGCTGTCGATCACGGCATAGAGCTGCCGGCCGCGCGCAGGGAGAAAGGCAAACCGGAGAAGGGGAGCGTGTTCGTGCGCGCCTCCCACGAGGACAATCAGGTGCTGATCGTCGTCGAGGATGACGGCGCGGGCATCGATGCCGCGAAGCTGCTGCGCAAAGCGGTTGACCGCAAGCGCATGACGCCCGCCGAAGCGGAGCAATGCTCGGAGCAAGAGGCTTTGTCGCTCATATTCGAGCCGGGCTTGTCAACCGCCGCTCAACTTAGCGATATATCCGGGAGAGGCGTCGGCATGGACATCGTCAGGGCGGGCATCGAAAAGATGAACGGTCGAATCGACGTCGAATCGCGCTCTGGGGCAGGGACTCGCTTTACGATCCGCCTGCCGCTTACGTTGGCCATTATCAGCGGGTTGATGGTGAAATTGGCGGGCACCGTCTTCATTATTCCGATGAACAACGTTCTGGAAATCGTGAGGCTGCATCCGAAGGAAATTCGTTCCGTCAAAGGCGTGCCGATCGTGACGATCCGCAACCAAGTCATTCCGGTGTCGTGGTTGCATGATTGCTTCGGCTATCCGCGCTCGGGATCGACCCATCACGTGCCTCTCGTCATCGTCGGCCGAGCGGAAAAGAGATACGCTCTCGCGGTCGACGAACTGCTCGGCAACCAGGAAATCGTCATCAAATCGCTAGGTTCTTTCGTAGGCCATGCAGAAGGCATAGCCGGTGCGACGATACTCGGCAGCGGCAGCGTCGCGCTTATCTTGGAAATCGGCGGCATTATACGCAAGATCGGCCGTAACGGCATCTATAACCAATACGAGGTGAACGCCCATGAAATGGTTCTATAACCTGAAGACGAGCGTCAAATTTATTAGTTCCTTCCTAGTCATCTCGGCCATTATGGCTTTCATCGGCATTTACGGGCTAAGCAATCTATCCAAAATTAACAGCGGGCTCGACGATATGTACGAAAACCAGTTGATCGCCGTCAAGTCGCTTCAGGAAGTTCAAGTCGGCTTCAACGAAATGCGAGTGATCATGCGCAAGCTGTATATGGCGTCGGATGCGCAGGAGGTTGCGGATACGAAAGAAGGGTATCAGAATGAAATCGCGAGAATCAGCAAAGCGATGGACGAGTTTAAGGCTACCGAGCTGTCCGACGAATCACGCAACAAGATGGAGTCCTATGACAGGCTTTGGAATCAATACTTGGAAACGTTCGACAAAACGGCCAGTCTGAAGGATTCCGGCAATCTGGAAGAGATGGAACGTTACATCGACGGGGACTATCAAAAGGCTACCGACCAGCTTAAGGAAGTGCTGGTATCGTTGGTCGAGATTAATATGGCGGAGGCGGACGCGTCGCGCGATCAGGCGGCGCACATTTACAGCTCGTCGCGCAACATCACGATCGGCATCCTCGTTGCGGCGATCGCGGTCAGTATCGCGTTCGGCTATTGGATCTCCCGTATGATTTCCAAACCGCTCAATCGCGTCGTGCGGCTCGTATCCAAAGTCGCCGAGGGCGATCTCCGGGAAACCGTCAATCTCGATACGAAAGACGAGATCGGCTCTCTAGGCAATGCTATCGACGCGATGGTGCTTAACCTAAGACGCATCGTCGGCAGCATTCTGACAGGCGCGCAAAGCTTGGCTGCGGCTTCGGAACAAATTTCGGCCAGCAGCGAAGAGATTGCCAGCGGCAACGCCAGCCAGGCGAACTCGGCGCAGACGATTAGCGAGCTGTTCAAGGAGTTGTCTGCGGCGGTTCATTCCGTCGCGCAGAATACGGAGCGCGCATCCGAGCTGTCCGACAAGGCGATCGAAGTTGCCAGGGAAGGGGGAGACGTCATTCAGTCTTCGATGCAAAGCATGAACGCGGTAAGCGACAAAATGGCGATGCTGGAGGATGACTCCCAAAAAATCGGAGATATAATCGAGGTGATCGAGGATATTGCCGATCAGACGAACTTGCTTGCGTTGAACGCGGCGATAGAGGCGGCGCGCGCAGGCGAGCAGGGACGCGGGTTTGCTGTTGTCGCGGACGAGGTTCGCAAGCTGGCCGAACGGAGCAGCGAGGCAACGAAACAGATTACGGGTATTATCAAGGGCATGCAGGAGAATACGAAACAAAGCGTAACCGCCGTTCACGAGAGCGCGGATTTATCACGCAGGACGGGGGAATCGTTCCGACTGATCGCCGGAATGGTCAACGACGCCGGGCACAAGGTGTCGGAGATCGCGTCGGCGAGCGAAGAGCAAGCGGCCCAAACGTCGACAGTGCAGGAGGCGGTCGAGAGCATCTCCGCGGCGACGGAGGAAGCGGCGGCGGCCAGCCAGGAAACCGCGGCGACGGCCCAGTCCCTGTCGGTGCTGGCTCAGGATTTGCAGCGAGCCGTGTCGATATTCAATATCGGCTAGGACGGGCAAATGACCATAAGAAGTAAGCCAAATTGATGCTCACCCGAGCGGCGTCTCCTGATTTATGATGGAAGCAGGCAGTTATTTCAGGAACAGCTACGGGAGGAATCGAGATTCATGTCCAGTACAAAAAAACTTCGCCTCGGCTTGATCGGAGCAGGTAACATCGGGAACGTGCATTTGCAGGAATTCGGCAAGCTGAAGGACGATTGCGAATTCGTGGCGATTACGGACGCCTACTTGCCGCTCGCGGAGCAGAGAGCTCAGCAATACGGTATCTCCGTCGTATCTCCATCGCCGGAGGAACTCATTCGTCGCGAGGACGTCGACGCGGTGATCGTCGCCGTGCCTAACTCCGCGCACGCTCCGCTTACGATTATGGCGCTGGAGCATGGCAAGCACGTGCTGGTCGAGAAGCCGATGGGTCTCGATTCCGCCGCGGCCAAAGAAATCGTCCGCGCCCAGAAGCGCACGGGCAAAACCGTCATGGTTGCGCACCAAATGCGTTGGGAGCCGCTCTCGCTGCAGGTGAAAAGCCAAGTCGAGCGCGGCGAGCTAGGCAACATCTATACGGCTAAGACCGGCTGGTACCGCCGCAAGGGCATCCCGGGCTGGGGAACTTGGTTCACGCAGCATTCGCAATCCGGCGGCGGCCCGCTGATCGATATCGGCGTTCACATGCTGGATCTGGCGTTCTTCCTGATGGGCGAACCGAAGCCGGTGTCCGTATACGGTTCTACGTACGCGGAATTCGGTCCTCGCAAGAAAGGGATCGGCAACTGGGGCAAGCCGGACTGGAACGGCATCTACGACGTCGAGGATTTGGCGACGGCCATCATTAAGATGGAAGACGGCACCTCGTTGACGCTCGAAGTCAGCTGGGCGGTCCACATGGATACGGACAGCGCTCCGTTCCTGCACCTGATGGGCTCCGACGGCGGCGCCGTGCTGCGCGGCAGCACCGGCAAGTTCTTGACCGAGCGCTTCGACCAGACCGTCGACATCGAGCTGCAGCCGCCGGCGGAAGACGAAGGCGCGCGCGTTCGCCTCAGCCGCCACTTCATCGAATGCGTCCGCGATGGCAAGACGCCTTGGACATCGGCGGAAACCGGTTTGCGCAGCAATTTGATCATCGACGCGATCTACGAATCTTCCCGTACCGGCAGCGAAGTGAAGCTGGACTGGAGCCTGTAAGTTCAAGGGGGCTTTCCCGCATGGCCGTGACCGGCTTGCTGGAAAGCCCCTTTTGTATGCGGGATCAGAACGGAACCCATTGCAGCTTCATCGCTTCTTGATGTCTTAGCGCCACATAAGGCCAATTCACGACGTTCCACCAATCCTTCACGTACGCCGCCCGATCATTCTGATGCTTCAAGTAGTATGCATGCTCCCAGACATCCAGCGGCAGTAACGGAATAGCGTCCCATTGGGACAGGTTCTGGTGCTTCTCTGCCGTTAGGATCTCCAGACGGTGGCTTCTCGGGCTCCAGACGAGAATGGCCCAACCCCCGCCCTCGACTTTATTCGCCGCCTCCGTGAACTGCTTCTTGAACGCGTCGAAGCTTCCGAAGCTGCGCTCGATATCCTGATGCAGCAGGCCGGACGGTTTGCCCCCGCCTTTAGGCGACATCGCATCCCAGAAAATCGTGTGCAAGTAGTGACCGGCCCCATTGAACGCAAGCTCTCTCTCCCAATGCTTCACGAGATCGAAATCTCCGGATTTTCGGGCTTCCGCCAGCTTAACCTCCGCTTTGTTCAAGCCGTCCACGTAGCTTTGATGGTGCTTGTCGTGATGGATTTTCATCGTCTTCTCGTCGATCCAGGGCTCGAGCGCTTTATAAGAATAAGGGAGCGGAGGGAGCGTATGGCCGCCGATCGGGACGGCATAGGGTGACAACGTGCTTGGATTCGTCGCGTCCATCTGACCGGGCGATGAGGGGCGGCTCAGGCTATCCGCGGGCTCCGGTCCGCCATAGCCTTCCGGCGTGTCGGCGGATGCATCGTCGATGCGGGGCAAAGCATGGTCAGGCAACGAACGAATGGCATCGCTGTGGGCTTGCAATAGCCGCAGATGCTGGGCGAACGCTTGAGATTGGTGCAACGCGCTCTGAACGAGCTGCGGCAATCGAACGCCCCAAGCATCGTACGTGACGTCTGAACGGTTTTTGCCCGCCCCTCTTAGTTCTTGTTTCGCCCGTTGCACGATATCGCGCGTCTGGGCGAACGCTTGCTCCCACTCTCGAAGCAGTTGCGCATAAGGCGGCTCAAGCTCGGGGATGAGCTGTCTGATGGCGGCCGCGTGCTCCTGCTTTTGGGTCGAGCTGGCGACGATGTCGTCCAGCAATCGCAGCGGCAACCGATCGCCGTTATTCGGCAACATAAATATAACCCCTCCTCGTACGTCGCGTAAGGTCGTCTTCTTACCCAACGTATGCACGGGAGGGGAGTTCTTATGCTCGCTATATGACCGATTGAGTTTGTTTGGCTGCGGATGAGACGTCGACTTCGTCTAGGAACGCCGTCGTGCGCGCGATATATTCTTCTTGATGCGTGCGGAAGATCATCTCGTGAATCGCATCCTGAACGATCCATAACCGCGACAGCTCGTTCGTCTGCGAGCGGGCGATATTCTCGGCGAGATAAGTAGGGGCTTTGTCGTCCGCGGTGCCATGGATCAGGAAGATCGGAAAATCAAAGGCCGTGCTCTGCACCTCCGCAGAAGGGATATCGGCGAGCGACGAACCGCTCATGAGCGGGAAAAACAGGCGGATCAGAGAGACGGTAGGATCTTTCGGTACGTTGATCTGCTGGCGTAGATTATAGTATAGCGTTTCATCGTCCGGCAGGAACGTGCTGTCCAGAATCATCGCGTCTACGGGCTCCGATTTCAGCGCGGCTTGCAGCGCGGTGCCGGCACCCATCGAGAACCCCCATACGACGAGCTCGTCGCTGTGCTGCGAACGGGCGTAACGTATGGCGCCGATCAGTTGATCGGATTCGGTCAAGCCTCCGGTCGCTGGGGAGTAATGGGTTCGGCTGGCGAACCCGTAGTCGAACATAAGCACGTTATAGCTCCGATCGTGCAGCAGGGAGGCAAGCCCGTACATCGGTACCCAGGACTCTTCCCGGTTCGTGCCGTAGCCGTGGCTGAGCACGACCGTTTTGCGGCTGTCCGCCGCAGGAATCCACCAGCCATCGACCAACGTCTTGCCGTCCGCGCTCGGGAAAGTTACCTCGGAATAATCGAGCTGAACGGCCAACATCGGGTTGGATGCAAGCGCAGCGACGGGCGGGTGCGCGAGTTTATAAGCGACATAGGCATGAAGAGAGAATAAAATAGCGAGAATACAGCTTAGAGAGATGAGTGCAACGTTGAAGGCGGTGCGCCATACGCGATGAGCGCGCCTTCGAACGGATGGGATGGCCGGTGCGGGAAGCGATCCGGCGCCTCCGAGAGGTAGGGGGGTCGACATCGTCGTCATGCGTAATCGCCTCTCTCTGCGTGCGCTTTCATTAATATATTCTCATCGTAGAGCTCAGGAATCTAAGCGTCAATGAGCCGCGCTTACTTGTAAAAACGCCGTAATGAAACTGTAATAAAGCGCTTCCAATATTTACGCGGAGGGGGATAGGTGTTATACTAGGCGTAACAGGGTTTCACTCAATGAAACAATTATAAGGAGGTACGGTGAGGATGGAGGAGGACAAAAAGACGGTTAGAGCCGTTGAGCGAGCGCTCGACGTGCTGCTCTGTTTCGCTTCGGGAAGCGAGTGGGGGTTAACGGAGATCGCCGGTCGGGTCGGCCTTCATAAGAGTACCGTATTCCGTTTATTAGCGACGTTAGAGGTGAAAGGCTTCGTTAAACGGGACGCGGCGACGGACAAATACCGGCTAGGCTTAAGCGTACTTGAGCTATCGGCGCATCTGTCGCGTTCGGACGATCCTTCGGTCATGCTGCTGCCGGAGATGGAGCGATTGCGGGACGAGCTAGGCGAGACGGTCAGCTTGTACGTGCGCGACCATATGGAGCGGGTCAGAATCCAAGCGGTGCAGAGCACGCAGGCGATCCGCCGCGTAGCCTCGGTAGGCGCGCGCTTGCCGCTCTCGGTCGGCGCCTCGAGCAAAGTGCTGCTCGCCTTCGACGAACCTGTCGTCCGCAGCCTCGTCATGGCCGACCCGGCTTGGCCTGTTGGATTGCAGCGTCAAACGTTCGCGCGGCAGCTTGACGAGATCCTAGCTGCCGGCTACGCGACGAGCTTCGAGGAACGCGAACCCGGCGCAGCGGCCGTGGCGGCCCCGATCTTCAATCGCTCCGGCAAGCTGGTCGCCGCGCTCGCGGTATCCGGCCCGTCCAACCGGCTGACGCCGGACATCATGCACGAGCACGCCCCCGCCATCGTGGAGGCGGCAAGACGCATGGGCGCGCTTCTGGGTTAAATCGAGGCATGGTAGTGTGTGTTGGCACGCATGAGCAGGAGATAGCCGAAAAAATCGGGCAACTAGTTACTTGATGGTACGCATGAGCGGGAGATAGCCGAAGAAATCGGGTAACTAGTCACTTGATGGCACGCATGAGCGGGAGATAGCCGAAGAAATCGGGTAACTAGTCACTGTGTACAAATAAATACGCCGCCAGCTCCGAAAACGGAGTTAGCGGCGTGTTTTATTTCTAGCAAACAGTGAACTCACTTCGCCGGCTCCGCTTTGGCCGGAAGCTCCTTCAGGAACTTAACCGCGTCGTCCAGCGTCGCGACCTTGACGAGCTTAGGCGAGAGGTCGTACTTCTTGACCGTCTCCTCGGCGAGCTTCCAGTTCGAGAAGTCCCCCGAGTACGGCACGAGGAAGTAGTCGGCATTCTCGTTGTCCGCGGCCATTAGCTTGTAGTTGATGCCGCCGATCTGGCCTACGGCTCCGTCCATGGCGATCGTGCCGGTTCCCGCGATTTTGTACCCTCTGGTCAAATCCTCGTCGGTGAGCTGGGAGATAATCTCGAGCGTCATCATTAGGCCGGCGGACGGACCGCCGATATCGCTGAAATCGAATTTGACAGGGTCCGGCGGCGTCACTTTAAGCACGATGTCCCGTTGGAATCCGATGCCGGTACGCCCGTCGTCCAGCTTCATGAGCGTTAAAGTCGCTTTGAACGTCTTGTCTCCACGCTTTCCGGATACCTTTACGACGTCGCCTGGTTTTTTGCCGGATATGTACTTGAGGAAATCTTCGAATTTCGTCGTGTCTTGCCCGTCGATCTGCGTGATGATGTCGCCTTCCTGCAAGCCGCCCTCGGGAGCCTTGGAGCCGGGTAGGAAGTTGACGACGATGACGCCTTGCTCCTCGTAGTCGATCTTCTTGCCCATCGCGTTGTAAGCCGCAACCATCGCGATGTTCTCGGAACTGTCGCGCATCCATGCGAGCAGGTTACGGTAAGCTTCCAGATTCGTGCGGCCGCCGGTTGCCTTCGCCTCGGTCTGGATGTCGAGCTTCGGGTTCAGCTTGGCGTATAGCAGAGAGAATAAGTTCGGTTTCGACCGCGAAGAGACGGTGACGAACAGGAACTGTCCTTGCTGATCGAGCTGATGCCCGGTTTCCACGCGCGAATGAATGGGATCGGCCGAGCCCGGGCCGGTGATGACGTAAGGCCACGACTTCAGATAGGCGAACAAATATAAGGCGATCAGCAGGCCGACGAGCGGCAGCTTCCATGAACGGCGTAACGAGTACTTCGGTCTCGAGGTCAATGAGGTCACTCCTAAACGTACGATTCGACGATGAGGTCGGTAACATTATACCCTATATAAGCGTATTTTTCGAAAAGGGCGCTTAGACGAAAAGAAGACCTTCCGGCATCCATAGGATACGGGAAGGTCTTCTACGTTAGAGACGATTAAGCTTGGTTAGCGAGCATTTGACGGAGAACCGTCTGCAGAATGCCGCTGTTGCGGTAGTAGTCGACGTCGACGAGGGAGTCGAGACGCACGATAGCCGTGAAGTCGAAGCTAGTGCCGTCTTCGCGCTTAGCGGTAACCGTGATCGTCTGGCCCGGTTGCACGTCGTTGGATAGACCGTTGAATTCGAACGTTTCGCGGCCCGTGATGCCGAGCGATTTCCAAGAGTCGCCCGCTTTGAATTGAAGCGGAAGAACGCCCATGCCGACCAGGTTAGCGCGGTGAATGCGCTCGAAGCTTTCGGCGATGACGGCTTTGACGCCGAGCAGGAACGTGCCTTTAGCCGCCCAGTCGCGGGAGCTGCCGGTGCCGTACTCTTTGCCTGCGATGACGACGAGGTTCGTGCCGGACGCTTGATATTTCATCGACGCGTCGTAGATGGACATCACTTCGTTCGTCGGGAGGTAAGTCGTTACGCCGCCTTCGGTGCCTGGCGCCACTTGGTTGCGGATACGGATGTTGGCGAACGTACCGCGCATCATGACCTCGTGGTGACCGCGACGGGAGCCGTACGAGTTGAAGTCTTCTTTCTTGACGCCATGCTCGAGCAAGTATTTGCCCGCAGGGCTGTCGGCTTTGATGTTGCCGGCAGGCGAGATATGGTCGGTCGTTACGGAGTCGCCCATCAGAGCGAGCACGCGAGCGCCGTTGATATCCGCGATATCGCCGGCTTGAGGCGCAAGGCCTTGGAAGAACGGCGGGTTCGCGATGTACGTGGACTTGTCGTCCCACTCGTACAGATCGCCTTTCGGCACGGGAATTTCGTTCCATTGCTGGTTCTGCGTAAATACGTTCTCGTATTTGGCGCGGAACATCGCAGGCGTGAGCGAAGCTTGAACCGCTTGTTGGATTTCTTCGTTCGTAGGCCAAATATCTTTCAGATATACCGGCTTGTTGTCGTTGCCATAACCGATCGGATCTTTGGTCAGGTCGATGTTGACCGTACCTGCAAGCGCGTAAGCGACGACGAGCGGAGGCGAAGCAAGATAGTTCGCTTTGACTTGCGCGTGTACGCGGCCTTCGAAGTTACGGTTACCGGAGATGACCGCGGCTACCGTCATTTCGTTGTCGGCGATCGCTTGGCTGACTTCGTCCGGCAACGGACCGGAGTTACCGATACAAGTCGCGCAGCCGTAGCCGGCGACGTAGAAGCCGATTTTCTCGAGGTAAGGCAAGAGGCCTGCTTTAACCAAGTAGTCTGTAACGACCAGGGAACCTGGAGTCAGGGAGCTCTTCACGTAACCCGGCTTGGTCAAACCGAGCTCGACGGCTTTCTTAGCGACGAGACCCGCGCCTACCATAACGCTTGGGTTGGACGTGTTCGTACAGCTCGTGATCGCCGCGATAACGACGGCGCCCGTGTCCATCTTGCTCGTCTTGCCGTTAGGATGCTTGATTTCAACGGAATTCGCGATTTTGTCGCCCTCCAGGCCGAAACCGCCTTTGTCGATCGGATTGCGGATCGCATCGTTGAAGTTTTGCTTCATGTTCGTCAGCTCGACGCGGTCTTGCGGACGCTTAGGACCTGCAAGGCTCGGTACGATCGAGGACAGGTCGAGCTCGAGGATGTCGGTGAATACCGGATCCGGAGTCGCGTCCGTACGGAACATGTCTTGCGCTTTGTAGTAGTCGCGAACGAGCTCGATTTGAGCTTCCTCGCGGCCCGTCAGGCGCATGTAATTAAGCGCTTCTTCGTCGATCGGGAAGAAGCCGATCGTCGCGCCGTATTCAGGAGCCATGTTGGCAACCGTCGCGCGGTCAGCCAAGCTGATGTTGGAAAGACCAGGGCCGAAGAACTCGACGAATTTGCCTACGACGCCTTTTTTGCGGAGCATTTGGGTAACGGTGAGCGCGAGGTCGGTCGCCGTAGCGCCTTCCGCGAGCTTGCCGGTCAGCTTGAAGCCGATAACTTCAGGCATGACGAAGTACAGCGGTTGACCGAGCATGCAAGCCTCGGCTTCGATACCGCCGACGCCCCAGCCTACGACGCCGAGACCGTTGATCATCGTCGTATGGGAGTCCGTACCGACGAGGGAGTCCGGGTACACTTCGGTTACGCCGTTTTTCGTTTTCGTTGCGGCAACGGATGCCAGGTACTCCAAGTTAACTTGGTGAACGATACCCGTTCCCGGAGGAACCGCGCGGAAGTTATCGAACGCGGTTTGAGCCCAACGCAGGAAGCGGTAACGTTCGTTATTGCGTTCGAACTCGATGTCCGTATTCGTCTTGAGAGCGTCGGCCGTGCCGAACGCATCTACCATGACGGAGTGGTCGATAACGAGATCGACCGGTACGAGCGGGTTGATCCGGTTAGGGTCGCCGCCGGCTTGCTTAACCGTCTCGCGCATCGCCGCGAGGTCTACGACGACCGGTACGCCCGTAAAGTCCTGAAGGACGATACGTGCAGGGATGAGCGGGATTTCTTTGTCTTCGCGTCCGTTAGCCCAGTTCGCCAATTGCTTGACGTGCTCTTGGGTAATTCCGCGGCCGTCGTATTGACGGATGGCTGCTTCCAGCAAAACTTTGATCGAGAACGGGAGTTTGGAGACCGGGCCTACACCCTGTTCCTCCAACGCTTGCAGACGATAGTAACGGTAGGAATTACCGGTCGACTGAAGGTCTGCTTGGACTTGATAAGGCAGTTTCGACAATTCAATGCGCCTCCTAGCTTTGTTTCATACAGTGAAACACGATTTCAAAAATTGCTCTACATGACAAGTATACTCTTTTCGGCATTTGCCGTAAAGACGTTATCATACCTATTCCTATATCATGCCGCATCGGAGAGGGCTTTCATCCGCTTGGAAAATGGCATTGAACCGGGCCTGTGGCCATAAAATGTACGGATGCCCCTATGTCTTCATCCGGGAGGGATTGAGCGGTGCCGAATCAAGCGTCTGGAGCGGCGGACTGGAAGGATGCGTTGTTCCGTTATGTGAGTGCCATGAACGAAGCGGCGTTGAGTCGAGACTCGGGCGTGCTGAAGCAGATCGCCGACATCGGGCAGCGGGATCGGCTCGCGAAAAGGATGCGGGTGACGATCATACGGGAGAGAAGAGCGGGAATCAAACCGCTTCATAGCGAAATACGGACGCGGATCGAAAGCCATCGCGCGAATCAAACCGAAGCCGTGGTGGACATCGCCTTGCACGCGGTGCGGACTTTCGAGCAGAACGGGCAGCCGTGGCAAGAGGAGCGGATCGACCGCGAGCGCGTGAAGTTCGTGCGGACGGGGCAGAGCTGGAGACTGTACGCCGTGCAGCCCCTTGCGTCTGAATGGCACCCGGACGTCGACTTCGTTATCGATGCGTCGCCAAGTCACGATCATGCTCATGCTCACGCGTCGGACTCGTTCAAAAAAACGGCCGCGCCATCGCTTCCTTATATAAATCCGAATGCGATGTATAACTTCAAGTCGCGGGTATACGCCGGTTCAAGCCTCGGCGCGGAAGACGGCTTCGAGCAGGCTTGGCGGGCGCCTTACCGGCGGGAATCGGCCGTCGCGTATGCCGAAAGATGGTGGAACGAACCGAACAAAACCTACGAGGAGTTCGCGGTCAACTGCACGAACTACGTCTCCCAGTGTATCTTTGCAGGCGGCATGCCGATGGACTATACTGGGAGAAGGGAATCGGGCTGGTGGTACAAAGGTCGACATCAAAATCAAGAGCAATGGAGCTATAGCTGGGCGGTGGCCCACGCGCTGCAGCACCATTTGTCGCAACCGCGGGCTATCGGCTTGCGGGCGGAGGCCGTTCCGAGGCCGGATATGCTTCAGTTGGGCGATGTTATCTGCTACGACTGGGACGGAAGCGGACGGTTTCAGCACAATACGATCGTCACGGCATTCACGCCGGACGGGATGCCCCTCGTTAACGCGAATACGGTCAGCAGCCGTCATCGTTATTGGGACTATCGCGATTCGTATGCTTGGACGGACAGGACCCAGTACCGTTTTTTCCATATTACTGATGAATGATGAACCGGAGGTCCTTATGGGGAACAAAATTCGCGTCGGTCTCGTGTACGGAGGACGTTCGGGAGAGCATGAAGTGTCGTTGCTAACCGCGCTGGCGGTATCCAAAGCATTCGACTACGACAAATATGAACTTATTCCTTTCTATATTACCGCCAAGGGACAATGGAGATCCGGCCCTACGCTGGCGGCGCCGCCGTCCGCGGTGGCTGAGCTGCAGTTCAGCTCCGCGGCAGAAGCGGCAGGCGACGATACCGGCGCTTTAAGCGACGCCGATGGAGCCAACGCGCTCTTGCCCGTGCTGCAGGGGATTACGGAAGTGGTCGGCGCCGATGACGATAGCGAAGTCGGAGCTGGCAAAACGATCGACGTTATGTTCCCGTTGCTTCACGGCACGTTCGGCGAAGACGGCACGATACAAGGGCTGTTCGAGATGGCGGGACTTCCTTATGTAGGCGCGGGGGTTCTGTCATCGTCCGTAGGCATGGACAAAGTCGCGATGAAAACGATGTTCGCGCAGGCGGGGCTGCCGCAAGTCGGTTATCGTCATTTCATCCGTCACGCATGGAACAAAGACCGGGGGAAGGTGCTCTCGAACATCGAAGAGCTCGGCTACCCTTGCTTCGTTAAACCGGCTAATCTGGGCTCCAGCGTAGGCGTATCGAAGGCGCGCGACCGCGACGAGTTGATCTCGGCGATCGAAGAAGCGTTGCGGTACGACCGCAAGGTCATCGTCGAAGAGTTCTGCGACGCGCGGGAGATCGAAGTCGCCGTGCTCGGCAACGACGAGCCTCGGGCATCCGTAGTCGGCGAAATCGTCAGCTCGAACGAATTTTACGATTATAAAGCGAAGTATATCGACGGCAAATCGGCGATGGTCATCCCTGCTGAGATTCCGCCGGAGACCGCTCAAGCGGTCCGCGAGATGGCGATTCGCGCGTTCATGTCGATCGACAACTCCGGCCTGTGCCGCGCGGACTTCTTCATGCGCCGCAGCGACGGGAAGCTGTTCATCAACGAAGTGAACACGATGCCCGGCTTCACACCGTTCAGCATGTACCCGCTGTTGTGGAAGGAAACCGGGCTCTCCTATCGCGAGCTGCTGGACGAATTGATCCGGCTGGCGATCGAGCGCCACACAGAGCGTCAGTCGCTCGAGTACGGCGGGGGCGGGGAGTAACCGGAATTTGAAAATGAATGATACGCTTACTTAAAGAAGGGGCAGTTCCCATGGTCATGATGTAGATGACCTTGGGGGCTGCGTCTTCTTTTTTATTAAGATTAGTCAAAAAATGTCGGATTACGTAGAAGGCTGTAAGTGGTTATGGTAAAATTACCCTGCCCATCACGCGAATCATTTGGAGGTGCACGATTTGTTTAAAAGAAAGTGGAGTTTAGTCGTACTTGCATTTATTTTCTGTTTTTCGAGTTTTGCATCCGCATCGGGTCAAAGGAGCGAGTTAAAGGGACATTGGGCAGAACCGCTGATCACAGCGTGGAAAAGCAAAGGACTAATTAACGGATACAAAGACGGCTCGTTCAAGCCGGATTCGCCGGTAACAAAGTCCGAGTGGATCAAATTGATTAATTCCTCGCTCGGGTACGCCGAGCAAGCCGAGTTCTCGTACAAGGGCGTCAAGAAGACCGATTGGTTCGCTGGCGAGGTCGGTAAAGCCGTTGCGGCTGGCTATCTCGGCAATTCACTCGCAGAGTTCTTGCCGGACCAACCCGTAACGAGAGAAGAAGCGGCCGTCATGCTTCAGAAGGCGTTATGGCTGCCTTCCGAAGAAAGCGCATCATTCTTAGATAACAAAGAAATCGATACAGCAAGCTTGGGCGCGGTTGGGGCTTTGCAAAAGCAAGGTTTGATCTCGGGCGCGAACGGCAAGTTTAAGCCGAAGTCGAATCTGACTAGAGCCGAGGCAGTCGCGCTGCTGGATAAGGTCTTAAAGGCATCCGCGATCACATTCGATAAGCCGGGCACAATCGGACCAACTGACGGGCAGGCTTACTATCCGAAATCGATCGTTGTGAATGCACCTGGTATTTCGCTGAGAAACGCATCAATAAACGGTGACTTGACGATAGGCAGCGCGGTAGGCGACGGAGACGTATTCGTTGACAACGTGAAAGTAGCAGGAACAACGTTCGTGCGGGGCGGCGGCGCCAATAGCGTACATTTTAAAAATACGGCTATGGTGACGATCGTCGTCGATAAGCAGACCGGCGATGTCCGCATTGCGGTGGAAGGCCAGTCGCAGATTGGAACAATAACGGTTCAATCGGGAGCGAACATTGAAACCGCTAATACCGCAAGCATAAACACGGTAAGCTTATCCGATAAGCTGCCGGCGGATTCCTACGTGAGGTTGTCGGGTACCTATTCGACCGTCAACGTGCTCGCGCAAAGCATTGTTGTCGACATCCCCGACGGCAGCATTGAAGATTTGAATATTGACGAAGGTGCTTCCGAAAGTACCATAAAGGTGCAAAAAGAAGCTGCCGTACTTAACATGATCTTGAATGCCGCGGCTCGAATTCTGGGCGAAGGCAAGGTCGGCACGGCGGTCATTAACGCAGAAGGCATTGAAATGGAGAAAGCGCCGGAACAAGCGAAGCTCGGAGAGAACGTGAAGGAAGACGTACAGGTTAAAATCGGCGGGAAAACCCAACCCGCGAAGGATGCCGCAGTCCAACCGCCGATCGTCGTCACGCCGCCAAGTACTCCTTCGGATACGACGCCGCCGACTGTGACTACGGGTTCGCCGAGAACGTTAACCGTTGGTCAAGCCGTCTACGCCGCGAGCAACGAAGCGGGGACGATCTATCTGGTGAAGAGCGTTATAGCGCACACGTCCACCACTTACTTGGAGCTCGCCGTACAGAATGGCGACGGGTTCAAGCAATCCGCCTCAGCCGGGAACGCCGTCGCGTTCCAGACGACCGGTCTTCCGATCGGTAACTGGAAATTGGTTGCCGCGGATGGAACGGGGAATACGTCTTCTCCGGTTGCGATTACGATACTCGCTGCCAATGGAGACGGGCTAGCCTTTAGAACCCATGGCATTGGGTATAACTCGAGTATTTTTATGATGTTCAACAAGACGATCGTCAATAATATGAGCGACATGGCTGAGCTCAAGTCGCGAGTCAGCTTATCTACGGATAACGGCGCGACGTTTAATGCTCTTCAAAGCGGCGACCAGTTGTACATCTCCTCCGAAACGCTATTCGTCGTATTAGCGAACGAGTTCAGGGGGAACGGCAATATCCTGAAAGTCGCGGCCAACTCTCTGAAAGATACGAGCGGGAACGTGCTTGCGACGGATGTCATGACGCCAGCCATTGCCGAAGGCGTCAATCTGACGATGATAAGCCCGACGACCTCTCCGATTCATATCGACGTTGGGGACGGCTTAACCTTTAGCGTGGATCGCGCCACAGTGGTTTATCTGGTGCCGCAGTCGACGAGCGGCACTCAGACGGTGTATGATGCTGCGGTTACGGATGGTCTAGGCAAGGCAATCGACGTTTCATCGGACGATGTGAATCATCCGCTTACGATCGATACGGCAGGTCTGCAGCCTGGCGATTATCGGTTGCATGCATGGGACGGAGAATCGGTCAGCGTAGCCATCTCGATGTCGCCGCCGCTGGAGCATACGCAAATCGCGATTTACAATAGAGCGCCTTCGGAAAAAGATTCGGTTACGGTGACCGGCTTGTCCGAGGGAGACGTCATTAAAGTGTACTCGAGTCCGGGTTCTGAATTATTAGGCTCGGGTACGGTAGCAAGCGGTCAAACTTCCGTGACGATCGGCGATCTGACTTTGAATGACGTTAGCGGAGTGCTGTACTTCACGAGAACGCAACCAGGCAAAGGGGAAAGCAACGAGATCGGCTACGGTTATTCGGATGCTAACGATCCTCCCGTAGCCCAAGAGAACGTTACCGTTAATTTGGATAGTACGACGACTTCCTTCTCTTTCACGTCGCCGTATGCCGAGCTTGCGACGGATTCGAGTGAATCTTTGCGAATTGCGAACGCCGTGTCTTCGAACACGGATATCGCGACGGTAACCTGGAACGGCGAATACGGAGAGGTTACGATATCGCGCGGCAGCGTGGCGGGAACGTGTACCGTGACGGTTACTTTGAAAGATACTCCCGGTCTGCTTGTCGATGTTGTCATTACCGTCACGAATAGCTAATATCATCAATTGCGAAGAAAGCCCGGAGTCGATCCTGGAGTCGATCCGGGCTTTCTTTAATTTAACTGTTGTTTGCACTCGGGCCTCTTCACTCGTATCACCCATAGTTGCATCAAGTACGGTTACCAATTACGAACCCCCATTTTTCTTCTGAATACCTGCACGAAATGCATCTCAAGAACGCCATATCGCCAATTATTCTCGTCTTTTGCCAATCTAACTGTAATTCGTACAGCAAATGAGCTAAGCCAGTTACGGACTCGCAGGAATAACTGTACTCCGTGCAACTACGAGTTAAGACGGCAGTCAGCGTCAACCGACTCGAGAGACAAAGCTACACAACTCCGCTGCACAGGATGCAATCCGCGTCCGCCGCGGGTTATAATGGTCTCACAACGTCAACGAACCGAGGAGGACGATCGATCCATGGGCTTCCAAACCGAATTCAATTCCGTCTGCAAATTCAAGTCGGACAGCGAGCTGTACGAGTTGCTCGAGTACGGCCGCGGCAAGATGGTCAAGAAGCATTACCGCATTTTCCCGACGGGGCAGAAGGTGATCGCGTACGCGCCGGACAATACGGCGGTCGCCATCGTGCGCATTCTGGCGTCGATCGCCGAGAAGAACTTCCAGGGCGAAGAAGTAACGCAGGTCGAGATGGAGCTCATCCGGAAGCTGACGCCGGAAGAGTCCAAGATTCAAACCGCGCTCGCTTATGAAATGTTTTTCGGCGAACAAGAGCAAGCTTAGTACGGAAGACGACTAAGCTTGGAGGTATGGCAGCATGATCGTAAGGTTCGGATTCGTCGCCATGTCGGTACAACTCGAGGACGCTTCGCCTTCGCGCACGATGACGATGGCGACGTTCTCCAAGCTTGCGGACCGCGAAGCGGCCTTGCGCAAGCTCGTGCAGATCGCCGAGCTGAACCTGCACAACACGCTCAAGCTGCTTAAGCATTGCCGTTACATGGGCGTTAAGCTTTACCGGATGACCTCGAAGATCATCCCGCTGGTCACCCATGAGCAGCTGAAGGACTGGGATCCCTACCCTGCGCTCGCGCAGCGGTTCGCGGATGTCGGTTCTTTCGCGCGCGAACACGGCATTCGAGTTTCTTTCCATCCCGATCACTTCACCGTCCTCAGCACGCCACGCGAGCAGGTGTACCGTAATTCGGTCACCGAACTCGATTACCACGTGCGCATGCTGGAGTTGATGGGTCTCGACGATCGGGCGACGTGCAACATCCATGTCGGCGGCAGCTATGGGGACAAGGCGACGTCGGGACAGCGGTTTATCCGACAGTTTGACGCGATGGAGGATCGTATCAAGCACCGGATTACCGTGGAAAATGACGATAAGACGTTCACCGCGCTCGAGACGCTGAGGATCAGCGAAGAGGCGGGAGTTCCGATGGTGCTCGACATTCATCATCATGCGGTGAACCCCGGGGACGAGCAAGCGCACGAGCTGTGGCCGGACATCCTCCGGACGTGGGAGCGGTCGGGTTGGAACGCGCGTAACGGGGTGCGAATGGGCGATCCGAGCTGGCTGCCGCCCAAGATCCACGTCTCGAGCCCGAAGAGCGAGACGGACCCCCGCGGACACGCGGATTACGTGGACCCGGAGCCGTTGCTGCAATTCCTGTACGCGATCGCGGGCTCGACGGCGGCGATCGACGTCATGATCGAAGCGAAGAAGAAAGACGAAGCGCTCGTGAAGCTAATGGCCGACCTAAGCCTCGCGGAAGCCTCAGGTGCGCCGATTCGCGTTATCGACGGGGGAAGCATCGAGGTGCTCGGTTAAGCGGTTACAGCAAACCTGGGACAACTGTTGCAATCCCGCCTGAAATACGTTACGTTGGAAAATGCAGGGGCGTTGCTTCGGTCTCTTCCAATCGTGGCCGGCCAAGCGCCGCTCCCTATTCATGGCGAGGGGGAAATGAAGCGAATGAGTGGATTGCTGCAGGGGAAAAATATCGTAGTTATGGGTGTCGCCAACGAACGAAGCATTGCTTGGGCGATCGCCCAGTCGCTTGCGTCGCAAGGCGCGAGACTGATCTTTACATACGAAAGCGAACGGGTCGAGGAACGCGTGCGCAAGCTTGCCGATACGATTCCGAATTCGCTGACGCTGCTCTGCAACGTCGGCTCCGACGAAGACATCGAAGGGCTGGCGCACCGGCTCAAAGAAGAAGTAGGCGTCCTTCACGGGCTTGCCCATTGCATCGCGTTCGCGAAAGCCGAGGAGCTCGACGGCCAATACGTCGATACGTCCCGCGCAGGGTTCGCGCTCGCGCACGACATTAGCGTATACTCGCTCACGGCGGTCGCGCAACGTCTCCATCCGTTGATGACGGAAGGCGGCAGCATCGTCACGCTGACCTACCTCGGCGCTCAGCGCTCGCTGAAGAACTACAACGTCATGGGCGTCGCCAAAGCAGGCCTCGAAGCTTCCGTCCGCTACTTGGCGAGCGATCTCGGACCGCAGCAAATTCGCGTGAACGCGATCTCCGCCGGACCGATCCGCACGCTCGCTGCCAAAGGTATCGCAGGCTTCAATACGATCCTCAAGCAAGTCGAGGAGAAAGCACCGCTTCGTCGCAACACGGAGGCGGCGGAAGTCGGCGATACCGCGCTGTTCCTAATGAGCCATTGGGCTCGCGGCATCACGGGCGAAGTGCTGTACGTGGATAACGGCTATAATACGGTCGGCATTTAAATCATCATCGAAACCGCCAAGCTGCGACAGCCTGGCGGTTTTCGTCGCTTAAAGATCCGTTGGCGTATGCATCGTTTCGTTTACGGGCAATAGGTTATATGGTAGCTTAAGGATAAACGAACGAAACTTGCATCGGAGTGTTAAGCCTCATGGGACTGTTGTTTTTATTCATCGTCGGAATCATCGCCGCCGTCTTCGGCAGCATCGTCGGTCTTGGCGGCGGCATTATTATGGTGCCGGTGCTCGTCCTGCTCGGAGAGCGGATCGTAGGAGATCCCGTCACGACGCAGATCGCGGTAGGCACGTCTCTCGCGGTGCTCATCTTCACGGCGCTGTCCGCGACCTATACGTACCGTAAGCAAGGCAAAGTGGACTCTCGCACAGGTTGGATATTCTTCGCGACAAGCGGGCCATCGGCCATGATCGGGGCGCAACTGACGACCGGGATCGAGCAAGGTCCCTTCCAGCTGTCTTTCGGGATATTCATGTTCGTCATGTTCGGACTGATGATCGCCAGGCAGAAGATGAAGCCGCTCCGCGTCAATTGGTCGGTACAGCGGACGTTCACCGACGGCAGCGGCGCGGTGCATACGTACGGCTATAACATCGCGCTCGCCTTGATCATCGGCTGCGGCGTCGGGCTTTGCTCCGGCTTGTTCGGAATCGGCGGGGGGTCGTTGTTCGTGCCGCTGATGGTGCTGCTGTTCCGGTTCCCGCCGCATGTGGCGACGGCTACGTCGATGTTCGTCATCCTGCTGTCATCCGTATTGGGAAGCGGCGTTCACGCCTGGCACGGCAACATCGATTGGCTGCTGTTCGCGGCGCTCATGCCGGGGGCGATCATAGGCGGCCGATTAGGAGCCGTCATCGCTTCGCGGATGAGCGGCAAACAATTAATCTGGCTGTTGCAGGCGACTTTGCTCGGAATGGCGATTTATCTGATCATACAAGGCGTCCGGGACTTGTAAAAACGTTCGAAATTCCTATTTTCATCGCAACCGCAATGTTGTAATTTCGTATATGTTAGTGGTATGGTGAACGATCGTTAGCGATAAACGAATAAATAGATTCGAGGGATGACGGATGAGCGACAACCTGCCGAATAACGTCATAGGCGGCAAAAGCTTTACGGCTGTCGCGATCAATTGCGCGGCGAAAGCCGGGGAATGGATCCAAAGCAAATTAGGCACGATTACGCAGTTGGACACGAAATATTCGATGCACGATCTCGTGACCGAAGTCGACAAAGGCTCGGAGCGGATGATTCGCAATTTGGTCGGCACGCATTTTCCGCATCATGCCTTTCTCGGGGAAGAAGGCGTTGAACCAGGCCCGGAAGCGTCCGCGAAAGCGATTCGCGACATGGGCGACGCGGAATACTTGTGGATCGTGGATCCCGTAGACGGCACGACGAACTTCGTGCACGGGTTTCCGTTCTTCTCGGTGTCCATCGCGCTCGCGCATAGAGGGCAAGTAATCGTAGGAGTCGTATATGACCCGTCCAGAGACGAGTTATTCGTCGCGGAACGCGGCAAAGGCGCCTACGTACACGGCCGTTCCATGCACGTGTCGCAAGAGCTTAAGCTGGGACAGAGCTTGATCGCGACCGGATTTCCGGCAGAACAGCATGTCGCATTGCCTGCCAACCTGAAGGGCATTCAAGCGCTAGCCCCGAAAGTGCGTAATTTGCGCTCAGGCGGCTCGGCCGCGCTGCATCTTGCCTATGTGGCTGCCGGTAGGCTAAGCGGATTCTGGGAGCATAACCTGAGCGCATGGGATATCGCCGCGGGAGGGTTGCTCGTCGAAGAAGCGGGCGGTCGCCTGTCGGACGTTGCCGGTGAACGGTACCATCTTGGCGTAAGGAACGTCGTGGCCAGCAACGGGCATATTCACGACGAGCTGGTCGAGGAGCTGCGTAAAGCTTCGCTCACATGAGGCGGGCGACTTTCGACCATCCTAGCTAAGGAAGGGAGCGAGAGCAGTGGAGCACAACGACAATAAGGCTCGTTCGGCCGAGGAGCTGTTGGCCGAGCGGTTGACCGAGGGAGAGCAGGAAGCGGATGCTCCCGAGGTCGAGGCGGTGAGACGGATTTCGCCGCGCTATGAAGTGCGCATTCAAGCGGAGCGGGACCCGGTCGCCGAGGAGACGAAGCTATACCGGACGCTCGCCCGCGAAGTGGACGGCAGATACGACGATAAGCGAGAGTAGAGAAGAGAAGGGCAGTCCCAACGGTTAAGCGCCGAGGGATTGCCCTTGTTCGTTTTATTTGGCGGGAGGTTGGCCGTACAACCCTCCGTCCGCGAACAACGCGGCCTGGAGGTCTTCCCATCCGGTCAGGTTATCGTCGACCGTGAGCAGCGTCACTTCGGGGAATCGCTCGACGAATTGCTCGGTGACCGAAGCGAACCGAGGGCGGTAGTAGTTCTCCGCGGCAAGCGTCTGCGCTTTCTCCGTAAACAGGAAGTCCGCGTAGCCGTTCGCGGCTTCGCGCGTTCCTCTCGCATCGGCGTTAGCGTCGACGACGGATATAATCGGTTCGACGGCCAACGTGACCGAAGGGACGACGACTTCGATTTTCCCTTTGCCTTCCCCGTTAGCGACCCGAAGAGCATTGCTCTCCGTCGTTACCCACAGGTCGCCTTTATTGTCGCTCAGGAAAGCCGCTTTCGCTGCTTCGTCATCATGGGCCAGCACGCTTACTCTTTCATGGAAGCGGGTAACGAACGCACGGGCGGCATCCTGATCTTCCGGAGACCGATCCAACGAGTAAGCCCACGGAGCCGCGTAGTACCAGCGGGCGTCCGTATAATCGGAGGGGTTCGCCACGACGACCTGGGCGTCCGAATCGACGAGATCGCTCCATTCCGCGATCGCCTTCGGGTTGCCCGTACGAACGACGAACGCAACGGCCGTCTCGAACGGAGAGCTGTTGTAGTCGTAGCGCTGCTGCCAGCCTTCCCCGATTTTACCTAATGCCTGCAACGCATCGATATCGATCCCGACTCCAGACGCGACGAAGTCCGCCTGCAGTTGTCCGTCGCCGATCGCTTTTCCTTGAGCGGATGATTCGCCGACGGCAAGCTCGATCGTCGCCGTCTGTCCCGTACGGTCCTTCCAATCTTGAACGAAGGCGTCGTCGATCGATCGGAAGAGCTCCGCCGTTCCATCCGTTACGGCATTGACGAGTTGAACCGGCTTGCTGTAATCGGATGTCGGTACGGATTCCTCCCCGGTATTCGATGACGATCCATTGTTGTTGCTTCCGGAACAAGCGGTGAGCGAGACGAGAGACAGGGCGAGCAGGCTTACGATGATGACGGAACGCGCGCGTGTTTCGCGTAGACGTCTGGACATTGAAAATTCCCCTTTTCCACATGGTTAGTGTTAAATCCGATAGAAATAATTGGATTTATGTTTTGTGGCGATTGTATCAATGAAAAACGCGTGCTGTCAACGATTAATTCATAGTTGACAACTCGGATTAGTGTGGAATATGATGGAATCAATCAATCGATAGCGACCAGACGCCGACCGGCAAACCGGAGGCCTCGGATCCATGAACGCAAAAGCCCGCAGCGGGTTATGCGTGCATAGGTACGAGGCCTTTTGTGCGTATGGCGACATCACCACCCAATCTTAAAGGAGAGTCATCCGAATGAAAAAGCCGATCCGCCTCATCCTGTTCATCGCATTCGCATTCATCCTGTCTTCTACGAGCGCTTTCGCCGCCGTAACGAAGAAAGCCGAGAAGAAGAGCGTCACCCTCCTGAACGTCTCCTATGATCCGACTCGCGAGCTGTACGCGGATTACAATGTCGCTTTCGTGAAGTACTGGCAGAAGAAAACCGGTCAGAAAGTAACGATCAAGCAATCTCACGGCGGTTCCGGAGCTCAAGCGCGTTCGGTCATCGACGGCTTGGAAGCGGACGTCGTAACGCTGGCGTTGGAATACGACGTGACGGCTATCGAACAGAAGGGGCTCATCGCCAAGGGTTGGCAGAAGCGCCTCGCCAATAATAGCGCGCCGTACAAATCGACGATCGTCTTCCTCGTCCGCAAAGGCAATCCGAAGAACATTAAAGACTGGAACGATCTCGTAAGATCCGACGTTAAAGTCATCACGCCGAATCCGAAGACGTCCGGTGGCGCCCGTTGGAATTTCCTGGCGGCGTGGGGGTATGCGCTCGAGCATAACGACAACAGCGAGGACAAAGCGAAGGAGTTCATCAAGAAGCTTTTCGCTAACGTACCCGTACTGGATACCGGAGCTCGCGGTTCGACCAACACGTTCGTGGAAAAAGGCATCGGCGACGTCCTCATCGCTTGGGAGAACGAAGCGTATCTGTCCAAGAAGGAATACGGCGACAAGTTCGAGATCGTAACGCCTACGCTGAGCATTCTGGCCGAGCCGACCGTAGCCGTCGTGACGAAGAACGTGGCTAAGCACGATACGCGTCAAGTCGCGACCGCCTACTTGGACTACCTATATACCGAAGAAGGCCAACGCATCGCGGCCAAAAACTACTATCGCCCGATCAACGCCAAAGTGGCTAAAGAATTCGAGAAAAACTTCCCTAAGCTGAATCTCATCACGATCGATAAATTCGGCGGTTGGGACAAAGCGCAAGCGAAGTTCTTCGCGGACAAGGGCGTATTCGACCAAATTTACACCACCAAATAAAATCCAGTAGAGCGAGGGGAAATCCACGATGACGAATACGTTACGTTCCACATTCGGTAAAGGCGCCTTATTGGCGGCAGCGGCATTAACGGCGATTCAAATCGCGAGCTTCGTTCCGGCATCGGAAGCCTACGCGGCGACTCCGTCGATCGGCGTATCGGTGGACGGCATCGTCCAGACGGGCTGGAAGGTCAAGACGATCGAGAAGACGGAATTCGTTCCGGTTAGATTGCTGGCTGCCGCAGCCGGAGCGAAGGTAGAGTGGGATGAAGCCGCGAGTACGGTTACGCTTACTCAAGGAACTCGAATCGTTAAACTTACCGTTAAATCGAAGACCGCCGTCGTGAACGGGAACCAAACCGAGCTTAAGGTCGCGCCGGTTCAGCAAGGCGGGACGCTGTGGGTACCGGCGGCAGAGGCCGGACGGCTGCTCGGCGCGGCAGTCGCGGAAGACCTCGCCGCTTCCAAGCTGAGCATTACGCCGAGGCTGCATCCGTTCGCGAGCGGCGACAAGCAAGGCTTCGTCAACGTATTCGGCGAGACGGTCATTCCGGCGCGATACGAGGAGGCGAACGGGTTCCATGAAGGACTCGCGATCGTGAAGGAAGACGGCAAGTACGGATACATTAACGCGCTTGGCGAGGCGGTCATCCCGCTGCAGTTCGACAAGGCGTACGATTTCTCCGACGGAGTGGCGCTCGTGGAGAAGGACGGAGTCGCATCTTACATTAACGCCGCAGGCAAGACGGAGCTGTCGCCGACGGGCTATGACGAGCTGTACGACTTCTCCGAGGGCTTGGCGCTCGTTCGCAAAGGGGACTTATTCGGGTACATCGATCATACGGGCAAAGAAATCGTTCCGGCTCAATACGAAGACGCGTTCTACTTCTCGGAAGGCGTTGCGGCCGTTCAAGTCGAAGGACGTTACGGTTACATCGATCGCACGGGAGCGACGATCATTAAGCCGATCTATCAAGGCGCATTCGACTTCGAAGGCGGTTTCGGGCTCGTGCAGGCCGAAGGCGAGAACGGGGAAGGCTCGTTCGGCTTCGTGAACGCGAAGGGCGAGGAAGTCATCGCGCCGACGTATGCCGAAGCGCAAGCGTTCAGCGAAGGGGTAGCCGCCGTCAAAGCCGACGACAAGCACTACTTCGTGAATCCGAAGGGCGAGACGGTATTGTCAACGGAATACGAGGATTTAGGCAGCTTCCATGAAGGGCTAGCCGCGTTCGCGGAGAACGGCCAATACGGCTATATCGACGCGAAGGGCAAAGTCGTCATACCGGCTCAATTCGACTCGGCGGGCGAGTTTAATAAAGGCTTCGCGGTCGTAGTCAGCGGCGCGGGATCCGTCTTGATCAACGTAGAGGGAACGATTCTCGCGGAAGCGACCGAATAAACGCAAACAACCGGCTTATCTCTTAACGAGAAAGCCGGTTTTTCGTTTGTTTACATATGGGCGAACGCGTACTCCGCCGCTGTGATCGTCTCGTCGATGTCGGCGTCCGCATGCGCCGTCGTGAGGAACCATGCCTCGTACTTCGAAGGCGCCAGGTAGACGCCTTGATCGAGCATGAGCCGGAAGAAGCGGGCGAATTGCTCCCCGTCCGTATCCTGGGCTTCGTCGTAGTTCGTGACCGGATGGTCGCAGAAGTGCGTCGAGAACGCGCCGGCGATGCGGTTGATCGTGAGCGGGACGCCGTTCTTGGCGGCTGCGCTTTGCAAGCCGTCGATCAAGCGAACCGCTTGACGCTCCATCTTCTCGTACACGCCGGGCTCGCTAAGGACCTCCAAGCACGCGATGCCTGCCAGCACGGAAGCGGGATTGCCGGCCATCGTGCCCGCTTGATAAGCCGGACCGAGCGGCGCGACCTTCTCCATAATCTCCGCGCGTCCTCCGTAGGCGCCGATCGGCAAGCCGCCGCCGATGATTTTGCCCAGCGCGGTCAAGTCCGGACGAATCGCCTCTTGGTCCGGGAAGGACGAGAACGTCTGAGCCGACCCATAGTGGAACCGGAAAGCGCAGATGACCTCGTCGTAGACGACGAGCGCGCCGGCCTCCCTCGTCAGCTTGCACAGCCCTTCTAGGAAGCCGGGCTTCGGCATGACCATGCCGAAGTTGCCGACGATCGGCTCGACCATGACTGCCGCGACATCGTTGCCCCAATGCGCCAGCGCTTCCCGCAGCCCGTCCAGATCGTTGAACGGAACCGTGATCACTTCGCTCGCGATGCTGGCGGGCACGCCCGCGCTGTCGGGGATGCCCAGCGTGGACGGCCCTGAGCCTGCCGCTACGAGCACGAGGTCGGAGTGGCCGTGATAACAGCCGGCGAACTTGATGATTTTGTTGCGGCCGGTGTACGCCCGCGCGACGCGGATCGTCGTCATGACCGCTTCCGTGCCGGAATTGACGAACCGCACCTTGTCCATGGACGGAATCGCGGCTTTCAGCTTCTCGGCCAGCCGAATTTCATGTTCCGTCGCGGTTCCTAACAAAGTACCGTTCTTAGCCGCTCTTACGATCGCTTCCGTTACGTGCGGGTGGGCGTGGCCGGTAATGATCGGACCGAAAGCCTGCAAGTAATCGATGTACCGGTTGCCGTCGACGTCCCAGAAATAAGCGCCTTCTCCGCGTTCCATGAAGACGGGAGCGCCTCCGCCTACCGCTTTGAAAGAGCGGGAAGGGCTGTTCACGCCGCCGACGATATGTTGTTTCGCTTCCTCGTATAATTCCGCTGATCTAACCCGTTGCCGTGGACTCATCATTATTCTTTGCCTCCTGCCGAGCTTGCCGGCGACGAGGACGGGGACGGCGTCGCCTCCGTCAAGCTCTCGTCCGTCGCCAGCGATTGCTGCACGTAGCCTTTAAGCGCTTCTTTGTTCCTGATGGCGAGCACCGACGAGCCGCCGATCTTCTCGTCCGCCAGCAGCTCGTTAGGAGGCGCTTGGAACGAGCCGGCTTGGTGCGACTTGTAGCCGAGGCTCCCGAGCTTGAGCATCTCGCGGGACGTCAAATTCGTCTCGATATAAGGCGCGATGTCGCCGAGAATGTCCGGCAGCTTGATCAGGTTCCACCCGGACTGCAGCTTGCCCGCGATCGCCTTCAGCAGCTCGCGCTGCCGGCCGGTGCGCGTGAAGTCGGACAGCCTGTCGTGACGGAACCTCGCGTATTGGAGCGCCTTCTCGCCGTCGAGATGCTGGAACCCTTTTTTCAAGTTGATGTCGTATTTATGTCCGTCCGCGGAGTCGGACCAGTGCATATCCTTCTCCACGAAGAAGTCGACTCCGCCGATGGCGTCCACCAGCTTGATGAATCCTTGAAAATCAACATACACGTAGTATTGGATATCGAGTCCGAGGAGGTTGCCGATCGTCTTCATCGACAGGTTCGGACCGCCGAGGGACAGCGCCGTATTCGCCCGGTTATCTTTATAGCCCGGAATCTCGACCCAAGTATCCCGCAAGACGGAGAATAGGTGGATCGTCTTCTTCCGCGGATCGATCGAGACGACGAGCATCGAATCGGATCTCGCGATCTCGCCTTCGCGCAAGCCGCGTTCGTCGCCGCCCATGAGCAGGATGTTGACTCTCTCGGTGCCTTCCCACTCGGGAGGCTTCTCCTCGACCTTCTCCTCGAATTGCCCGAAGCGCGACTCTTCCTTGGACTTATTGAAATCGCTCAAGTTCTCGTTCGCCCGGTAAGCCCACCATCCGATAAAGCAAAAAGCGATGAACAGCACGGCAAGAACGCCGAATAGCGTATATCTCCATTTTCTCGACATTCGTCAATTCCTCTCTGCTAGACGATAGCGGCCGCCGGTCGCCATAAACCCGCGGCATTGTATGCTGGATCGTTCGTGATGTAAGATTACATGTAGAAATTATAAAGTTTCATGAGCGGGACAAGCAAGTTTCGTCAGGAGGTTACCATGTTAGCCATTGAAGTGAACGAGCTGAGAAAGCAGTTCAAAGTGCAGAAAAACCGCGAAGGACTGAAGGGCGCGCTAAAGGATTTATTCGTGCGCGAGCATACGGAAGTGACCGCGGTGAAGGATATCAGCTTCCAAATCCCCCAAGGGGAAATTTGCGGCTATATCGGAGAGAACGGGGCGGGCAAGTCGACGACGATCAAGATGCTGACGGGGATCCTCGTTCCGACGTCGGGCAAGCTGCTCGTGAACGGTTACGTGCCATATAAGGACCGCGAGACGTTCGTGCGGGGAATCGGCGTCGTGTTCGGTCAGCGGAGCCAGCTGTGGTGGGACATCGGCGTTATCGAGTCGTTCCGGCTGCTGCGCAAAGTGTATCGGGTAAGCGAAACGGATTTCAAGCGGCGATTGGACGAATTGGTCGAAACGCTGCATCTGCAGGAGCTGCTGAATCGTCCGGTGCGCAAGCTGAGTCTCGGACAGCGGATGCGCTGCGAGCTCGTGGCGGCGCTGCTGCATAATCCGTCCATCGTATTCCTGGACGAACCGACGATCGGACTGGATATCGTCGTCAAGACGGAAATCCGCGAATTCCTGAAGCGGATGAACCGCGAGCACGGCACGACGATTCTGCTGACGACGCACGATCTGCAGGATATCGAAGCGCTCTGCTCCCGCGTGATTATGCTCGACGACGGACGTATCATATACGACGGCGGGCTGGAAGAACTGAAGACGCGCTGGGGCAAAGGCCGCGAGGTGCAGTTCCAATTCAACGATCCGATTACTTTGGGCGCGGTGAACGGACTGACGAGCGGGCTCGACGTTCGCTGGACGCTCGAGAACGAGCAGACCGCCAAGGTGTGGCTTCCGCGCGAGATGAACGTGTCCGATGTGCTCTCCCGCGTCGTCGGCGCGTCGCTGGACATTAGCGATATTAAGATTTTCGAGACGAACACGGACGAGATCGTAAGGGAAATTTATTCGTCGGGCAGCGCCGAGGTGCCGCAAGCGGCGGAGGACGCGCCTGCTGAGCAGGACAAGGCGGAAGCGGGGGCAGGCAACCGTGGCTAGCGCTTATCTGGAGCTCATTCGGATCCGGTTCCTCATGATGCTCGCTTACCGGGTGAACTACTATAGCGGCATTATTATTTATGCGATCAATATCGGGGCGTACTATTTTCTGTGGAAGGCGATCTACGGCGACGCGGATACGCTGGAAGGGTTCACGGTCGCGCAGATTACGACCTACGTGGCCGTATCGTGGATGGGGCGCGCGTTCTACTTCAATAACTTGGACCGCGAAATCTCGAACGACGTGCGCGACGGCAGCTTGGCCGTGCAGATGACGCGCCCGTACAACTATCTCATCGTGAAGATGATGCAAGGGTTCGGGGAAGGCATTTTCCGGTTCGGCTTGTTCATGATTCCGGGTATGCTCGTCGTCTCGCTGCTGTTCCCGATTACGTTCCCGAGCGATCCGATTCGGTACGTCGTATTCATCGTGATGCTCTGGTTCAGCTTCCTCATCAACTCGCAGCTGAACATAATGACGGGCTTGTTCGCCTTCTTCGTTGAAAATAACGAAGGAATGATGCGCATGAAGAGGGTGCTCGTCGATTTGCTGTCCGGCGTCGTGCTACCGATCGCGTTCTTCCCGTCATGGGCGAAGCCGGTGCTCGATTGGCTGCCTTTTCCGGCGATTACGTATTTGCCTAGCTCCGTGTTCACCGGCAGGCTGAACGGGGCCGACGTGTGGCAGGCGCTGCTCGTTCAGGTCATCTGGGTGGCCGTGCTTATTCTACCGATAATGGCGATGTGGCGCTCGGCGCGCCGCAGGCTGTTCGTGCAAGGAGGTTGACGCGTCGCATGCGCTTTACGCTGTCGCTGTTCCGGGAATATATCGCGAATTATTTGAAAACAAAGCTGACTTACCGCGCGGACTTCTGGGTGGAGGTCCTGTCGGACCTGCTGTTCTCGGCGGTGAACCTGGTGTTCATCTTCGTCGTGTTCATTCATACGGAGAGCTTGGCCGGTTGGACCGAAGCGGAGGTCGTATTCGTATACGGCTATTTCATGCTCGCTTTCGGCGTGTTCAGCACGTTCTTCAATCTATGGAATTTCAGCGAGCGATATATCGTGAAGGGCGAGATGGACAGGGTGCTGACCCGTCCGGCTCACTCACTCGTGCAGATCATGCTGGAGAACGTCGATCCCCCGTCGATGGTCGGCGGTCTCGTCGGCTTAGCGATCATGGGCACGTCTTGGGCAACGTTGGGATTGCCGTTCGATTGGTACGACCCGTTCATGCTGATCGTCATGGTCATCGGTTCGGTCCTCATCTACGGAGGCTTGTATACGGCGCTAGCCGCCATCTCGTTCTACTCCGACGCGCCGACGGGCATCGTGCCGCTTATGTTCAACATTCAGAACTACGGCCGGTATCCGATTCAGATTTTTAACAAAGGGATAAGGTTCCTGCTCAGCTGGGTGCTGCCGTTCGCGTTCGTCGGCGTCTATCCTGCGTCGTTCTTCCTAGACCGGCACGAGGATTTGACGATGTCGCTGCTCACTGCGGTCGTCGGCGCGATCGTAGCGACGATCGGCCTAACGATCTGGAATCGCGGCATCCGCAAATATCGCGGCGCGGGGAGCTGATAAGCGCCATCGTTCGTCAAAAGTTCGCCGTACCGGGTCCTAATCCATGCGCCGAACGACGACTTTCGTCGTATGTACGCGTAAGGTGTCTATCCTTGTACCCATAGCCGGGAGGCTTGTTGCAGGCACCATCCTCCCATGCCCGCGTGCTTGCAAAATGAGCATTTGGAGGCATGGCGCTCGATCACCAAGTTCGTCAAAATTTGAATATCGGAATAAGTCGAAGGGTTCGACATCCACGCAAAGCCAAGGGATTTGTTAAAGGGCAAACCTGAGCGAAAGCCAGGGACGCAAAGCCACGGGTCTAAACCGTCAAGCATGACGGCAAGACAGCCGGGCCGCCAGCTCCGCTTGGCTTTTTGCTATCCTCATTCGGGAGTGGGGTTCTATGCGGCTTGGTGAATTGTTGAAAATGAACGGACTGATCAGCGAGGAGACATTGGCCGAGGCGCTTGAAACGCAGGCTAGAACGCAGCCTCATCGGAAGCTGGGCCAGCTGCTCATCGAACAAGGGTTAATTACCGAACGCCAGCTGCTCGAAGCGTTGGAGTTCCAGCTCGGCGTCCCATGCGTGGATCTAAGCGAGGCGAAAGCGGACGTATCCGTGCTGAGCCTGCTTCCGGCGCGGATCGCCCGCGATTACGAGGTGCTGCCGCTCGAGAGAAGCGGCGGCAAGCTTAAGGCGGCGATGGCCGATCCGCTGAACCAAGAGGCGATTAACGCGGTTCAGACGGCTACGGGATTCGCCGTGCAGCCTATGCTCGCCGCCGGAGCGGAATTGAAGGAAGCGATCCTCCGCTATTACGGCGCGGACGAATCGGCCGCGGCGATCGAAGGGATTCTGCAGGCGGCGGCGGAGGGCAAAGCAAAGGCGATTCATTTCGAGCCGCAGGAGTCCGGGCTTGTCGTTCGGTTTCGGACGGGGGAGTCCATGCGAGTCTATCAAACGTTCCCGAAGATGGAGCAGGGCGAGCTTCTGAGCCGGATTCGCGACATCGCCCGCATGTCCGCGACGAGCAGGGGGATGCCGCAATTCAGCCAGTTCCCGCTGCAGATCGCTTTTAAGCCTTATGACGTCTCGGCTTCCTGCGTGCCGACGGCTTTCGGGGAACATTACGTGTTCCGGCTCGCGGAGCCGCCGGATGCGATGCCGAGGTTGACCGAACTAGGCTTAACGGAGTCTCACTTGGCACAGGTTGAGCAATCGATTCGAGCCCCCGGCGGTCTTGTGATCGTATCGGGGCCGCCGCGCAGCGGAACGACGACGACGCTGTACGCGCTGTTGCATCGGCTCGCGGCGGAGAGCAGGTGCGCGTTGTCCGTGGAGGACCCGATCGAACGCCGGTTGGTCGGAGTCACCCAGCTCGCGATCGACGAGAACGCCGGATTCACGTTCGCCAAGGGCATTCGCTCCGCGCTTCGTCATGATGCCGACGTCCTTATGGTCGGCGAGCTGCGCGACCCGGAGTCGCTCGAAGCGTCCGTTCGGGCGGCGATGACGGGATGTATGGTGCTTGGCGGTCTGCAGGGCGGCAATGCGGTCGGCACGCTCTCGAGGCTTATGGCATTGTCGCCGGATGCCGAATTTCTCGCCTCGTCGCTCAAGTGCATCGTCTCGCAACGGCTCGTGAAGCGGCTCTGCAAGCAATGCGCGCAGACGGCTTCGGCGACGGAGGAAGAGGAGAAGCTGTTCGAGAAACACGAGATCGCGGCGGAAGAAGCGAAGCGGAACGACAAGGGGCTCGTCGGCAACTTCCGGTCCTTCGTGTCGTCCCAGATCAACGGCAAACTCGTGCTTGGGCGCCCGAGCGCCTGCAGGCATTGCGGCGAATCCGGTTATCGCGGCGAAGTCGCCGCCTTCGAAGTGCTGACGGTTACCGACGCGCTGCGCGAGATGATCGCCGAGCGCCGTCCGCTGGCGGAGATCGAGAAGCATATGGCCCAGACGGGCCATAAATCGATCGTTCATAACGCGCTGCTTAAGGCTCGCGACGGCTTAACGACCGCCGAAGAGGCGAAGAAGCTGTCGATGCGGCTTGCAGCACGAACATAACCTTAGGGGAGGACTTTGCTGATGAGCTATAGATTCTGTATCGTCGACGATACGAGCTTCATGAGGAAGATGGCCGCCGATATTTTGCGCAATAGCGGCCACGAAGTCGTTGGCGAAGCGGCCAATGGCAAAGACGCGATCAACCTATACGAGAAGCTGAGGCCGGACGTCGTCATCATGGATTTGCAGATGCCGGAGATGAACGGAACGGATGCGATCCGCGAAATTCTGCGCATCGATGCCGAAGCCGTCATTCTCGTATGCACGGCGAGCAACCAGCAGGATTTGGTCGAAGGCGCGATGGAGGCCGGGGCGAAGGGCTATCTGATGAAGCCGTTTAATCCGGAGCGGCTGGGCAAAGTGATCGACAAGTACGCGGTGCCGTTTCTTCGCGGGAAGGCGGAGGTCGAAGAGGTAGCGGCAGCTTCGGCGGAGATTGTGGAAGCGGTTCAAGCGGAAGCGGGTGCGGGATCGACCGAAACCGTTGAAGCTGCTGCTTCGGTCGCGGTCGAGCCGCCGGCCCTCCACGAGAACGCCGCTGATTCGGCACCGGTCGCGGAACAACCCGCAACAACGGCGCCCCCGCCTGCTCCCGCCGCACCGTATACGAGACAAGGAGGGGAGAAGATGAAAAGTTTCGTAAGCAGCATGATGTGCAGCTGGGAAGAGGATCAGAACGGCGAATCCGCGCGCTTCCAAGTCGTATGCACCGAAAGAGAGAATCGGATTCTCGTCGAGCTGACGGGACCGGGCGATCGCAAGCAAGCGATCCCGTTCTCGATCGAGGGCTTCCGCCAGTTGTCCGGCTGGCTGGAACAAAGCCTGGGTGGGGCACGGTAACGGTCTCGGTTGCACGTACCCGCCTTTGGAGTAACCAATCTTAAAGGAACTCAGTTCCGTTATTGCGAAAGTATAGGGTGTTCTAAGCGAGATAACGGAACAAAGTTCCGTTATCTTTGCGTTTTGAGTTTGTTGCGGGCGAAAATACTAGGAATAGAGGAACTCAGTTCCTCTATTCCGCGGACAAGCGACACATGAGGCGATATAGCGGAACTGAGTTCCGTTATGGCAACAAGTTGCGCACCCGACACATTTGTAGAACCCTCAATCAGCGCACTTCATATCGCACTCGCACGTACCCGCCTTTGGAGTAACTAATCTTAACGGGACTCAGTTCCGTTATTGCGAAAGCATATGGTGTTCTAAGCGAGATAACGGAACTAAGTTCCTTTATGGCAACAAGTTGCGCACCCGACACATTTGTCGAACCCTCAATCAGCGCACTTCATGACGCACTCGCACGTACCCGCCTTTGGAGTAACCAATCTTAACGGAACTCAGTTCCGTTATTGCGAAAGTATTGGGTGTTCTAAGCGAGATAACGGAACTAAGTTCCTTTATCTTTGCGTTTGGAGTTAGTTGCAGGCGAGAATACTAGGAATAACGGAATTAGATTCCGTTATTCTGCTGAGTAGCGACACATGAGGCGATATAGCGGAACCGAGTTCCGTTATGGCAAATAGATGCGTGCACCGCGCTGCGTTAGTCGATAGCTTCGGATGCGCGAGTTGCCGCTAGCGGCTTCCAGGAAGCCTTGCTGGACTAGCTCCCGCAGCAATTCTCGTGCGTAGCGGTCGCTTACTCCGAGGCATTCCGCCACTTCCAGCGGGGTGAACGCCCGTTGCACTCGCAAGCCAAGCCGAATGATTTCGCGCTGCTTAAGCGGTAAAGTAGGTTGTTCTCCTAAGCCGATGCTGTATAGCTTTCCCATGACCTGAAGCACGAATTGTCGAACTTGCATCGGACGTTCTTTAATCGCGTCCAAAGGGACGCGATAGACTTGCCATCCGCTAAGGATCAATTCATTCTGCCTCTGGCGCTCATAATCGAACTCGCGGCGATTCATGTTTTTGGCGTGCGAGGAGAAATCGTCGACTTCCCAGTCCACCAAGTAGGGATGGAGGATGAAGGCATGATCCAAGTAATAGCATCCACCGCGAAAATTAACCACCTCGTGTTCCGCGCGCAAGTGCTCGAAACTGCCGATTGCCGGCCACCATATGGTTTCCGCGAACAATCGCTCGTTCACGCCGTGCCCTTCGTTTAATCGTCTCAGCGACTCTCCTCTCCGAGATTTGCGTTGCCCCGCCAACCAAGCCTCATACTGCACTTCGAACATACAATTACCTCCCCTAATTTTGCGAACGCAAAAAAGCCGCTCTTCCCCGAACCGGGGACAAGCGGCGTGCTTCGCGCGCGTATCGTTTGCTATGTTCATTATACCGTAACATTGTCACCCGCGTCGCATCGTTTTCTTTTCCGCCGGGGAGTGTTAAGCTGAGACTTATGTAATCGCGTGCGTGAAAGGAACCACCGCCAATGCCTAGAAAACCAATGATTCAAGTCGGACGCAAGGCGCCCGATTTCGAGCTTCCCGCTATCGGTGCGGAAGGTGACGCCGACAGGGTCAAATTAAGCCAATATCGAGGGCGTAAAGTCATCCTTTTCTTCTACCCCAAGGATTCGACGCCCGCCTGCACGCAGGAGTCCTGCGATTTCCGCGACGCGGCGGCGATACTCGCAGAGGAAGGCCTGGACGCGGTCATTCTCGGCATCAGCACGAACGATCTGAAGTCCCACCGCAAGTTCGCGGACAAATACGGGCTGCGTTACCCCTTGCTGGCGGACGTTGACCATAAGGTGTGCGACCTGTACGGCGTATGGCAGGAAAAACAACTGTACGGACGCGCGTATATGGGCATCGTGCGCTCGACGTTCCTGATCGATGAGAACGGCAAGCTGCTCAAGGAATGGCGCAATCTTAAAGTAAAGGGTCACGTGGACGAAGTCGTTAGCGCCATCCGCAGCTTGAAACCGCGCCGAAGAGCCTCGGGCAGTCGCCTTGACGCTGCGAAAGCGGCAAAGCTATAATACATTCAATTGATTTCAGGAGGCTCGTGAGACAGTGACTACTCAAGCGCAAGTAAACAAGCCGCACGAAATGATCGTCGTATTGGATTTCGGCGGACAGTACAACCAATTGATCGCGCGCCGCATTCGCGACCTTGGCGTCTACAGCGAATTGCTGCCTTACAACACACCGGCGGACAAAATCCGCGAGCTCGCGCCTAAGGGCATCGTTTTCTCGGGCGGACCGGCAAGCGTATATGCGGAGAACGCGCCTCAAGTCGACAAAGGGGTGTACGAGCTCGGGTTGCCGATTTTCGGCATTTGCTACGGCATGCAGTTGATCACGCATCAGCACGGAGGTAAGGTCGAGCCTGCGCACAAGCGCGAGTACGGCAAGTCGGACGTCGATTTCGTATCCGGCAATCCGCTTGTGAAGGGTCTCGACGCGCGTCAGACGGTATGGATGAGCCACGGCGACCACGTCACCGAGCTGCCGGCAGGTTTCGTCGTCGACGCAAGCACGGAGCATGCGCCGGTTGCGGCGATGAGCCATGCGGACCGTCGTATCTACGCGGTTCAATTCCATCCGGAGGTTCGCCACTCGGTGTACGGCAACGAGATGATCCGCAACTTCCTGTACGAAGTGTGCGGATGCAAAGGCGATTGGACGATGGAGTCGTTCATCGAAGACATGGTGCAAGAGATTCGTCGGGAGGTCGGCGATCAGAAGGTGCTATGCGCGCTGTCCGGCGGCGTCGATTCGTCCGTCGTCGCGATGCTCATCCATAAAGCGATCGGCGATCAATTAACTTGCATGTTCATCGATCACGGCTTACTTCGCAAAGGCGAAGCCGAAGGCGTCATGGAAACGTTCGTCGGCAAATTCGATATGAAGGTCGTTAAGATCGATGCGAAAGACCGGTTCCTCGGCAAGCTCGCCGGAGTATCCGATCCGGAGCAGAAACGCAAAATCATCGGCAACGAGTTCATCCGCGTGTTCGAAGAGGAATCCGCCAAGTTCGACGACTTCGCGTTCCTCGCGCAAGGCACGCTGTATACCGATATCGTTGAGAGCGGCACGGCCACGGCGCAGACGATCAAGTCTCATCATAACGTCGGCGGCCTGCCGGAAGACATGAAGTTCAAGCTCATCGAACCGCTGAAGGCGCTGTTCAAAGACGAAGTGCGCAAGGTCGGCGAAGAGTGCGGCTTGCCGGAAGAGATCGTCTGGCGCCAGCCGTTCCCGGGTCCGGGGCTTGCGATCCGCGTTCTGGGCGAAGTGACGGAAGAGAAGCTCGAGATCGTCCGCGAATCCGACGCGATCCTTCGCGACGAGATCGCCAAGGCGGGGCTGCAGCGCGAGGTCTGGCAATACTTCACGGCGTTGCCGGGCATGAAGAGCGTAGGCGTTATGGGCGACGGCCGTACCTACGACTACACCGTCGGCATTCGCGCCGTCACTTCCATCGACGGGATGACCGCGGACTGGGCTCGCATTCCGTTCGACGTGCTGGAGAAGATCTCCAACCGCATCGTCAACGAAGTGAAGCATGTCAACCGTATCGTGTACGACATTACGTCCAAACCGCCGGCGACGATCGAGTGGGAATAAACGAGTCAATCAAGGTTCTCCCTACCCAGGGAGAACCTTTTTTAATATTTGTTGATTAATCTGCCAAAGAATTGTAAGATAATGTCGTCGAAGAAAGGAAAACTATGGGTTTCATACGTTCGTTCTTTCGACATTGTTCTTTCACAACTGGATATTCGGAATCGGCAAAACTACTGAAAAGTAGTGACGCAAAGCTAAAGGGACTACTTCTTTCTCAGAGAAATGTCAGCCAGCTGCACACGCATGAAGCGGCGAACAATTACCTTTAGCGGGCAATCGTACGGCGCTTTTTTTGTTGCCTGCAACAGCGCCGGGTCACCACTACTCGCGTTCTCCCGTTTAATCCGGCTGTCGCCATCATGACTTCGCTTCCTAGCAGAAGACATAGCCGATTAAAAATACATATTGCGACAGAAAGGAAGAGAATGATGAGTGGGATTGCGCCCGACGTGAGACAATGGTTTCCGAGCGATGACGGGAATCCGGAAAAACGAGAGCTTATGATGAAGCTCATCGGGCAAATACTGGAAGGCGCGGATGCTTTGAAAGATCCGGACAACGTCAACCTGAAGGGAACGAAAATACGTTCCGCGAGATTTTACAGCGATCTGTTGCTGGCTAGCGAAATTCCCGAGCAAGGCGTGCCCATGGAAGAAGTGGGAGAGAAGTTACTCGAGTTGTTGCACGCGCATCCGTACCACACGAAGTATTTTCTGACGAACATCTTGCCGATGGCTAGCATTCCGGGCATCGTCGGGATGGTCGCGGCCTTCATGGTGAACGGCAACAATTTATGGGACGTCTACGGGCCGGCCGGTGCCGAGGCGGAAGTGAAAGTGATCGGAATGATGTCCAAGCTGGCCGGTTACGATGCGTTGCGAAGCGGGGGTTATACGACGTGGGGCGGACAGGGGGCCATATTCAACGGATTGCGGATCGCCATCAGCAAACAGGCTCCGGACGCTAGGATTAATGGGGTGCCTGATCGCCTGTTCGCGTTCTGTTCCGAGGCGGCCCATTACAGCTTGTTCAAGTCGATGGAAGCGACGGGGCTCGGCACGAGCAATCTAGTCAAGATCCGAACCCTTCCCGACAGTTCGATGGACGTGGCCGACTTGCGCAGACAAATGGCTCGCGTTATCCATGATGGCGGCGTACCCGTCTATATCGTAGCGACGACCGGGACGACGGACGCGATGGGCATCGACAACGTCAAGGATATTTACGAGGCCGCGGAGGAGGTTTCGCGGGCTTACCGATTGAAAAGGCCGCATATTCATGCGGATTCGGCGCTCGGCGGGTTCTTCGCTTTCTACAACGATTACGACTTCGCCGCCAATCCTCTCTCTTTGCTACCCGACACGGCGGAAGCGTTACAGTCGATTCAGAGCAGAATGGCGCACCTTGGCATGGCGGATTCGCTTTGCTTCGACTTCCAGAAGCTCGGGCAAACCCCGTACTTGACGAGTCTATTCCTCGTACAAGACGCCGAGGATTTGCGGCTGCTGGATTTGGATCCGGACGAAACGCCTTATGTCGGCCATCGCGGTTACGGTCAATATCATACGGGATATACGCTTGAATGCTCCCGAATGGCCAGTTCCATCAGTATGTACAGCGCGCTTCTCGCGTTCGGCGCCGAAGGCTACAGGAGATTGCTTGCCCAGTTCGTCGACGTGAATCTGGCTTTCCGGAGAGAGCTTAGCGCGCATATTCCAGAAGCGGTTATCGTCAATCCGGACAATCCGGGCATCATCACGTTGTTCCGTATTTATCCCGAAGGCGGACCGTCCTTCCGGGAAGAGTTGTCCGGAATTTGCACCTCGCAGGAAATACGAAGGACGAACGAATTTAACGAGAAGCTGTTCGAACTGCTCGGACAACACCGCGACCGAATGTTCTTCGGCGACACGAAGAAGCATTTGATCGTCAAGACGGCGGACGACGGCCAAGCCGTGCTGTACGCGTCGAAATTTTTCGCCATATCGCCCTATACGCAAACGGAGCACGTGAACGAAATCGTTCGTTACTTGAAAGAGAAGATCGCGCAAGTGTACGAAAATATCGATATTCCAACGGACATGGGAGGGACGATTAGTGTCGGAAGCGCAAGATCGAACGTTCGCTAAACGGATTGGGCAATGGTTCACCCGCCATCTTTCGGTCAAAATTGTCGTAAGCATTATTCTTCTTGTGCTTCTAACCTGTGGCGCTTTCGCGGGATCGGCTCAGATCGTTAACCGGCAGTTGACTAGCAAACTTCTGGAGCAATTCGATCTTCGCCTGAACACCGATATTCAAATGGCCTATCAGAAGGTAGCTGCCATTCCGGGCTTCGATTCGCCCATCGAATCGGCGGAATCCGAGTCGTACGTCCAAATCAAGCAAGCGCTGGAGACGTTGAAGCAAGAACACGGTTTGGAAAATGTGTACATGCTGTCGAACAACGGAGGAGAGGAACACATCGACGTGCTTTCCGGCGTACCGGACGATTTCGGGACCCCGTATCCTTTCACTCCTGAAATGAAGGAAGCGCTAGTCGGGGACAAAGCCATCATAAGCGGGATCTATAAGGACGAATACGGGATACATAAGTCGATCTTCCTGCCGCTCAAGAACGAGCAAGGCGAAAGCCATACGCTGCTCGGCATCGACTTGGAAGCATCCGTGATTCCGGAAACTTCGTCGAAGATATCCTGGACAACCTCCACCATTACGGCGATTGTACTGATCGTTGGGGTGTTGACCGCATTGTTTATCAGCAGAATCGTGACGAAACCGCTGCGCGAACTGATGAAGGTTACCGAGAAAGTGTCTTCGGGCGATCTGCGAGATCGCATCGAGCTGAATCGGCAAGACGAAATCGGCAAGCTGGCGAAGTCATTCCGGGTAATGGGAGACAACCTTCGGGATTTGATCAGGCAAATTTCCAGCACTTCCGAGCAGATTGCCGGAACGAGCCGAACGCTGCATCAATCCGCGGGCGAGACGAGCGAGAGCTCGGGGGAAATCGCCTTGTCCATGAATAAGATGTCGGACGGCATCACCGATGTGGTCGGCAGCATCGCCGGCAGCGCTTCGACGATCGGCGACATGGATTCCGAATTGGAGGAAGTGTCGACAGAGGTAGACGGGATGAAAGAAATGTCCCATAAAGTCAAGCTTCGGTCCGAAGAAGGGCAGCGACTGGTCGAGCAGACGCTGCAGCAGATCGAGGTGCTGCGCAACGTCATGCTGCATTCCCGGGAAGCGGCCGAAAGGCTGGGAGAGCGTTCCAAGGAAATCGGCGAGATTATTCATATGATCACCGATATTTCGGAGCAAACGAACTTGCTCGCGCTGAACGCGGCGATTGAAGCGGCCAGAGTCGGCGAGCAGGGGCGAGGCTTTGCCGTCGTCGCCGGCGAAGTAAGAAAGCTTGCGGAGCAATCTTCCCATGCGGCGAAATCGATCGCCGAGCTGATTACGGGAACCCAGGAGAACAGCATGCAGGTGATCGACCGGGTGGCGGAGGGTTATGTAGCGGTGGATCAAGGGCACCAATGGATCAGCGGCACTTATGCGAATTTCAAGGAAATCCAGGAAGGCATCTCCGATTATTCGTATCGAACGGATCGGTTGTCGGAAGCGTTGTTCGGGTTTAAACAATCGTTCATCAAACTCTCGGGGGCCATGGAGAATATTTCCGGCATTACGGAAGATCAGGCTGCGGGCTTCCAGGAAGTGGCCGCCGCGGCTCAGCAGCAAAGCGCCGCCGTTCAAGAGGTCTCTACCACGATCGGCGAATTGTCCAATCTGTCCATAGAACTGCAAGGCTCCATCACGAAATTCAAATTGTAACGGCCGGACAACCGGCCATCCCCTTAAATGCGCAACGTACCGGGAGACGCGAATGAACGATTTCGTTCATTCGCGTTTTTCGGTTTCTACATCCGATAGTGAGATCAGGCGAGATAAGAGAACTTCGAGACTGTAGCGAAAAAGGAGGAAATCGGTCGAAATAGATACAAAACCCGAACAATCAGAATATTGAAGCGTTTTCAAGTTCGTAAATAATAATTGACAGGTACCGACGCCGGTCCTAGAATGAGAGTGTATCGACAACTGAATATGTCTTTTCGTATAATTCCGGGAATTGGCCCGGAAGTTTCTACGAGGTCACCGCAAATGATCTGGCTACGGGAAGTGGAAGAAGAGTACATAGGGAGCAGCGCGCGCTCTTTCTGTATGATTTTTCCCAGTTGTGCGGAACCTAGAGGAACAATCTTCTAGGTTTTTTGTATGTTATGCCTTGGTTTTCACCATCAACTCACCAATTGAAGGGAGAGCTTGTCGAAACTATGGAACGTTTCTTTAAGCTGAAAGAACTAGGTTCTAACGTACGCACAGAAATCATGGCTGGTTTAACGACTTTTATGACAATGGCGTACATCTTGGCAGTCAACCCGATGATTCTCGGAGGAGAAGGCCTTCTCGATCCTTACGGCGTATTCCTCGCCACGGCGCTCGCTGCCGGTATTTTTACGATTGCAATGGGTTTGTTCGTTAACTTCCCCGTGGCGCTTGCGCCAGGCATGGGTCTGAATGCGTTCTTCGCGACGACGATTATCGCTTCGCAAGCGACCGATAGTCCGATTTCTCCGTCGATGGGGCTTGCAGCGGTATTCATCTCGGGTGTTATTTTCTTGATCCTTACGTTGACTCAAATCCGTCAAATGCTGATCGTGGCCATTCCGGACAGCCTCAAGCACGCGATCACGGTCGGTATCGGTTTGTTCATCGCGATCATCGGCCTCAAGAACAGCGGCGTGCTGACGGTCAGCATCGAAGGCTGGGTTCAATCCAACGGCAGCTTCCAAGATCTCGGCGGCTCCGATACGGTATTCCACATGGGCAACCTGGAGAACGCGAACGTATGGCTGACGATCGTCGGTCTCGCGATCATCGCGGTACTGATGGTGCTTAAAGTCCGCGGCGCGATTCTGGTCGGCATCGTGCTTACGACGCTGATCGGCATGATCCCCGGCGTCGATGTCACGAACCTCGATTCGCTCAAGGGCGCCGACTGGGCACCGCAATTCGATCAATTGAACTTCTGGGACTTCGACTTCGCTGATCTGCTTACCACCGGTTTGCTGACGGCAATCGCGACGTTCACGTTCGTCGAGTTGTTCGATACGTTCGGCACGCTGGTAGGTACGGCTAACCGCGCTGGCTTCTTCAAGAACAAAGACGAAGGCAAGAAACGCGTCGGCAAAGCGATGTTCGTAGACGCGGTAGCGGTCAGCGGCGGCGCCATGCTCGGTACGAGCACGGTAACGGCGTACGTTGAATCCAGCGCCGGCATCGCGGAAGGCGGCCGCTCCGGTCTGACTTCCGTAACGACGGGCGTATTCTTCCTTCTTGCGCTGTTCCTCGCTCCGCTTGCGCTTCTGGTTCCGTCCTCGGCGACTAGCGCAGCGCTGATCATCGTCGGCGTATTGATGATCCAAACGATCAAAGAAATCGACTTCTCGGATTACGTCATCGGCATTCCGGCGTTCTTGACGATCGCTCTTATGCCTTTCACGTACAATATCGCTAACGGCATCTCGTTCGGCATCGTATCGTACGTTCTGCTCGCGACTGTGGCGAATCTGGCCGGCAACAAATCGCACAAAGTTCACTGGCTCATGTGGATCCTCGCGATCCTGGTCATCGCGCGCTACGCGTTCATCGGGTCGCAGGGTTAAACCAACCAATTGAAGAAGGGGTTGTTCCCCAGTCATCTTGCGATGACTTCGGGAACAACCCCTTTTTTTATGGTTCGGGCGGGACAACATAATCCGGGTTGAAGCCAGTGGGTTTCAATCCAACAGTCGGCGCAGGTTCTGAAGCAAGGTGACCGCCTCGGCGCGGGTTGCCAATCCGTCCGGCACGAAGCGGTTGTCGCCTCTGCCGCGGATAATCCCGTTCACGCGCCCGGCTTCGACTGCGCCTCGAGCCCATGCGGGAATGTCTTCGTCGTCCGCGAAGCCGGTTCGTTCGGCCGCAGGGACGCCGCCTTTGTATAGCGTCTCGAGCATCTTCGCCATCTCGACGCGAGAGATGAGCCGATCGGGTTGGAAGGTGCCGTTCGGATAGCCGCGAATGATGCCGGCTTGAACGCCGCGTCCAATCGCGGGGATCGCCCAATCGCCGATGTCGTCGATATCGGCGAACGTCAGAGCCGCGCCTTCGCCCTCAAGCCCGAGCACCTGGGCGAGCATGACTGCGAACTCTGCCCGCGTCACCGCGCGGTTCGGTTGGAACGTGCGGTCGGGATAACCATGAGCCCAGCCTGCTGCAGCAGCGTCCAGTATCGCAGCCTCGCCCCAATGGCCGGCGATGTCCGTGAAGGACGGCTTCTCGGCGGCAGGCGGCTGTTCCGGCTTAGTCGGCTCTTGCGGAGTCGTTGTGGCCGGATGGCTCGACGCAGGTCCGGTCGGATACGAAGGATTGATCGGATACGAAGGATTGCTCGGATCAATCGGGTCAGACGGATCGGAGGGCTGTTGCGCTTCCGACTCGTCGTCCGTAATCGTGAGCGACATGATCGTATGGGCGCCGAGCGAGGAGCCGGGGAGCGGATCGCTCAGCGCGACGAGGAAGCTCAGATCGCCGTCTTCGGAGGAATCGTCGTTAATCGGAATCGTGATGGACTTGCTCGTCTCGCCTTCATGGAACACAAGTTTTCCGGCGACCGACGTATAATCAACGCCTGCTACGGCGTTGCCGCCCGTCGTCCCGTACCGGATGCTCGTCGTGCCGGCTCCGCCCGTTCGGGTTACCGTGATCGAGGCGCTGCCGGCGTTCTCGGCTACGGAAGCGGAGGCAGCGGAGAAGGAGAGGACGCCTCTGTCCGAGATCGGCGAATACACCGCGATCGTCCGCCAGTTGCTGTTCGCCACGGACAGCTCCGGCTTGCCGTCGCCATCGAAGTCCGCGGCGACGATAGACATCGGAGCGGAGAACCTTCCGGTGAACAGCGAGTCGCCTTGCGCGAACGTGCCGTCGCCGCGTCCGAGCAGCAGCGTGACGGAATTGCTCTGCTTATTGGCAACCGCGAGATCGAATCCAGTCTTGTCATCGTATTGCCCGACGACCATCGCTACCGGATTCCCGCCGACCGCGGCTGTCGCACCGGTCGCGAACGTGCCGTCGCCCGCGCCGACGAGCAGCGTCACCGTGCCGTCGCCGCTGTTCGCGACCGCGAGATCGAGCGCGGCGTCCCCGTTGAACAGTCCGGAGACGATCGCCGTCGGCGCATTCCCGACCGAGTATGCGACAGCTGTTCCGAATACGCCCGGGTTCGCGGTATCGCCCAGAAGGATGCTTACGTCGTTCGAATCGTAACCGGTGACCGCGAGGTCCGGAAGACCGTCGGCGTTGAAATCGCCGGACGATATGCCGGTTGGCCGTTGGCCGACCATGTAAGAGTTGCTTCCGCCGAATACTCCCGAACCGCTCGAATCGGCCCGGTACGTCTCGACGATGTGGTACGAGGATGAGGCGATCGCGAAGTCATCGTAGCCATCCCCGTCGAAGTCATCGACGGCGATCGCACTCGGGAAGGAGCCGGTCAACCCGAGTATATAGTCGGTTCTCGCCCCGAAGGTGCCGTCGCCGTTGCCGAGAAATACCGATACGGTGCTCGCGTTCTCGTTCACGACGGCGAGATCGATCGTCGGACCGGCATCGAAGCGGCCGGCCGCGATCGCGTTCGCCCCCGCACCGGCGGAGCGATTGCCTTGCGGAGAGAGCGACCCGTCGGCGTTGCCGAGCATGATCGTGACGAAGCCTAGCGAGTCGAGCGTCGTCGCGAGATCGGGAATGCCGTCGCCGTTGAAGTCGGCGGCGATTTGATCTGCGGGAGTGCCGGCGTTCGGATAGGCGCGAGGTGCCTGTAGGAATCCGTCCGCGGCGGCGATAAGCACGGCCAGGTTGCCGGCGTTCTCGCTCGCTGCGACGAAGTCGACGCGGCCGTCGTTATCGATATCCGCAGCCGCGAGCGCGGCCGTCCGCATATCGGCGGCGTAAGAGATAGCGGACCGCAACGTGCCGTCTCCGTTGCCGAGCCACAGATTGATACCGTGGAAGTTGTAATCCGCGCCGGCAACGTCCTTGATGCCGTCCCCGTCGAAGTCCACGGCGAAGACCGTATAGGCCGGCGAGTCCGCGGCGTTCTGGATCTCCGCTCCAAACCCGCCGAGTCCGTCGTTCAACAGCACCGAGGTCGACTGCAGCGTGCCGGCGACGAGATCCGGCTGGCCATCGTCGTCGAAGTCGCCGACCGCCAGCGAGACGGGCGAGTATTGCAGCGGAAGCGCTCCGCCTAGGACGAACGTTCCGTCTCCGTTGCCGAACATTACCGTAATATCCTTGGACGAGTAGCTGGCGGCTGCGATATCGGATCGGCCGTCGCCATCGAAGTCGGTGCTTGCGATCGAGCGCGGATTCGCGCCCGCCGCATAGCTGGCTCCCATCGTTAGCGCGCCACTCCCGTCTCCGAGCATGACGGTGACATTGCCGGAGTCGTCGGCGACGACGAGGTCGATATACGTATCCCCGTTAAACGAGCCGGTGTCAAAGTCGACGGGTACCGATCCAGAGCCGGTTCCGTAAGCGACCGCGGCGGCGAACGTTCCGTCCCCGTTGCCGAGCAAAACCGATAAGCTGGAACCCGTTGCGTTGGCGACGACGAGGTCCGGCACGAAGTCGACGGCGGTATTGAACTGGCCTGCTATGATGGCGTAGGGTCCTGAGCCAACCGGGTAGTCGATCGCTCCGGCGAATGTGCCGTCTCCTTCCCCTAGGGAGACAGATACGGTGCCGGCCCCGGCATTCGCGACGGCCGAGTCCATGTTGCCGTCCCCGTTGAAGTCATCGAGGGCGATGCTATGCGGCTGTACGCCGACGCCGTATGTCGGGACGTCTTGATACAGCGGCGCAGCGTTCGTGATGGCGGCGGGGGACAATGTCAGCAGCAAGGCGAGCAGGATGGTGCGCCAACGGGATCTCTGCATGAATACATTAATTCTGAACATGATTGGATCTCCTCCTCTATCGATTCACACCGATGATAGCAGAGGTCCGAATCTAATAAACTACTCGAAAATCGCTGTAGTTCCGCGTCGATAGACGCAAGAAGCGACCCGGAAAACCGGATCGCCTCTCAATGACCACGCCTATTCAAGTCGTCTTCTCGTATAGCCGCAACAGGAGGCCATCCTCCCGCTCATCCTCGTATGCGAGCGTGTATCCAGCCATCCCGTAAGCTCTGTAGCATTGCGGATCGCCGTGGAACGCCCGAACTTGATAGATTCGATTGATCGGGAATCTTGCCTCCAGAGCGAGCAGCAGCAATGCGCGCAAGGACGCATGCTTGGCGGTCCTCGGTACCCATAGCGCGTCAATGTAGACGAGTCCGCCGCGATCCTGAGCGCGAATCGCCCCGAGGGCGACGCCGCGATGCTCCGCGATCAGGCAGACGCAGAGGCGGGTCGAATGGCGGATCGAGGCAACGTCCTCCAGCGGGACGATACGGGATATTCTAGGATCGGCAAGCAAGCTTCTGGCTTGAACGTCATGCAGCAGCTCGGCGTCGCCGCCGGTCGCATCGAATATTCTCATCCCTATACCTCCGGACGCAGCAGTTTAGCGCCGCGGGATCGTCCGCTCGGGCGGGCGGGCAGCCGAACGACGATCGTCGTTCCTTCTCCGGGGCGGCCTTGCGCATCGATGGTTCCGCCATGCTTGCGGATGACGGCGCTGCAATAAGACAGCCCGAGCCCGAAGTTGTCTGCGTTCGCTTTCGTGGAATAGAACGGCTCGAATATGCGCCCCGGATCCGGTACGTTCAGTCCTTCCCCGTTGTCGGTTACTCGAACTTCGACTTCGTCCGCGGATCGGGAGAGCTTGAGCCGTACGCCGCCGCCTCCGCGGATCGCTTCCATCGCGTTGCGGATCAAGTTCCCGAACACCTCCTGCAGATGAACGGGATCGGCAAGGACGTTCTCGCCGACGCCTTCAGGCGCATCGATTCGCAAGTCGATCCCCTTTTCGGCGAGGGCGACTTGGTGAGCGGCAGCCGCATCGCGCAGCAACTCTCCGATGTCGCACGGGATCATCGTCAGCCTAATCTCCTCTACGCGCTTCTGGATTTGCAGGACGAGCTGCTTCATCTGCTTCGTCTCGGACAGCACGAGCGACATGTTCTCCTCCACCTCCGTGCCTGCGGCTTGCTCGCGCGCATCGCGGGCGAGGAGCTCGATGTTCGTCAGCCGATTTTTCAGCGCGTGGTTGATCATCATCGTTCCCGTGGCAATGCCTCTGCGTGTCTCGTCCATGATCTGTCTGCGAAGAATGAGACGTACGCTCAATACGCCCTGCTTCGAAGCGAGCATCGCGAAGAAGAAGAGGAATAGCGTCGCGGAGAGCAACAACGGAAGGTAACGAAGGTACAGCATGGAGGAGAGCGACTTGACGTAATTATCGAAAAACGTATAAGTCAGCACCGGAGGGACGACCAACGTCGCGGCAGCTAACTTCTCGCGTCTGGCTGACAGATTCCGCTCTCTTAGCCATGCGGAGATGAGCAGAATGAATCCGGCTATGTAGTATGGAACGAAGTAGGCGGATAAGATCGTATAGCTATCTCCGCGAAGGGGATGGGGCATTAGGTAGTAAACATAGATCAGTGGCATCGGAAGAAGCCAGATCCATAGCCTGAGCCAGCGTCTTGCCGCGTTCGAGTAGACGATCGAGAACATGAGGAATGCGTAGGGACTAGCGGAGTCGCTGAGCAATTTCAGCGTGCTGCGCACGGTAAGCCAGTAGGCGAGGGCTGCTTCCGACGGAGAGACGTAATCCTCGACGAAGTAACCGAGCGCGCCGAGCGCCCAGGCGACAAGAAAAAAGGCGAGCCACCGGATATCCGGGCGTGCGGGGTTGAACCTTAGCAGCAGAGCTGCCACCATAAGCAAGGTTAGACAGAGGAACAGCATCGAATCGCCCTCTCCGAGAGGTCAAATAATATGAAGCTGCTTGGCTAGCTGCAAAATCTCTTTAGCGTTGTGCTTCTTGAGCCTGAGCCATTCCAAGTAAGGAAACTTGCCCTTGAGCGCCGATGATATTTTGCACAATTCGTTGTTAATCGTATATTCGCTGTAAAAGAGCATGTCGGCGATTTCCTTGCGGCTGTATCCGGCATCCTGAAGCTTGAGAATCTGAATCTGCTTCGGCGTAATCCGCTTCTTGAGATCGAGCTCCTGCTGCCTGCCCAGCGCGGACGCAATCTTGCCGGCGGCCGAATGATGGATGCCCGAACGGCCATGATAGGCGTCGCGGACGGCTGCAGGGACATCTTCCATATATTCTTTGGTTATATAGTTGGCGACGCGACCGAGACCGAGCAGGTGCGAGACGATCTCCTCCTCCTCCATCGAAGACAGGACGATGATCTTCGGCGAGCCGTTCCAATTCCCGCGATCGCCGTCGCGCAGCTCGAGCGCGATCTCGAGACCGGCCATGTTCTTGTCGGCTAGGTTCAGATCGAGCAGTAGTACGTCGAAGGAGACGGATCGCATGGACGCGAGCAGAGGCGCTCTTCCATCGGATGTTCCGACGACGGTCAGGTCGGGCTCCCGTTCGAGCCGTTTCGACAGCAGCGTTAAGAATACGGGATCGTCCTCGCATAGGAATACGCGTATCGGTCGATCTTGCAATTTCGGCACCTCCGTCCTGTCTCAAGCATAGCAAATTCGCAACTGGATGAAATCCCCTATTTCTTACTTTTATCATAGCAAGGATCGCCGTCGCGGGAACTACTTGATATTCTCTGTAGTTCGTTGGAAAAACGCCGGGCATGAAGTTTTGTCTAAATCCGAACATTGCAATTGAAATGTCATATTAGTGTTCGTATTTATTTGACAGTGTTAGCGGTGTGAGGTACACTAGATTACGTTCACAGAGGAAAAAGAAATGACCTTATGATTCGAATAAGTCACGCGTATATTGTCGGGAATCGGCCCGATAAGTCTCTACCCGGAGACCTTAATCTCCGGACTACGCGGCGAATGTTGAATGATCGACGAATAGAAGCGCGGACCCATTCAGGTTCGGGCTTTGTGTTGTCGTCCGTCCTTCCGTTTGCCGTGGAGATAGGGAGGCCGATTGGGGAATGCTGACTGTATGCCCATCGGTCTTTCTTTTGCGCGTTATCCTAATATAAAACGTACCGAGGAAGGGTGGAAGCATGGCGGCTATTGTCGGAGTCATCATGGGAAGCACGTCGGATTGGGAAACGATGAAGAAAGCTTGCGACGTGCTCGACGAATTGGCAATTCCATATGAGAAGAAAGTCGTGTCGGCTCACCGCACGCCGGACTTGATGTTCGAATACGCGGAGACCGCGGCCGCGCGCGGACTGAAGGTCATTATCGCCGGAGCGGGCGGAGCTGCGCATCTTCCGGGCATGGTCGCCGCCAAGACCGTACTGCCCGTCATCGGCGTGCCTGTTCAATCGAAAGCGTTGAACGGGCTCGATTCGTTGTTATCGATCGTGCAGATGCCGGGCGGCATTCCGGTCGCGACGGTGGCGATCGGCGCAGCTGGCGCCACGAACGCGGGTCTTCTCGCGGCGCAAATGATCGGTTCGTTCGATGCCGGCGTGCAAGCGAAGATCGCGGCTCGCCGCGCGCGCATTACGCAGGAAGTGCTCGATAACGGAGAGTTGCCATGAGCGAGCCAATAAAGCTGGTTAACTTGTTCGAAGGTGATGCGGAAGGCGCGGCTTGCGGAATTGACGGGTGCGAGCCGGTCGACGCGGCGCCTCGGACGATCCTCCCGGGCGCTACGATCGGCGTGCTAGGCGGCGGACAGCTCGGACGAATGCTCGCGCATGCGGGCAACCGGCTAGGGTATAAGTTCGTGACGCTCGACCCCACGCCGGATTCGCCATGCGGGCAGACGGCGTCGCAGATCGTCGCCAAGTATGACGACAGGCAAGCGGCGAAGGAGCTGGCGGCGCGATCCGACGTGATCACGTACGAGTTCGAGAACGTGGACGCTGACGTCGCGGCGATGCTCGAAGCGGAATCGTACGTACCGCAAGGCAGCAAGCTATTGTATACGACGCAGCACAGGCTGCGCGAGAAGCGGGCGATAGAAGCGGCAGGCGCGACGGTTGCGCCTTATGCGGAGATCGACGGCTTGGAGGCGCTGCGCGATGCGGCGGCCAGACTCGGTCTGCCGGCAGTGTTGAAGACGGCGACCGGCGGCTACGACGGCAAAGGCCAGTGGGTGCTACGGAGCGAAGAGCAGCTGGCGTCCGCCTGGGAAGAAGCGAAGAACGCCGGCACGGAGCTCGTGCTGGAGCAGTTTATCCGCTTCGACAAGGAAATATCCGTGATCGCGGCTAGAAGCCCGTCCGGGGAAGTCCGGACGTTCCCGCCTGCCGAGAACGTTCACGTTCGCAATATCCTGCACTTATCGATCGTACCTGCCCGTGAATCGGCGGAAGTGCTGGCGGAGGCCGAGCGCCTCGCCGTGTCGATCGCCGAGACGCTCGGCGTCGTCGGGTTGATCGCGGTGGAGATGTTCGTCACCGCGGACGGCAAGCTGTTCGTCAACGAGCTGGCGCCGCGCCCGCACAACTCCGGCCATTATACGATGGAAGCGTGCCGGACGTCGCAGTTCGAGCAGCACGTACGAGCAATCTGCAACCTGCCGCTGGGCGACACGTCACTCATGACGCCGGTCGTCATGGCGAACATCCTCGGCGAGCACATGGAGCCGATGACGGCATGGATGCAGAAGCGCGACGAGGTTGCGGACAAACTCGGCGTAGAGCAGAAAGTACATCTATACGGCAAGGCCGAAGCGAAGCCTATGCGCAAGATGGGCCATATCAACGTACTCGCCCCGAACGTCGAGGCAGCGTTAGAGTGGATATCCCAATCAGATATATGGAGGGTTTAACCGAATGATCGAACGTTACAGCCGCCCCGAGATGCGGGCGATATGGACCGAAGAGAACAAATTCCAAGCTTGGCTCGAAGTCGAGCTTGCCGCATGCGAAGCATGGGCCGAGCTCGGGCACATTCCTCACGAAGACACCGTGGCGCTGCGCCGCAACGCGAAGTTCGATATCGATCGCATTTATGAAATCGAGCAAGAGACTCGCCACGACGTGATCGCGTTCACGCGCGCGGTATCCGAAAGCTTGGGCGCGGAGCGCAAATGGGTCCACTACGGCTTAACGTCGACCGACGTCGTCGACACGGCGCTCGGTTACCTGCTTCTTCAAGCGAATAAGATCCTCAAGAAAGACATCGAGAATTTCATCGCCATCCTGCGCGAACAGGCGATCCGATACAAAGACACCCCGATGATGGGCCGTACTCACGGCGTTCACGCGGAGCCGACGACGTTCGGTCTGAAGCTGGCGCTGTGGCACGAAGAGATGAAGCGCAACCTCGAACGATTCGAGCGCGCGGCTGACGGCGTCCAATACGGCAAAATGTCCGGAGCGGTCGGCACGTACGCGAACATCGATCCGTTCGTCGAGCAGTTCGTATGCGGCAAGCTCGGCATCACTGCGGCACCTATCTCGACGCAGACGCTGCAACGCGACCGCCACGCGGAATACATGGCGACGCTCGCGCTGATCGCGACGTCCATCGACAAGTTCGCGACGGAAATCCGCGGCTTGCAGAAGTCCGAGTTCCGAGAAGTCGAAGAGCCGTTCGGCAAAGGACAGAAAGGCTCGTCCGCGATGCCGCACAAGCGCAACCCGATCGGCTGCGAGAATATGAGCGGCTTGTCCCGCGTCATCCGCGGCTTCATGCTGACGGCTTACGAGAACGTACCATTGTGGCACGAGCGCGACATCTCGCACTCCTCGGCCGAACGCGTCATTCTGCCGGATGCGACGATGCTGCTTAACTACATGCTGAACCGCTTCGGCAACATCGTGAAGAACTTGACGGTGTTCCCAGAGAATATGAAACGCAACATGACTCGCACTTATAACGTTCCTTTCTCGGGTCGCGTCATGACGAAGCTGATCGACAAGGGGCTTAGCCGCGAGCAAGCGTACGACACCGTACAGCCTCGCGCGATGCAAGCTTGGGAAGAGCAACGCGACTTCCGCGACATCGTCTCGTCGACGCCGGCGATTACCGAATTGCTGTCCGCCGAAGAAATCGCCGATTGCTTCGATCCGACGTGGCATCTGAAGCACGTCAGCACGATTTTCGACCGTCTGGGTTTGAAATAAGCTTCGAACGAATAGCATCAACCATGGGGAGGCCATTATGTCCATCCAAGCGTTAGCGACAGCCGAAGGGCTCGTCAAAGCCCCGCTCATTCACAAGGGGAAAGTCAGGGAGCTCTACGATCTGGGAGAGCATCTGCTCATCGTCGTCACCGACCGCATTTCCGCATTCGACTACGTGCTCGATCCGCCTGTACCGGGCAAAGGCAGCGCGCTGAACACGCTTAGCGCCTACTGGTTCGAGCAAACCGCAGGCATTCAGCCGAACCACGTCGTTCATACGGACGTGAAGCAACTCGGAGACTTGGTGACCGAACCGGAAAAGCTCGAAGGGCGCATTATGGTGAGCCGCAAAGCGCGGAGGGTCGATATCGAGTGCGTCGTGCGCGGTTATATCACGGGCGGCGGTTGGCGTCAGTACCAGTCGAACGGCCAAGTGAACGGTATCCCGTTGCCTCAGGGGCTTCGCAAAAACTCGAAGCTGGACGAGCCGATCTTCACGCCGGCCGGCAAGAACGACGTCGGCCATGACGAGGACATCCCGTTCGAAGAGATGGCTAACCGCGTCGGATTGGCGCTCTCGGAGGAACTGCGCGATCGCAGCTTGAAGCTGTACGAATTCGGCCGCGATTATTGCGCGGAGCGCGGCATCATCCTCGCCGACTGCAAGTTCGAATTCGGCATCATCGACGGCCAAGTGATCTTGATCGACGAGATGTTCACGCCCGATTCCTCGCGCTTCTGGGCGAAAGAGAAATACGCGCTCGACGTCGAGATCGATAGCATGGACAAAGAGCCTGTCCGCTCTTACCTCGCAAACTCGGATTGGGACAAGAACAGCCCGCCGCCGCGCCTGCCGGAAGCCGTCGTCCAAGCGACGACCGATCGCTACCGCGATATCGCGCGCAGGCTGATGGAATAGAGCACGACCAAACTCATAACCCCATTTTCAGGAGGAGAACTCATGAAAGCGAAAGTATACGTAACGATCAAGGAAAACGTGCTCGACCCGCAAGGCAACGCCGTTCAAGGCGCGCTTCACACGATGGGCTTCGGAGAAGTCGGCAAAGTCCGCATCGGCAAATACCTCGAAGTCGAGCTTCAAGGCAACGATCGCGCGAAAGCCGAGGCACAATTGAAAGACATGTGCGAGAAGCTGCTGGCGAACACGGTCGTCGAAGACTATCGCTTCGAATTGGAGGGCTGAGTCTCCATGAACTTTGCGGTTCTCGTATTCCCTGGCTCCAACTGCGACATCGACTGCTATAAGGCGGTAGAAGACACGATCGGCCAACCGGTCGACTACGTGTTCCATACGGCTACCGATCTTTCCAAATACGACGCGATTCTCGTGCCGGGCGGCTTCTCCTACGGAGATTACCTGCGCTGCGGCGCCATCGCGCAATTCGCTCCTGTTATGGCGGAAGTTCGCAAAGCAGCGGAAGCCGGCAAGTTCGTGCTCGGCATCTGCAACGGGTTCCAAATCCTGACGGAAGCTGGCCTGCTCCCTGGTGCGCTCATCCGCAACAACTCGCTGAAGTTCCGCTGCCATCAAGTGGACCTCGTCGTCGAGAACAATGCGACCGCGTTCACGAACGGCTATGCCAAAGGCGACGTCATCGATATTCCGATCGCGCATGGCGAAGGAAGCTACTACGTCGACGACGCTACGCTGCAGCAGCTTAAAGCGAACAACCAGATCGTTTTCCGCTATGCGGGCGACAATCCGAACGGTTCGGTCGATAACATCGCGGGCGTGTGCAACGAAGCCGGCAACGTCGTCGGCATGATGCCGCATCCGGAACGCGCCGTAGCCGAAATTCTCGGCTCCGACGATGGCGTTCGCATGTTCACGTCAGTACTTAACGCTTGGAGGGAACGCAATGGCGCAGCAAGTGTCCGCTAAAGAACCAACCGCAGAGCAAATCGCGGATCAGAAAATATACAAGCAGTTCGGCGTGTCCGATAAAGAATACGCGTTGATTTGTGACTTCATGGGTCGCAAACCTAACTATACGGAAATCGGCGTGTTCAGCGTCATGTGGTCCGAGCACTGCGCCTATAAAAACTCCAAGCCTCTGCTCAAGCGCTTTCCGATCACGGGTCCTCGCGTCCTGATGGGACCGGGCGAAGGCGCGGGCATCGTCGACATCGGCGATAACCAAGCAGTCGTGTTCAAGATCGAATCCCACAACCACCCGTCCGCGGTCGAGCCGTACCAAGGCGCGGCTACTGGCGTCGGCGGCATCATTCGCGATATTTTCTCGATGGGCGCTCGTCCGGTGGCTTTGATGAACTCGCTTCGCTTCGGCAAGCTCGAGAGCGATCGCGTGCGTTATTTGTTCGAGCACGTCGTGTCCGGTATCGCGGGCTACGGCAACTGTATCGGCATTCCGACCGTCGGCGGAGAAGTCATGTTCGACGAAGCTTACGAAGGCAACCCGCTCGTTAACGCGATGTGCGTCGGCCTGATCGATCACGACAAAATCCAACGCGGCGTCGCCAAAGGCATCGGCAACCCGGTGTTCTACGTCGGACCGGCAACGGGCCGCGACGGCATTCACGGCGCTACTTTCGCGTCCGAGGATTTGACCGCCGAGTCCGAAGCGAAGCGTTCCGCGGTTCAAGTCGGCGATCCGTTCATGGAGAAGCTCGTTATGGAAGCGACGCTCGAGCTGATCGACTCCGGCATCGTTCTCGGCATCCAAGACATGGGCGCGGCAGGTTTGACTTGCTCCAGCGCGGAGATGGCGAGCAAAGCGGGCAACGGCATGGAGCTTTATCTAGACGAAGTGCCGCAACGCGAAGAAGGCATGACGGCCTACGAAATGATGCTGTCCGAGTCGCAAGAACGGATGCTGTTCGTCTGCGAACCGCAGCACGAAGAGCAAGCTAAGGGCATCTTCGCCCGTTGGGGCCTGCATTGCGCGAAGGTCGGCAAAGTAACCGACACCGGCCGCTTGCAGCTGTTCCACAAAGGCGAGATGGTCGGCGATATGCCGGTTAAAGCGCTCGTCGACGATTGCCCAATGTATAACAAACCGTCTGCAATTCCTGAATATTACGTGAAAAACGGTTCCATCGATACGAACGGTTACGAGCAAGCGGTGGACTTGAACGCGGCTTTGCTGAAAGTATTGGGTTCCCCTTCGCTTGCGAGCAAAGAATGGGTATACAACCAATACGACTACATGGTTCGCACGTCCACGGCCGTTCGCCCTGGCTCCGACGCCGCAGTCGTCACGATCCGCGGCACGCGCAAGGCGCTCGCGATGACGACGGACTGCAACGGGCGTTTCGTCTACTTGGATCCTGAAGTCGGCGGACGCATCGCGGTTGCCGAGGCTGGACGCAACATCGTGTGCTCCGGCGCAGAACCGCTCGCGATTACGGACAACCTGAACTTCGGCAGCCCGGAGAAACCGGATATTTTCTGGCAGATGGAGAAAGCGGTAGACGGCATGGCGGAAGCTTGCCGCGTGCTCGAGACGCCGGTCATCGGCGGCAACGTATCGCTTTATAATGAGAATAGCAAAGGCGCGATCTACCCGACGCCGGTCGTCGGCATGGTCGGCCTCGTACACGATACCGATCACATCACGACGCAAGAGTTCAAAGCCGAAGGCGACGTCATCTTCTTGCTCGGCGAGACGAAAGCGGAAATCGGCGGCTCCGAGTTCCAATACGCCGTTCATGGCGTAACGGAAGGCCGTCCTCCGGTATTGGATCTGGCGATCGAGAAGAAGCTGCAAGGCGCGGTGCTGTCCGCGATTCAGGGCGGTCTTGTCGCCTCCGCGCACGACTTGTCCGAAGGCGGGCTGGCGGCTGCTTTGGCTGAATCCGGCTTCGGCCGCGGTCTTGGCGCAAAGGTGGAGTTCGCTTCGAACCTGCGTCCTGACCTTGCGCTGTTCAGCGAATCGCAATCGCGCATTCTGCTGACGGCCAAGCCCGAGAAGGCTGAGGCGCTTGAGGCTGCCGTCGCGGCCGCCGGCGTACCGGTCGCTCGGATCGGCGTCGTGGCGGGAGATCGCTTGAACGTTGCGGTCGGCGGGGTTAACGCCATCGATGCTTCGATCGATGAACTGCGCGGCGTATGGAAATCGGCGATCCCTTCCTATATGAACGGTAAAGCTAAGTAATGAATACTCGATTGGCGAACGGAGGGACAGCAGTGCAACGCTTCTGGACCGGAGACTACTACAACGAAGGCAACAGCAGCAATCGGGACTCGATATTCGATAAATTGAAAGAGGAGTGCGGCGTGTTCGGGGTGTTCGGTCATCCCGAAGCCGCGAATCTCTCGTTCTTCGGCTTGCATGCGCTGCAGCACCGCGGCGAAGAGAGCTGCGGCATCTGCACGTCCGACGAAGGCACATTCCATTACCATCGCGGAATGGGGCTCGTCAAGGAAGTGTTCGACCGCGACCGGCTCGAAGGCCTGAAGGGCTCGCATGCGATCGGCCACGTGCGTTACTCGACGTCCGGCGCGAGTCAGCTCGGCAACGCGCAGCCGCTCGTGTTCAAGTACCGCGGCGGCGACCTCGCGATCTGCACGAACGGCAACCTCGTGAACGAGCCGGGCATCCGCAAGGAGCTTGAGGAGAGCGGCTCGATCTTCCAGACGACGAGCGATACCGAGGTCATCGCGCACTTGATCGCGCGTTCTTCCAAGGACTTGGTCGAGGCGGTGCGCGACGCGTTCCAGCGTCTGATCGGCGGCTACGCCTTCCTGATCATGACGAAGGACAAGGTGATCGCCGCGTGCGATCCGCACGGCTTGCGTCCTCTCGTGATGGGACGGCTTGGCGATGCGTGTATCTTCGCGTCGGAGTCTTGCGCTTTGGAGACGACTGGCGCGGAGTTCGTGCGCGACGTGGAGCCGGGCGAGCTGCTCGTGCTCGACAAGGACGGGCTGCACGAGACTCGCTTCGCAAAGGTCGAGCGCCGGGCGATCTGCGCGATGGAGTACATTTACTTCGCGCGTCCGGACAGCGACATCTACGGCTTGAACCTGCACTCGGCGCGCAAGCGTATGGGTCAGGTCCTCGCGCAGGAAGCGTTCGTCGACGCCGATATCGTCACCGGCGTGCCGGATTCTTCGATCTCCGCGGCGATCGGCTATGCCGAGCAGACGGGCATTCCTTACGAACTCGGACTTATTAAGAATAAATATACCGGACGTACGTTCATCCAACCGTCTCAAGAACTGCGCGAAAGAGGCGTCAAGATGAAGCTGTCGGCGGTCCGCAAAGTCGTCGAAGGCAAACGCGTCGTCATGATCGACGACTCGATCGTTCGCGGCACGACGTCGCTGCGCATCGTGAACATGCTTCGCGAAGCCGGCGCGCTCGAGGTGCACGTGCGCATCACGTCGCCGCCTTTCATGAATCCTTGCTACTACGGCATCGATACGCCTAACCCGGCGGATCTGATCGCGTCGAGCAAGACGGTCGAAGAGATTCGCCAGGCGATCAACGCCGACTCGCTCTTCTTCTTGTCCGAGCAAGGCCTCATCGACTCGGTCGGCGCTCACCCGAACGAGAAGAACGGCGGCCTGTGCCTCGCGTGCTTCAACAACGACTACCCGACCGCCGTCCGCTTCGAAGAAGCGAAGCTGACTTCTTGCAGCTGCGACTGAGCGATCGCTTTTAGCCCGGAGTAAGTCGTCCAAACCGGCTAATTCTCGCTCAAGTGGGCTGTATGCTCGTAATAAGTCGTCCAAACCGGGTAATTCTCGCTCGTGTGGGCTGTGTGCTTGGAGTAAATCGTTCTAACCGACTAATTCACGCTCATGTGGGTTGTGTGCTCGGAGTTACAGTGAGAGCATTAACAACAAATCGACGGTTATTTTGGTGGAAATACGGTACTTGACCTGCAATAACCACAGATCGACAGTTATTTTAGGAGTACTTAGTTAGTTAAACCGGTTTTGAGGAAAATAACTGCAAATGGTTGTTATTTAGGGGTTATCTCCGTATATCTCTCAAATAACTGCAAATGGTTGTTAATGTCGGCGAGCGTGATGGTTTCGAGCAGTGGTTGTTATTAACGGCGAGCGTGGTAGTTCTCGAGCAGTCGTTGTTACTAACGGCGAGAGCGGCACATTCCGAGCAGCAATCCCCTTAGCGGAGTTCCCGCAAGGATTTCGACGCGAATTTCCGCGTAGGTAACAATAGTTAGACTTAAAAAGGGTCTGAGCAGCGGAGGGACAACCATTGGGTGTAGAGTGCAACGTCCGCCTTTGCCTTCACGTGACTACATTGCTAGCGATCATTCAAGTCACGTGAAGGGAACAGCGGCGAACCCAATGGTTCGTCTCGCAGCAGCGACTATGACCCACACAAGGGAGTGTACATTTGTGTCCGAAGCCTACAAACAAGCCGGCGTCGATATCGCCGCGGGCAACGAAGCCGTCGAACGGATGAAGAAACACGTCAAGAAAACGTTCCGTCCCGAGGTGCTTACCGGTCTCGGCGGATTCGGCGGGCTGTTCGGCCTGAACAAAGACAAGTACGAGGAGCCCGTGCTCGTCAGCGGCACCGACGGAGTCGGCACGAAGCTGAAGCTCGCGTTCGCGATGGACAAGCACGATACGATCGGCATCGACGCGGTCGCGATGTGCGTGAACGACGTCATCGTTACCGGCGCGGAGCCGCTCTTCTTCCTCGACTATCTCGCGTGCGACAAGATCATCCCCGAGAAGATCGAAGCGATCGTCAAAGGCATCGCGGACGGCTGCCAGCAAGCGGGCTGCGCGCTGATCGGCGGCGAGACGGCGGAGATGCCGGGCATGTACAGCGAAGGCGAATACGACATCGCGGGCTTCACGGTAGGCATCGTCGACCGCCCGAAAGCGATCGACGGAACCACGATCGCAGCTGGCGACGCGGTTATCGGCCTTGCTTCGAGCGGCGTTCACTCCAACGGCTTCTCCCTCGTGCGCAAGCTGCTGCTAGAGAAGAAGGGCTATGCGCTTACGGACAAGCTCCCCGAGCTCGAAGGCAAGACGCTCGGCGAAGTGCTGATTGAGCCGACTCGCATTTACGTCAAACAAATTCTTAACATCCTCGAGAGCGTAAAGATCAAAGGGATGGCTCATATTACGGGCGGCGGCTTCATCGAGAACATTCCGCGCGTTCTTCCGGAAGGCGTCAACGTGGATATCACGCGCGGCTCCTGGCCGGTGCTTCCGATCTTCAACCTGATGCAGCGTAACGGCGCGATCTCCGATCGCGACATGTACACGACGTTCAATATGGGCATCGGCATGGTTCTCGTCGTTCCAGCGGACCAAGCGGAAGAAGCGCTGCGCATCGCCAAGGCGCAAGGCGAGCAAGCGTATCGCATCGGAACGGTGACCGCAGGCAACAAGGTCGTCACCTTCGAAGGCGTTGAGCTTCCATGACATCGAACAAACCGCTATCCGTCGCGGTATTCGCTTCCGGCAGCGGAAGCAACTTCCAGGCGTTGGCCGAGGCTATTCGCGGCGGCGGGATCGATGCGACCATCGATCTCGTCGTGTGCGATAAGCCCTCGGCTTACGTGCTGGAGCGCGCGGCAAGCTTCAATATCGAGACGTTCGTGTTCCGTCCGAAAGAATTCGCTTCTCGCGAAGCTTACGAAGAGCTAATCGTGGCTAAGCTTCGGGAGAAGGGCATCGACCTCGTCGTCATGGCCGGCTATATGCGCCTTGTAACGAACGTGCTGGTCGAGCCTTTCTATGGACGGATGATCAATATCCATCCGGCGCTGCTGCCTGCTTTCCCCGGGATGGACGGCATCGGACAGGCGCTTGCCTACGGCGCGAAAATAACGGGAGCTACCGTGCATTTCGTGGACGGCGGCACCGACACGGGACCGATTGTCGCTCAACAAGCGGTACCGATCGCGGATGACGATACGAAAGAAACGCTAAGCGCACGTATCCAACAAGCGGAGCATGCGCTGCTTCCGGCCGTCGTCAAGTGGATTGCCGAAGGACGCGTCTCGCTGGACGGGCGGAAAGTGACGGTTCGGCACAACTAGCTCACTAAGCTAACGAACGACCCTGTGGAAGTTACTATGGAAAGGAAGATCGAATCGATGAGCAACGCGAACGAGATTGCTTTAAGATACGGAATGAACCCGCACCAGAAGGATGCGAAGCTATTCGCGGAGGGTAGCAAGCCGCTTCCGATCAAAGTCGTGAACGGCGACCCCGGCTTCATCAATCTGCTTGACGCGCTGAACGCGTTCCAGCTCGTGCGCGAGCTTCGCCAAGCGACAGGCTTGCCGGCGGCGGCATCCTTCAAGCACGTAAGCCCTGCCGGCGCGGCAGTCTACGCACCTCTCACGCCAGAACTGGCTAAAGCCTACTTCGTAGACGGATCGGACTTGTCGCAATTAGCTACGGCATACGCTCGCGCGCGCGGCGCAGACCGCATGTCTTCGTTCGGCGATGCGGCAGCGCTCAGCGATGTCGTTGACGCTTCTACGGCGCAGCTCCTGAAGCGCGAAGTATCCGACCTCGTCGTTGCTCCCGGTTACACGCCGGAGGCGCTCGACATTCTAAAGCAGAAGAAGGGCGGCAAGTACCTCATTCTCGAGATCGATCCGAACTACGTTCCCGATCCGATCGAGACGCGCACGCTGTTCGGCCTGAAGCTGCAGCAGGAGCGCAATGGCGCGGTGCCCGACGCATCCGTGTTCGAGAAAGTCGTTACGGAGAACAAAGAGCTTCCGGACCATGCAAAGCGCGACCTCCTCGTCGCTCTCATCACGTTGAAATATACGCAATCCAACTCGATCTGCTACGCGCTCGATGGCCAGACGATCGGCATCGGCGCAGGCCAGCAATCCCGCATTCACTGCACGCGCCTCGCGGGCGACAAGGCAGACCGCTGGTATCTGAGACAGCATCCGGCCGCGCTGAACATGAAGTTCCGCGAAGGGCTCGCGCGCGCGGAGCAGAACAACGCGATCGACCTGTGGCTGGAAGACGAGCTGACTCCGTTCGAGCAAGCCAGCTGGGAAAGCTGCTTCGAAGAAGTGCCGGCACGCCTGACGCAGGCCGAGAAACGCGAATGGCTGAAAGGCTTGCAAGGCGTATCCTACGGCTCCGATGCGTTCCTGCCGTTCCGCGACAACTTGGACCGCGCAAGCCGCAGCGGCGTGAAGTACGTCATTCAAGCAGGCAGCTCGCTGCGCGACGAAGAAGTCGTCAAGGCAGCTAACGACTACGGCATGGTTATGGTGTATTCGGGCGTACGCCTGTTCCATCACTAATAGACGGAAAGGTGACGAACGAATATGACGACACAATGGAAAGAGCAAGCGGAGCTCACGATTCAAGAGCTTAACGACAATACTTATCCTGGACGCGGCATCATTATCGGCTTGACGCCGGATGCGACGAGCTACGTACAGGTTTATTGGATTATGGGAAGAAGCGAGAACAGCCGCAACCGCGTGTTCGTGCCGGAGGAGAACGGATTCCTGCGCACGGAAGCGGCGGATCCGGCGAAGCTGTCCGACCCGTCCCTCATCATCTACTACCCGCTGAGACATTCGAACGGCTCGCACATCGTCACGAACGGCGATCAGACGGATACGATTTACGACGCGATTAAGCAAGGCGGAACGTTCGAGCAAGCGCTGGCGACTCGTACATACGAGCCGGACCCGCCGAACTTTACGCCCCGCATCTCCGGGATCGTCGATCTGAACGACAAGCAGAACGCTTATAAGCTGTCGATTCTAAAGTCCAACACGAACGACGAAACGCAAACGAAGCGCCACTATTTCCATTACGAGAACGCCATCGCGGGCTACGGCCACTTCATCTCGACCTACGTAGGGGATGGCAATCCGCTGCCTTCGTTCGCAGGCGAGCCGAAGCTGGCGCCGCTGTTCGACGATGCGCAGGAGACGGCGAACTACTACTGGAATCTGCTGAACGAAGATAATCGCATTTCTTTGCTCGTCAAGACGATCCGCGTCGATGACGGAACGACATCCCTGACCGTCATTAACAAACATTCCTAAGGGTGAGTTAGTTCGAGCCCGACGAAGATTCAATTTTAGAGAGGAGGGGCTGAAATCGTGCAAATCCTAGTAGTGGGAAGCGGCGGACGCGAGCACGCGATCCTGTGGGCGCTGAAGCGCAGCGACAAGGTGAAGCAGCTGTATTGCGCCCCGGGTAATGCGGGAACGGCGCTGATCGCCGAGAACGTCGACATCGGCGTTTTCGAATTCGACCGTCTCGTGCAATTCGCGCAAGACACGGCGATCGACCTCGTCGTGATCGGTCCTGACGATCCGCTTGCAGCCGGCATCGTCGATGCATTCGAAGCGGCGAAGATTCCGGTGTACGGTCCTCGCAAGAACGCGGCGGAAATCGAAGGCAGCAAAATTTTCATGAAAAACCTGCTCCGCAAGTACAATATCCCTACGGCGAAGTACGAGACGTTCACGGACTACGGCGCGGCGCGCGATTACTTGAACGCGCAGCCGGTGCCGATCGTTATTAAAGCGGACGGACTTGCCGCAGGCAAAGGCGTCACCGTATGCTTCACCCGCGAGGAAGCGGAGAAGGCGCTCGAGGAGACGATGGTCAGCCGCTCGTTCGGCGCAGCCGGGGATAAAGTCGTCATCGAGGAGTTCCTAGTAGGCCAAGAAATGTCCATTCTTGCGTTCGTGGACGGAGAGACGGTTCGTCCGATGTCCCCAGCGCAAGACCATAAAGCCGTATTCGACGGCGACAAAGGTCCGAACACGGGCGGCATGGGCACGTACTCGCCGCTGCCGCATATCGACCAGTCGATCATCGACGACGCGATCGAGAACATCATCAAACCGACGGCGCGCGCGATGGTATCGGAAGGTCGTCCGTTCCGCGGCGTCCTGTTCGCCGGGCTGATGATTACGAAGGACGGTCCGAAGACGATCGAATTCAACGCTCGCTTCGGCGATCCGGAGACGCAGGTCGTGCTTCCGCGCCTGCAGACGGACCTGCTGGACATCTTCCTCGCTTCGATCAACGGCAGACTGAACGAGATCGAGATTTCGTGGAGCGACGAGGCGGCCGTATGCGTCGTGCTCGCTTCCGCCGGGTATCCAGGCTCCTATCCGAAAGGTCTGCCGATTACCGGGCTCGACCAAGTAAGCGAAGACGAGGCATTGATCTTCCACGCCGGAACGGCTAGCAAGGACGGTCGCACCGTCACGAACGGCGGGCGCGTGCTCGGCATCGTCGGACGCGGCGCCGGCATCGCGGAAGCACGCGCCAAGGCGTACGAGGCAGCAAGCCGCATCGACTTCGAAGGCAAAATAAACCGCACCGACATTGCGATGAAAGCGTTGGTTTAATCGTACCCAAGCGCCATGACCGCTCGTTATCCCTGTTGCTCAGGGATGGCGGGCGGTTTTTTGCATGTCATTCTTTATAGAACAGATTTTTGCGATGAGCGAACACGAACCAGACGGCATACACCGTACCCAAGATCAAGACGGTGGTAAGCGTGTGCTCCGATAACCAGTTCACGAACGTTTTCATTGCGCAAGCACCTCCTTGCCTTATCCAAGTTATCTATCTCTAGTGTGTCCAATGATGGGCAATACGTACGGAAAAATAGGGTTGACACTTGATCGAGACGATGATAATCTTTAATCCATAGTTAACTTATCGGAATTAAAGGTTATATCACTGGAGGGCACTCGTCATGGAGAAACCGATTACGATTCGTCACGAAGATATTCCGCTGACAGCTACCATTCATTATCCGACGAAGGATGAACATAGATCCGAAAGTAAAATGCCGCTCGTCGTCATCTGCCACGGCTTCGTAGGCAACCGGATCGGCGTAGACCGGTTGTTCCTGCTCGCGAGCAGGCAGCTCGCGCATAACGGGTACTTGGTCCTCCGCTTCGACTACGCGGGTTGCGGAGAAAGCGGCGGCGTATACGGCGAGCACGGCATCGACTCGATGATCGCGCAGACGAGGTCCGTATTGGACTACGCGCTTAGCCTCGACTGCGTCGATCCGCTGCGGGTCACGCTGCTCGGCCACAGCCTAGGCGGAGCCGTAGCGCTATTGACCGCCACGAGAGACCGCCGCGTGAAGTCGCTGGCGCTCTGGTCGCCTGTCGCCCATCCATTCAACGACATCGTCCGTATCGTCGGCCGCAAAGTGTACGACGAAACCGCGAGCAAGGGTCAAGCGGACTATCTCGGCTATAGGCTGAAGCCTAAATTTTTCGAGTCGTTGCAGCAGCATCAACCGTTCCAGGAAGCGTCGAAATTCCATGGAGACGTCTTCATCGCGCACGGAACGTCGGACGACATTATTCCCGCCGATTACAGCTTTCTCCTCGAGAAGACGTTCTGGCTTCGCGGGGAAGGGCGCTGCGACAAGAACATTCTTTTCCAAGCGGATCATACCTACACCCAAGGGCGGCATAAGCAAGAGCTATACGATTCGACGCTGGAGTGGCTGAACAGCCATGAGAAACGTCAACAGGATTGGCAGCATTGGAGCATCTGACACGTTAAGACAATGGGATCAAGACAAGCGCCGATAGTTATGGTTTAATGAGAGAATAGCCCGAACGAAGACGGAGGTATTACTCTCATGCATAAGCGTCTAACATGGAGCAAGCAACTATCGGCTGTCGCCTTGTCTCTCGGTCTGATCGGGATCTCCGCCTGCAGCGGCGGCAACAACGAACCGGTAATCGCTCCCACGGATACCGTGATCGAGACGCCTACTCCAAGCGAGACGCCGGTGGAATCCGCCGAGCCGACGCCGATCGCGGCGTTCACCGCGCCCTTGACCGGTCTGCCGGTCGAACAAGCGGTCACGAACAGACCGTTCGCGGTCATGATCAACAACTTCGGACCCGCAAGGCCGCAATCCGGTCTCACGCAGGCGGACACGGTGTGGGAGATCGAAGCCGAAGGCGGCATTACCCGGCTGGTCGCGATATTCCAAAGCAAGGAATTCACCGATCCGATCGGACCGGTTCGCAGCATTCGGCCTTACTTCATCCAAGTAGGCGAGTTCTACAATAGCGTGATCGCGCACGTTGGCGCGAGCAACGACGCGCTGGCGATTCTGCAGAAGCAGAAGAAGCAGACGCTCGACGAGATCAACAACTCGGGCGCTTCCTTCTATCGAGATAAATCCCGCAAAGCGCCCCATAACGTGTATACGACGCTAGAGAAGCTGCGCGATGGCGCTAAGAAACGCAAATACCCGGAGACGGTTACCGTTCCGCAGCTGACGTTCGATCCAGCCCCGCCTGCACTTGCTTCCGCGGCTGACGCCACGCAGATTAGAATCAAGTTCGCGGTAGAGGACTATAAAGTTTCTTATACGTACGACGGCGCGACGAAGCTCTATAATCGCTTCATCAACGACAAGCCGCATATCGATAAGAACAACAACGCGCAGCTGACGGCTACGAACCTGGTCGTGCTCGCTACTAAGGTCCAGACTTACGACTCCTACGGAAGGCTGGTCGTCGATCTCGACAAAGGCGGAGACGCGGTGCTGTTCCAGCAAGGCAAGTACATGACGTGTAAGTGGGAGCGCAAACAGGGCGACGTCATTCGCATCACGAAGGACGGCAAGGAGCTTCCGTTCCTCCCGGGCGTAACGTATTATCACGTCGTGCCGACCGCGAAATCCCTGGATCATTATCTGACTTACCAATAGAGCGACCGGAGTTGCCCACGCTGAGCGTGGGCCTTTTTACATGACTACGAATCCCCATCGCGGGCAACCTTAAAAAATGTGTCGAAAGTGTCAAAGGAAGGCATACCACGCTAGTCCGCCCTATGTTAAAATAATGAAGGTTTGCGGGATGTAAAAAATGGGGTTGAGGTACATAGTACTAAGTATCCATGGAGAAGGAAGGGCTATCCGTGTTCAAAAAGAAAGACATTTTCTTCAAAACTCTCGAAGAAATGGCCGATGTCATCTACGAAACGGTCGATCGATTCGCGAAAGCCGTAAGCGGCGATCTGCCGGACGCATCCGCGTTCGCGCGCGAGATGAAGGAATACGAGCATAAAGGCGACAAATGCACTCACACGATTCTTACCGAGCTCAACAAAGTATTCATTACGCCGATCGAACGCGAAGATATCATGGAGCTGATCAAGAAGCTCGACGACGTCCTGGACGGCATCGAGGCGTGCGCATCCCGGTTCGAGATGTACCAGATCGAGAAAGCCGATCCGTTCATCCGCAAATTCGGCGACTGCCTGCGTAACTGCGGGCAGGAGATCAAGTCGGCTATCTATCTGCTGACGCAGAAGAAGCTGCTGCAAATTCAGCCTTACTGCGTGAAGCTTAACGAGCTCGAGAACGAGGGAGACGACTTGATGCGCCAAGGCATCAAGCACCTGTTCCAGAACGTGAAGGATCCGATCGAGCTGATCAAATACAAAGAAATATACGAGCGTCTCGAGGAAACGACAGACTCCTGCGAAGACGTCGCGAACACGCTGCAATCCATTATTATGCGCAACTCTTGATCGCGCGTACGGAGACGGAGTTGAACGAGTATGGATTATACAATGATATTGGTCGTCGTCATCGTCATTCTGGCGATCGGCTTCGACTTCATTAACGGGTTCCACGATACGGCCAACGCGATCGCGACGTCCGTGTCGACCCGCGCGCTCTCGCCGCGCTTCGCGATCATTATGGCCGCGGCGATGAATCTGCTCGGAGCTCTGTCTTTCACCGGCGTCGCCAAGACGATCGGCAAAGACATTGCCAATCCGCTTCAATTAGAACACGGCCTTACCGTACTGATCGCCACGTTGATCTCCGCGATTGCCTGGAATCTCCTCACGTGGTGGTTCGGCATTCCTTCGTCGTCGTCGCATGCGCTTATCGGCGCGCTGGCGGGTTCGGTCATCGCATCCGAAGGGTTCGACGGGCTTCAATACGGCGGCTTTACGAAGATCGTCATGGGCCTTATATTCTCGCCGATTATCGCCTTCGTCGTCGGTTATATCATTATGTATGTCCTCAAGCTCGTGCTGGCGAACGTGAGTCCCCACAAGATCAACAAAGGATTTAGATGGGGACAGCGCGTTACGGCCGCATGGCAATCGTTCGCGCACGGCACGAACGACGCCCAGAAGGCGATGGGCATCATGATGATGGCGCTCGTAGCCGCCAACATCGAGACGGATATGGACGCGCCGATTCCGCTATGGGTTAAATTGTCCGCGGCGCTCGCCATGGCGTTCGGCACGTCGATCGGCGGCTGGAAGATCATCAAGACGATGGGGACGAAAATTTTCAAAATCGAGCCGGTCAACGGTTTCGCGGCGGACGTGAGCGCGGCCGGCGTCATTCAGGTCGCTACGCTGTTGCATTTCCCGATCAGTACGACGCATTCGATTACGTCGTCCATTCTCGGCGTCGGCGCGGCCAAAAAGTTTTCCAGCGTGAACTGGAGCATCGCCGGACGGATCGTCATCACTTGGTTTATCACGATTCCGGCGGTCGCCTTGCTCTCCACGCTCATCTTTTACCTGCTGCGTCTGCTTAACGTCTAACAACGGCTGATTCAGGCCAGAACCTTTGTCGCTTGGCTATACTACAATAAAGGTAAGGATTTGCGAACGCGCTTCGTCTGGAGGACATCTATGATTGCGTATGCGGAGCAGGCCAAGTCGTGCGAAGAACTATTGAAGGAATTCCTGGCATCTGGCGATCGATCGTCCCGAGGCGAGAAGCTGTCGTTCACCGGCGTCGGAGATCGCGACGTGTACAATATTACCGCACCGTTCGAGGATGACGGCGAGCTCGTGATCGCCGGACGCGTCGAGGATCGCGACAAGGAAAAGTCCGAAGTGATGTTCTTCGCGGAACGCGGCGGACAATGGGTGCCGTTAGACGGCGCTCCCGTATTCGCTCTCCAGGATCCGTTCTTCACCTATATAAGCGGAGAGCTCGTGTTCGGCGGCGTCGAAGTGTACTTCGACGGCGAAGATAAGCATTACGTCACGTCCTGGCGAACCGTATTCTATCGCGGACAGTCTCTGGCGCGGCTGAAGCCGTTCGCCCAAGGTCCGCTCACGATGAAGGATATTCGGCTGATCGGGCTGAATAACGGCCGAATCGGCGTATTCACCCGTCCGATGATGGTCGAAGGAGCGCGGGCCTTAATCGGTTACACGGAGATCGGAAGTCTGAACGAACTGACGGAGGAAGTCATCCAATCGGCCAGCTTGATCCGCAACCAGTTCCTGCCCGACGAGTGGGGCGGAGCGAACGAAGCCTTCTTGCTCCGTAACGGTAAGATCGGCGTGCTGGGGCATATCGCCCGCATGGAGGAGAACAACATCCGGCACTATTATCCGATGGTGTTCGCCTATGACGCGGCGGTCCACCGGACGACGCCGATCAAGCTGATCGCGACAAGGGCGATGTTCCCGGATGGCCCGGCCAAACGCCCGGACTTAATCGACATTCTCTTCAGCGGCGGGCTTGTCCGCCGTCCGGACGGCAGGGCAACGCTCTATACCGGAGTCAGCGACGCGGAGGCGCATCGCATCGAGATTCCCGACCCGTTCATGGAATACGAATCCTGACCAGACCGACTGGCCTAAAGCAGAAATGTTCTGCTTTAGGCCAGTTTGCGTTAGCCGAAGGGGCTAACGCCTTCTGGAGCGCGCGCGGTTGCGGCCAGCGGGACGCCTGCGGGAAGATCTGCGTCTGCGGCGACGCGGGCGAACGTAGTCGTCGTCGCCGGAGGAGGAGGGCGAGCCCGACTTGTTCTTGCCTTTGCCCATGAACAGCTTCACCAGCGGGGCGACCTGCTGCACGGTAGACATGAACTTCTGGACTTTGCCCATCGTGTTCAGCACGCCTTCGATCCCGCCCATCCGGTCGATCATCGCCTTGATCTCGTTGATGTTCGCCATGCTTATATTGAACGGGAGTTTGATGGGCGAAGACGAAGCTGGCGCGGGCAGCACCGTCGGATTCGCCGAGGCCGGAGGCGGGGCGGGAGGACCCGCGAACGGATGGCCGAGTCCCGGATAAGCGTCTTGGCCCGACGTCCAGTTGCGGTAAGAGGACGAATGCGGTTCGTTCATGAAGTCACACCCTTTATCAGTCTTTCTCTCTGTTATACGTATGTGCGAACGTCTATTTCGGCATGGACGAATGCCCGCCCAGTCTGACATTTTACTTCTGTAATGCGGTGATGCTTGAACAATACGAGGCTACGAAGTACAATGAGAGCATAGCGGCGCGAAAGCGAGACCGACGGGGCAATCGTCGTCGGCGGCATAGGTTCGCGATTGGAAGGAGCGCTCATATTCATGCAACTTAAGAAGCTGAACGATAAATCGATCGACCAATTATTCGAAGCGATCTTGACTTTGAAGGACGTGGAAGAAGCATACGTGTTCTTCGACGATCTGTGCACGGTGAACGAGATTCAGTCTCTATCCCAACGATTAGAAGTGGCGCGCATGCTCGGCAAAGGCCATACGTACAATCAGATCGAATCGGAGACCGGCGCGAGCACGGCGACGATCTCTCGGGTCAAGCGCTGTCTGAATTACGGCAACGACGGGTACAAAATGACGCTGGAGCGGCTCGGCCGATTCGGCAACGACGGAAAATCCGAAGGCAGCGCGACGAACGAATAATACAAGACGGCCGAAGCGCCGCTTGTTCCCGTCCATAGGAACAAGCGGCGTTTTATATTTGGTTATTGCCGGTTATGGAAATGGTAGGGTATGCTAGTTTCATCATCATTGTCCTTATGGAGGAGCGCGGATGAAGTACTGGCAATCGGTCAGATTCAAGATCGTATTCGGCTTCCTGCTCATTATCGTGCCGATGGTCGCTTTCATCATTTATAACAACCTGTACGCCATGAACGTCGTTCGCAATCAGGTCGCTTCTAACTATAACAAGTTGTTAAGCCTCAACGTTCGAGAGAACGACAAAGTGCTGCTGGAGTTCGTCTATTATTTGCTGCGCATGAAGCAGAACGATCCGAACATCGCCAACATCAAAAACCTGCAATCTACCGACGATGAATATACCCTCTCTAAAATCCGGCTCGGGATTAACTTTCTCGGCAGCTCCGCGGGTATCAGCACCAGTCTCGACACGATATTCATCTATCCTCGCAAAGAGAACGAAATTTCGATATACACCCAATATAGCGGCGATTCGTCGGAAAAACAGAAGATCTTGAAAGCATGGATGGACTCGCATTTGCAGCAATTTAGCACGCTCCCCTTTTCCACGGAATGGGAGTCCATGAGAATCGGAGATATCGATTACTTGCAGATCGTCTTCGATATGGGCTCGAACGTGTACGCCGGCATGCTCGTGCGTACCGAGAACATTATGCGGGGAATGGACAGCTTCGAGGTAGGTCCGGAGGGCGTCGGGTTCCTCATCAACCAAAGCGGCATGGTTATTAACGGCAAAGCGTTCAAACCGCTGGAGGACGAGCATTTCCGGGCTCAGGTGAGCGCGATGAAGGATTCGTACGGCGTCATCAGGACGCAAGGCGAATCCTATCTCGTCATGTCCGCGAAATCGAACTATACCGAGTTTAACTACGTGATCGTCATGCCCGAGTCGTACATTCTGCGAAGCTTGCCTTTATTCCAGAAGCTGCTTTACGTGTGGATCCCGCTGCTCGTGGCGATCGTGCTGTCGTTCTATCTGCTCTTCCTGCAGCGAGTCATGTTCAAGCCTCTCGTCGACCTGATCCGCGGGATGCGCAAGATCGGACAAGGGCGGCTCGAAGTGCGCCTGCCTACCGATCAGAGCAGCGAGTTCGCCTTCATGTCGGGGACGTTCAACCAGATGGCCGAGCAGATCGAACGGCTGAAGATCGACATCTACGAGGAACAGCTTCGCGTACAGCGCGCGGAATACAAGCATCTCCAGATTCAGATCAATCCGCATTTCTATATGAACTGTCTGAATATCATCTATAATCTCGCGGCGCTGAAAGACTATAAATCGGTGCAGAAGCTGTCGCTTCATCTCGCGGACTACTTCCGGTTCCTTATGCACAGCAACCGTACGGTCGTGAAGCTGGAGGACGAGATCGGCCACGTGAAGAACTATCTGGAAATTCATAAGCTGAGATACTTGTCGAAGCTTGATTACGATATCGACGTGGATCCGCGGCATCTTCGTATCGATATATCGCCGCTCATGATTCAGCCGTTCGTGGAAAATTCGATTATCCACGGCTTTAACCGGAGGGTGCAGGACGGCTCCGTCTTCCGTATTCGAATCTTCTCGGAGGCGGACCCGGTTGAACCGGAGCGCTTCGTGCGCGTCGTCGTCACCGACAACGGATCGGGCTTCCCGCCGGAGATGCTGAGAGATTTGGAGAGCAACGTGTATATGACGGGAACCGGCGAACAGCATCTGGGCATCTGGAACATATTAAGACGGTTCAAAATGCTCTACGAGGACGAGGGCGGAATTTCGTTCCGGAATAGCGACTTGGGCGGCGCGATCGTCGAGATCAGGCTTCCGATCGGCGTATCCGGCAAGATGGGCGTAGACGGAGACAAGGATAAGGATGAAACTTCTTTAGGGGGCGGCTCCTATACTTACGATGTTGGTAGTTGACGACGAAATATACGCTTTAAAAGGGATTACGCAAGGGATCGAATGGGACGACCTGCCGATCGGCAGGATTCTGGAGGCAGAGAACGTCGAGCAGGCGAAGCGGCATTTGCAGGAGACGAAGGTGGATTTGGTCATCTCGGATATCGAGATGCCCGGCGCGAACGGAATCGAGCTGCTGAAGTATATGAAAACTCACGCTCCTTCCGCGCTCACGATATTCCTGACGGGTCATGCCCGGTTCGAATACGCCAAAGAAGCGCTGCACTACGGCTGCTTCGACTATGTGCTGAAGCCGGTCGATCACGACGTGCTGAAGGATATCGTCCGCAGAGCGGTCGAGGAGATCGAGCGCAGGCGCGAGCAGGAGGCGTTCGAAGACACGCTGGAGCTGTATCGAAGGCAATGGACGAACCAGCTGCCGATTCTCGTCGAACGGTTCTGGGGCGAAGTGCTTAGCGGCAAAGCGCCGACGGCCCCGGATCGGCTCGGTCGCGAGCTGCAGCTGTACGATATTCCGCTGGATGCGGACGGACGCGTGCTTCCGGTGTTGCTCAGTATCGAGGCTTGGGATCTCGAGATGGACGCGCGGGACGAGAGCATTATGGAATACGCGGTGCGCAAAGCCGCGACGGAGATTATTCTCGGCGAGCAGCCCGGTACGATCATGAAGGACCGCAACGAGCTGAATATCGCGTTGCTCTACGGCGACCAGTGCGACCGGGTGGAGCTGAAGAAGCGCTGCTGGCAGTACGTACGGGCTTGCAACGATTATTTCCATTGCAGGGTGTCGTGTTACATCGGCGAATCGGCTCGCATCGCCGAGCTGCCGGAGGCGCTCGAGCGGCTTTCGCAATTGGAGCGGTCGAATACGTCACAGCCTCAGACCGTGTTCGAAGGAAGCGAAGCGGGAGCCGGCGACGCTGCCGGCGCGTCCGGCCAACTCGCGCCTTCCTTCAACGAATGGGCGTTAATGCTCGAGAGCGGACAGCTCGAGGAGCTATCCAAGGCGATAGTAGAGACGATGGGAAGGTTCCAAGCGGAGTCATCCAGCCGCGAGGCGCTCGAGCTGTTCTATTACGGCTTCGTTCATATGCTGTTCCAGACGGCAAGCCGCAAAGGAATGTCGATCTATGAAGCGGTCTCGGCGCAGGAGATCCACGACGGACAGACGGCCCGCACGCCGGCGCTGATGCAGGCGTGGACATTGAAGCTGTTGGCGAAGGCCGGGCAGGGACTCGTGAGCGGGCGGGATGCTTCGGCGGTCATCGGCAAGATCCAGGCGTTCATCCAAGACAATCTTCACAAGGAGCTGAATCGGGACGACATCGCCGGCGCCGTCTACCGTAACCCGGCGTATTTGTCGAGGTTATTCCGGAAGGAGACCGGAACCTCGTTATCCGATTACATTATTCAGCTGAAGATAGAGAAGGTCAAGCGACAGCTCGTCGAGACGAACGACAAAATCAGCAACATCGCCGAAGGTATGGGATACATGCACTTTTCTTATTTTGCGAAGCTATTCAAGAAGACGACGGGGCTGACCCCGCAGGAATACCGCAAAAGGCATCAGCTCATGCCGTGATCGCCCCGCGAACCGTCAGGGAACGTAAGCTTCCTTGGCGGTTCGTCGTTCATTCGGCTAAAAGTCACAATAGTGCTATGTCGGTCACTTCAGTAGATAGATGGAAGAGAACCGCTGAAGTTAGAATGGTAACACAGACAAGACAACAAGCCACTAAAAGGATTGTGATTGAGATGGAGCAAGCAACCGAGGCGGTCGTTCAGCCGACGAAAGCGGTAAAGAAAGAGAAGACGCTTAATATTGGTTACTGGAAGAAGTACGGCGTGTTCTATCTCATGATGGCGCCTGCACTAATCGTGCTGATTATCAACAACTATATTCCGATGGTCGGATCGATCATCGCCTTCAAGAAGATCACGTACGAATCCAGAAGCTTCTTAGAGAATTTCATAAACGGCAAATGGGTCGGCTTCGACAATTTCGACTACTTGTTCAAGACGAGCGACGCTTGGCGCATCACGCGCAATACGGTATTGTATAATGCCGTGTTCATCGCCTTGAACGTCATTGTCGGCGTCGCCATCGCGCTCATGTTCAACCAGATGCGCAATAGACGGCTCGCTAAATTCCACCAGTCCGTCATGTTCCTTCCGTTCTTCTTGTCCTGGATCATTATCGCTTACTTGGTGTACGCGTTCTTGAACCCGCAGCTCGGCATGATGAATAAAGAGATTCTTCCTTTGTTCGGGGCCGGCGAGGTCGAATGGTATTCGGATCCGAAATGGTGGCCGGTCATCCTGCCGATCGTTAACGTGTGGAAGAATATCGGGTATTACGTCGTCTTCTACTTGGCGGCGATCATCGGCATCGACAAGGAATATTACGAAGCGGCCACGATCGACGGCGCGTCTAAGTGGAGACAGATCAGAAGCATTACGCTTCCGCTCATTCGTCCGGTTATGATCGTACTGACGCTGCTCCAGATCGGTAAAATTTTCTACGCGGATTTCGGCTTGTTCTATCAAGTAACGCGCAATGCCGGCATGCTCTACGATACGACGCTTGTCATCGACACTTACGTCTATCAGGGGTTCCTCGTAACGGGCAATCTCGGGCTGTCCTCCGCCGCAGGCTTCTACCAGGCGATCGTTGGCTTTGTCATCATCATCATAGCGAACTTGATCGTACGACGGGTCAGCAAAGACGACGCTCTGTTCTAAAGAAGAAGGAGGAACACCCTTATGGCAGCCATCGCATCCAAGAAGAAGGTCGACGACGCCTTAGCGATATCTCGCGGCTCGAACTTCGCAATTAATATATTCTTTTGGATTTACTCCGCCTTGTGCATTATCCCGGTCCTGCTCCTCCTAGGCGTATCGTTCTCGGACGAGAAGCAGGTGCTCATTAACGGCTATAAGTTCTGGCCGGAGAAGTTCAGTCTTGAAGCTTACAACTTCTTGGTTAAAGATTGGAGACCGGTCGTCGAGTCGTACGGATACTCGATCTTCGTTACGGTTATCGGCACGGTCATCGCGGTTGCGATTATGTCGATGTACGCGTACCCGATCTCTAGAAGGGATTTTAAACATCGCGGGATCTTCTCGTTCATTATGTTCTTCACGATTCTGTTCAACGGCGGACTCGTACCGTTCTACCTGATGTACTCCAACATTCTCGGGATGAAGGATAACATCTTTGTCTTGATGATTCCGTTGTTCGCCCAAGCGTTCTTCATTCTAGTCATTCGAACGTTCTTCATGAACTCGATACCGACGGAGCTGCTCGAATCCGCCAAGATCGACGGCGCGGGAGAACTCAGAACCTTCTTCGGAATCGTCCTTCCGTTATCGCTTCCGGTGCTGGCTTCGGTCGGCTTGCTGACGACGCTGGGTTACTGGAACGACTGGTTCCTCAGTCTATTGTTCATCACGGATGACGGACCGCACACGATCCAGTTCCGAATGTACGAGGCGCTGCTGGATATTCAGTATTTAAGCTCGAACTCTACGGCTTACTCGGAGATTATCAAGGCAAACCCGAGCTTCTCGATGCCGAGCGAAACCGCGCGGATGGCAATGGCCATCGTCGGCGTCGGACCGATCATCTTCGCTTATCCGTTCTTCCAGCGTTATTTCATCGCAGGCTTGACCGTAGGCGCGGTCAAAGGTTAAAGTCTACTGGCAAGTCATGGAGAATCACTCGCGTACGGCTACTACCGGTTACCGGCCGGTTGAGCATAGATGTCCACTTATGAAAAGGGAGGCAATACCATGCTTAGAAAGAGTAATGTAATGCTGCTTGCCGTCATCCTGACGCTTGCAGTGGTGCTCGCTGCTTGTGGTAACAATAACAACAACGAGAACAGCAATGCATCCCCATCTGCTTCGACGCCAGCATCTTCCCAAGCTGCTAGCTCGGATGCTCCGGAATCTTCGGCTCCTGCTGCCGCTGACCTGAAGGAAGTCACGCTGTCCTTGACGTTCCCAGGCACGGCTCCTAAGGACGAGAAGAAAGTAGAAGAAGCGCTCAATGCGTATCTGAAAGACAAGATCAACGCGAAGATCGACCTTAACGTCATCGACTGGGGTCAATGGGATAACAAAATCAACCTGGCAATCGCCGGTCGCGAACCGATGGACATCCTGTTCACGGCTTCCTGGAACGGCCACTCCAACAACGTAGCTAAAGGCGCGTTCTTGGCGCTGAACGATCCTAACGGCAAATACGGCAACCTGCTCGAGAAGTATGGCCAAGGCATCATCGAAACGCTGCCGCCGGCATTCCTTGCAGGCGCTAAGATCAACGGCTTTAACTATGGTATTCCTACGAACAAAGAACTTGCTGAGCAAGGCGGCGTTATCTACCGTACGGACATCGCGGATGAGCTCGGTTTGACGGCTCAACTGGATGCTGTCAAGACGATCAAAGATCTTGAGCCAATCCTTGCGGAAGTTAAAGCGAAGAAGCCTGAACTGGTTCCTTTGTACATGAAAGACGGCGAAAATTTCAACTCGCACTATTTCGCTAAATACGACGCTCTCGGCGACACCTCGATCGAAGGCGTTATCATGAAGACGGGTACGGAAACGACGGTTAAACCTCGTAACGAGTTCCCTGTCTACAAAGAAACGCTCGCGATTACTCGCGATTTCTTCCAAAAGGGTTATATCAACAGAGACGCGGCTACGGCGCAGCTCGCTCCGCAAGACGCTATGAAAGCCGGCAACGTATTCATGGGCGTATTCCCGCTCAAACCGGGTAAAGACGCAGAAGTTGCGACTGTAGCAAACCTGCAAGGCAAGCTGAAACAAATCGAAATGACCGAACGCACGGTATCCACGGGCGAAACGGCTGGTTCGATGCTCGGCATCACGACGACGTCCTCCGACCCAGAGCGCGCGATGATGTTCATCAACCTGCTCCACACGGACAAACAACTGAACAACCTGCTCAACTTCGGTATCGAAGGCGACCACTATACGCGTAACGGAGAGATCATCACCGCTACTGCGAATACGCCTAACTACGCTCTTGGCGCAGCATGGATGTTCGGTAGCCAATTCCTGAACTATGTATGGGATAACGAAGATCCGAACAAATGGGAACTGTTCAAAGCATTCAACACGGACGCTAAGAACTCCCCTGCGCTCGGCTTCACGTTCAACGCAGAGGCAATCTCGTCGCAAGCTTCCGTCTTGGCGAACATCCGCAAAGAATACGATCCAGGCCTCGACACGGGCTCGATCGATCCAGCTAAAGCAGATGAGTTCTTCAAGAAAATGAACGACAACGGCCTGCAAGATATCATTGCCGAGAAACAAAAACAACTCGACGCATTCCTTGCTTCGAAATAAGAAATTCAAGGTTTGAAGGAACCGCCAAGCGATCGCGCTTGGCGGTTTTCTTTAGTTGTGAAAATAATGGTAACACTTGGAGATATAGGCGGGGACGGCGTTGACATCCCGTTAACGATTCGATAGCATAAATGAGAATGAAAGTACGGCTGGAATAGATTGGGGGCTCGCGCGAACATGCAACCGGGATTACTGATCGTTAGTCATGGATCGCGAGAAACGGGCTGGGTGTCGCTCGTGGATCATACGGTCGAGGCGGTTCGATCCGTTCTCGGCGGCGATATGGTCGTCGAAGCCGCGTTCCTCGAGTTGGTGGAAGGACGCCTCATCCAAGACGGCGTGGAGCGGCTTGAAGCTCAGGGCGTTGATCGATTGTTCGCCTTGCCGCTGTTCGTGTCGTCGGGCAGCACGCATGTGGACGAGATCGGTTGGGCGCTCGGCGCTTATGCGGAGCCGAAGCTGGAGACGGATCTGCGGCGAGCGAAGGTTCGCGTTCCATTGGAGTACGGAAAGCCGATGGACGATGACCCGGAAGTCGTCGAGCTGTTGCTCGAGCGATTGCGGAGTATCTCGGAGGATACCGGTCGCGAGAGCGTGCTGCTGATCGGACACGGGAGCAAGGAAGCCGGGTTCAAGGAAGCTTGGCAGCGGGGAATGGCCTCGATCGGCGAGCAGTTAGTATCTAGCGGAGGCTTTCTCGGGTATTCCGGCGCGTTGCTGCAGCTGGACGAGGTCGCGGATCGGTATGCCGAACTGAGCGAGCGGAACCCCGGGGGGACGATCTTAGTTGCCCCGTTATTCCTGAGCGAAGGGTATTTCACGTCCGTTGTCATCCCGAGAGAGCTGGAGGATCTCGATTGCCGCTACTCGGGTCAAGCTTATATGCCGCATCCGCGGGTTGCGGACTGGATCGTACGCAAGGCGAAGGAATGGCTGCTTAAGGGAAGCGAATGAAGGTATGAAGAGGGGATCTGGATTGGCTAACGTAAGGGCACGATTAATCTATAATCCGACTTCCGGCAGGGAAGAGATCAGACGGAAGCTCCCGTTGATTCTGCAACGATTGGAGAAGGGCGGCATCGAGACGTCTTGCCACGCGACGGAGTGCAAAGGCGACGCGACGAACGCGGCAGCCGAAGCCGCCGAGCGAGGCTTCGATATCGTCATCGCCGCCGGCGGGGACGGGACGTTAAACGAGGTCGTGCATGGGCTCGCAGGCCAAGAGTACCGGCCAGCGCTCGGCTTGCTTCCGCTCGGGACGACGAACGATTTCGCGAGAGCGCATGGAATCCCGCGGCATTGGGAAGGCGCCGTCGACCTGATCACGAAGCAGTACTCGACACCGGTGGACGTCGGCCGTGCGAACGGGAGATATTTCATCAATATCGCCGGCGGCGGATCGCTCACGGAATTGACTTACGAAGTACCTAGCAAGCTGAAGACGATGGTGGGACAGCTTGCGTATTATATGAAGGGAATCGAGAAGGTCGCCAAGCTTCATCCGACCTTGCTCAAGATTTCCGCCGACGGCGTCGGGGAGTTCGAAGAGGAATTCATGCTGTTCCTGATCGCGAACAGCAACTCGGTCGCGGGCTTCGATCGGTTGCTGCCCGACGCGAGCACGAGCGACGGCTTGTTCGATTTCATCGCGCTGCGCAAATGCAGCCTGGCTGAATTTTTCCGCCTGGCCACGCTGGTCATGCGCGGCGAACCGGTGCTCGAGGACTCGCACTTCCTGCACTTCCGGAGCAATCGGATTCAAGTCGAAGCCGAATCTCGGGTGCAGCTGAACCTGGACGGCGAATTCGGGGGGACGCTTCCTTGCGTATTCGACCTATTGCCGGGGCATATCCGCATCATCGTCGACGAGAAGGGCGAAACGTCCTATCGTAAGAACGGCGGCCCGAACAGGGCGCTTATGCTATGAGCGGACGGAAAGGCTCATCTAGAGGGCGCGGGAGACCGTCAGCGGCTGCAGCGACGGCTTCGCCTGCGGGAGTTCCGGTCACGGTCGGTCAACAAGTTTGGTGCGATATGATCGGATTAACGCATGATGGAGAAGGGGTAGGCCGCTACGAGGGCTATACCCTTTTTGTTCGTGGCGCGCTTCTCGAGGAGCGGGTGCTGGCGGAAGTGGTTAGCGTGGGTAAGTCTTACGGCCGAGCTCGATTGGTGAAGCTGGAGAAGGCGAGCAAGGACCGGGTAGGACCGCCTTGCGCCATCTATGATGCTTGCGGTGGCTGCCAACTGCAGCATCTCGACTATGCGGCGCAGCTTCGCTGGAAACGGCAGCATGTGGTCAGCAGCCTAGAGCGGATCGGAAAGCTGAAGGTGGGGGTCGAAGCCGGCGGCGAGGGCGCGATCGTGCATCCGGTAATCGGCATGGACGAGCCTTGGCGTTATCGCAATAAGGCGCAGGTGCCGATCGGCTACGGCGAAGCGGGACTGATCGGCGGCTTCTACGAGCAGGGCAGCAATGCCGTCGTAGATATGGACGCTTGTCTGATCACGCAGGAAGAGAACGAGTCTCTCGTACGCGCGGTGAAGTCTGCCGCCCGGGAGCTGGGGATTTCCGCGTACAATCGAGCGACTGGACGCGGTCTGCTTCGGCATGTGGTCGTACGCCATGCGCAGGCGACGGGCCAGCGCATGGTCGTGCTAGTCACCAACGGGATGGATATCCCGCACGTCGACGAGTGGATCGGCCTAATCCGCGAGCAAGTGCCGGGCTTAGTCAGCGTCTGCCAGAACGTCAACGCCGCCTCCACGCCTGTCGTTATGGGCGACGTCACTCGTACGCTCTGGGGCGAGGACGTCATCTACGACGAGATCGGCGGCATCCGCTTCGCGATCTCCCCGCGCTCGTTCTTCCAAGTGAATCCGGAGCAGACGGAGAAGCTGTATCGCGCCGCTGTGGACTATGCGTCGTTGACCGGCGATGAGACGGTGATCGATGCGTACTGCGGCATCGGTACCATCACGTTGTTCTTGGCGCGGTACGCGCGCCAAGTATACGGCGTCGAGATCGTGCCCGAAGCGATCGAGGATGCGCGCCGGAACGCGCTGCTCAACGACATTCGCAACGCCGAATTCGAAGTCGGCGCCGCCGAAGTCGTTATGCCGCGATGGCAGTCCCAGGGCGTAACGCCCGACGTCATCGTCGTCGACCCGCCGCGCAAAGGCTGCGATCCGGCGCTGATTCGGACGATGCTGGAGCTCCGGCCGGAGCGGATCGTGTACGTGTCTTGCGATCCGTCCACGCTCGCGCGGGACCTGCGGTTGCTCGAGGATGGCGGGTACCGCGCCGTCGAGGTGCAGCCGGTGGATATGTTCCCGCATACGGGGCATGTGGAGTGCGTGGTAGGAATATGTCGGGTCGATACCTAGAAGTCCTGAATTATCAGTATTCTGCGAAGTATTCGTCATTTAATATTGAGGAAAACGACTTTAGAAGTAAGATTTTGAAAGATAAAATCGAGGTTTCTATTGTGTTGGATTTGAAATGGGTGGACACATCTGATGACTTCTAATTGAATTTGAGAATATCCAAGAGAGCGTCCAGAAATTGGGGCGTTCTCTTTTTATATAGATACTTTTCAAAAAAGCCGATTGTCTGAACTATTGAATGTTCAGCGCAGTCGGCTTTTTTGCGTGAAAGGAGAGTTGTTGGATGAGCAAAGTAATCGCTCTCGCCAATCAGAAAGGCGGCGTCGGCAAAACAACAACAGCGGTCAATCTCGGTATTGGCTTAGCGGCTGAAGGTAAGAAAGTTTTGCTGCTGGACGCGGATGCGCAGGGCAACCTGACGGATTCGTTAGGCTTCCATGAACCGGATAGTCTGTCCATTTCACTCGCCACAATGCTAGTGAAGGGCATGACGGAGGAGCCGTATGAATCGAAGGAAGGCATTCTGCATCATCATGAAGGTATTGACCTGATGCCGGGAAACATCGAATTATCGGCAGTCGAAGTGGCGCTCGTCAATACGATGAGTAGGGAAACGATTATGCGTTCGTACATCGATTCCGTAAAAGCAGATTACGATTATATCCTGATCGACTGTATGCCGAGCTTGGGCATGATGACGATCAACGCATTGGCAGCGGCGGATAGCGTTATTATCCCGGTACAGGCGCATTACCTGCCCGCCAAAGGCATGACGCAGCTTTTGCAGACGGTTGCCCGCGTTCGGCGTCAAATTAATCCGAAGCTGGCTGTGGACGGTGTGCTGCTCACGATGGTAGACAGCCGAACCAATTTCGCCAAAGACATTTCTTTAGTTTTGCGTCGGGATTATGGGGATAAGCTGCGTGTATTCAATACAGAAATCCCCCTGTCCATCCGCGCGGCGGAAACAAGCGCCAAGGGTAAAAGCATTTACGCCCACGATCCGAACGGACAGGTTGCTAAAGCCTACGCTGCACTTACGAAGGAGGTGCAGGATATTGGCAGCGAAAGAAGATCGGCTCGCCAGCATAAAGCTGACCAAAGTCGATGATTTATTCTCGACAGAGGAAAGCCGCAACGATTCGCAACGGGAAAAGGTGATGGATATTCCATTGGCTGAAATTAGTGAATTTCCCGGTCATCCCTTTAAGGTAAGGGCGGATGAAGCGATGTTAGAAATGGCGGATAGTGTCAAGCAGTATGGTGTCCTTGTTCCCGGCTTAGTTCGGCCAAAGGTAGGCGGTGGATACGAGATGGTATCCGGCCATCGTCGAAAGAAGGCAAGTGAATTGGCTGGTATGGAGACAATTCCTTGTCTCGTTCGCGAGTTGGATGACGATCAGGCGACAATCATTATGGTGGATAGCAACCTGCAACGGGAGTATATTTCTCCGAGTGAAAAAGCTTTTGCCTACAAAATGAAATTGGAAGCAATGAACAGACAAGGACAACGAACAGATTTAACTCGTTCCCAAGTTGGGAACAAGTCTGCTGCAAAGAAATCAAGCGAGATATTAGCAGAACAGATGGGCGAAAGCAAAAACCAAATATTTAGATACGTTCGCCTAACCGAACTCACTCCTCACATTCTCGAAATGGTAGACGACAAACGGATTGCCTTTAATCCTGCCGTTGAGTTATCTTACTTGGCCGAGAAAGAACAGCAAGCCCTATTCGATACCATGCAGGCAGAGGACTGCACGCCTTCACTTGCACAGGCTCAGCGTATGAAAAAGATGAGTCAAGAAGGCAGGCTGAATACAGATGTCATTTACACCATACTAACGGAGGAAAAGCCGAATCAGAAAGAAAAAATGAGTATTCAGCGAGAACGAATCGACCGCTTTTTCCCACGAGACTTCTCGGAAAAACAAAAGGAAGACCTGATCGTGCAACTGCTGGAAAGCTGGTACAAAAGGCGACAGAGGGAGCACGAACGGTAATTCCCCCGTTGCCGCCTTGTTCATGCACCCTCTCCCCTGACGGAGAGCTTTTTTTATGCCCATTTTCGGGGAGGAGATCATCAATGGACTTTACGAAAGGAAAACGGCGTCAGTATGAACGTCTGATGCAAGAAAAGCCGGGTTTTGCGCGTAGTAGACCATCTGAGGAGGAAGAAGCACAACTGCGCAAGCAGGCTCAGGAAGCCGAAGGCTGGCACAAGAAACGTGACCGCAATAAGAACCGGGAGGGCTGACGATGGAACAAGAGAAACGAATGGCCGGTGACTACGAAGTCTATCAAGCGCTACCCATTGGCAGGGTGGAGGTTGTTTTAGGCATCGACATCACGAATACCGCAAAGCCCTATTTGGTTTGCTACTGCTCGCAGAATAATTTGTTTGGTATCGATCAGTATTACGGTGCAGAAGGATATGCGGATTACCTAGTCGCAATGCAGGAATTTACCAAGCTATTGCAATGGGAAATCGAGAAACTTCAGACCGAGCGCGCTACGATCACGGAGCCGATGCCTCCCATTAAACCCGACCAATGCCTGCCCATCAAAAGTAACGATGATCTCGGCGGCAGAATTGTTGTGACCCGTTTGGATTGGTTGCGGCCGGAATTTCGCACGGCAGACCATCAGTTGATTTGGGTAACGGGAGGTTTCGGGGCTTCGGGGAACTCACGTGGGCGGGCGGTCTATGCGGAAACCCTCTATTCCGGCGATGAATACCGCTATAACCGGGAAGACCTGATAGGGTTCCTGAAGCCGGAGCATACGCCCACATGGGCGGCCGAGAAGCTGACACAACGACAAGCGGAGCAAGCCCCATCAAAGCCGCGTCCGCGAGGCGAAGCGCGTTAAGAGAAGCGCAAGGTATCTTCTATATAAATGAAAGGAGATCGTGAACGATGTCATGGACGTATCGACACCGCAAGACGCTCATCATGGGAGCCATTGCGATCAGCGTGGCGCTTCTGGTAGCAGCGGCCTTGTATATGCTGATGCAGCACACCGACCAGCAGCAAAAGCAGCAACTGATGAAAGAGGAGTATGAGCGGCAGATTCAGCAATTGAAAAAGGAGGAGCAGCAAAACAGCCGAAATGTCTGGACGACTGCAAAAACAATACCGGCAGGCGTTTCGCTCAAAGCGGATGACCTCAAGGCTGTTCCGATGCCCGTCAGTTTGGTTCCGCCGGGCGTAATCACCGACCGGGAAAGCATCATCGGCAAAAACGCCAAGATCGAGCTTGCATCAGGAATGCCGCTACTTTCCTCTTTATTGTACGAAGGACAGCCCATTCCGAAGGATTTGCGCATACAGGAGTTTCAGGTCATCCAGCTTCCCTCTAATCTCAAGCCTAACCAATATATAGACGTTCGCATCGGCTTTCCAACCGGCGAGGACTTTGTTCTTTTATCTAAAAAGAAGGTACAGGAGCTGTCCGGTACGGTTGTGTGGCTGGAACTGAATGAGATGGACATCCTCCAAACTTCCAGCGCAATTATTGATGCGTACTTGCAGGGAGCGCGGCTGTATGCCCTCCCGTACATCGAGCCGGGCTTACAGGAAGCGGCTGTGGTCAACTATCCGGCCAATCAGAAGGTATTGAACCTGATGGCGGTCGATCCCAATCTGCTCGAAACCGCAAAAATCGAACTTGCCCGCGCGCTGCGTCAAACGCTGGATGGCAATTTGAAGGCGGTCAGCGACTCGGACAAACTTCGCGTCACCAGCGGTAGTGTAACCGTGCAGCAGCAGTTGCAAAACGAACGGATGACGACGCGGCAGGGCAATGCCATGAGCGGAACACAGCCAGTAGGCACACCGCAGTCTGGAGAATCAGCAGTTTCGACGAATGGTCCGCAGCCTAGCGTGAGTGATGCTGCTGGTGCAGCAGCTACTCAATCTCCGAAAAATCAACAGACGCCCCCTCCTGCCGTTTCGCCGTCGCTGCCATCGGGTATGCCTCCTGCAACCGAAGCGCCTCCGGCAAGCGAAGATAAGTGGGAAAACATCTTCAATCAATGAGGAGTGCGGATATGAAAAAAATTGTTTTTATCGGCGTAGCGGACAAGACGCATGCTTTGTTGGTGCTTGGCCGCTTGCTTGTGGCATTGGGGAATAAAGTGCTGTTGGTGGATTCCACCGTCACGCAGTCGATTCGGGGTTATCTGCCGCACGCCTATGCCAATAGCGCCGTTCAGGATTATGAAGGTATGGATGTGGCCTACGGCTATCTCACTCCCGAACAGCTTGAACGAGGCTTGGCACAGCCAGGGACGACACCGGCATACGACATCATGCTGGTGGACACTGACCATACGGAATTTGTTTTCCACCACAACCTGTCCCAGTTTGATAAGCGGGTGTGGTGCTGGGATGGAAGGCGGTTATCGCTGGAGAAAAACGAGGAGCTGATGCTTCGTCTCGGCTTACAGAACACGGAAGAGCCTGTCTCGTTTTTCGAGTTGCTCTCCCCTGATATACCGGGAAAGTTGGCAGCGTGGCGAGCCGAAAAGCGGTTGCGGCATATCCAGTTGGAGGATACGGTGTTTCGCTTCCCTTTGGACGAACGCGATGCAGCCGTCGATTTGAACAATCAACACCACGGCCGCATCGACCTTCGCGGGCTGACCGGGGTGTTTCGCGAGATGCTGCTGACGATGCTGGAGCAACTTGGCGATTGCGACCGCAAGACAGCGCGACGAGCCTGGGCAATCGCCCGTAAACGGGTGCGGGTGTGGTAGAAAGGAGAACGTTTATGGGAGCTACCGTTGTATTTTGGAGTCCTGTATCCGGTCAGGCCGGGACAACGACTAATCTGCTCGCCGCGGCGACGTGCATGGGTTTGGAATATTCGGCGCGATTGCTGTTGCTTGGGCATTTGCTAAGCAGTTACGCCGCTGTCGAACGAGCCTATTATCGACCTGCCGGAAGAGAGGACATGCATACCCCGGACACGGGAATTGATGCGCTCTTGCGTCTGCTGAAAAACCGCAAGCTGGAGCCTGTCATGCTGCGTGACTATGCCCATCCGTTACTGCGGGATCGCCTGGATATTTTGCCTGGCTCCATCAAGCAAGAAGATATTTTTATCGAAACGGCAAAGGAATGGCTCACACCGCTGCTTGCGGTTGCCCGCCGCGCTTACGATGTAGTGCTGTTGGATGGGGGGAGCGGCAGCGGGTCGGCTTGGGACGAAATGCTGCGGCAGCAGGCCGACGTATGGGTCGTCTGCCTGCCGCAAAACCGTCTCCTTCTAGAGCGATTTTTTCAATCGGCAGAAGCAGCGATGCTGCAAGGCCGAAGAACGCTGCTCGTGTTCGGACAGTACGACCCTTATTCGACGCTCACCGTTAAAAATCTCATGCGTCAATTCCGTATAGGACCGACCGTGTACCCTGTTGCACATAATACAGGCTGGATGGATGCGGCACAGCATGGCGAAGCGAATCCTTTCTGGTTTCGCAACAGGAAGATAGCAAGCGGTCATGAGAACCACCTGTTCGTGCAGCAGGTGCGACGATTGGCGCAGGCTGTGATCGAAAGCGCAGGCGCAAGGCAGCACCTTTTCGGAGGGAAGGAGGGCGACACGCCATGACGGCTATGCTCAATGCCTTTATCCTGATCGCGCTCTTGTTGCTTTCAATCTTCTTCCTTTATTTGCGCCTGAGCCGACGATTGCCGGAACGGACGGACGACACATCGGTATATACGCTGGAAGCGATGACCACTTTCGTAAAAGCAACGCTACACGAGTTAACCAGCAGCAACTTGGCCGACTTCGGTTTGTCGGAGGAAGAATACCGCCGCCGAAAAAGCAAACGGGCGGAGCTGAAAAAGGCGCTGCGGGGCTGCACCTCCGGTGACCTGCGGGACAAGGAATACGTCAAGGAGATCATTGCCGACCTGCTCGCGCAGCGCTATGAGTTGGACGATGCGCATTTGAACCTCCTGCTGCCTTTTCATCAGCCGGAGTCCCTCTCCGCGCAAGACCAGTTTGATATTCTGCTTTACACATATAAAAAGGAAGCCGGGCTTCATGCGCTCGACCGGCTCGTTCAAACCTATGAATGGGATCGGCAAAGACGAAACGAGGAAGGCCAGCTTGAAACGTACCGGATTACGGCGGAGGATATTCGTAGCGTCTTCGTCCATGAAGTGCCGTGTTTGACGACGGACGATAAGCTCCAACTTGTCGTCCAGCGGATTTATCAGCATTACAAAGGATTCAGCGTCGTGGACGAGCTGCGCGACATGCGTGTGGACGGCGTATCCGGGGGTGTATCAGGTCTGCCGCCGCTCATGTGGGAGGGCGAATGGTCGCTGGAGGAGGACGCACAACTTCAGTCGCTGCCCCGTTCGCATGATAGCGTATGGCTGTTTTACAAAGGGAAGTCCATCCACCTGAGCTTCTTGTCCTTCGGCTCCGAGCAGGAACTGCGACGCGTTTGCCAGATCATCTATAAGCACAACTTTCCCGGCCAGTTGTCCGAGGCGAACGGATTTAAGGTCAATGAAATGGCAGACGGCTCCCGCGTCGTCGTGCTGCGCCCCCGATTCAGTGAATCGTGGGCTTTTTTTGTGCGCAAATTCGACGTGCAAAGCGCGACGCTAGAGCAGTTGATTCAGGACGAAGGCGCGGAATTGCCGATTGGCCTCATTCGTTACTTGGTATCGGGTGCGCGGATCACCGCGATTACCGGCGCTCAGGGCAGCGGCAAAACAACGTTACTCATGGCGATGGTGCGTCATATTCCAGAAGTGCTGCCCATCCGGGTACAGGAAATGAGCTTCGAGCTTCAGTTGCGCAAAATTTACCCGGAACGCAACATCGTCAGCCTGCGCGAAACCGAGACGATTTCCGGTCAACAGGGGCTGGACATCCAGAAGAAGACGGACGGCTCCGTCAATATTTTGGGCGAGGTAGCGACCGATCCGGTCGCCGCTTGGATGGTTCAGATGGCACAGGTGGCGTCATTATTCACCTTGTTCACGCATCACGCCAAAACCTTCCGTGACCTTGTGCTATCTCTCCGCAATTCCTTGTTGAAAACAAAGGTGTTTACGAACGAGCGTGTGGCAGAGCAGCAGGTCGTCAGCGTCGTCAACTTCGATATTCACCTTCGCCGCGACATGGACGGACGTCGCTATATCGATCGCATTACGGAATGCGTCCCAGTGCCGCAGGAGACGGCGTACCCGGAAGCCTTTCGCGGGAAAATGACAAAGGACGAACGGATGGCTGCCTTTATGGAAACGACACTCGAATACTTCCGCCGCTCGACGGATCGCCCGCTGTACACCGCCCAAAATCTCGTCGAATACCGCGACGGTCGTTACGTTGCCGTTCATCCCCTGTCCAAGCAAAGTCGCTGCGAGATTGCGGAATACCTGAGCGGCCCCGATCAGGCCGTCTTTGATGCGTTTCTAGCATCCCATTGGGGGGATGAGACATGATTCGGGAATGGCTCTCCCCTCTGCTTGGCATCGCAACCGTGCTCTTTTTTGCCGCTGTCGCGGCCTTCCTGTGGCTGTCCCGGCGTGATTCGGAGGTGGCGGCAGTCCGGCGCTACGAAGCGCTGCGTAAGCCGGGGCAAGCGCCTCGCAAGCAGGCGGTTTACAGTTTCATGCAGCAGCTATACAGCGTTTGCGAGCAGATGCCGGTTTTAAGGATGTACTTGCAGCACCTTCGCAGGCGATTGGTCATCCTGCGGCTCGGGGACGAATGGAAGCTGCGGCTTGAGGTGATGAAATCGGCGCTCATGATGTGGCTTGTCCTGCTTTTGGCCGCGATTCCGCTTGTTTTGGCGGTGCGCGACCCTTACACGCTGGCGATGCTCGGCATTGGTCTTTGGGTCGGCCACGGCATCCTCTCGGATATGGGGGTTTATCGGCTCGAAATGAGGCTGCTGCGACAACTTCGTCTGTTTCTTGGGGATGTGAGACATCATTACCATCGTCACGGGATGGTGGATGAAGCCGTCTATGAATCGGCGGACAGCGCGCCGTATGAAATGGCACTGCACGGGCAAGAGCTGTACGACATGCTGACGGACAGCGACGCCGAAGATAAACTAGCGCAATATGTGGAGCATGCCCCAAATCGCTATTTGCAGGGCTTTGCGGGATTGTCGTATCTCATCAAGGAGCATGGCGATCAGCAAACGGAAAGCGGTTCGGTCTACCTCAAGGGACTGGAAAAGCTGTCCATTGAACTGAATCTGGAGTTGCTGCGTCGCGAGCGTCTCAGCTTCTTATTACAGGGGCTGACCGTTATCGCGCTGCTGCCGCTGCTATTTACCCGTCCGATTGAAGCCTGGGCCAGCCACTTTTTTCCGGCAATGGACACGTTCTACGCCAGCGCTTTCGGTTGGGCCGTCAAACTCTGTCTGCTTGTCGTCGTGTGGCTATGCTACGTGCTGCTGCGCAACCTGTCGGAGCTGGGTGCGACCGTAAGGCCCACCAGCCGAAAAAGATGGGAGCAACGGGTCTATGGCTGGCCGTGGATGCGCTGGCTAGCCCACAGGCTGGGGCCGGTTCCCGGCTCACGAGAAGCGGAACGGATAACCCAGCTGCTCAAGGATACAGCCTCTCCCTTACGTCTCGAATGGTTTTACATGCAGCGGATCGTGGCCGGGTTCGCAGCCTTTTTGGCGATGCTGGGCTTGTTTGTGTCCTTGCATGCAGCGGAGCGGCATCAGGTGCTGTATGCACCAGTGAAGCCGGGAACACTTTTCGGGCAGTTGTCTCCGGAGGAGGAAACGAAGGCGCGGGAAGCCGCCGCGCTGGATCGCAGGATGCTCGATAAATTAAAGGAGGTGAGGCCGCGAAGCGAAAATAGCGTCATCAGCCTGCTGCGCAAGGACCCGGCTGCACAGGTCAAGGAGGATCAGCTTCGAGAGGCGGCGCGGCGCATCCTGGGCAAGCTGGAGAAGCTGAATCAGCCTTTTCTGGCGTGGTGGGAAGCGTTTTTGGCGTTCGCCGCAGGATGGGGCGGGTACACGTTGCCAGTTGGTATTCGACTGTTCCAGCGGCGTATGCGGCAGATGGAGATGAAACACGAGGTGGATCAGTTGCAGGCCGTGATTGCCATGCTGGCCGGGATGGAACGGATGTCGGTTGAACAGCTTCTGCTATGGATGGAGCAGTTCGCGCAGGTCTTCAAGGAGCCACTGCAAGCCTGCCTTCTTCACTTTGAACAGGGTGAGGAGCAGGCGCTTGCGCAGCTCAAAGAAGATGCACCGTTTCTGCCTTTTGTTCGGATCGTGGAAAAGCTGGAAATGGCTTCGCAGCATTTGACGATCCGGCAGGCATTCGACGATCTCGAAGCAGAGCAGGGGTTTGCGCGAGAGCAGCGCAAGCAGGAGTATGAACAGTTAATTGAACAAAAGGCAGGCTGGGGCCGCTGGATCGGGTTTGCCCCCTTGATGACGCTGATATTCGGGTATTTGGTCATTCCGCTTGTCGTCGTCAGCCTGCATCAGATGACCGTGTACTACGATCAGCTTCAACGCATCCAGTAACCCATACAGACGCTTTCCTTCATCAGCGGGAAGGCGTTTTTTTTATCCCCCCAATCAAAGGAGAGAATTGTACATGTCCAATGCGCAGAAGGCACTTGTCATGGCAGCAGGAATTTTCCTTGCCATCGCACTCATTACACTGGCTGTCGTGCTGTTTATTTCCGCCCAGGATTCGACCAAGGCGGCTCAAAGCAATTTCAGCAATATCCAGACGGAGCTTTCACAAACGGCGTTTACGGTGTATGACAATACGACGCTTTCAGGCAGTCAGGTTGTCAACGCGCTTCGCAAGTTCCGCGATCAGGACCAATTTGGCATCCAGATCGTTACCGGCAAAAACCCGACCGGTCAGTGGTACGGCAAGGTTGTCAATACCGGTGTGCCTCTGGATAGCGTCACCTACGGCGCAATCGTCGGAGCCGCACCCGGCCAGATTAGCCAGACCGTAGACGAAGCGGACATCAACTACGTTAATCCAAGCGGCAAGTTCCGCAGCACGCTGGTGCTGGACAGCAGCAATGTCATTCGCGGCATCATCTTCCGGCAGCAATAAGGTCGGATGAAGTTACGAAAGCGTCCGGCCCAGGTTGGACGCTTTCGTCATGAAGGAGGTGTAACGCATGAACTATGCGCCTAGAACGATGCTGGAGATGAGCGCAGCATTGCTCGTTTTCCTCATGGCCGCAGGAAGCGGTCTGATTTTGTTTCAGACCGGTGCCTCACTCAATTCGCTCGCCTATGTAACCGGCCAATCGCAGGATCGCAACTTGCAGCAAATCGCTGTACCGCTCTCGGGCGACGGTTCGGTATCCGGTGCGGAAGTGCTGCAAGCTATCGCTCGCCTAGATGAAGGAGATGCGGAAATGGTGGTAGACGGCATTCGATTCGCGCCGCCGCTGGAACGGGAGCAGCTTTCGTCCGCAGGCATACGTCTGAAGGGGCGATATCAGCCCGCCTATGAGCGGGACGCTTCCGGTCACTTGCAGCGCCTGACACTAAGGAGCCTGCCATGAACAGTTTGATCAAAATTTTCGCCGTATTGATCGCTATTCTGCTGCTCTACCTCTACCCGCTCTCTGCCGCCTTTGACCAGCAGGACGATATTTCGGAACTGGTTGCCTTGCGCGCGACGACAGCCTTCGTTGATGCGGTTCGGGACAAAGGCGGCATTACGCCAACGATGTATAACGAATTCATGACCGCACTTGCGGCGACCGGCAATAGCTTTGACGTTCAGATGGAGCATGACAGCAAGAAGTATGTACCGGTTTACGACGATCCGACACGGCCCGAAACCTTTAAGGGCAACTACGAGGTACAGTACGATGCGTTTTTCAATGAGCAGATCCTACCGGTACTGTTTCCAAACAATCGGGAAGCAAAGGATGACCCAAGCCGTCGTTATCGGATGCGCACGGGTGACAACTTCTCGGTGATTGTGCGCAATACGAACCGAACGGCAGGCACGCTTCTCTTCGATTTTCTGAATAATACCATCAGCCCAAATGAAAAAATCGTGATTCCGTATGGCGGGGTGGTGCGCAATGAAATGGATTGAATGGGCAATCGTCGGTGCGCTGTTGTTTCTCCCCCTCGCGATAGTCAACCGGAATGAGACAGATACCCTGCGACGGACGGTGCTGACAGAGATGAGATACGACGCTGCGCTGGATGCCGCGGTGGACGACGCCGCGAGGTTGCTCGTCGTTAACGCAAGCCAGCAGCAGGAAGCGCAATATGCCTCGGCCAAACATGTCGCGCTGAACAAGGAAGAAGCACTAGCGGCGTTCTACCGGACGCTGAACGCAGGCTTCGGCGCTGGGGATGATCCGGTGTCGCAAGGTGTCCTGCATCGCTACATTCCGGCTATCGTGATCATCGGGTACGACGGCTTTTACGTCTATTCCGAGCAAGAATGGACGGGGACTGACGGAAAAACCGTCATGAAACCGGCTTGGGGAACGAAGAAGCCTTATGCGTATTCCGATTCGGCGGGTAACAGCCTTTCCTTTACGCTCGACCAGCAGGTACTCGCTTACGATGCGGTCAGCCGAAGCTGGCTTGAGGGCTTGCGTCAGGACATTCGGCAGCAAGCGACGATTACGCTTTTGCAGGATGCTGCGCTCTTCGAGCAGGTACGACGAAGCACGATTGTCCGGGCGATCCAGGACGAGTTGGCCTACCGGATCAATCGATATAACGAAACGGTCTCTCGAAATGGCCTGTCCTACACGTTCACCCTGCCTCTGATCTCTGATGAGGACTGGCACAATACGGTGGATGATGTGGGCGTTTTGGCTTTTGTACAAGGTATCCCGATGGGAGCAAAGGTGTACAACAACTATGCGCTTGGCGGGAGCCGCATCGTGAAACGTCCAACGATCATCGGGGCCAGGAAAGGCAGTATGAAGGTGTACTACCGCAGTTCCTGCGGTTACACCTATCCGGCCGAAGAAACGTTTGCCAGCGGGGAAGCAGCCGCGCGCAAGGGATATATGCCCCTGCCTTGCCTCGGCTCGGCCTTCTAGCAGGAACGTAGCCTATTCGCTCATGTGAGCGATGGCAAGCGGAATAGAAGTAAAGGAGTTCATCAATCATGTGGATTCGACTGTTGCTGGCGGCAATCGTTTTTTGTATAGCCGCCGGATTTACAAACCCTATGGATGGGCAGCAACTGGTCATCAGCGGGGATTCCGACCGGATCAATCCGGAGTTGGGCGCTTATGTCGAGGATATAGTACCCGGCGATAAGCGCGAGTACACAGTTCATGTCACGAATCCCACAGATGAGGAAATAACAGCGCTGCTCTATGCGGCCGATGCCATGCCCGCATTGGGCGGCGGTAAGGATTTTACTTTACCGAGCGATCCCGATACCGGTTCGGCTGCATGGTACAGGGCGCCGGATCGCAGTATAACCCTCAAGGCTGGCGAGACGCAAAGCTTTACAATGGAAATGCAGATACCTGATAGTGTGGAGCCGGGCCAGTACGTGTCCGTCATCGGCGTCTACGATCAAAGTATGAGGGAATCGGCGGCACGTAAAATCGGGTTGCAGGTCGTCCTCAACTACAAGTTGGACGAAGCGAAGCCTCCTGAGGCTGTCCCACACGCAGCCGTATACACGCTGGAGAACGGAAAAGCGAGCCTGACGATTTTGCTGGTCAATGAAGGCGAAAGCTTGTCCGAACCGGAGATCGAGGTGCAGCTCAAACAGCAGGACGATGTCAGCGAGCTTTTGTTTGAAAGGAAATCAACGGTTGATTCCATTTATGCAGGCACGGTCGCACAGTACATGGCGGAGCTAAACAGGCCGCTTTCTCCCGGTTCTTACATGGTGGAAGTGAAGACTACGCTGAGTATCCGTACAGAACAGAAGGAATTCCCTTTTGAAGTAACGGACGGTCGGACTATGCCATCAGGAACCGTGATTCAGGCTACTGGGGACGGTTCTCCGCTTCATGAAGGTTCATTTGGACTACGCCCATCCTGCGTCTACGGGGGCTTGCTGCTGATTCTTGTCATCGTCGTTGTTATTATAAGAAGAAGGGCTTCGCGCACGGAATAACGAGCGGCTCCTGGTTCCTGCTGAGGAGAGGCTGCCGGACAGTGGACAGGCAACAGAATCGGCACTATGATGTAGGCAACAGAAAGTTTTTCCAGTTTCGCACATTTTCTTTTGGGAGTGAGGCATTTGAAAAGAAGGTTAGTATCCCTCCTCATTGTGACACTTTTCGGAAGTATATTCAGTTTGACGGCAAGCGCAGCCAGTAAACCACCAACCTTTGTCAGCGTCGTCATGGACGGCCAAAAAATCTGGTTTCCAGACGCGCAGGCGTTTATTGATGAGAACGGGCGAACGCTCGTCCCGGTACGCTTTGTCGCCGAATCGCTCGGAGCGAAAGTCGGCTGGGAATCGAAAACACAAACGGTTCCGATTACGAGAGACGATCAATCTATCGTTCTGACGATTGACCAAAATGTTGTGCAGGTAGATGGCAAAGCTGTCACTTTGGATACGAAAGCCATCCTGAGCGGCGGTCGAACGTTTGTGCCGCTCCGTTTCGTCAGCGAGGTATTGGGTGCGAAGGTGGATTGGGACAATCCGACAGACACCGTGTTTATCAAGACCAGCGAAGATAGCACGGCGCAGGCCGACCAATGGGGGCGCTTGATACGCACGACCGACTTACCGAAGAATGCGAGCGATTATCCATACATTCTTGCGGACGTTCCGAACGAAATGTACGAGATGGGCTATCCATTTTCGCATCCAATAGACAGCAAAGTTTCATCCGTCCTCTATTCGACGAAGCCGGAATTCAACAAGAAGAACGTGGATATTTGGATGGGAAGACTGAAAGCATTCGGTGCGCTTTGGCTGAATGTAAATTACAACACGATTGATGACGCGTGGGCGCAGGCGGTTTTTTCTACCAAAATGCAAAACTCTGATGCCGAACTGAAACATATTCGCCGCTACGCAGAATGGGTCAAAGAGAACCAAATCCAGATGGAAGGTTATCTTGATCCCGAGCCATCCATGATTTATAAAGATGGGTTTGGCAACAACTTTGTGCGATCCAAGTTCAGGATTAAATTCGTCTCGTACAAGGCAAGTAATGACTTGCTTTACGATGAGTGGTTCCCGAAAAAACAAACGTTTGAGAAAGGTGTTTGGTACGAAGGTTACGCCGATATTTCTCTATCCACTAATGTAGGCGGCGATTGGGGAAATACGTTGAAGGTCGATCCGAATGCAAGTTTGTTCCGCAATCATTTCATTAGAAAGGCGGACTCGAACTAGATGCGCAAACCTAAATTCATACGAATCACGTTGAGCATGCTGCTGGCATGCTCTTTTTTATTGTCGTGCTTTCCGTTTCTTACGAATGCCGCGACACCGGCTGTCCGGGTAGATGAGGGTAAGATCAAATTTGAAATCACTAGCACAGCAGCAACCTCGTCCATCCGCTACAGAACGGTAGGTTGGACGGTGCGTCGTGACCAACTCTGCACGAATACATCATCCAAACAGTGCAGTGATCCGCGTAACGGCAGTCACGCATCATTTGTCAATCAACAGGTGCGTCAAGTCGCGCAAAATCCGAACCCCCCAATTCCCGGAGAGCCGGTCACGACCTACTACGAAGTCAGTGAAGATTTAGTAACGGACGGCATGTGGCAAGCAGGCATGGGAGACATCAAGGACAACGACGACCTGTACTTGTACGCAATCATGGTATCCGTCGATGGCAATGGAAACGTGCGCAAAGGCCCATTTTACACGTTAGAAGGAATCAAGAACGCTGAACCTTGGGCGCACCCGGATGATCTCGATGATTACTTTGGGATTCACGTCCCCTATCGCAGCGCGAATTTTCCTGTCGATGTCGTTGCGAAAACCGTGGGAGGAACGATCCTCAAGCAGCCTGAGGTCACGTTCCATAAGGGTGACTACAAAGTCGGCGAGACGATCAACCACGAGTTTCCTGCGACGATTGAGGATAACGGGAAAACGTACAGTATTGTCCGCTCCTACCTATCGCCGAAGAAGGACCTAACGCAGAAAAGCTGGTTACAGGAAAATCCGGATACGAATCCGAAGGTGCGAACGCGAAGCTTCACGGTGGCGCTTGGCGGAACGGACGCGATTGCCGAATATGTTGAAAATAACCCGGTAAAGGCGATCTATCAAAAGGAAGATGGTACGAAACTCAAGGAAGTCGACAAAGGCGTCTACGAGACTGGAGAGGAAGTGAACTATACGTTTGATCCGCAGCTCACATCTGGCGGCCAGACCTATGAAATTGTTCGCACGTATATCACAAACAATAAGAAGCCGGATGAGAAGCTATTCATACAAGAAAAAGGCGACGCGAAGCTGCTCGAACGCTCCATCTTGGTTGGCTCTGGCGGCTCCAATTTCGTCGGCATCTATAAAATTCCTTCCCCGATTACCGTGACTTCCCGTATCGACGCACCAGATAACGTCGAGGCTTCAGTTACCACGGTTGATGGGAATTTTGTATTTGAAGCGAAGTCACCCGTGCCGCTCAAAACGTATGAGATCACCAATATTGAGAACGCAACATTCGTTACGCCAAGCGATAAGTCCGGCTCACTCAGCGGGCTGACGGCAAGTAAATCGCTGCCGATCAAAATTCCATTCACATCCGGCTCCAGTATTACCGTCAAAATCACGGTCGTCGTGAAAGATGCGAATGGTAACAGCGGAGATTCCACCTCGGATCACACCGTACGCAAAGGCGACAGTAGCGGCGGCGATACCTCGTTACCTGGCGCGAGCCAGCAAGCCGAGGTGATGGATGCCACGGCATCGGCGATCATAAAGGCGGATTCTCGCGGCGCAGAACGCTTTGACGTTTTGAAGGGAATACCGACCTCAGAAAGCCTTTATGTTAACGCGAGCGCCAAAGCGTATTTGTATCGCAACACGTTCACGGAAGTAAAAGGCTCGAAATCTTACCCGATTACAGTCAGCCGGACGTATACGCTGAGTTGGACGGAATATGTTCCCGGCCCGCCGGATAGCGAAGGCCATTCGACCACGGTTCCGGTATCCCGATCCGACACGCAAACCGTCACCCAAAGCTACAACGTGGAGCGAAAGTACAGCTATTGGCTGGCAGACCGTTTGGAAGTGTTCGGCTTACAGAAGGCGACAGTCGCCAACTATGCCCTGCCCGCCGGTTCGGTGACGCTGCAAGCAAACGGGTATACCGCACCGTCTGTTTCCGCCACCCATGATGCAGCCGCTACGTCCCATATTACGGACCCGTTGTATCGCAACGTTGTGCTTTCCGGACAAACGGTTTACGGCGGCTCCAGTAGACCTTCGGTTCCAAGCGAGAACTGGAAGTCTGAGGCTGAAAATGCGGTCGGTAAAATCAAGGTCAAAAACGATACGGTCGTCTTTAACGGACAAACGATCATGGATAATCGGACGGTTGAGGAAACGGCTCCCGCTCCGGGGGCGATTCCCGCATCTCCCATGATCGGGCAGGACGTTTTATATGGTTCGGGCTTTGTCATTGATCCGACTAAAACGAACAAGGCGAGCCAGCCAAGCACGGGCACGATTTATTATACGCTGGTCAAGGGCATCGGCGGCGGATCGAACCAAAGCTTCCCGATCAATGACATCAATCCGGTGACGGTGCATACCCCCGTCGTCAATCTGGCATCAGTAGCCGACGATCAGGCACACAATCAGAAAACGGTGCCGACAGCCGATCGTTCGGCGCTTATTCTGGATCGTCCCTTTACCGTGACGATTCCTACCAGCGGGCCGCACCGGGACATTACCGGCTACGGCAATCGGGACTATGCCAAATATGTGCGAGACAAGCAGGTGAGGTTCCCGTTCGATGTATACAAGGCCGATCACGCAACCTTGATTCCGAAGGACACCTGGACTTCGGTTCCTGTCGGCCAGCTGACGACTACTTTTTACATGCCCGCTTGGGTGGATGAGGGGAACTACGATGTGCTGTTTCGCACGTTTGCCGAAAACAGTCCGGCTTCATTCACATCACAACCTAATGCCAATCTGGATTTAACCCACCATGTGGCGACGCAGGTTGTGGCAGTCGAGGTAATAGGCCGTCTGTTCGACTTCCGTATTACCGATATTGCCGACTACCAGTGGGAAACGGTATTCAGAACGGCGACAGGCAGCGCGACGCCGACCGGAAATAGCTTTTGGATTGGTGCAAAAGGGATCGACGGTGTGGCGCGCGGCAATACGGCCCCTTACGTGCTGCCGATCCGGCCGGGCAGTCACCCGGAGAGTGGCAAGAAGAACGTCGCTGTCAAAACGGGCTATCACTTCAAATTTGAGGTCAAAACGCTCGGCAACATGTTCAGCGCGGGCGACGGGATTAAAATCACGCCTACCTTTTACTTCGTTGACAAGCAGGGCAAAAACCGACAACAGGTGGACTTGTACTATCATTCGGGAACCAAGCGGTTTATTCGGATCGGCTCCACGGAAGACACCGAGCAGCGACTGGTGACGCTGGATACCCGTCTGCGCAATGTGTCGCAGCAGGAGCTAACCAATACTGCCAGTTCACTTTGGAGGGTGAATGGTTCTTCTGGCAGTCAGACATCGTATGTACAGCAGTATTTGAAGGAAGCGGCGCAAAAGCGGATTTACGTCGGCGGCTACGACGGAATGTTACTTCCTTCGCAGCTTCGGACGTTTATCGGCAGTATGCAGGTGCCGTCCGGCATTGATACTGCACGAGCTAATGCCTCGGTGCAGCGCTGGTTTGGCGAGTATAGCCTTCCCGCTGCTCCCTATGCAGTGCCAGCAGGCATGAATCTGGCCGAGTACGGACGTACCCACCGGCTGGACGACGATGCGCCGATCTTCCTGCGTGACGGCTATATTGTAGTCAATATTAACATAGAAACCATTCGCAATAAGGACATCGCTCACCCGCATTTGCAGTATAAAAATGCGCCGCTGGACAACCAGTGGCATATGGAAGGTTTTCAGCGCAGTTTTGTCGATCCTTACGGGGGGATGTTCTCTTTGCTAGACGGGGACGTTGTGTTCTATCACGCCGACTTGTCCAGCTACGACGATTTTGGTACGGGCGGCACCCATTAAAAACAGCATACCGTTTGGGAGGAAAAGAGCATGATTGAGAAGCTGAAGATTGCCACATCTAAGGATGAGGCTTATTTTTATTCCGCCTCCATCGAGAAGGATACGGAGCGCGGTTGTATTGGGCATGTGCGCGGTGATTTCGGCAAAGATGGGGAGGCATTCTGGGCGACTTGGTTCGAACACATCTCTTCGTTGAAAACTCCTGATTTTCGGGAGGAGCTTGGAGCGGTCATTCAAGCGTTGACGGAACAGGGGCTGCTTCAAAACCGCAGTGGCATGCATGATTTTTGTATAAAACATCCAGAGGCCCGTCTACCAAGCGCGCGGCACAGCGATGTCTATGGCTTTTGTTTACAGACGGCAAAACATCGTTACTATCTGCGATGCTTTCCGCGTGCCGGCGACTATAACTTTTATTTATATTGCTTCACTCGGCCGGAGCGAATAAATGAATTGTCGTCGCCCCTCCATTCCCCTTCATCGGCACCACTAAAGCAGAAGTCTGAACTGGAACGATAGGAGGATGCACTTCAATGAATGATCTTGCCCGTTACCGATTGCTGACCGGAGCATCTATTCCCCCTGCAGCGAAGCTGCTGTACAGCTATTTGCTGGACCGTGCAGGCGGGCGAAACGGCGCGGTACTGCTTTCGTCCAGGCGACTTGCATCAGAGGTGGGTCTTTCCACTTCTGCTGTGCGTCGCAACCTGCATCGGCTTCAGCAAAATGGACTTATTCGGCTCACGCCAAGATATTCCGAGGAAGGCATTTGTCTGACGAACCAAATTACCTTCGTATGAGGAGGTGCGACCTTTGACAGCCAAGTTGCAGCGAATGGCCGAGCTTGCCGCCAGTACGGCCCATGCGGTTTCGGATCACCCCGAGCGCTGGGCCGATTTTCTGCGAACGGCAGCCTGGAACTACAAGTATCCGTTTCAAGATCAACTTTTGATTTACGCGCAGCGCCCCGATGCTACGGCCTGTGCTTCAATTGAAATCTGGAACAAGCGGTTGAACCGTTGGGTAAAGCGCGGCGCAAAAGGCATCGCGCTGATCGAGGATCGGGGCAGTCATCTGGGGCTGCGTCATGTCTTCGATGTGTCGGACACGCAGAGCCGCAGCCGACAACCCATCTCCCTATGGCGCATGGAGGAGCCGGATACGGAAGCCGTCATCGAAACGCTGGAAAATGCGTTTGGCAGTGAACGAGAGCCTGGTATGGAGCTGGTTGACACGCTGTTGTCTGCTGCCCGAAACGCGGTGGAGGATCACAGCACCGATTACGTGCGGATCCTGCTGGCCGAACGCGACAACAGCCTGCTGGAAGAACTGGATGAGCCGCATGTGGAACTGTTGTTCAGGGAAGCCGCTCAACACGCGGTCACCTTTATGGCGCTGACACGCTGCGGTCTGGAACCCTCCCATTACATCAGCGTTGACGATCTGTCCGGTGTCGGCTATTTCAATACGCTCCCTGCGCTCTCTCATTTGGGCGCGGCGATCAGCGACGTAGCTGAAACCATTCTGCGTGAGATTGAATCCACCGTCCGGGCGATGCGCCGCGATGAGCAGCGAAAAAAAGAGCGTCCGGCAAGCCGTACCGTTGCAAGGCCAGAATCCTTGCCGCAAAATGAAGCTAAATTACGCGAAAGGATGATGGAGCATGGAACTGACCTACACGCCGAGCGGGGATTACCTGCTGCCCGACCTGACGCTGATCGAACCGATGAGCATCGGGAAATATGGGATGTTGCGCAAGACGTTTCTCAAGGAGCAGCGGAAGGGAACCTACGCGCACCTGATGCTGTCGGAGCAACTGACCCGGCATCTGGCGGACATCGACCGGACAGCACGGGAGCAGATCGACCTGACGATGCAGGAACTGACTCGGCAGCACCCGGCCCCGGACAAGGCGACCGACCCGATGGGCTGGACGAGTCACATGAACAGCTTGAAGCAGCAAGCGGAGGAACTGATTCTCACGGAGCTGATTTATCACTAAAATGGTATGACCGGGAAACGGAGGACAGAAGTCTTCCGTTTTTTCATGACCAAGCGATCATCAACGATATGCTTCGCGCCGCGCCGCTATCCGAGAGCAAGGCGGCTATCGAAGCCTTTTTTGATGTGAATAAGGAAGATCGGGAACGGACGCTGTATATACGCAGTCTGTTCCCTCCGGGAATTACGGAGTTAACGCTAGATGATGACATAAAGGCCGGTTTTGAGCCGTACCGCAACGTATTGCATCTTTGGACGGGATCGGCGGAGCAGCGGACGGCGCAGAGCTTTTACGATTGGTCGGTGATTGCCGGGCATTTCGCCAGCATGATGATCCTTAACGAGTTTGATCCTGCTCGTACATCGGTGCCTTCTATTCAGCAGCAGACATTATGGATGAAGCAAGCGGAGGACGAAAAAGCCTCCGCTTTTTCACTTCCTCAAGCGGCCATCGACGCTGTACTGCAAGGTGGAAGTGGTTTTGAGAGCGGAAAGCTTCGCATCGCGCTATTTTTCCAACAGTCGTTATCGGCGCAGGAAAACGCTGATTTTCTGAAACGGGAATATGGCACTGGCGGGCGCCTCCCTGCTCTGATCGGCACCGATATTCATGAAAATCACGATAGTAAGGGAATTACGGTGACACGAGGTTCTATTATGAACCCGGAAGTTAAAGTAGTGTTGCCGTGGATCAAGGTGCAAAAGCGAATCGGCGAGCTGCTGGCAGCGGGCCGTTATTTAAACCGCCAGGAAGAAGAACGATTGCCTGCCTATGCCGAGCAGCAGGAGGAGAAGCGCAGGCAGCGCGCGGCGGAAAAGACGGAACACAATCTGCCGCTATCGAAAGTGCAGCTGGATGAGTCGCAGCAAATACCCAACCGGGCTCGGGCGCACTATGCGTATACTGAGGGCAGCAAAGTTTTTATCGGTGCAGATGAATACGAAATTGCGCAGATGGAGCCGCGAAAGGTTGTACTGCAGGACGTTCAATTTCCGTTATTCATGCAGGAAATGAATCGCCGGGATTTCGAGCGCATGCTGCGCGAGAATCCGCTGAACGATCATCTGATTTCCGGCCAGCAGAAATCGGATTCGGAACTCGCGGAATGGGATACGGAACTGGTGGACGAACCGGAGCAAGCGGCACAACCGGCACATGATGAGGGGGACAGGATATCTCCCGTTGCTCTTTCCGCTGCCACGCCCGAGATCGAGATCCGGCGTGAATCGACTCCGGTCAGCAACTACCGGATCATGGATAACGAATTGGGACATGGCGGCGCGAAAACCAAGTACAAGTGGAACGTGGAAGCGATCCGGCTGCTCGGGCAACTGGAGAAGGATAACCGTCAGGCGGCTGCGGACGAGCAGGCCGTGCTTGCCCGTTATGTGGGCTGGGGCGGGATTCCGCAAGCATTTGATGATGGGAATCCGCAATGGGGAACCGAATATGCGGAGCTGCGAGATTTGCTGGACCCGGAGGAATATGCATCCGCCCGCGCCTCCACGCTGAATGCGCACTACACCTCTCCAACCGTCATCAAGGCGATGTACGAATGCCTGGAGAGGATGGGCTTTCGCAGCGGTAATATTTTGGAGCCGTCTTGCGGCATCGGCAATTTTTTCGGTCTATTGCCCGAGTCATTTCAGGACGCTCGGCTGTTTGGCGTGGAGTTGGACAGCATCACCGGGCGCATAGCGCGGCAGCTTTATCCGCAAGTATCGATTGCTGTCAGCGGCTACGAGCAGACCAGCTTGCCGGACAGTTTTTTTGACCTCGCGGTTGGCAACGTGCCGTTCGGCAGCTACGGCGTGGCCGACAAAAAATACGATAAGCACAAGTTTCTGATTCATGATTACTTTTTTGCGAAGACGCTGGATAAGGTTCGTCCAGGCGGCATTGTCGCTTTCATTACGTCGAAAGGGACGATGGACAAACAAAACCCAACCGTCCGAAAATACATCGCGGAACGGGCCGCGCTGCTCGGCGCGGTTCGTCTGCCTAGCAATGCGTTTCTCGCGAATGCCGGAACCGAAGTGACCGCCGACATTTTGTTTTTGCAAAAACGGGACCGTATGGTGTCCGTCAGCGAGCAAACCGAGGAATGGCTTTCGCTCGGCGTTACGGCAGAGGATGTGCCGGTGAATAGCTACTTTGCGGCCCGCCCCGAAATGGTTCTTGGTACGATGGCCTTTGATGATCGAATGTACGGCAACCAGAAGGAAACGACCTGCCGACCCTATCCGGACGCTCCTTTGGATGAGCTGCTGCGCGAGGCGCTGGCGAACATCCATGCCGAGTGGGTCGAGTTGGAACGGGAGGAACAGCCGGAGGAGGAAGAGGTCTCCCTGCCTGCCGACCCGTCTGTCCGCAACTTCAGCTTTGCGCTGGTGGATGGCCGCATCTATTTTCGGGAAAACAGCCGGATGCGGTCGGTTGAAACATCAGCAACTGCGGCGGGCCGCATCAAGGGCATGATTCAGCTTCGGGACACGGTGCGCGAACTGATCGAATACCAAACCGAGGATTACAGCGACGAGATGATCCGGGAACAGCAGCGCAAGTTGAACATGCAATATGAACGGTTCACAGCGCAATACGGTCTGATTAACAGTCGCGCCAACAGCCTTGCTTTCTCCGATGACAGTTCATACTTCCTCCTTTGCTCTCTTGAAGTCGTGGACGAAGAAGGACGATTGCTACGCAAGGCGGACATGTTCACGAAGCGTACCATTCGGCAACGCGCCAACATAAAACAGGTGGATACGGCTTCGGAGGCGCTGGCGGTTTCCATCGGTACGAAAGCTCGCGTCGATCTGCCGTATATGGCAGAGTTGACAGGACTCGCGCAGGAACGGCTTGTGCAGGAGCTTCGCGGCGTGATCTTCCCGAATCCTGAAAATCTGGACGTAGAAGGACAACCGATATACGAAACAGCGGATGCGTATCTATCGGGCAATGTGCGTGAAAAGCTGCGTGCTGCCAAACAGTTTGCGGCCTATGACGCCGAGCGGTACGCTGAAAATGTTAGAGCGCTGGAAGCCGTGCAGCCGAAGGACTTGGACGCTTCCGAGATTGATGTGCGACTGGGCGCAACCTGGCTGCCGCCGGAAGTCATTCGGGCATTCATTTTCGAACTGGTGGATACGCCGTATATGTACCAAACCTCCATCAATGTGATGTATTCTGGCTACACAGCAGCCTGGAACGTCAAAGGCAAAAGCGATGATCGCAGTAACAATATTAAGGCTAATGTCACCTACGGTACGAATCGCATCAATGCGTACAAAATTCTCGAAGACACGCTGAATCTGCGGGATGTAAGAATTTTCGATACGGCCGTTGAGAACGGTGTGGAAAAGCGGGTGCTGAACAAGCAGGAAACGGCTATCGCACAGCAAAAGCAGGAAGCCATGAAGGAAGCGTTTCGAGACTGGATATGGCAAGATCCGCAGCGCCGGGAGCAGCTCACGCGACTGTACAATGATCGGTTCAATTCCATCCGTCCGCGCGAATATGATGGAAGTCATATCCGCTTCACCGGGATGAATCCGGAAATCCGGTTGCGGCAGCATCAGGTCAATGCGGTTGCCCGCACGCTCTACGGCGGCAATTCCCTGTTCGCCCATTGCGTCGGCGCGGGCAAAACCTTTGCAATGACCGCCGCGGCTATGGAAAGCAAGAATTTGGGCCTGTGCAACAAAAGCATGCTGGTTGTTCCTAATCATCTGACCGAGCAATGGGCGGCGGAATTTTTGATGCTCTATCCGTCCGCGAACGTGCTGGTCGCCACCAAGAAGGATTTTGAAACGAAGAACCGGAAGACGTTCTGCGCACGGATTGCCACCGGCGATTACGACGCGATTATTATCGGCCACTCGCAATTTGAAAAAATTCCGATCTCGGCGGAGCGCCAGCGGCAGCAGCTTTACGAGCAAATATCCGAAATCACAAGCGGCATCCGCGAGCTAAAGGAAGCCAAGGGCGAGCGGTATGCCATCAAGCAGCTTGAGCGGACAAAGAAGACGCTGCAGGTCAAGCTGGAGAAGCTGAGCGACGCGAGCCGTAAGGATGATGTGGTCACCTTTGAGGAACTCGGCATCGATCGATTGTTCGTCGACGAAGCAGACTCGTATAAAAATCTGTTCCTTTATACGAAAATGCGCAACGTCGCCGGGCTGTCGCAAACCGAAGCGCAGAAGTCGTCGGACATGTTTGCCAAGTGCCGCTATTTGGATGAATTGACCGAAGGACGGGGCATTATTTTTGCCACGGGTACGCCGATCTCCAACTCCATCACCGAGATGTACACGATGCAGCGCTACTTGCAATACGAGCGGCTGCGCGGGCAAGGCTTGCAGCACTTTGATTCGTGGGCTTCGACATTTGGCGAAACAGTTACCGCCATCGAATTGGCACCGGAAGGAACGGGCTATCGCGCGAAAACGCGGTTTGCCCGTTTTTATAATTTGCCGGAGCTGATGAACGTTTTTAAGGAAGTAGCGGACATTCAGACGGCGGATATGCTCCAGCTTCCGGTTCCCAAAGCCCACTTCCACAACGTCGCTGTGCCGCCGAGCGATTTTCAGCGTGAGATGGTCGCGGATCTCGCCAGCCGCGCCGAACAGGTGCGAGCGAAGCGAGTAGAGCCGCATGAAGACAACATGCTCAAGATCACCAACGACGGACGCAAGCTGGCCCTCGATCAACGGCTTGCAAACGCAATGCTACCCGATGACGAAGGCAGCAAAGTAAGCGCCTGCGCGGATAACGTCTTTCGGCAATGGGCCGACAGTCAGGAGCAACGGCTCGCGCAGTTGGTCTTTTGCGACCTATCTATTCCGAAGCAGGACGGAACCTTTAATGTGTATGACGAATTAAGACGCAAACTGACGGAGAAAGGCGTTCCGGCAGAGGAGATCGCCTTCATTCACGACGCCAACACGGAAATAAAGAAAAAGGAACTGTTTGCGAAAGTACGAACGGGGCAGGTTCGGGTGCTGCTTGGATCGACCTTCAAGATGGGCGCAGGGACGAACGTACAGACCAAACTAAGTGCGCTGCACGACCTCGATTGTCCGTGGCGACCACGCGACCTGGAGCAGCGCAGCGGGCGGATTATTCGGCAAGGCAACCAGAACAGCGAGGTTCACATCTTTCGCTATGTCACAGAGAACACGTTTGACGCTTACCTTTATCAAACGCTGGAGAACAAGCAGCGGTTTATCTCGCAGATCATGACCAGCAAATCGCCGGTTCGGTCTGCCGAAGATATTGATGAGACGGCACTCTCCTATGCCGAAGTCAAGGCGCTGGCGACTGGCAATCCGTACATCAAGGAGAAGATGGACCTCGACATTCAAGTGTCGAAGCTCAAGCTGCTCAAGGCGAATCATTTAAGCCAGCGTTATGCGCTGGAGGATCGGCTGCTTAAAATGCTGCCGCAGCAAATCAAGTCAACGGAGGAACGCATTGCTGGGTATGAGCAGGACGTGGCCTTGTTCATGCGCGCCCAAGCGTCGGAAAAGGCTAGCAGCGACGATTCCCGTTTTCCCGGTATGACCATCAAGGATTACACGTACTCGGAACGTGCTGCGGCGGGCGCTGCCCTGCTGGAAGCCTGCAAGGGCATGACCTCTCCCGATCCGCAGGAAGCAGGCAGATACATGGGCTTTTCCTTATGGCTATCTTTTGATAGCTTTGCAAAGGAATATAAGGTGACGCTGCGCGGCGCTTTGGGCCATACGATTACGTTAGGACCGGATGCAGGCGGCAATATGAGTCGAATAAACAATACATTGTCGGATTTGCCGAATAAGCTCGCCTATTGCCGTGAGCAGTTCGCAACACTTAAGCAACAGATGGTAACGGCGAAGGAGCAGATCGAGGCACCGTTCAAGCAAGAACAGGAACTGCAAACGAAGTCCGCGCGGCTCGCGGAGTTAAATGTGCTGCTGAACATGGACAAACGGGAGAACGAAGCCGTGGACAGCGTGTCGGATGAAGAACCGGAAGCACCCGAACGGCGGGTTGCGGATCGAGAGCGATAACGGCAATGGAAAGGTATAAATCACAGGACGAAACGGACTCCGGCTTTTGGGGTCCTTTTCGCATTTCTGGAGGAACGCACATGTTGTATGCCATCCCAAGCGGCGGCGGATGCTTTTGCCCGATTTTACCGCCTATTTGTTACGGAACCAATCCGACCGAGGAGGGTGAAACCGTGCCAGCATTGGAATTGATATCCAAATGGAAGAACGGATTTGGCGACACGTATTATTACATCCGTGATTCGAACGGGGTGACCAGCCAAGTCTATGAAAGCGAGTTAGACGCATTCATGAAAAAGAAAGGCGCTACAGAGTTGAGGGAACGAAGAGCTTATCTGTATCCCAAAAAGAAGGGTAAGGCACGATGACCAAGTGCGGCAGGATGGAAGAAAATCGGCCTTACGATTAAGAGACACGAGTAGTAAAGCCGTCGACTATTACTTACTTTTTCAGAGAGGAACTACGGCAATGAGCTATGTAAACAAGGAACAAATCGAACGTGCAAAGCAATTGGACCTGCTCACCTATTTGCAATGTTTCGAGCCATACGAACTGGTTCGCTGCTCGCGCAACACCTATTCGACCCGAACCCATGACAGTCTTAAAATCTCCAATGGCAAATGGTTTTGGTGGTCGCGAGGGATCGGCGGACGCTCGGCGCTGGACTATCTCATTAAAGTAAGAGGCATGTCGTTTCCCGATGCAGTGCTGCAAATTGACGGTAATCCACCAGTTCACATGGCTCCAGCTACTCCTGCCATCCAGCAGGATGGTTCAAATGCGCGGCTGGAGCTTCCCGAACCTTATGAGACTTCGAATCGCGTCGCCGCTTATCTCTCCAAACGCGGCATTTCTCGCGATGTAATCGATTTTTGTCTCAATTCGGGACGCTTATACGAAAGCCGAATGTACCATAATGCAGTTTTTGTGGGATTTGATTTGACAGGAGATCCGCGCTATGCGGCGATACGCGGGACAACCAAAACCCGATATATGGGCGAAGCGCTAGGCAGCGATAAACGGTATTCGTTCGCTATACCGGCCGATGACAACGGCACCGAGCTGCATTTGTTTGAAAGTGCAATTGACCTTTTATCATATTGCACCCTTGAGACAATTGCAGGGAGAGACTGGCGACAGTCGCATCAACTGTCGTTGGCCGGCATATACAGCCCAAAAGAAAATAAGGATGAGGGCGTTGCCCCGGCAGCACTCACCCACTATCTGCAAAGCTACCCGGAAGTGGAGCGCATAGTACTTCATTTGGACAACGATGAGCCGGGGCGCTCAGCCACAATGATGATTCAACAATTACTCGGCCCAACTTACGCGATTTCCGACGAGCCGCCCATCGGGAAAGACGTTAATGACGACCTGAAGGTTTATCGTAAACAGCGCGTGGTACCAAGCCGATAGCGCAGTTCGGTAGAGTGGCATTCAGAGCGGTGTCGGGCGAAAATAGAGATGGCTTTAATATTCTAATTCCGAGGAGGTAGGGCATGAACGAATAAGACGTAACCGAGCGGGACGAGGAGATTGAAAAAGCACTTTTGGAGGCAGAGGAACAAGCGCGAAACGATCCGACACGATTAGACCATCAAACGGTGATGAAGAGTGTACGCCGGGCAATGGACAAGGAAAGTTGATGGAAGTCAATCACCATAATGTTTCGCACGAAGACGCTGAGCGATCAGCGTCTTTTGTCGTTTCGATGCCCTCCCCTTTTTCCCGGCAGGTGCCTTTCAGGGCGACGCGAGACGAATGTCTCGTGTTGCAGCAAGCACTGAATTTGGTCTCCCAAATTCGCTTGTTAGGGGCAAGCCCCTAATACCCCTGCCTCAACAGCACGCTGTTTTATCAAGAATATGGGTTTCAACAATGATCGGTATTTTTTAGAAACGCCAGAAACTATTTAGCGTTTCATTCGGCTATTTCCTTTGAAGAGGGAAGTGAAAATGATGAGAAGACGAGCGATTCGCATTCAGGTATGGGTGAACAATGATGAAAACGCAAGACTTCAGGCGAGCGCGAAAAAATCGGGACTTTCACAGGAGGGTTATATTCGATCTCTGATTAATGGCTATGTTCCGAAGGCGATGCCGCCAACGGACTATTTCGCTATGATGCGCGAGCTTCATGCTATCGGCAATAATCTAAACCAACTCGCAGCGAAGGCCCATGCGACAGGTCATCTGGATCGAGCAGCTTTTCAGCAGGAAGCAGACCACTTGCGCCGCGCCGTCCAGCAGATTCAACAAGCCGTGACCGCACCGGAACCGAGAAACGAGCTACAAGGAAATTCTAACGTCCATCCACCGTAAAGGGGACAGCGCACATGGCGACCACCGCAATATGGGACGTTACCGACCGCCTCAAGCGTGTGCTGGATTACGCCACCAATCCCGATAAGACCGATCAAGCGCGTGTAGCACATGATGATTTACAGCAGGTGCTCGCTTATACCAGCGCGGATGCCAAAACGGAAAAACAGCTTTACGTGAGCGGAATCAACTGCGATCCGCTTACCTCTTACGAGCAAATGCAGCGAACCAAACTACAATTTCAAAAGACCGATGGCATTGTAGCTTTTCATGGGTATCAGGCGTTTGCACCTGGTGAAACGACGCCGGAGGTGGCACATGCCATTGGCGTCAAGCTGGCGCAGGAGCTGTGGGGAGAGCGCTTTGAAGTCGTGATATCAACCCATTTGGACAAGGAGCACTTGCACAATCATTTTGTACTGAATGCGGTGTCGTTTCTGGACGGTAAACGCTATTACGATAACAAAGCCTCTTACGCGCTGATGCGGCAAACATCCGACCGACTTTGCCGGGAGCATGCCTTATCGGTCATTGAGCAGCCGGAACCGGGCAAGGCCAAGCATTACGGCGAGTGGCGAGCGGAACAGGAAAGCAAGCCGACTTGGCGCGGCTTGATTCGCGAGGACATCGACGCCGCTATCGCCGCTGCCATGACGATGACGCAATTCTTCGCGATCCTTCAAAAGCAGGGTTATGAAATCAAGTCGAACGTCAAGCATCTGGCGGTACGCCCGCCGGGCAAAGAGCGGTTTGTTCGATTGCGCAGTCTTGGCGACGATTACACAGAGCATGCGATAAAAGAGCGTATTCTGCAAAACCAGTTACCGCAGCGTCAGCAACCGTTGCCGTTGCCGCGGCGCAGACGAGCAGTCATCGTTCGCAGCACCCTGCACATCGGACGTAGATTTAGCGGCCTGCAAGCCCTGTATCTGCGTTATTTATTCAAGATGGGGATTCTGCCCCATTCCCGAGCGTCCCTCAAACGGACGTCTTTTTTATTGCGTGAAGACTTGCGTTATTTGACGGCCATTACGGAACAAACCAGGCTGCTGTGTCGTCACGGCATTTCCAGCAAAGCAGAATTGTTGGCTTACCACGCTGGGCTGCAAACGGAATTGCGGCAAGGATACAGCTCCCGCAAAATGCTGTACAACCGACTTCGCCGCTGCCAGCATCCTGAGCAAATCGAATCGTATAAGTCGCAAATTGCTGAGCTTTCCCGTCAGCTTGCGAAGCTCCGAAAGGAGGTGAGGCTTTGTACGGGCATCCTTGCCCGATCCGATGAACTGGCAAACAAGCTGCAACGTAACGAGGAAGACCAATCGACACGAAGGGAGGCCAATGTACATGAGCAGCGGAACCGAGGCGGCTGATCAGGTCGTCAGCATGAGTCTTCGTGGCATTGAGGTCATGGCGAAAATTTCCGGCGAAGGCGCGAAGCATCTGGCCGTTTATTTGTTCGCCGCCCTGCAAGGGCAAAAACGAACAAGAGGTCGCATTCGTCTGGAAAGCTTGCTGCGCAGCGGCAAGGAACTGAAGGTGTTTGCAGTACGAAATGAAGACTTGCCGACTTTTTGCAAAGAAGCGAAGCGCTATGGTGTCCTCTATTGCGCGCTGCGTGACAAGAAAAATGTGGACGGGCTTTGCGACGTCATGGTGCGGGCCGAGGATGCGTCCAAGATCAACCGAATCGTTGAACGCTTCAAGCTGGCGACCGTAGATACGGCCAGCATCAAGCAGGAGATTGTGAAGTCCCGCAGCGAGAAGCAGTCGGACGAGCGTAAAGGGTCGGCGCAACCACCGGAGCAACATGCCAGGACACCTGAAGAAAGAGCCAACGAGTCGCCAGCTTCTAATGAGGGAGCGGCAGTGAGCGAAGATTTTTTGGACGATCTGTTGGGAAAGCCCGAGCCGGCGGCGGAGGTTCAGCCGGTAAACGAGCAGCAGGGAACCGATCAACCGGCGGCCGAGGAGTGGGGGGGCGAGCGAACGGAACCGGAGCATTCGCTTCCCCTCCCGCCGACACAGGAGGAGAGGACAACGGAACCATCCTCTCCGTCCGCGCCTACCTCCGAGCGCAGCGCGGCATACGAAAAGGTTACGATTGACCCTGAAAAGCCGAAGGAAAAAGTGTCCGTCCGCCAATTGCTGCGTGAAATTCGGAAGGAAAACCGGGCGGCAGAGACCAGACGGCGGCAGCAGGTGCAGGAACCATCGTTGCCTAAGCGTAGGGATCGCGGGAAGTCGGCGTCCGGCAGTAAAGCGTCCGTTCCGATGACCGGGGGGCGAAAGCGAGGGAAATCAAAATGAGCGAACTGGACGAGCTATTCCAGGCCCAAGTCACGACGGACTTCGTTCAGCGTGAGCAGCCGTTCGACAAAGAAGCATGGGCGCAAAAAAAGCAAGAATTGCGGCAGTGGACATATGAGATGATTGACGCTACCACAGTCGCCATTGCACAAAACGGCGAACAATTTCAGCATTATCTGGACGTACAAAGCCGGTTTGATCTCTACAGCGTCGCGAATGCGCTGCTTATTCTCGCGCAGCGCCCGGATGCTACTCGCATTGCTGATTTTGATAGCTGGAAAGAACAAGGCGTCTATATCCGCCGCAAGGAAACCGGCTTCTACATCTTGGAGCCAGGTGAGGAATACAAACGGGAAGATGGGAGTACCGCAATCAGCTACAACCCCAAGAAGATGTTCGATGCTGCGCAAACGACCGCACCGAAAAAGGAACCGCCGATCTACCCGGATGACCGCACGCGCATCAAGGCATTGATGGACCGCTCACCTGTTCCGATTACGATTGGAGATGCCTTGCCTGCGGAAGTTCATGCGATTTATCAGCAGGATACGCGAAACATCGTAATACGTCGCGGACTTGGGGCCGGTGACATTTTTCGGGCGCTCGCACAGGAACTGGCGCATGCGGAGATCGATCGCGGCCATAACGACTACAGCCGCTCACATTACAATTTCCAAGCTTACTGCGCTGCGTATATGCTTTGCAAAAAGTTCGGCGTCGAGACGGTTTCTTTCCGCTTCGGCCGGGTTCATGAACGGCTCAAGGAGTTGGAGCCGCAGCAAATTCGCGCCGAGCTGACGGTGATGAAGGATACGGCACACGACATTTCCCGTCGTATGCACCGTATGCTGGCCCAGCAGCGACAGCAGCAACCGAATCGCAGTGATTCCACCCGCTAGTCGTGGCATGAATTTGCTTTTCATTTTTCTGTTGGGAGGAGTGGCGATGAAAGAGGAAGAACGCATCCTGAGAATGGATCATTACGAGCATGGCATTGTCATCAACGCCTTGAATGCGCTGCGCAACGATTTGATCGGCCAGCAGCGGCCGACCGATCCTGTTGACGATTTACTGCTCAAAGCGATTGACGCTCCCTATCAAAAAGCAAAACGCCGGAGTCATCATGCGGCGCGTTGAAACCGCAAGGAGTAATCTTTTACTCTTTGCGGTTTTTTTTATTCCGGTCGTGTGGGCGGCGCTGCTTGCCGCCCCAGCTTTGTCAAAGGGATTGCCGGCACTTCTGCTGTATCTCAGCGAGGCGATTAACCATCCCTTCCAGATTCAATGGGTCGAGGATACGCCGCGAAGCTTGTTGCTGTTCACGTTGATTTATGGGATTTCGGTCGGCATCTACTTGGCGTCCCCGCGCAACTATCGGCGGCGCGAAGAGCATGGCAGCGCACGATGGGGCAAGGCCGGACGGATAAATGCCAAGTACCGCGACAAGCAACCGGAACAAAACAAAATTCTGACGCAGCAGGTACGCATCGGCCTGGATGGCCGCAAGCATCGCCGGAACCTGAATGTTCTTGTCGTCGGCGGTTCCGGGTCCGGAAAAACGCGGTTTTACGCCAAGCCGAACGTCATGCAGGCGCATACGTCCTTTGTCGTGCTCGATCCCAAGGGCGAAATTTTGCGCGATACCGGGCATCTGCTCAAGTCCGAAGGCTATGACATCAAGGTGCTGGATCTCATTAACCCACACCGTTCGCATGGCTACAATCCATTCGCCTATTTGCAAGACGACAAGGATGTTCTCAAACTGGTCACCAATCTGATCCGCAATACGACACCGAAGGGCAGTAATACCAACGATCCCTTTTGGGAGCGATCCGAGACCGCCTTGCTGGAAGCGCTCGTGCTGTACCTCCTATATGAAGCACCGCCCGAGGAGCAAAACTTCCCAATGGTCATGGAAATGATCGCGGCTGCGGAGGTGCGGGAGGAGGACGAAACGTACCAAAGCCCGCTCGATGAACTATTCGAGCGGCTGGCCATGCGCGATCCGGAACACCTTGCCGTCAAGCAGTACAACATTTTCAAGCTGGCGGCGGGCAAGACGGCCAAGTCCATTTTAATTGGCCTCGGCGTTCGATTGGAGAAGTTCAATTTGCATACGATTGCGGGGATGAGCATGGTCGACGAAATGGAATTGCCCGTTATGGGGGAGAAGAAGACGGCGATGTTTGCCGTCATTCCCGATAACGACAGCAGCTTCAACTTCATTGTCGGCATGCTCTACACGCAGCTTTTTCAATGCTTGATGTACGAGGCGGACTATCGGCATGGCGGACGCCTGCCGGTTCATGTTCACTTTGTCATGGACGAGTTCGCCAATGTAGCGCTTCCCGACGAATTTGACAAGCTGCTCTCCACGATGCGCAGCCGGGAAATTTCCGTTTCTATCATTTTGCAAAATTTAGCGCAGCTCAAGGCGCTGTACAAGGATGCGTGGGAATCGATTGTGGGCAACTGCGACGAATTTTTGTACTTGGGCGGCAACGAACAGTCTACCCACAAATACGTCTCGGAGCTGCTTGGCAAGGAAACGATTGATACCAATACTTACGGCCAGAGCAAGGGGAGAAACGGCAGCTACTCGATCAACTACCAGCAATCAGGCCGCGAATTGCTCACACCAGACGAGGTGAGGTTGCTGGATAACCGCTTTTGCCTGCTCTTTATCCGTGGCGAACATCCAGTCCAGGACGACAAATATGATTTGCTCAGGCATCCTCATGTCTCGCTCACGACGGATGGTAACGGACTTCCCTATCAGCATGGCGGCACGGAACACGCTTTGGACTGGCAATCCGTGTTCCTTCATGCAGACGGGGATTATGAACTTCTTTCGGAAGAAGAAGTAGAGTCGCTATTTATACGAAGGGAATGATGAACTTGAAAATGAAAACGAAACGGCTGCTGGCCCTGTACATCGTGCTGATCTTAACGGGAACTGTATTCGTCTCCACTGCTTATGCAGAGGGCGATCCGATGACGACAGTCAACAACCTGTCTACTTTTATCTTCGGTTTAATCCGTGCGATTGGCATGATTATTCTCGGTTTCGGCATTGTTCAAATTGGATTGTCGCTAAAATCCCATGACCCTTCTCAGCGCGCAAACGGGTTTCTGACGCTCGCCGGAGGGGTCATTATTACGTTTACGAAGGAAATTCTTACCCTGATTGCCGGATGAGCCTGAAGCTTTGCATGAAGGGGGCGGACGTTTCGTCTGTTCCCCGTTTACGGAAGAGGTGAGCATGTGTCAAAAAACAGTTGGGTGATCGACAACCTCGAAAATGCCTTGGATACCTGGAACGATAAGATGAATGAAATCTGGAGCCTCGTTACGAAATCGCCAGCGGATTTTAAGGGTGGGGGCGTTTGGCGTGTCATCACAGATATTCACGGTGCGTTGCAGGCGACGGGACTGGCGCTTCTGGTCTTGTTTTTTGTGATTGGCGTGGTGAAGTCGACCGGCAGTTTTGCGGAAGTGAAAAGGCCGGAGATGGCCGTCAAGCTGTTTATCCGCTTTGTGCTCGCCAAGGCGGTCGTAACCTATGGTCTGGAGTTGATGATGGCTCTCTTTACGATTGTACAGGGGATCATCTCAACGATGGTGGGACGCTCCGGGTTTGGAACGACAGAGGCTATGGCCTTGCCGGATACGGTAGCGCAAGCGATTGAAGACGTTGGCTTCTGGCAAAGCATTCCGCTGTGGATCGTCACCATTCTCGGCAGTTTGTTCATTACGGTGCTATCCTTTGTGATGATCCTTTCGGTGTACGGGCGCTTTTTCCGTATCTATTTGTATACGGCAATAGCCCCCGTTCCGCTGTCCGCATTTGCGGGGGAGCCAAGCCAAAATATCGGCAAGTCGTTCCTGAAAGGATACGCGGCAGCGTGTCTGGAAGGCGCGATTATTGTACTGGCGTGTATCATTTATTCCGCCTTTGCTACCGCTCCTCCAGCCGTCGATTCTAGTGCGGGCGCGGTTACGATGGTGTGGACGTATATCGGGGAACTCATTTTCAACATGCTCGTTCTTGTCGGTACGGTGAAGATGTCAGATCGTATCGTGCGCGAAATGATGGGACTGTAACCACCTTGTGAATGATGGGTGTTATCGGATTGCGGTCAGAAAAAGCTTCAATAGCGCCAAAGCATCCTTTCGCTGCTTCTCTGTGCACTGATTGAGCGCAGCCATAATCAATGCTGTTTCATTGTAAGATGTGGCGCTCTCCTCTTGACCTAGAAGCAATTCGTTAGGAGAAAGCTTGAGCAAATTGCAAATGCTGAACATCGTTTCAATGGACATCCCGGCTTTACCTCGTTCAATATCGGCGCAAAATCTTGGGACCCGTCCAATTCGTTCAGCCAGTTGTTCACGAGAAATTTCCAAAGCCTCTCGTTGCTTCCGAATGCGTTGCCCCACCTTCTTTTTATCGTAACCAATCATCAAGCGTCACCTCTTTAAAGGGGATGAGTTTATAACTCCCATTATGGAGAAGCACACAATTGACATAAATGAGATTAAAACTTAACATCAAAGTAGTTTTCTAACATACAACGTGTTTCATTCAAAAATGTCGGCTCTCACAATAAAAACGGGAGGATGGATAAATGAACGAATTGTTAAGAGAGCTGGAAGAGGAGCGGCGAAAGCTGAATTCGCTTGGTGAACAGTTAATAAAGCAATCCATTTCTTTATCCGGCCATCAAGCATTTCAAGAGCAAAGTCAGAAGGTCGATCAGATAGTAGCCTGCTATCATCACATGAAAGCCAAGCAGAAGCAGCGGGTAAGGTAAAAGAGTTGTGGGGGGGAAGCAGGTAATGGAAATTCCACCGTGGTTTCGAACAGCTATTCAAGGTCGATTGGACTACGTTTCTGCACGATTCGAGCATCATCCTGATCTCAAGCGTGTTCGTGCTGAAGAAAAGAAGGCATTTCAAGTCTTGTTTGTTGGTATGGATATTGTTCGTATGCCTGAATTTGAAGCTTGGGAGGACAGACATCATTTTAAACAATCGATTATCAATGAGTGGTTATATTTGCAAGGAATGAAGGATGGCTTTCAGCTTGCTGTGGAACTATTGAGCAATCCTGTGCCATTTGATGACGACACACTGTTCAAACCTGAACGCAACGAGTCTGAGGCGTAGACTGCTCATCCGGGAGGGATAAAAAGTGGAAGTGAAAATCAACCGGGAAATCCGGGATTATACGGAAAGCTTGTTCTTCGGACTGTCCTTGCGGCAGTTCTTTTTTTCTATTCTGGCGGTTGCTGCGGCGATTGGACTGTATTTCGGGCTGCGCAGTCATTTCGGACTGGAAACGCTCAGTTGGATGTGCATATTAGGGGCAGCTCCCTGCGCCGCGCTCGGGTTTATCCGCTATCACGGTATGACGGCGGAGCAACTATTGTGGGCGTATGTGAAGTCGGAGTTTCTGATGCCAAGACGGCTTGTCTTTCGCTCGACCAACATATACTACGAAGCGCTGAAAGGAAGCCTGCACAAGCGTGAGCAAGAAAGGATGAAGCGCGATGATTAAGACGCTCAGGCGCACCATGAAGCAGGACAAGGAGCGGTCTGTCATTCCCAAAAGCGTACAACAAGCGATCCCGATCCGCGCCATCTGGCCGGACGGGATTTTTGCTGTCGGCAACAAGTTCTCGAAGTCGTTCCGTTTCGCGGACATAAATTACGCTGTCGCATCGAGAGAGGACAAGGAGACGATGTTCCTTTCCTACTCCGAATTGCTTAATTCGTTTGACAGCGGCGCAACGACGAAGATTACGATTCACAATCGGCGGCTGAATCAGGCAGATGTAGAACGTTCCATTCTTATTCCGCTCCAGCACGACGGGCTGGATGTGTATCGGCAGGAGTACAACGACATGTTGCTTGGTAAAGCGACTGATGGCAACACAAATGGGACGATTCAAGAGAAATACATCACCATCTCCGTAGTTAAAAAGAATGTGGATGAAGCTCGCCATTACTTCGCGCGGGTCGGCACGGAGTTGACGGCGCATTTCTCTCGTCTCGGCTCGAAATGTACCGAGCTTGATGCGACTGACCGCCTGCGCATTCTGCATGACTTCTTCCGGATTGGCGAGGAAGCCGATTTTCGCTTCGACATGCAGGAGATGATGCGCAAGGGTCACGATTTCAAGGATTACATTTGCCCGGACACCTTCGAGTTTGCCAAAGATCATTTTCGGATGGGCGAATACTACGGTCGGGTCATCTTTCTGCGTGATTACGCCAGCTACATCAAGGACAGCATGGTAGCTGAACTGTGCGACTTGAACCGCAACTTGCTTCTATCGCTCGATGTGATCCCGATTCCGACCGACGAAGCTGTCCGCGAAGTGGAGAATCGACTGCTCGGTGTGGAAACGAACATTACGAATTGGCAACGGCGGCAAAATCGCAACAACAACTTTTCTGCTGTCATCCCTTACGACATGGAGCAGCAGCGCAAAGAAAGCAAGGAATTTCTTAGCGACCTGACCACACGCGATCAGCGGATGATGTTCGGACTACTTACGATGGTGCATGTCGCGGACAGCAAAGAACAACTCGATAGCGATACGGAGACATTGCTCACTACGGCCCGCAAGCATTTGTGCCAGTTTTCTACGCTCTCCTATCAGCAAATGGACGGTTTGAATACGGTGCTACCGTATGGGCTGCGAAAGGTTCATGCTTTGCGGACGCTCACGACTGAAAGTACGGCTGTCTTTATCCCGTTTCGAGCGCAGGAGATCGTGCATCCGGACGGCATTTATTACGGGCAAAACATCATCAGCAAAAATATGGTCGTCGCCAATCGAAAGCAACTGCTGAATGGAAACAGTTTTATCCTTGGCGTATCCGGTTCCGGTAAAAGCTTTGCCGCAAAGCGGGAAATCGTCAACCAGATATTGGCGAGCGATGACGACATTATCCTGATTGACCCGGAGCGGGAGTATTCCGCTCTGGTAAATGCGCTGGGTGGCGAGACGATTCACATTTCTGCTACTTCGTCGAACCATATCAATGCGATGGATATGAACCGGGATTATGGCGACGGAGCCAATCCGATCATTCTTAAATCGGAATTCGTCCTGTCGTTGTGCGAGCAGTTGATCGGAGGACATCAGCTTGGAGCTAAGGAGAAGTCGCTCATCGATCGCTGTACCGCCGCTGTGTACCGCAAGTATTTGCGGAGCAACTATAAGGGACAGCCGCCGACATTGCAGGATTTTCGCGCGGAGTTGCTCAAGCAATCAGAACCGGAGGCGCAGGATATCGCGCTGGCCATTGAATTATTTACTTCCGGCAGTCTGAACACGTTCGCCCAATCGACCAACGTCAACGTCCACAATCGGCTCATTTGCTACGATATTCTCGACTTGGGCAAGCAGCTTCTTCCCATCGGCATGCTGGTCGTACTCGACAATATCTTGAATCGGATTACGCAAAATCGCGCTAGAGGCAAGAATACGTTTATCTTTATTGATGAAATCTACCTTTTGTTCCAGCACGAATACAGCGCCAACTTTCTGTTCACGCTCTGGAAGCGTGTCCGAAAGTATGGCGCTTTTTGCACAGGTATTACGCAAAATGTAGACGATCTGCTACAAAGTCATACAGCCCGCACCATGCTTGCAAACAGTGAATTCATCGTCATGCTGAATCAGGCAAGCACCGACCGGATGGAGCTTGCCGAGTTGCTCAGCATTTCGGACCTGCAATTGTCCTACATTACGAATGTTGACGCCGGGAATGGTCTGATGAAGGTCGGCAGTTCCCTTGTTCCATTTACTGACAAGTTTCCACGGCATACAAAGCTGTATAGCCTAATGACAACGAAGCTTGGGGAGTAATCACGGTAGAAGATGGCTGATTGCAACATGATCTGCCTCATCTGTATGACCTTCTTTACAATCATCAATAGTTGGAAAGTTACAATTTCATATGTGGGGACGGTGGAATTGGCAGATGTGCGCGATTAAGGTTTTATTTCGCCTACAAATAAATGAACACAATGGCTCTCAGTCCGCACGCTGTTTTGGTAATTGCAAAATAACCAGCGCGCTTAGTAAGGAAATCGCTCAGTTATACGTCTTTCTCATTCGCCTGTCTGTTGTTCGGTCAGTACATGAAGTAAGCTGGTTCGGCAAAATCGAGATGAGCCAGAGAAAGCCGGACGCTGACATTCGTGACGGGACGACAACATAATGCGAAAACCACAATTACCAAGCTCGACGTTCTCGGCGATGTAGGCCGGGTGCATTGAGCCGGGTTGTCTGGTGAACTTCGCCAACGTGCTGGCCGCCGTGTAGGATCGTGATCGGTTACGGTGTAATTCATCCTGCAGGAGCAGGTTCGGAAGCGTCTCGCTGAGTTGAATGGGGAAAGGGTCGAGTAGTCGATCCACTCATGTTCCCGATTGACGCCGATAATCGCCGGGGGTAACACCAGTTTCGCGTTTGAACAAACTGCAAAATTGAGCTTCATTGGAGAAACCGCATTCGAGAGCGATGAAGGCATTTTTCATTTTTGTTTCAGAAAGAAGCATTTTGGCATGTTGTAATCGCTTATGCAAAATATAGTTCGACGGAGAACAACCGATCAGATCTTTAAAGAGATGACGGAACCGGTCATAGCTGTATCCGGATTGTTTGGATAAGGAAGAGAAGTCGATTTTCTGGGAAAAGTTCTCGTCAATGAACGATTGCGCAAACTGAATTTTGTATATTTGTTGTTCGGGCGAAGTCAAATTATCAATTCTTTCCAACATTATTAGCATCTCGCTCACTAGCACATTGAGCATATCCATGTAGTTGCGTTGTTTCTGTTGCATCTCTATTGCCATGCGCTTCAAAAGGGCAAGGATCGGTTTGCCCGGGAAGTCGGAGAAGATCCCTTCGGACAGCCTTGGAGAGACTTCCGAGGAGAAGCCAACGAACATCACTTCAGTCACTTCATGATGAAGTTCATTGTGAAGGGTGTTCGGCTTGATAAACGTGAATTGACCTGGTTGATACGCATACTCCGTTTTCCCGAGCAAGGTTTTCCCTTTACCCTGCAAATAATAGACGAGTTCATAACATTGGTGGGAATGAAAGGGGATGTCTTCGTGTCTCTCTCTGCTCGTATGAAAAAAAAGCTTGAAGAATGCATACATGCTTAACGAATACCTCCAATAGGTGTAGCCAAATCATATAGAACATTAGCCGATTCGTAGAAGTCGTGATGCACGATATTACGTAACATAGACGTAGTATAACATTATTGATTAAGCCAAATCATACAACTTTGGAGGAATGTTTAATGACGAACGTAGTACATTTTCCAAAACTATCGGAAGAAATGCTGGTCAAGAGGCTCAGTCACCCTTCAGGAAAGATTAGAATGGTCCTGGATACGGATACGTTTAATGAGATTGACGACCAATTTGCTGTAATTTACTCTCTCTTGTCAGGGGGAAAAATGGAGGTCGAGGCGATATACGCCGCCCCGTTCTTTAACGAAAAATCCACTGGTCCGAAAGACGGCATGGAAAAAAGCTATGATGAAATAATGAAGATTCGCAAGCTGATGAAACGCGAAGATCTTCCGGTTTTTCGCGGCTCGGAGACGTACTTGCCCGATGCGCAAACCCCCGTTGAAAGCGAGGCGGCCCGCGATCTGGTTAAAAGGGCAATGGCAAGTGGCATAAATGATCCGCTATACGTCGTTGCGATAGGCGCGATAACGAATGTAGCTAGCGCAGTCTTATTGGAACCGCGTATCATTGAACGCATTGTCGTCGTATGGTTGGGAGGTCACACACTGGAATGGGGCGATACGCGGGAGTTCAACCTATTCCAAGACTTACACGCTTCCCGCCTTATGTTCGATTGCGGCTTGCCGCTTGTTCTGATGCCATGTATGGGAGTCGCATCTAATCTTCGAACGACCTTGTCCGAGATTCGCGACTACGTACAGCCGCAAGGTGCTGTTGGACAATATTTGTACGAAACGTATTTAAATTGCCGTGAAGATCACTTTGCCTACTCGAGGGTCATATGGGACATCGCGGTTATCGCGTGGTTGAATGATCAACAATGGGCGCCGTCCCAACTCATACAAAGCCCGCATATTTCCAATGACTTCCGTTGGAGTGCTGACCCATCAAGACATTTAATTCGTTATGTGCGCTACATCGAACGCGATGACGTATTCAATGATTTGTTCCACAAGTTATCCGCCATGCAGAGTTGATGAAGACGGAGCCCCGACCTATATCAGGTCAGGGGCTTTGCCATTTTCCTAGGCTCTGCCGTGGCTAAAGTATATATTCAGACAAAAGTGTAAAGATAACGATAATGCGAACTTTCTTCGAAGGACATTATAATTAGTATTAGAAAAAGGCCTTTTTCTAATTCATTCGTTGGGGGAACCTATCAAATGTTCGGATACAAAAAAAAGACGAGAGTAGTAGCAATATCCTTATTGATATTCACGATGGCGTTCGCCAGCGCTTGTTCGTCGAACAATGAAGCGGGCAAGCAGAGCACGCCGACGAGCAGCGCCGAAAATTCGGGAACCGGTGGCGAATCTTCCGTCGAGCCAGACAATGCCGAACCGTCCGCGAAATATGATCCGAAGATCGTAGTAACAGCCGTAAGGGGACTGGACCAGACGATCAAATTTCATACCGGCGAAAGCATCGACAATAACGATTGGTCCAGGGCTTACGAAGATGAACTGGGTATAAAAGTCAACTACTTGTGGACGGCGGACGGTTCGCAGTATGACACCAAATTGAATTTGGCCATCGCATCGGGGGATTTACCGGACATTATTCCCGTTAATCAATTTACATTGCAGCGATTGATCGATGCGGATTTGGTAGCCGATTTGACGGACGTTTTTGAAAAATACGCAACGCCGAAAACGAAAGAAGTGCTGAACTCCGACGATGGTTACGCTTTAAAAGACGCGACGTTCAAAGGGAAGTTGATGGCGCTTCCCAACATCATTGGAGGCGTGGAATCTGGCGACGTGATCTTTATTCGTGAAGATTGGCGGAAGAAATTAAACTTGCCTGAACCACACACGATGGACGACGTTCTTCGTATTTCCGAAGCGTTTACGAAGCAAGATCCGGACGGCAACGGGAAACCGGATACTTACGGACTGGCTTTGTCGAAAGAGCTGTTGAACGGTATTACAGGGTTGATGGGGTTGTTTAACGGTTATCACGCCTATCCGAACAACTGGGTCGAGGACGAGTCCGGAAAGCTCGTGTACGGTTCCACGCGACCGGAAGTCAAAAATGCGCTGCAAACCTTGCAAAACATGTTCAAATCGGGACAAATCGATCCCGAGTTCGCCGTCAAATCTTCGGAAAAAGCCAGCGAACTCACGGTATCCGGGAAAGTCGGAATGCATTACTCCCAGTGGTGGATTCCATATATACCGCTGAACAAAAGTGTCGAAACGGATCCGAAGGCGGAATGGAAAGCTTACCCTATCGTCTCCGCGGATGACAAGACAGCGTATGCCGTAGGCGGCAGAAGCGCCTACACGTTCTATGCGGTCAACAAAAAGTCGCAGCATCCGGAAGCCGCCATAAAGTTGTTGAATTTGTACAACGAGAAATGGGGTAAAGCGGAAAATTCCGAGAAGTTTTTCTTCGGCACCGATATTAATAAAGCCGATTACGCGCTGCTCATGTCGACGCCTTCGGGAAAGAATATTAAAACGCAACAGGCAATCAAGCAAGCGTTGGAAACGAAAGATACGAGCATTCTGAAGCAAGTAGGCGAGTCCGAGATCGATTACGCCAACGTGAAGAAGTATTTGGATGGAGACCATTCCTTGCAACTATGGTCCAAATATATGGTTTACGGACCCGAAGGCTCGCTGGGCGTGCTCGCTAAGTATATCGAAGAAAATAAATACGTATTCGACAAGTTTACGGGACCTTCGACTCCGACGATGCTGGAGAAAAACGCAATGTTAAACGACCTGCAAAATCAAATGTTTACGAAGATTATTATGGGGGCCGCGTCGGCCGACGAATTCGACAGTTTTGTCGATCAGTGGAACAAACTCGGCGGAGACAAGATAACGCAAGAAGTGAATGACTGGTTCGCGTCCCGGTAAATTCAAAAGCTCGAACGACGGGGGGGGCACCGTGTCCCCCCGCCTTTTGTTTATTCAGTGGTCCGCTAGGAGTGAAGCACGATGGAGCATAAGAAGTGGGTCCGCCAATTGCCCCTACATCTCATGATTTTACCCGGCTTGTTGTTTCTGATCGTATACAGCTATGGCCCAATGGTGGGGATTGTCATCGCTTTTCAGAAATTCAGCCCGGCGAAAGGTCTATTTGGTTCTTCTTGGGTCGGTTGGGATAATTTCAGTTTTCTTTTTGATTTACCCAACATCTATCGGGTGATCTCGAACACGATCTATATCGCTTCCATGAAAATCATCGCGGGACTGGTCGTGCCGATTGTCGTCTCGATATTATTAAATGAACTGAAGAAGGAATTCATCAAGCGTTCGGTTCAAACGTTAATTTACTTGCCGCACTTTATGTCATGGATCATTTTGGGAGGCATATTAATAGATATTTTATCCCCCTCCCATGGTATCGCAAATCAATTTCTGAAGTTTTTAGGTTTCGATCCGATCTTTTTTCTCGGCTCGAATCGAATATTCCCTTATACGCTGGTAGTATCCGACCTGTGGAAGGAATTCGGCTTCAGCACGATCGTCTATTTGGCCGCATTAACGGGCATTAATCCTTCTCTCTACGAAGCGGCTGTTATGGATGGAGCCAATCGCTGGAAACAAACGCTTCATATTACTTTGCCAGGCATGCTGCCGATCATTGTCCTGTTAGCGTCATTAAGCATCGGACAAATCCTGAATGCGGGTTTCGACCAAGTGTTTAATTTGTATAGTCCGATTGTGTACGATAGCGGCGATATTATCGATACCCTCGTTTACCGGATTGGCATTGAAGGGGCTCAATTCAGCTTGGCGACAGCGATCGGCTTGTTAAAATCGTTTGTTTCGCTGCTGTTTATTTCTCTATCTTACTTCTTGGCCTATCGTTTCGCCGATTATCGTATTTTCTGAAGAAAGGAGCAGGATGATGGTAGATCAACCGACTTTGGGAAGACGCTTGTTCGATACATTGAACTATGCGTTGTTAATCTCGCTTGCGGTGCTTTGCATATTGCCGTTAGTTCACGTGCTGGCGATATCGCTCAGTTCCAGTGCGGCAGTCGCGGCAGGGAAAGTGGGTTTATGGCCGGTTGACTTTACGCTGAGCGCTTATCTATACGTCTTGAAAAAAGCCGAGTTCGTACATTCGTTAACAGTTACGTATAAGCGCGTGCTGATTGGCGTTACGATCAATATGCTACTTACGGTTCTGATGGCCTATCCGTTATCCAAGGACGCGCTTGTCTTTCGCTGGCGAACGTTCTATGTATGGGTATGCGTGATTACGATGCTTTTCTCAGGGGGATTAATCCCTCTGTATATGACAGTGAAGTATACGGGAATTATGGATTCTATATGGGCTTTGGTGTTGCCAGGCGCCGTTCCTGTATTCAACGTCATTTTGCTGCTGAATTTTTTCAGAAATCTACCAAAGGAAATCGAAGAAGCCGCCGTCATCGATGGTGCGTCCTATTGGAAGTTGCTGTGGAAAATCTATGTGCCGCTTTCCTTGCCGGCGATGGCCACCATCACTTTGTTCGCGATCGTAGGGCATTGGAATTCTTGGTTCGACGGCATCATTTTCATGAACTCTCCCGACAACTATCCACTGCAAAGCTATTTGCGAACGGTAGTCATTGAAGTGGACATGGAATTAAGAAATATTCGCGATTTCGAAGCATTATCGGATATCTCGGATCGAACAACTAAGGCGGCGCAAATCTTTTTGGCAGCGATTCCTATTTTGGTCATTTACCCGTTCCTGCAAAAGTTTTTTATGAAAGGGATCGTCATAGGAGGCGTCAAAGGCTGACGAGCAACGAATGCAATCGTTGCAGAGCAGGATAAAACGAGATGAGGAGGGCGGAAATGGGCTCGCTATTTTACAAACCGCATGATGCATATGCAGCAGACTTTATCCCCTATTATTGTAACGGTGCATTTCAATTGTTTTACTTGAAGGATTGGAGAAATAAAGAAGCATTCGGAGAAGGCACCCCCTGGTTTCTGATCAGCACGGAAGACTTGACGAATTTTCGCGAGCATGGCGAAGTCATTCCGAGAGGAAGCGTAGAGGAACAGGATCTGTACATCTTTACCGGATGCATCATTGAAGCTGCGGGGCTTTATCATATTTTCTATACTGGACACAATCCGCACTTTGTTGAACAAGGAAAACCACAGCAAGCCGTCATGCATGCGACCAGCACGGATTTACTGACATGGACCAAAATTCCGGAACATACTTTCTATGCCCCTGCCGATCAATACGAGCAGGATGATTGGCGGGACCCATACGTTTTCTGGAACGATGAAGCGGGAGAATATTGGATGCTGTTGGCGGCCAGGTTAAAAGAGGGGCCGTCCCGCAGGCGCGGATGCACGGCATTATGTGTGTCCAAGGATTTGTCGAAGTGGGAAGTGCGCGATCCGTTCTGGACACCGAATCAATACTATACGCATGAGTGTCCGGACTTGTTTAAAATCGGCGATTGGTGGTATTTTGTTTTCTCTACTTTCTCTGACCGTTTCGTCACACACTACCGGATGAGCAAATCGCTGAAAGGCCCCTGGATATCTCCGCCCAACGATACATTCGACAATCGAGCATTTTATGCGGCTAAAACCGCGACGGACGGCAGCAGGAGGTACGCCTTCGGCTGGAATCCGACGAGAGCGGAAGAGAAGGACGAGGGGTACTGGCAGTGGGGTGGAAATCTCGTCATCCATGAACTTGTCCAAGAAGAAGACGGGACGCTCTCCGTTAGAGTGCCCGAAGCGGTAGACCGGGCATTCTTGCAGGAAGTCCCTTTACGAATATCTCACTCACGCTTAAACTTGGAAGCAACTGATTCATTCGCTTGCGCCATAGCGGGACAAATGCCCGTCAGATGCAAAATACGCGCAAAAGTTGCTTTTGAAACCGACACAAGAGGATGCGGCATCATGCTGCGAACGAGTGAAGATCTGGAGCAAGCCTACTATATCCGTATGGAGCCCCACCGCAATCGGCTCGTGTTCGATCGATGGCCGCGGGCCGGGGATGTTCCATTCAGCGTTGAGTTGGAAAGACCGGTCGAATTCGTGCCAGGCCGATTCAACGAACTATGCATATTCATCGACGATACTGTGTGTGAAGTGTACTTAAACGATAAAATCGCGATGAGCGCAAGATTATACGATCTAAAAACTGGGAATTGGGGCGTTTTTGTCCACGAAGGCGCGGCGAGTTTCGATGATTTGCGGATGTTCACTTGCGACGATAAATAACCGGCATCGAGAACGGACACAAATGGGATGTGGCGAATATGTCAAATTACAGGGAACATATGAAATTTTCGATTTTCTTGAAACTGGCGTTCGCTTTCGTACTGATCATCGTCCCGTTTTCGATTTTAACGTTGCAGATGAACAGGTGGGGAGCAGAGACGGTAGAGGATGAGATTTCCAAATCCATGGTTTCAAAAATCAACTTCTACCACATTTCGCTCGAAACAGAATTGAAACGAATCACGAAGCAGCTGCAAGAACTGTCTGTCGACAAAAATTTAATAAGGCTAAGCGCCGCGGGCAATATCGTTTCCAGTTACGAGAAAGCGCTACTGATCAACGGATTGTTGAATCAATTGATCAATATAAAGGATTCGAGCGTCTATATCGAAGATGTCAGCGTCTATATGCCCGCCATCCGATCGACGCTCTCCACGAATAATACGATCGATAAGCTCGATGACGAAGCATTCAAATCGTTCTACGACATGACCTTGAGCTCGGGGACGCCGATAACGTACCTACATGGCAGCTTTTTCATTAACGCCATTTATCCGAACCCGCCGCTGCCGCAAAAACAATTTCCGATGTTCCAGATCTCGATAAAGTTGTCAGTCGAGAATATCAAAAAGTCACTGCTTCACTTCGTCAGCTCGGCTAATAGCGGCGCAGTATTGATGCATCCCGATTGGGTCATTGCAGGTCAGGAAGGTCGGGAGTGGATGATCAAAGCAGAGAGCGTATTGCAGGATCGTCCCGGGCTGCAAAACATCAATGTCGATAAAGACAAGTATATCGTGGCGGTCGAAAAGTCGGCATTTTTCGGTACATCGCTGGTGATTTTCGTGAAAGAAGATCAAGTGTTGGGCCCGGTCAACCGATACCGGGTTTGGTTTTGGCTCTTGTTCGGCATTTCGATCGGCATGATTTTATTGTTCTCCTACGGAATCTTCCGGATCATCCATCGGCCGCTGCTGAGACTGGTCCGGGCTTTTCGCAAAGTGGAAGCGGGGAACATGGAGACGACCGCTCTTCCAACCGGCAATGACGAATTTCGTTATTTGTACGAACAGTTTAACGGGATGGTCGGCAGGTTGGAGCTATCCATCCAGCAGGTGTACGAGACCAAGATTTTGGCGCAGCGATCTGAATTGAAGCAGCTGCAATCGCAGATTAACCCTCATTTTCTCTATAACAGCTTTTTTATTCTGAATGAGATGGTTCAGCACCATGACGATGAGAGCTTGAAGAGGTTTACCCAAAATCTAGGCAACTACTTTCAATTCATTACGAGAGACGCAAACGACCATGTTTCTCTGGCGGCCGAGCTGATGCATGCCCGAACTTACGTTGAAATTCAAACCATCCGATTCGCTGACCGGATTCGCGTTTCTATTGGTACGTTACCCGAAGGCCTTAAGCAAGTTTCCGTTCCCAGAATGATTCTGCAGCCTCTCATCGAGAACGCTTACGTGCACGGATTAAAAAATACGCTGTCGGGGGGGCAACTGGAAATTCGAATCGGCGATGCGGCGTCAGGTTTGACGATCGAGATCGAGGATAACGGGCAGAGCATGACAGATGAGAAACTTGTTAAACTGCGGGAGCTTCTGTCGAACGTCAAAACGGATGTCGTGGAAAGCACGGGCATGCTCAATGTTCATCGTCGGCTACGATTAACGTTCGGCGATGAAGCGGGAATCGAGCTCTCGATCGGCCGTTGGGGTGGACTGCTGGTAAAGCTGCGAGTCAATGTCGAGGAGGGCTGCTATGTACCGCTTGTTGATCGTGGATGACGAACCGATGATCGTAAACGGGATGTTTTACTATTTTCAAAGCATGCAGCATCTGGAACTGGATGTGTTTCGGGCGTACGACGCCTTCCAGGCACTTAAATTGATCGATAAATATCGCATGGATATCGTTCTGTCCGATATTCAAATGCCGGGTATGACGGGGCTGGAGATGCAACGGGAAATTCTCTCCAGATGGCCGCGCTGCAAAATCGTTTTTCTGACGGGCTACAACGAGTTCGCTTATATCCAATCGGCGTTCCGCTCCGGCGCGGTAGATTACGTGCTGAAGACGGAGGGACGGGAAAAAATACTGGAGATTGTAGAACGCGCGATAAAGGACATTGAAAACGAGCTTATGAACGACAATCACATGAACCAGGCGAAGCGGAAAATGCAAATGGCCGCTCCGGTACTGTGGAGAGAATATTTGCTGGAGCGGCTGTCAGAGCCTCGGTCGTCGAAATCGAGGTTCGGCCAATTTCAAGAACTCGGCTTACCGCTCGACCCTGACGCACCGGTTTATATCGTAATAGGGAAAATCGACCGGCGGGAGGAAACCTACGATTTTGCCGATCAATCCTTGCTTCTGTTTGCGGTGCAAAATATCGCGGAGGAGTACCTGGGCCATGCTTGCGACTCCGTTTCCTTTACCGTTGAAAGCAATAAGATCGTCTGGTTTATTCAACGGAAATACGGGTGCAGCGATACGCCGGAATCGGCTGCGAACAGAGTTCAAGGCTTGTTGGAGTCCGCCCAGGCGTCGAGCAAGCAATTGTTAAAATTAACGATTTCCTTGGTCATGAGCGAGGACTTCTGCGACTGGGATCAGATCGGCGGAAAGTTCGGCAAGTTGAATTCGATATTAAGCTATGGGCTCGGCTCGGGAACCGAAATGCTTCTGACCGAGCAAAGCTATGCTAAGCAAACTCCCCGGATCGATTACTCCGCGGAGACGTGGCATTTTCGTTCCCGTTTGAAGCAAATCGACAAGCTGGAAAGCGATTTGGACGGTGGCAACGAAGAACGTTTTTTTGATTCGTTCTCAGAGATGACGGACGCGTTAAGGGCAGGAGCCACGGACAACGCGAGTATCGGTCTAGAGATTTTCACGACGATCGGTCTGTTCTTCTTGTCCTTTCTGAACCGGAGGGGGCTAATTGAAAAAGTGTCCTCCACCATCGAAGTGGATAAGCTCGTTAAGTTCGATAAGCATCGAACCTGGGACGAAATCGTCAGCTATTTCAAAAGCGTAGCGGATTGTATTTTCAAATGCGTGCGAAACGAACAAAATAACGCGACGACAAGCATGATCCTATCCATTCAGCGATACGTAGACGAACATATTCAAGAAGTCACTCTCTCGACGTTGTCGGAATATGTCTGCCTCAATCCATCCTATCTATCCCGTTTTTACAAGCAAACTACTGGATTTTCTTTGTCCGATTATATCAAGGAAGTCAAAATCGCGAAGGCGAAGAAGTTGCTGCAGGATCCACATATCAAAGTTCAAGAGATATCCACTGCGCTTGGGTTCGAATCCCATCCGTATTTCACCCAACTATTCAAAAGGGAAACGGGGTACACTCCACAACATTATCGGGATACGGTTCATCTAAACTAATATCACAAGGAGGATTCGAAATGTCCAAGAACTTATTGAAGTTTTTCTTAATTCCGGTTTCTATCTTGTTATGCTTTTCCGTAGTGCACGCAAAATCGGAAGAGGAGACCGATCAAATGAGCGTATACGATAAGGCGATAATGCATATCACTTTTGATGAGAAGAAGGGGAAAACTGCGCTCGACAACGTTACTGAGAAGCAATTGCCAATTTCCTATGTATATAATCAAGCGGTTTACAAGCAAAGTATTGATCCGATACGGAAGAAGGGCGTTTTGGGAAATTCGCTCAGCTTTGACGGATTCAGCACAAGTGTGAACGACTCGACGTTTGTCATGCCGTCTGACAAGCTGTCGATCAGCTTGTGGGTCGCGCCTCGGGTGTACGAAGCGGGCATCGACAACAAGATTACTCCTTTTGTCCTTAAGCAAAATAGTGGAAAAACGGCAGGGTTTGCTCTTGGAATGGAACGCTATGGCATGCTTGTTTTCCAGGTCGGAACTGACCAAGGCTGGTTTGAAGTACGCGGCGGGGAAATTCCTAAGTACGAGTGGACGCACGTTACAGCGGTGTTCGACGGAAAAAAAGGGAAGATGCGCCTGTATGTAAACGGAACGCTGCGGAACGAAAGAACCCTTCCCGCAAACCTTACAATCGTAAACACTCCTGAGCCGTTGAGAATCGGGAAACATAATTATCCTTCGCAAATCGAATACGTCGATGTCAATTGTTTTGCAGGCTTGATGGACGACTTAGTGGTTTTTGCCGAAGCCATTGGCAATAATGAGGTGAAGCAATTGCGGAAAGCAGGCGGGAACAACCCGTCACTCGACTTTAAAGATGTGTGGCTCGATGCGAAGATTTTGGCTGATGATATTCATCGCCCGCAATATCATATCGCTCCTCCGCAAAATTGGATGAATGAAGCGATTTCCCCCTTTTATTACAATGGAAAATATCATTTGTTTTATCAGCAGACGCCGAACGGACCTTACATCTCTGCAAGTCACTGGGGACACTGGGTGAGTAATGACATGGTAAGATGGGAAAGCCTGAAGCCCGCGCTTGCGCCAGAAAACAACGGGATTGACAACGATGCCGTCTTTTCAGGCAACGCCATACTCGATGATGACGGGAAACCCGTAATCTTCTATACCGGAGTTAATTTATCATTGCCGTATTTAAATCGAATAACGCTGGCAAGGCCAAAAAATCTATTCGATCCCAATCTCACCGACTGGAACAAGCTCGGATCCCCCATTATCAATCAAGGCAGTGTCGGCCTTATGACAGAGTTCCGGGACCCGTTCATTTATAAGGAAGACGGATTCTACTATATGTTGGTTGGATCAGGGAACGCAACGACGGGAAACCCGACGGTAGAGCTCTACCGTACGAATAATGACTCGTTTGAGGAATGGGACTACATGGGTACTATGTTTACCGCTGATAAGAGTTTGTACCCCCACCTCAGCTATATGTGGGAGCTCCCGGTATTTTACAAGGTGTACAATGAAGACAAGACGGTATCCAAATATTTGATGATGGTAGCCCCGCTTCCGAGAAACGGCGGGGTGAACGACATCAATTATTGGCTTGGAGATTTCAACAAAGTGACTGGTAAGTTTACGCCGGATTCCGTGCAGCCGACTAAATTAGATTACGGGAATCATGTTGTCGCAGCGCCTTCCGGTTTTTATGATCCACATTCTAAGAAAAATCTATTGTTTACTTTCGCGCAGGATCAACGATGGATTCAAAGACCATACATGGGATACATGAACGGGACGGCGATGATCAGGGAGCTTTCGTTGGATGAAGACGGAGATTTGTTAATCAAACCGTACAGTGAAGTTAATAAATTGCACGATGAACTGCTTGGAGCAATCCAGAATGCAACGATTGCTGAAGCAAACGCACTTTTGGCAAATATTGAAGGCGATATGCTTCACATCAAGCTGGAACTGGAAAACCAGGGTGCTACCAATTTGGGCATTTCCGTGCGGCGTAGTTCTGATGAGAGAGAGGAGACACGCATTGATTATCGCTATACGAATCAAACCTTATCGATCGATACGAACAAATCTTCCCTTTCACAGGACATGAAGGCTCTTACGGGAGGGAACTTGGATTTGAAGGGCGAGAACCTAAAATTGGATATTTATGTAGACCGCTCGCTGATCGAGGCGTTCGTAAATGATCGCAATTCCGTGACGGCCAAGGCCTATACCACGCTTCCAGATTCAATGGGGCTCAAACTCTATTCGACAGGTGGAACCGGGAAAGTCAAGAAACTGCAGGTATATTCAATGAAATCGATCTATGGTCAGGTGGTCCCTCCTTATTACCAGTAGCTAGATGTTGTGATGTGATTATGTAAAGGTAGAGATTCATAACTTGGAGTGGGGTGAAACTCAGGCTTCATCCCACTCTATTTTTTCTGGTATTTTGAACGTATGGAACCGAGCATTCTCAAGATTTGCCCGGGAGGGTAATGCGCTTGGTGAGTTTAGTCGAAAAGTGATGACAGTTAGCAACTCGGATATAATTGTTACAACTTGAAAGTAGTAAAAGAATGGGATTGTCTAAATTCGGATGGTGTTGGTCTGCCTCGGATTATTGTACTGGACAGCGTAGAGAATTGACCTTTACGCGAAAGTGGAAGAATGTCGGCACATGTCGGTGGAGAGAGTGCCAATATAAATGAAATAGATGGGAAAATTTACAGGATGATATGGCGATAAATGAAAATATTGAAGGAGCTTACGAGATGAAATTACCAGTAATTGCTGTAGTCGGCAGCTTGAACATGGATCTGGTCGTATCCGTGCACCGGTTGCCACGGATTGGAGAGACGATGGCGGGGACGTCCATCGATTATATTCCTGGAGGCAAAGGTGCGAATCAGGCAGTCGGCGCTGCACGGCTCGGAGCGGACGTTTCGATGATCGGCGCGGTCGGCGGGGACGATTTCGGCTCACGGATTATAAATAGTATGGAAGGTTTTGGAGTCAATATCTCGGCAATTGCGGTAAATCCGGAAGCTCCGACCGGTACGGCGACGATTTTACGCACGAAGGAAGACAATAGCATCGTAATTGTCGCCGGTGCCAACGGAACGTGTACCCCGGAGAGCATCGAGGCGAACGCCTCCGCCATCCAGAACGCGGACATCGTGCTCGTGCAGTTGGAAATTCCGATTCCGGCAGTTGAAGCGGCACTGCGCATCGCCAAAGCGTCCGGCGTACCGACCGTGCTGAATCCCGCTCCGGCTTGTGCGTTGTCGGACGAACTGATCGGATTGGCAGATTATTTTACGCCTAACGAGACGGAGTTTGAATTTTTCAGCGGCTACGCTAGCGCTTCCGAGTCAGAGCTATTTAAGCGGATGCATGAATGGCACGAGCGTTACGGGCACACGTTGATCGTGACGCGTGGTGAAGCCGGCGTTTCTTGTCTCTCCGCTGGCGTGTTGACGACGGTTCCTGCGACTCTCGTTACGCCGATCGATACAACCGGTGCTGGGGATGCGTTCAACGCGGCGTTCAGCTTCGGGATCGCCAGCGGCTGGGAGATCTCTCGGAGCCTTACTTTTGCCGTAAAGTCTGCAACACTCTCCGTTCAGAAATTCGGAGCCCAAGACGGTATGCCGACTATCGAGGAGGTCGGCTACGCTTGACTCCTGATGCGGCGGGTATATCGTCACCGAACTACATTTGCGATGGTATCCCCTCGCTTCAGAAGCTCGTTCACACACTCTTTTGCCTATCTGGCGAAGGAAACCGATGGAAATAGGCTACGTGGGAAAAGCTAATTTACTTCAAGCGGAACGAGCGTGGCGGAATCACATCCAAATGGAGAACGGACTGGAGGCAATTCAAAGGTGGTTTACGAAAAAAGTTGTATTGATGTTAGCGATTTCGCTTGTGTTCATGCCGGTTTTGTATATCTGAATGACCGCCTCCTCGATCCAACCGTCCCGCTACTGGTAGGCTCGAAGACGTAGGGATGGAACCGACCGTTGCGGTCTCGCGGAGCCTAGATGTGCAGTATTTGGTGTATAAGTTGCGCCTGAAACAATCGAACGTATAAATTCCGAAGCTTCTCTATGAACTTTCTGGTTCTACAGGGTATAGAGATTGATGTCTTTATTTGAAGCAAAATTACAAAATTTAGTTGCTTCATGTGATTTTAACTTCTATCACCTTTTGAAGAGGATATTGTAATAATTTAAGGTGTTACGATTTATTCAGGGGAACGGGGCTCTCGTCTGAGTAATTGATTGAAAAAGACAATCAAGTAATTTTTCCGTCGCTCGATATTTCTGGATTTTCAACACTAAACTGGACACAAAATGATATCGTTCCAAAGTCTGAATCGCGATTTCGGTGGACCAGAAACTAAATACGGAAAATGGCAAAATTGTCAAAAGGCAGTGACGCAAAGCCACGGATCTTCTCACTGTTCAAGTGATGACCGCCGGGCTACCCAATTTGCCATACACGGCCTGTGGGTCGTGTTTTTTTATTTAAAGCATTTGGAGGGGAATAAAGTATACAAACAGAAATTCATCCGAAATTTCCAATGATGGCTGGTCAAGGGAATATAAAAGTTGTGCTAGCTGATAGCGACCGGGAATGGTGCCGGAGCTTTAACGGTTTGCTTGCAACAGCGACGGATATTAATTTAATTAACATTTCCGTTACCAAAGATGAGATAGTACGTGCTAGTTTACAGTTGGAAGTGGATGTAGTTGTGGTGAATACAACACTCCGGTCGCCCGGGTACGATGGGCTAGATGCATCCAAGGAAATTCTTGCAAATAAAGATATTCCCATTATTGTGGTGGCTTCAAATATAGACACAGAAGTGGTCGTAGAGGCAATTGCAGTTGGGGCGGTTAATTTTATTCGTAAAGCCGATATGCGAGACATCATCATGGCTATTCGAGAAGCATATCACCACAGTCCATCTTTACACCCGAGAGCATCGAAGGTACTTCGCGAAGAACTCACCCGGTTGAAGCGTCAGGAACTTTGTTGTAAGCTGACCACAACTGAAAAAGAAGTACTGCAATTAATCGCTTGGGGCCATTCCCAATCCAAGTTGATTCAGTTAATGGGTATTTCGCCTAATACAATGAAGACGCACGTTCGTCATATTAGTAGAAAGCTCGGTACGAAATCCATCAAAGAAGCAGCAGTAAAGGTAAAGCGACTTGGACTAGAGAAGTACACAGAGAATAAGGAGCACGATGTCAGGTGACCAATTTCGATTTTATTCGACAAGCTTCTAAGGCATTAGGGTGACTAAAAAATCATCCTGCCGGATGGTATCGAAAATTGATAAAATTAGGCATAAGGTGGGATAGGAATTGATAGAAATGGCCCACATGAATAGGAGGGATTTGTGGCAAAAGCAACTAAAAGATGAAGCATGGGATAGTTGTCTGTCATGTGGAGAACGGGACAAGCCCAATGTGGTTCTTGATTCGCATTCACCGTTTGGGTTGTCCCAAAATGATGGATGAAAGGATGATCGACATGTGTCGAAAAGAAATGGAGTGTGAATTATGTCTGGATAGTCAAATAGGAAACGGGGGAGCGGTTTATGTTGTTAGCTGAACAGATAACCCCGTATGAAAAAGTTGAGCATTGGTTGGTCGCTTATGCGGACTGGAAAGCACAGCTGGAATATGCACAAACAGAGCTTACACACATTCCGGGGTTGACTAAAGCGTTGCATGAAGTGGCGATCTATGGCAGCGGCCAGCCTAATGACACGTTGCTCCGCACAGTCATACACCGTTTGGAAATCACCGAGTATGAAATACCGTTTCTTCAATCCAGAATCGGGTTGATCGAATATGCTTTCTCGGCTCTCGCCCCAGAGGAAAGGCGATTCGTTCAATTGCGGTATCAAGATCAATTGGCGTTCTCCATTGTTATAGACCGGTTGGGATTATCGCGCCGCGCTTATTTCTATCATCGGAAACGAATTTTGCAGAAAATATATCGCAAAATTAAAAGTCGGACAGCACTATTGGAGTATCATCCGTTTGATGAAAAGTAGAAGATCAGTTTCCAAAAAAGATGCTACTGCGCATCTTTTTTGGTGAGCAGAATTAACTGCACATTATAAACCCAACCTCTCTATACATGGGCCTCCGCTGATGCACTCTCCTTGCACTGAACTTGCACTTAACAAGTATTGGAATTAAACCCTACATACACCATTGTTGCGCCCCATTTGCATACCCTTCATGATAACATAGTATCGTGGATAAGACAGGGACAGTACGTTGCCGTTCTTTATGATAAAGTTGAAAGGAGGCTTTGAGTAATACCCTTTCTTATATTATCGAAAGGCGACGGGCTATCCGGTTTCGGAGAGTCTGTTTTTGTTTTGTACAGGAGCGAGCAGATTACGAATCCTGCTAACCAGGATCGACCGTTGTCTCCACTATATCGTTCTCTCAGAATCAGGCATCGAGCGCCGTTTCTTTTCCCGATCAGGAAGAGTTACGAGGCGCTCTTTTTTCATTATGGATGACAGCACCCGCATAAACAATGGCTATTCTTTTCTCACGGTGTTGCCATGTGAGGATGGAGCTGATAGTTATGCGCCCCTAGTTGCCGTAATGTCAAGCTGCGATCTTGTAATACGTCTGTTTTGCGGTTATTCATACGATTACGTTTAGGCTTTGCCGTGATGGAGCGTGGGTATGCTCTGTGGCAAAGCCTTTTTTGTTTTCTGGTGTTTTTTCACAAATACCTCAAAGGGAGCGTTGGCTGTCGCTCTCCTCCCTCTATTTTGGTTTGCCCACAAACCAAAATGGAGGGACGAATATGAAAAGGATTAATTTACGCGAGATGTATCCTTTTTTCAAGACGGATGTATGGGTCGAAGTTGATGATGAAGTGGCGCAAGAAATCCGCCGTTTCGACTTAAACGAAAGTGCATACAAATTGCGCACCTATCGTTATCGCGCTTATTACTCGCTTGATCGGAACGACGGTATAGAACAAGATATTCTTTTCCTTTCGATTTCCCCGGAGGAATATTACGAGCGTAAGCTTTCAAATGAGCAGCTTTATGCGGCTTTGTGTCGATTGCCGGAAAAATCGTTCAGACGAATTTATGCTCACTTCTTCTTAGGCATGAGCAAATTAGCGATTGCTCAAGCTGAACAAGTTGATGAACGTGCAGTACGAAAATCTATTGAACGCGGCTTAAAACAAATGGCGCAGTTTCTCAAAAAAATGTGATTGCGGTGGGTCAAAGGGTCCGATTTGCTTGCCAAAATGAACAGATAGGTAAAGAGCTTTATGTAGGCGGCGGCTGGTTATAACCAGCCGCTCATTTTCCATGAGAGGGGCAAGTAACAATGATTCCGATTCGATTTCGAGATGCTGAACACGAAAGTTTCTACTATCAGATGCTGGATGAAAGGAAATGTAACGACGGCTATCATCGGGCACTTTTCTACACATTAGGTATTTCCCGCGATACTCGGAGTCATATCCGCGATTTGTTTGATTTTTCTAATGGGGGCATTAAACCCGGTGGCCTCGCAGCCTCATGGCAAACCGGTAGTTCTATCCGAGTGTGCAGGCTTGCTTTTAATCTGTGGAATGGCTGGACGTAAAAAGGTGGGGAACGCCACTCTACTCCCCATGAATTATTCGATTGCAGCTACGCTCCCTATTTTCTTGAAGCAATTCAACTTCGTTATCCGGATTATTGCCGAAGCCAGGAGAAGATTTTCAAGCGGCTAAACGAACAAGTTCGCTGAATGGTAACCAGCTAAGGGAGTGGAATAGATGAAGGATATTAAAACGAGGACTGCTGTGAAAGACATTAAACGTTTGGACAGACTGCCAAACTTGATGGATCGTGTAAAACATTCGAGTGCACGCACAAAACAGCGTAAAGACAATGACAAGACGATTTCACAATCTCCAAATGAATATGCGCAGCACCATTCTGCATCGGCCATAGATAAAACGGTACGTTTTCAAACTGGAATGAGCGTGGTTGCTAGCAAAAGATTGATAAGGCTCATTCAAAAAAGGCGGGCAAAGTCAGAAGGGGATACGGTATCGATACAGAACCCCGCTGCTATAATTACTAAGCCTTCAGGTACACGTCAATTGCGACTTGCCCGTAGGTTGCATCTCCGCAAGCCGGTAGATGGGAAATATCTCTTGTCAGCTAACCATCAATCAAAAAAACAACGCTTTATACGGAGCCGGGTCAATGCCCGGCTTTTGCATCCTCTTCGCAAAAATAGCTTTACCAACCGAATTCTAAATCGGGAAGGTAGAGATCAAGAACCGGCCGGGAAAAAAGGAGCATTTGCCGCCGCGGCATCTCATTCAGCAAATGTACGCGTGAATCGTCCAAAAGCGCTAACGTCCGTAAGCATGAGGAAGCGGCATTTCAGGCCACCGTCATCCCGAATCCCCTTCGCTATATCCAAGCAAGCAAGCCATACGATCAAACGTAAAGAAAGGAGATATAAGACATTATCGCCATTTATAAAAACGGGACAACGGCTAAGACAGGCTAAAAGCCCCTCTGATTATCAAGCGGAAGGAAAAATGAATAGCGCCAGTACAGCACAGCGGACTGCACAGATGGCGATGACTGCCCGCCGCTCCATTCAAAGGGCACAAGTTGCAGCGCGATTAAATCTTCGGATCATTAAAATGGTAATAAAAGCAGCCGCTTTGCTTGTCAAAGGGGTAGCCGCGCTTTTGGGGATTAGTAGCACCGTTATTGTATTGCTGTGCATAGTTATGGCTATAGCTGCTGTCATTTCCTCTCCGTTCAGCATCTTTGTTTCCGGTGAAAACACGGATGCCGATGTAAAGCCGCTTTCCCGAATCGTTCAAGAGCTGGAAATTGAGTATGCCGACCGACTGGCAGAAATACAGCAGTCCGCTGGCCGTGTAGACCGGGTGGAGTTTCATTACCCCGGTAGCGCGGACAACACGCGAATAGATAATTGGATGGATATTATAGCCGTTTTTGCCGTGAAGACTGTTATGGATTCAGAAAACGGAATGGATGTAGCAACACTTGATACAACAAGGATCGGGATCATCCAATCGGTGTTTTGGGAAATGAATCAACTGGAATCCCGTATCGAAACGATCGAACATACGGAAAGCGTTACGGTAGAGCATGAAGATGGGACTACCAGCGAAGAGACGACTACCAGCTATGAACACATTTTGCATATTACCGTTTCGAGCAAAACTGCGGAGCAACAGGCTGAATCTTATCACTTTACAAAAGAACAGATGGACATCATGAAGGAAATGATGTCTGGAGAGTTTCGGCCACTCATGTTTGCGATGCTGGGTAAAGAAACGGATATTGGCTTGACGCCGGGGCAGCTTGCGGATATTGGGCAGCATTTGCCCGAGGGAGAAATAGGCAGCGAGGTCGTCAAATTGGCGCTAACTCGTTTAGGCGATCCGTACAGTCAGCCGAAGGCCGGACAGGATGACTTTACAGATTGTAGCTATCTCGTTCAGTGGGTTTATCGACAGCTACGCATTAACCTGCCGCGGACTGCAGCGGAACAAGCAAGATTTTGCGTAGAAAATGGCCTGACAGTAAGCGCGGCAGACCTGGTTCCTGGCGATCTTGTGTTTTGGAGTTACGAGCGTAATGGTAGATTCATGGATATTACTCACGTTGGAATTTATGCGGGGAATGGCAAAGTGGTGGATGCTTCGTCAAGTCGGGGGCAGGTGGTGTATCGGAATTTGTTTGATTCGGATAAGCAAGTGTTGTTTGGAAGACCTTGGGTTCAAGTGTGAGGTACAGCAATAAATAGATTGCACAGAAGTAGACAAGATTGTAATATTAACTTGCATGAAAGTATCGGTGAACCTCGAAGGGAGTCCCTTTCGAGGTTTTTATTTGACTTAATATCATTACTTGGTTTGTTGATTTTTGTAATGATCGAGAAGGATAAGACAATAGTTTGTCGAATTTACCAATAACAAAGGCATTGTTCTGCACTAAAATGGGAAGTAGATGACCCAAAAAAGCGTATAAACTAAACGTGACGGTAAAATCGACATATTGTTGCGATATTTTTTTTGCAGTTACTAATGTCGCAGTTACATAAGTTACTGTTCTATTCGTTACCGTACTAAAAGTGAAAGACGGTGAGCAGATCGGATGAAAGAGGTTCTTATCGATGTCGTTAAAAATGTTCAAAAGGATCAAACCATATTTATAGGGTATTTAACTAAAGAGCAGGCACGGCAACTCACATTTTCTGACCATTTTCCACCTCAAGAAGGCAGAATCGGATACCAACGTCCCGCAGACGTGAAACGAGCGAAGGCCTTTACAAAATATGTTAGTGAAAAGCCTACAGGATTTGTTACACCTATTCTCTTGAATGCACGGGACGACTGTTCTTTCATTCCACATAACGATTCTGGATATGGAAGACTCCACTTGCCTGTGAAGTCGTGCCTGTCCATTATTGACGGACAACACCGTGTTCTTGGTCTGATGGATTGCAAGTATACGAACTTACCGATTCCATTTATGCTATTTCAAAATCTCGACTTGGATGCAGAACAGGAATTGTTCATCACAATTAATAGAGAACAAAAGAAAGTCAATATGAGCCATGTCTGGTTTAATGATCGTAAAAATGATGAGTTATCACAACTAGTTGTTAAGTTGGAATCGGAAGTTGGCAGCCCGTGGTATCAAAAAGTGAATCTAAACGGTGTACGGGGCGCTAAACGGGCAGTAAGCTTAGATTCCCTGAGAGGTTCTTTAATTGAACTGTTCCAATCAGGTGAAATTAAAGCACTGGATTTCAACCAGAAGTATGAAATTGCTACGGGCTACTGGAGTATTGTATCTGAGGTGTGGCCAGAAGCGTGGCAAGCTACTAAAAATTCACTAATTAAAAAAACGATGGGAACCCTTGCGTTGAGCAAATTAGGCGGTTTCTTAATTGTTGAATGCCTTGACCGTAATGCTAAAAAACTAGATTTGGTTAAGTTAAAGTCTTTATTATCTCGTGCTAGCCATATTAATTGGATGAATAATGGAGAATTTAATGGTATCTCTGGAAGAAAAGGTGCCGATGTAGTTAAGAATAAATTAGATGAAATTATATTCTCTAAAGTTGGAGCCAACTCATGAAATTTAAACGAGTTTGGAGAGGGGAGTTCCCGAAGTATTGGGATGTAACTAGATGGGCTATTCTGCTGGAACAATATGTAGTGGTTTGCCGCCGAAATGAACACACTAACCGCCGCGTGATCGAGAGGATAAAAATTGATAGCGGCGAAACAGTGGCTTTTCAAACAATATATAACTGCATTCTTGGTTGGCGAGATAGTGTTATTTTCTTAGCGCGAGTTTCTGATGCACGATCTCATTTGAAAGTTGATCGTATTGGTTCATTTGATGTTAGTTGCATGAGTTTTCGTTGGGAGTTAAGTGAAGCTACTTTAATTGAAAAATATAAACTTCCTACAATAACCGATTATTCAGGTGACTTGTATATCTTGGGTAGCAAGAAAATTGATTTGAATAATGGTCATTTTTCAGTTCATAGACAAACGATAAATTACCGTTGGCCTGTAGATGAACATCTGTCACTGGTTCAAAAAAATGATGTTTTGGCTTGCGTGGTTAAAGAAGGAGCCTCTTTGTGGGAACACCAAGGATATTTCGGGAATTATTTTCATGGGGTAATCGGAGAGCAGTTGTTTTTTTTCATGCCGCAGAACAAGTTAGTTATTCTGAACAAAAGAACGGGGCAGGAAATTGACGAGATTGATTTGGCTCAGATCCGTTCAACAACCCGGCGAGTATTAGGGGATTTTGATTTGTGCAATGAATATTCGTTTGAAAATTCTACGGTTGCTGATTGTCTCGTGGGCGAATCTGCCGTCGCATGGATAGATGACACCAATGCACTTAAAGTAGCAAACAGAGCAACAAATACTATTCAATCCTACTTGAATTCACATTCATCCTTGCTGTATTTATCACAAATAAAAAAGAAGAATTTGTTAATGTATGAGCTAGAGAACGAAGATTACGGAAGCTTAGTCATCGGTACAATGGAGGAATAACATGAAGGCATTAAGATTTGGTGGAATCAGCCCTGCTGTTTTAAGAGAATTATCAGGTGTGTATCAACCATTTGTGAAAGCAGTAAAAGAAATAATTTCAAATTCTTACGATGCAGATGCAGAAACGGTTACACTTGAATTTGGACCTGATTTTGAGTCTTTGACTATTAAAGATGATGGAATCGGTATGGGGCCGATTGAATTTGTGCGCGACTATATACGTATTGGGAAAAGTCATCGAAAAGATGAAGTAACTCCAATTAAAGGGCGTCCAAGGATAGGGGGGAAAGGAATTGGATTTCTTGCCCCAGCTCGTTATTGTGAAATGATCGAACTAACGACTAAGAAGAACGCTGTGTATTCAGACAAAATCATTATAGATCCCAATGGTGAGTTAAACGTAAATCTAGAGAGCTTGTTCATGCATGGACATGAGGATGAGGCGGTGTTAGGCTGCATCGATATAATCGGAGTAACTGATGAACAAGGTATTGAGTTGCCGGTAGATAGAGAAAGGCTAACTCTAAATTTCCATGAACCAGTATATCATCAATGTGAGGTTTGGTATGAGTATGATGCCTCCAATTTTGAACTTACAGCGAAAATAAATTTTGATGCTTTATTTTCATTAGAAACAAGCAAGAGTCTTGAGCAAATAGAATCTTTCTGTGAGATAAGAATTGATACTGTATCAGATCAAAAAAAATATGAATCGTATACTCAAATAAGACTTAATAATATCAAAGAATTTGTTAGAAATGATTTGAAAGACGAAGGTAAGAAAGGCGCCCGGAACATAGGAAGTCAAAGCGGGTTAGAACAGTTTGAATGGCACTTGAGTAGGATTATCCCAGTTCATGCTAACTGCGATGAGAATTTGCCAGCTGAGATGCAAGAATATATTCGCAATGAAATTGATCATAATAATATAAAAATTATTTTGATGGGAAGTGATCAGAACCCGAGAGAACTTAAGAGACGAATAATAAAACCCGCATTGAAGCTTAGTATGGATGAAGATAAGGATATTCTTAAACAGTTCGACCTTCGCGACGATAACGGAGAAGTATTTGGTAGAGGTTTTTTAGTAGGTCAATCTTCTCTTATATTACCAGCAGAACTAAGAGGTATCTTAGTACGAGTAAAAGGAGTCGCTGTTGGGGAGCCAACATTTTTTGGATTAGACCAAATTCTATCGGGTCCGTTGAAAATGGCTTTGACACAAATATCAGGTGAGATCAATATATTCAGAGGAATAGATGCAGTTCAAGATATTAATCCAGGCAGGGATGGGTTCTATAAAGAGAGTAAAACTTACAACTTGATGAAAAAACAATTAGTTGGTGAATATTCAGACCGTGCTGCTGGAATTGTCAAAGAAGTTATAAACGGAATTATTTCCAGAAGTGAGATTAATTCAAGCTTAACGAATTTTCTCAAGAAGTATCAATCTTACCGAGATACAATCTTGGAAGCAAGTCAGGTTATTGCTAATTTAGCTATGGACAATCCTGAAATTGAAGATGCGTTTTATAACTCTACTGATATGAGTGACTTAAAACTTAGTCCTGCTGTGCTGCCGAAAGCAGAAGGTAAGCTTTCCTCTTTCTCCGTTTATGAAGAGGAGGACTTAGAAGATGCGGAGAATGGGTATAAAGTTAATTACGAAACTAAGCAATTGTTTCTAGATAAAAAAGCGAATATATGGAAGCGAAACATTAATATCGGCAGACAAAATTTTGATATTGAATTGAAGCATGGCAATAAGAAAAATGTGAAAATGTTTTGTCAAGTAAATCCTGTTACCCGAAAAATCTATATTAACTGGGATCACCCTATTCGATCTTCAATGGGGGACACTCAATTTATTAAACACTGCTTGGCAACCATTGCTTCTAATTTACCGCAAGAACAATTAGATACTTACGTCAGCTTAATGACGAGCAAAGTATAAAGGTGTGTCTTCAATGGAATGTATCTCATCCCAATCATGGTTACAAAAAATTACAAGTGAAGATAAGGTGTTACTAATTAACCCGCCAATTCAAGAGGTACGGTATGCTTGGATTCGCTGGAATCAGCCCACTGACTTACTAATATTAAGTTCCAAACTAAAAAATGAGGCAGGATGTAAGGTAGAGCTGCTCGACTTTATGTTACCTACGGAGTCGGGCAGAGTTCCTATGCGTGATTTGGCAAAAGCAAAAGAAGTTCGAACTAAAAACATTAAAACAACATATAAAGCACGAACTTATGGATTGCCGTTAGAGGAAGCAACGCAACAGTTGACGTCCATCCTTCCTAATTGGTCACCAACACATATTGTTATTACGACCATGACGACTTATTGGTTTGAAACGCTTCGCCCGGTTATATCATATATGAAAACGATCTGCCCTTCAGCGCAAGTGAGTATTATGGGAGCTTATCCTGTATATGAGACTGATCACGCGATGCGAATGAATGCGGACTATTTAATTACCGATTACTTTGACACAGTAGGGTACTGTCCTGATTTTGAAGTGTACGCTGGGGAGATCACAAAGTTCTTACACAATGGGCGAACACTGCTATTTGGCGGATTGAGATTGAGCGACAATTCAGCAAATGCCATTGAACAAATCAAATCGTTAAGAAGACAAAATATAAGAGATTTCGTTTTTTTTGAAAGCAACATTTTCAGAGAAGATTGTAAGCCACTACATGAATTGCTGACTATGCTTGAGAAAGAAAAGCTGTCTATTAATTTGCACGGCCTTTGTGGACTGGAAATAAGGAATGCCACAGAGGGGATTTATACTAAGATGCTGCAAGCAGGCTATCGTTCGTTTTTTCTAGAATATGATTTAGATAATAATGAGCTTAACATAGATAGCTATCGAAAAGCCTATCTGGAACTAGTTAAACATAACACTGGACGAATATCTTCAGGGAATTTAGCGGGCTTTATTATGATTGGCACAGCTGATGATGAACTAGAAAGGCTGTTCAGGCACACATTGAATTTGCTTGAGATGTGTGGGTCGATAATCCCGAAGCCATTCACCCCCACGATAAACAGTGAGAAGTATGTAGAAGTAAAACAAAAGCAAGGCCTGGACAAATTGACTCCGCATGTTTTTCCTCTCGCTGTAGATAATGGAATAACGCGCGAAGAGTACATGGAGTTTTATCAGCATACCAGCTTTTTGAACGAAAAACGATTAGGTCAGTCATTTGATTTTTTTGATAATCATTACTGCTCAGTTGCCTTAAAAAGAAGTTTGGGAAAAAAGGGATGATGATATGACCATCAGTCGAAACAAATTGGCTATTCTTATCAACCCGCCAATTTATGACACACAATATTGGGCTAGATGGAGTATGCCTCACGGGTTGTTAAAAATCGCCACATGGTTACGAGATGAAGGATATGACTTAAAACTCTATGACTGTTTGAACCCTTATGGCGAGGGAAGTGGGATCCCAGAACGTTTGGCAGATTTTGAAAGTTATGACGCCGTTCGCAAGCAGAAAAAAAGTGTGGTGGTTTTGGCTTCAACTGAGGAACGAGAAGAACAGATGTCATATAAGTTGAAGCCTAACGAGAAGTGGAAATATATATTTGGCTTGCCTCCACATGAGCTTGAAGACCAGTTAATGAATTACAAGGATAGCATCGCAAGAAAGAAATACAAAAGCGTTGAGTTTTGGATTACTTCCATCATGACATATTGGTGGGAGAGTACACGAGATGTAATTGAGCTGGCTCTAAGAGTTTTTCCAGAGGCAAAAATCCGGTTGGGAGGCATATATCCGACTTTGGCTCCGTGGCACGCGGAAAAAAAACTGGGAATTGATCCTCTATTGATGAAAGGGGATAAAATTGATCTAAACGATGAAGCTCAAATGGACCGCCATCTTGTAATCTTTAATGAAGTGCCAGCCGCGTCGAATCTAGACCTTGCTACAGATCTGTATGATGATAAAGAAAGGCCGCCATATACTATTCTGACGACTTCTAGGGGTTGTCCTCATATTTGTTCGTATTGTGCCTCTAATGTACTAAATGATGGAACAAAAGTTCGGACACGTACATTTGAAGATGTGATCGCGGAGATAAAGGATAAATTCAGAAAAAACACACGAGTATTTTGTTTTTATGAAGATAATCTCTTAATGAAGATGCAAGAGTTTAAGCGGATTTTAAAGGCAGTATTAGCAGATAAATCTTTACAAGGCATAAAGATTTACGCGCCGGAAGGTATTGAAATTGGTGTTGCACTAAGTGATCGGAAAAGATATCTCTTAAAAATGCGATCTGATAAAAGTATTTTAGCTACATTATCGATTGAAACGGAATTAGAAGCACAAGATACATCAAAAGCCAGCGATATTTATGAAGCTTTTAAGGAGAGTAAGGGACTAACCAAGAGAACGTTTATCAAGTTTGAGGAAGATTTAACACACGGTGCTGTGGTTGTTAAAGAGCAGACGGATGATCACATTGTATTAGTTGTAGGGGATGACGATAAAGTTGTTTTGAGAAAAGTGATAAAAGAAAATGGCCGCGCCGATCTTATATATGAAAATGAAGAACAAAGTTCATTAGGGTTGTACTTAGTGGGCGTGCCGGAAATCGTATATTTAATGCGGTTAGCTGGCTTTGAAAAAATTTATTTGCCGCTTGAGACTATCAAAAAGGAAACGAACGCTAGATGGAATCGCTCTTGGAATAGTAACTTGTCTCGTTTTGAATCCTTGCTGGCTGCTCTTGAGGAAGTTGGATTCGATACTCGTAAGCAAAATATCAATGCTTTCGTTATGTTCGGATTGCCTGGTGAAGATCTCGAAGAAATATATGATACAACCCTTTATGCATCTGAACGTGTAGGCTCTGTGATACCTATGTTGTTTACACCTGTGCCTTCTACAGATGTATATGAACAGTACAGGCCGTATATAGAAGAACACCGTTTCGATTTGCACCATTTGAATGGAAAATTGTTTCCATTCTTTCCGATGCTACAGGATCAAATGAAAATGAAGCACCCTGAGTATGAGATAGAGATTGCGGATTATGTCCGAGTAGAGAGTTTTATGCAACGGGTCAATTCAAAAATTAATGGACAATCGGTTAATATTTATGCTGATACTAAAGTCGCGTCAACTTTCAGACAAACATATAGTAAATACGAATCGTTTATTAAGGAATGGGTTTAAAGGCTCATCGCCACTGTTATTACAGTTGGCGATGAGCCTTTAATCTTTAAATTGGAGGATTTTGCATTTTGTTGTCGAAGTGAAGTATGTAGGCTATACGACATGGTACTGCTGGGAGAATAACTACATTATGCTGAGTCGCTTAGTCAAAATGCGCCAAAAGGCATCTCAAAAGATAGGACAGATACGTTAATCGGAATTATCGTATAGATTGAAAGGAGGCGTTCTTATGACGGCTGTAGATAGTGTTAATAAAAGGAAGAAGATAACTCAAATTCTTGCTGAAGAGACTGGCGGTAAGAGTTACAAAGCACATAAATACAGTCTGGATTCAGAGCGTTCCTCTCTAGAGTATAACGAGACGGAAGACCGCACTTTCGTGTGGAAGAAGAATGGAGAAACCGAGCCTCCTACTGACTATAAGCCACTTGAGTCCTTGGCACGGCTTTTGGCAGAGCGAGATGAACAAGTCTTGACGTACTTTCTTGATGGCTCACGACATGTTTATAAAGTAGATGACATGGCATATGCTCAGTCTGGTCATAGAAGTGTAATATACCCAACGATAGCAGGACAAGTTGGAGTAGGTATTTGCAGACGTGAGAACAAAAAAATGATGCCTGAGGCACTGGAGCGGGAAATTATTCTCTCTATCCCTAGCATTGCTGACCCGAGTGGGAAGAGAGGCTTCTTTGAGTCGTTGTCTGTCAAACTAAATGGAAGCAATGAATTGGCACGAATACAGCAATGTGGATGGAAGTTTGTTACCCCGATTCCATATGACATCAAGCATGATGAGCGTAAGTTTGAAGACAGAGGAACAGCTCGCATTCAAGAAGCGATGATTGAACGAGAGAAGGAAATGGTAAAAAAACTTGTTCGGGAAGGAAAGCTGAATCAGGATAACTACCTTGTAAAAGATGGTTCTTTGGAATATCGGTTGACCCAAACCGACAAAGATGACGATAAAAGCTTTCAGACTTTCAAACAAAATTATAACTGGGTTATTGGTTTATCTAAGTCGTTTAATCCAGAAGCGTGTTTCGATAAGGGGAAAGCTAACCCGGGCTTTATCGCAGAATTGCCGCTATATCATCGTACGCCGGTTGCTTATTTTGGAAGTGATAAAGAGCCGCTTGCTTTCGCTGTATGGTATGTCAGGCTCCGACACCCAAGTAAAACAAGAACACCATTTGACGGAATTCTTAAGGTTGAAAAGATTCTTGTGCGTGAGGATGAACTTAAAAATGGGATGGAAACAGAAACTGTTGACAGACTTAGCGCACTGATAATAAATGAACGAAATCCTACGTGCTATGGAACGGATATTCGCTGGGCAAATCATATCTATCCTATATACTTGACGGAACGATTTGTTAAATCGCAGTACCTAAGCACCGAGAGTTTCCTGCATCTATTTTAAGGAGGGGTCATGATGACTAAAAATAAACTCATCGGAAGAGTTCTTGCCACTGAAAAAAGTCCGACAACCATCGACGAGTTTTATTTCTGGACAAACTCAGACACGAAACTCAACGCTTTTGACATCGTTAAGGTAGAGCGTGAGGATGGTACGGACACTTTTGGGGTCATTGAAAGTATCTCGCATATAACTGATGCGACAAGCTTTCTAACAAACTTCATATCGAGCGATTTTGGTGATGTTAATATCACCGAACCAACTTTTCGTGTTGGGATGAACTATGCTCTTGCAAAAGTGTCTTATAACACCAAAGGCGACTATACCCCCGTGCACAATAACTCAAAGGTGTATTTTGCAAGTCCAGAGGAGATTACTTTTGCGCTCGGCTTAGATAATATCGAAAACCCGCTTGTGTGTGGTTCTTTGAAGATGTATGAAGGAACTGCGGACGAAGTTACTCTGCCTGTAAAACTAAATGCAAAATTCTTACTGGGCTCAGAGGGGGCACACCTCAATATTTCAGGCATCTCGGGTCTGGCTGCAAAAACCTCTTATGCCATGTTTCTTATGAAATCAATCCAAGACACATACGCCACTAAGTCAGATGAAGATGATAGTGTCGCGTTTGTACTGTTTAATGTTAAAGGTCGAGATTTAATGGCAATCGACCGCCAAAATGAAGACCTGGACGATGAGACTGCTGAAGAGTATAGAACGCTCGGATTATCACAAAAACCATTCAAACAAGCAAAATACTATATTCCCTACTTTGACAGTAAGTCAGCAAAGCAAAGCACCTATTTGTCAAGTGACGATGTTGCCAGTTACATTGGAAGTGGGAAGTTGAAGAAATTCAAATATGTATATGATGATGACAAAGAAAGCATTGAGATGATGTTTGCCAACGTGGAAGACCCCAATCAAACAATGGAGGCAATAGTTAGCAAAATTATTGACGAGCGAGATGCTGATTTCGGACGTCTTAGAACTTGGGGCGAATTTTTAGACACCGTTAGTGATAATTCGCAAAAGGGCTCAAGTGGTTCAAAAGGTGAAATTTCTGTATTAAGCTGGCGAAAATTCAAACGCATCGTTAATAAGGCTATTAAGAATGACGATATGTTTGCTAACAGGGTTATTTCAGAGCAGAGTGAGTGTCGCCTCGCCGATGAATTAAAGCATATTAAGAAAAACGAAGTTCATGTCATTGATATCGCTAAACTTCCCGAAGATAAGCAAGCATTTGTTTTCGGCGATGCTGTAAAGACCATCTATAACCTGAAGTTAGGTGAGTATGATAATGAAAGCGGAATCTCCCCGCCTTCTCGCATCGTTATCTTCATTGACGAGCTTAATAAATATGCTTCAAGTGATGTTCCGAAAAGCTCACCCATTCTCCGACAGATTTTGGATGTAACAGAGCGTGGACGTTCTCTGGGTGTTGTTTTGTTTGGTGCTGAGCAGTTTAGGTCGGCAATTCATAAACGTGTGACGGGAAACTGTGCAACTCACGCATATGGAAGAACAAACTCGATTGAAACTTCTACAGGAGATTACAAAAGTCTTCCCGATACGTATCGAAATATGCTGACAAGATTGTCACAGGGCGAATACTTGATTCAAAATCCTGTGTTCCGCTCACTGTTGAAAATCAAATTTCCGAAACCGATATATAAACAATTCAAGTAGGAGTACGAACTATGGCAGACTACGCTTTCGGCGCAAACATTATTGAGAATTTAACCACAGGGATGTACCAGGATTCTAAGGTTATCTATCGTGAGTACATTCAAAATGCTTGCGACCAAATTGATAAAGCAGAAAAACTCGGTATTTTACAGCCTCGTAATCCCCACAGCAGATTTCCCGATTTAGGCGAAGGGGTTATTAATATTTGGCTAAAACCCGAAGAGCGGTGCATAGTGATTGAAGATAATGCTACGGGAATAAAAGCCGAAGACTTCCAAAGAACACTCGGCAGTATTGCTGACTCTGACAAAGTCATGGGGGAGGATAAAGGGTTTCGAGGTATCGGAAGGCTTTGTGGCTTGGCTTACTGCAAGCGTCTTGTGTTCACTTCGCGATGGGCTGGAGAAGATATCATCTCCATCATGTCTTGCGATGCACTTAAAATGCGCAAAATGATAAATGAAGCCAATACAAAGGTGCAAAAACATTCAGCCATCGATGTTCTCAACGCAATGATCGAGTTCAGCACGCGCTCTGCTAATAAAAAAGATCCGGAACATTTTTTTAGAGTTGAACTGATTGATATTAACGACGAAAATGAAGAGTTATTTGGCGGCAACGATGACGATAATCTTAAACAGTTGACGAATTATCTTTCCTTCGTTGCGCCTGTTCCTTACGACGCAAATTTCATTTATCGCTCAGATATTTATAATCATGCGAGCAAACTAAATGTTCGAATTGACGAGTATAACATCAAGATTAATGGCGCACAGATTTTTAAAAAGTACAAAACGCATCTAAAGACTGGAAATGGGTCGGATGATGTTTTTGGTGTGGAATTCTATGATTTTCTTGCCGATGATGACTCCCTTATTGGCTGGATGTGGTTTGGTAAGACAACTTTTAAAGCTGCTATTAAAGAGGAAGAAATAAGCCGCGGGCTACGATTGCGTAAAGAAAACATTCAAATTGGAGAAGATGATACGTTGAGAGATTTATTTACTCGCGAAGCGAGTAAGCGCGGCTACAATTATTTCATTGGTGAAATCTTTGCTGTGTCTCGAGAGCTAATTCCAAACTCCCAACGTGCTTATTTTAACGAAAATCCCGCTCGGATTGATTTTGAACGCAGGCTCAAAGAGTATTTTAATGATACGCTATATTATATCTATCACGAAGGTTCGGATATAAACAGCAGCATTAAAAAAATAAATTCTTATCATGAAAAAGTCTCCGAATTCGAAATGAAAGAAGCACAAGGCAGATTTTTGACCACGGAGGAGCGCGAACGCGAAGAGCTTGAACTTAAAGTAAAAGAACAAGAAGCGGAAAAAGCAATGAAGTATCTTGAGAAAAAGAGTAATAATAGTAGTAAAAGTTCTATATTGACGCCACAGATTATAGAACGACGAGCCAAAGAAATAGGAACAATTGATATTTGCAAAAAGACTGACAAGTCTTCCGCCGAACCTTCAAAAGGAAGTGATGATCGTTCTAGCGCGGAAAGCGAACCGTTAACAAACAAATCTAAGAAAAAGTTTCTGGTCGACACAATGTTTCCACGTGCCAGCAGAAGTGAACGCAAACTTCTATCAGAAACACTTGAAAAGATATTTGTCATTATTCAGAAATCAGCTGACAAGAAGACTTCAGAAAATCTTATTAACAAAATTAAGGAAGAACTCAAGTGAGCCGACGGAAAATTTTGCTCTTAAAGCCCCATTATAAAACATATGGAATAGAAAGAGCCAATGCCGATGTATAATGCTCCTCTTTAGCCACAAGTTTCGATTTCCAGCATAAATACAGTGCCGTGAGTTCATAAGAAATCGGCTCGATCCTAGTAATCTCTCACAAACTTTTGGTATAATGTTCGAGTACAACAGACTTGGGTGGGGAAGTATCGCCTCCAGAATGGAGGTGATGCTCATGCAATTTTCGTTGACAGAAGTGATCATGCTAGGCATGTTTTTGCTGACCCTGCTCACATATCTGAAAAAACGAAAATAACCCGCCCAGGTTAGCGCCAAGGGAACGGGTTATTTTCTCTAACTTCTTTGGAGGTTTCCCACCCAAAATGTTGTGCAGGGAGTCGGATGGCCGTCCGGCTCCTTTTTCTATCCTAATCATAACACGACTATTTCATTCATGCAATTTACCTTTCGTCGTAATCCATCCATTTTCCATCGATATTGCCCCCCTCCCCCTTAATGCAGAAAGCAACAGCCATCCTTCGTAAAACTGACGATGCCCCTCGACTTCAAACCCTACTGCCTTGTTCCAATAAATAATTTATTATCAGAAAGTCCGATTTTGCATAAAAAATGAAATGAATAATAGAGGGAAAAGTTTCGTTGCCCTCCTTGTACCTTGAAAATTTCATACGTTCTAATCCGGTACATTCCCCGCACACCTATATATAGGTAAGCCAATTTGCAGGTGCGCCATGACCACTTTGCCTATTCTTTTTCCAGTATACGCTGGTGGAGATGATGGCGAAGAGCGAGCGATTTCTCCATGCAATTGTAAATGGTGGTTCCATTTATGGCGACGATCATGCGGAGGGATAATGATACTTCCGTCCAGCCACAGCTTATCGCAATGGGGGCGGCTTCCAGCGATCCTGGGAGAGGTGAGAATCCTATGAGAGCGGCGACACCACCGTTCATCGGATTGGATATTTAAGCGAGAAACCAAAACGGAGGTGGAGTGCAGAGATGTGCATGATGCTGTAGCACATCTCTGCTTTTCGCTGTTTCTTGAAACGTAGGTGAACCGTATGGGAGGTTAGTTTATGCAGCATAAGGTAATTCGATATAGCATGCAAATCGCGATGCTGAGACAATTGTTAGCTTTGTCGCTGATAAACGAGCATGAGTTTCATGTATTAAAAAACAAAACCATGCGAGACTATGGTATCCAATCTGACCTTACCTCTTGATTCGCACCTTTGTTAATCAAACGAATATTTATTACGCTGTAAGCGTCATAAATGCGAATCAAAGGAGGAGCTCATCATGTCTATTGCAGTTGAAGTCATTAAGGCAAATCGAAAACTGTCAGATCGCACTGGAGGTAAATCGGAAATTCTTCGTGTTGCTCCGTATGCAAGAGTGAGTACAGACACCGAAGAACAGTTAAGCAGCTATAAATCACAGGTCTCCTACTATACGGAAATGATTAATCAACGCAATGATTGGATGTTGGTTGACATCTATGCGGATGAAGCCATTACGGGAACACAGGTAAAGAAGCGCGATGACTTTCAACGGTTAATTTCCGATTGTTTGAATGGAAAGATTGATATGGTCATAACCAAATCCATATCGAGATTCGCAAGAAATACAGTAGATACGTTAAGGCACGTTCGGATGCTTAAAGAAAAAAATGTTGCCGTATTTTTTGAAAAAGAAAATATCAATACCCTTACAATGGACGGTGAATTGTTACTCACCATTTTGAGTTCTGTCGCGCAGCAAGAAGTTGAGAATATCTCATCGAACGTAAAAAGAGGACTAAAGATGAAGATGAGCCGCGGCGAATTGGTGGGCTTCCAAAGCTGTCTTGGATATGACTACGACCCTGTTACGAAGCGGATAACGATTAACGAAGATGAGGCTGAAATTGTACGTTACATTTTTGATCGTTATATTTCGGGCATTGGAGCGTATATGATTGCGAAAGAATTGACTGAACTGGAACGCAAAACAAAGCGTGGAAATATCGAATGGTGTGATACAAGCGTTTTAGGTATCATTAAGAATGAGAAGTATAAGGGAGACGTACTTCAAGGAAAGACCTTTACGCTCGACCCTATCACTAAACGAAGACTTGATAACCGTGGAGAAGAAGATCAGTATTATATCAAAAATCATCACGAGCCAATTGTCACCGAGGAAGTTTTTGAAAAGGCACAAGATATACTACATCGTCGTGGGGAAATTCGTAACAAGATGGAAGCAGGCGGAAAACGGGAAAAATACAGTAGAAAATTTGCTTTCAGCAGCATGCTGGAATGTGCTTTCTGCGGCGGTCATTTTTCGCGGCGGAGCTGGAATAGCGGGACAACGCATGAAAAGACGATTTGGCAATGTTCAACCAACACGAAGAAGGGAAAGAAATATTGTCCTCATAGCAAAGGGATTGAAGAAAAGATTGTTGAAGGTGCTTTTGTTGAGACGTACAATTTAGTTTGTGACAACCATAAAGATGTGTTGGACGAGCTTTTAGTAAGAGCGGAATCTGTCCTGATCGAGCAGAACAGCCAAAAACAGTTGACTAAAATTATCAACGAAATTCAGGCTCTTGAGAATAAGCGTTGCAATTTGATCGACTTGCATCTGGATGACAAAATAGATCGCCCGACATATGAGCGTAAGTATTCAGAACTTGAATCGCTCTTGAACCAACTGCTTGACGAAAGAGCGAAATTAGAGGAAGCTGCACAAGATGAAGTTGATGTTGAGAAAAGGATAACCCATTTTCGCCAAGTGCTTCGGTCGAATGCGGTTCTGCCTACGTTTGATCGAAGTGTACTTGAAAGTGTTGTCGATAAAATCCTGGTTGGAGAAAATTGTGATGATAGCAGCACTAATCCGTACAAACTAACGTTTATATACAAAACAGGCTTTAAGAGCAGTGTCCAAGCCCAGATGAAGAGCCAGAATCAAAAAAAGCCTTCATTAAATGAGGGGAGTGATCCATGTTCCTATTCCCAGCACATCACATGTGGAGTGCGTAATAGGAATACAACGAATCGATACGTAGAAATCCTTTGTTTTCAACACTTTGAGCGATTTATGACGTTCACGGCGGACGGCAACGACTTCAAAAATAAGCTGCTCAAGGACAAAAACGAAGTTTCAGGGTTGGCTGCTACATGAGCCAGCCGCTTCGCTCTATGGTGTTAAAGGGGGGGAGTTGAGCTAGCACCGATTAGAGCGTGAAAGGCTCCTCGTTTTCGCTGCGGCTGGCATATTGCTCAACGACCTGTTTCCGATTTCGTACGCCAAGCTTCCGGTAAATATGCCTGCAATGTCTTTTGACGGTTTCCATGGAGATCGACATCGCGGCTGAAATATTTCGATTGTCGGCGCCCTCAATGAGAAATTGAAGCACTCGTTTTTCCTGGCGCGTCAATGAATCCGAAGCGGGGAAGCGGGCATCCTCCTGCAAGCCTTCTTGAGGAAGCAGCGCCAGAATTTTCATTGCATATCTGATAAGTGTTGCGCGTCCGTTCTTCCGGTACTTCTTCACATATTCCCGAAGTAAAGGAACCAGAGCCTCCCCTTCATCCGCCAGCGTCCGTAAATACCTTTGGGCGTGTGCAACCTCCATCGCGCGGTTCAGCTTCTCGAGCAATCTGTCGTTTCGGCCTTGCCAGCGGTAGATTTGAGCCAGAATTACATTCACTTCGACAATAAAGCAGGCCAGATTGCCTGATTCCGCCATTTGCAGCAGTTTTTCTCCCAAAGTCAGGGCTTCCGTCAGTTCTCCCACAAACAACCGTGCGCGGAGCAACGTAACGGCTTCATACATGCGGTCGCGTGATGGGGTATAATCTGGGGGAAACGGATGGTTTCGCAACCATTCTCTTACCCATTTGAGATTCCGCTGGTTCATGTGGAACCTGGTCTCGCACGCGTCGACCAAAGGGAGCCCATGCCCTGAACGCATTCGTATCAACTGATCCCGCGCCTCTTGCAGTGCCGCTATCGCTTCTTCCCTTGCGCCGCTTATCCATTTCAATCTCGCCCAGGCGAGATAAGCAGGCACGAATAAACCCGGATTGCCAAATTCCAATGCGAGTTGAAGCCCTTTCCGCAAATGTTTTTCCGCTTTCGGCAATTGGTTGGTTTCGTAATAGCATTCGCCGAGCAAGGCCATGAACAAGGCATACGCCATGTCTTGCCGATCCCAATGCGACTTGAAATACTCATAACAGGTCAGCGAAGAGGAAAGGATGCCGTAATACCCATATTCACCCTTGAGCAGCGAGGACGTGTAAGGGAAAAAATATAACGCCCTGCGAAAAAGCGCACCTCCGCCCTTCAATTCTTCATAGGATTGTTTCATATAGACAGCGCCCAGGTCGGTCTCGCCCCTGGAGAAATGGATCATGGAGCGAAGGGAGGCCATATAACCGACAAGCGATTCATCCAACGTAGTGAGGTTCGTCGACTTCGCACGGGCAATTTCCGTTTCCAATATATCCGCCATCTGTTCGGCGGCCCCGAACCGGCGGGCATGGATCGAAGCCCAGCCATACATGAAAGCCAGTCCCGTATGATGCCGCAATGCGTTTTCCGGGAAACACCCGAGCAAGGCAAGCAGTGCTTCATTGTCGCTGCGCAGCAAATCCTGGGCGTGCCGCAGAATCAATTCCGCCGCGAAGTCCAGATTGCCGGATTCCAGGGCAAACGCCGCCGCCTCCGCGAACCGTCCTTCCTCCTCTGCATGCAAGGCGCATTCCTTGTTCAATTTGGCGAAGGATTGGGGATTATCCGACTTCAGCCATGTTTGCAGCCAGGACGCGAACATCGGGAGGAACGCGTATTCGTCAGGCCGATCCTTCATGGGCAACAAAAACGGCGTTTCGCTGACAAGTGTCTCAAAGTTGATGTCGATCGCGCCGGCATGTTGTGCAAGCCGTTTGACCAGCGAACGGTTCAGACGTTTGGCCACCGAAAGGGAAATGAGCGTCCGGGATGGACAGGCATGGCTTTCCCATTCGGCAAGATTTTGAAAATAAAAGCATGCATCCCGCTCCGCCCTGTTGTGGAATTCGGGTTCTCCGCATCTGTAGCCCGTCTTCCGAATCAGATCCAGATAGGCGCTTACCCCTGGAAACCATCCGCCGGTGCGTTCAAATAATTCACGTCGTTCGTTTTCCTTCAAACGAATCTTGGTTTTACGGAAAACGAAATCGGAAATTTCCTTTTCCGTTAAGGCCAGATCCTCCGCGTAAATAGCGATGATCCCCCCTGCATGGCTTTTCAGCGTTTCCATTCCGGGCAACCGCCTGCCGGAAAGCATCATATGCAATTGAGGCGGTCCGAAGCGGAGGAAGAGGTCGAGGAATCGGCGGATTTCCGGATGGCGGACATATTCACAACCATCCAGAATGATCATGATGTGCTGTCCGCTGTCTTGAATACGGGCCGTCCACTCCGCTGCAAGCGGCTCCAATGATCGGGTCAGAGAATCTTCATCCTGTGCGATGATCCAATCGGAACACGATGTCTTATATTCGTCCGGAAATATCGGAATGGCATGCGCCAGATAAGATAGAAAACGCCCAAGGTTGTCATCCTGGGAATCAAGCCGAAGCCACCCGACTGGCCGTTTTTGTTTACTTGCCCAGGCTTGCAGCAGGGCCGTTTTTCCGTAACCGGCAGGAGCGGCGATCGTCATCAACTGGCGTTTCCGGCCGGTGTTCAGCATCATTTCCAGCCTATCCCGGCGAATCAGGGATTCCACTGCTTGGGGAGGGCTTAACTTGGAGCGGAATAATCCTGCGCTTTCGTGAAGAGGAGCCATCATGTTTTTCATACGCGCGTCTCTCATCTTTCAAAAGTATTTTTTCAAACTTTAGCAGATACCTTGATTATATCATGGGTTTTGCAGAGGGGGTATTTTTACGTTTAAAAATATCCCCCGGTGGGGGAATAGACGAGAAAAATCCGGTATGGTAGAGTTTCAGAGAAAAAGGTGTGATATTGAAATTTGGGCGTGAGAATGGGGCTTGTTGTGTCTTTCGTGTTGCTGCTGAGTGAATCGTTTGCTGGGGTTGAAAGCGGATGGCACCTATTGATTTCAATGTAGATTCGACAAAAGTGGGGGTATAACTGATAGTGAAGCAAAGGGAGGAATATCGAAAAATGGAAAAAATAAAATCGGCCGCTCGTTCGGGTTTACTGCTGCTATTAACCATGGCGCTGGTCTTGAACAACTTTATTTTTCCCGGAGATGTGCAAGCTGCAACGCCAACGATTATTGCTTCAGCCAATTTAATGCAAAATGCTTCTGGGTCGTTCACGACGGGAACGGAAATGTGGGCCGGTTACAGTGCCTCAGCAACCAGCGTAAACGGGGCAGCCCTCAAATTCGACTTATCCAGCGTCCCGGGCGTTATCACGGGAGCAACCCTCAAGATCTACATAAATCAAATAGTTGGCAGTCCTTTTATGAGATTATACGGGTCTGACGATGATACCTGGTCGACAAATCTGCCATTTGGCAGTCAATTGATCCAAGATCAAACAGACGTTACGGTATCGGACAATTGGATGACATTCGATGTTACGAATTTCATTAAAGACCAACAGGCGGGGGACAGCGTCGCTAGTTTTAGGATAACGGGCCCTGCTGGTTGTGGACCGTGCTCGGACTCGATTTTTTCGTTCAATTCCATCGAAGTCGATGGGAAAGAGCCGCAACTGGAACTTGTAACCAACGAAGCGCCAACAAGCATTGCCTTGACGTCAAACCAAGTGGCGGAGAATTCGCCTTCGGGTACGGTCGTCGGTACGTTAAGCGCGACGGATACAGACCTGGGAGAAACCTTCACTTTTTCTTTGGTTGGCGGAGACACGAGCGATTTTGCCATTAACGGAAACAATCTTGAGACGAGCGGCAGCTTTGATTTCGAAACGAAAGCAAGCTACGACATCACAATCAGGGCTACCGATGCGGCGGGCAATACGCATGATAAGAATCTTTCGATTCACGTTACGGATGTGAACGAACCTCCACAGGGAAGCTTACAGATTCAAAATGGGGACGCCATCATCGGTACGACATCGGTCACCTTGAACGTATATGCTTCGGACCCGGAGTTCGATGCTCTTCAAATGCAATTTTCCAACGATAACATCATATGGAGCGATTGGGAAGTCTTCGCGTCGACGAAGAATTGGACGCTCTCTGCGGGTGACGGAACGAAGACGGTCTATATGCAGGTGAAAGATGCGGTCGGAAATGTCAGCAGCACGATACAGGACAGCATCGTGCTGCAGGATATCGTGGCTCCGGTCATTGCGCTAAATGGCAGCAATCCGATGACGGTGGAAGCGGACAGTGTGTTCACCGATCCCGGAGCCACGGCGCAGGACTTGCAGGACGGCGACATTTCCGCTTCGATTATGGTGACCGGAACGGTGGATACGACAACACTTGGCACTTATTTGCTTGATTATAACGTTGCCGACACCGCAGGCAACGTGGCTGTGACCGTAACGCGCACCGTCTATGTGAAAGATACGCAGCCTCCGATTCTCCTGTTGCTCGGCGATTCCGAGATGCATGTGCCATTTGGCGCAGCGTTTACCGATCCGGGAGCGCAAGCGACGGATGTCTATTACGGCGACATCTCCGGTCTCATTGTCGTGACCGGGACCGTGGATACAAGCCAAGCGGGCGATTATACGCTTCGTTACAATGTTCAGGATCCATCCGGCAATGCTGCCGCGGAAGTGACGCGCACGGTGAAGGTTGCGCAGCCAGTGACGGGCGGCTGGAATGCGACTTCAAAGCCGTTCATTGACAAAAACGGCATCATGCTCGATCCATCTGCGATTGACACGACAAAGCCGTCCATTACGCTGGAAGTGACGCCAAAGAACAACGTGGCTTATGTCAGCATTCCGGCAAGCATACTAACCAGCATAGAGGGGAAAAACGCCGCCTTTTTCATCGAGATCAAAACCCCTTACGGCAGCTACCAGGTGCCGGTCGATCTGGCTTCGCTGATTCCGGGGCTGACGGACTTGCTTGCCGCAAACCATCTTAAAACCGATGATATCAGCTTCAAGATCACCTTGGCCGACAAGACCGGCGACAAGGATATCCAGGAAGCGTTTGCCGCTGATCTGCCTGATGGCATAGTGCTGGGCGCAATCGTCAATTTTCACATCGATATCATCAACGCCAAGACGGGACAAGCCATCGGTACGGCTGATCAGTTCAGCAAGGCGCTTACAAGAGTGATTCCGCTACCGAAGAACATAACCGGCATGCCGGAGCAATGGGGCGCGTTCCGCTATAACGAAACGATCGGGAAGTTTGAGTTTGTCCCCGCTCAAGCGGTACAGATCGGCGATGTGTGGTATGCGATGATTCGCTCTTATTCCAACAGCGTATACGTCACGGTACAAAATCAGGTAAGCTTTGCCGATGTGCAAAAGCATTGGGGCGAGCCGTATATCCAACTTGCTGCGGCAAAAGGACTGGTTGAAGGAGTTGGCGGCGGACGGTTCGCCCCTGACAAATCGGTAACAAGAGCGGAGTTTGCCGCCATGCTTGTCCGGGCGCTCGGACGCGGCGACTCAGCCGGCAGCACAGCGCCCTATAGCGATGTGAAGCAAGACGCGTGGTATTTCGATGCAGTCGTTAAAGCGAAGGAGCTTGGACTGCTGGACTTTGTGAGCGGAACGCGCTTCAAACCAGATCAGCCGCTAACCCGAGAGGAAATGGCAAGCATGTTAGCTGCCGTGATTGCCCTTGAAAAGCTGCCGATAACAAAGGAAAATGTGAACCTGAACGGCTACAGGGATATCGCAATCGTGGACGCGGCTTATCTGGAGGACGTTCGCCTGATGGTCAAGCTGAACATCATGACAGGCTCAAGCGAGGATACGTTCAGTCCGAAAGGTGAATCGACACGCGCCCAGACTGCGGTCGTGTTCATCAGAACGCTGCAAGCGCTTGGGATGATCGACTAATTATCTAAATTACAAAGTAGCGTTACAGAGGGAGAGCCAGTTGGCTCTCTTCTTCTATATCCCCTCCTTGGCAAGCTCGCTCATCATGCCACTGACCGCTTCCCGGCTGGCACCGAGCATATTGGCAATCTCTTGATGCGAGAGGGGCAGATCGATTAACGCATATCCGTCATTATTGATGCCGAATTTCGCGCTCAGTGTGGATAGGAGATGGAGCAACCGAATTCGGAGACCATGCTGAAAGATACACCATCGTTAAAGGAAGGTACGAAGATCGACTTATTATGGGGTTTGGCAATGTGGAGGAAATAAACATATTAGAGGGAGTCAAGGCGATTGCGAGTGTATTAAGACATATGTCGTAAGCGTATGTATTATTGCCGCCGTATCCCCAAAATAATGAAGAGGAAGCGTGAAGAAATGGAAGCGCGATTGAACTTAAAGCACAAAATCGGTCAAGGGATTTCACCTCAACAATTCATAGATGGAATGCAGAATCGGACGATGGAAATCAGTAATATCAAGAATACCAAAGAGCGGTTCATCTCCGTTTACGAGAATTTTACATTGGCGCAAGAAGATCAGAAAGTATTTTTTACCGCTTTAAATAATCGCTCCGACCTGCACTGTTTGATTCTGTGTACAGATTGGTGCCCTGATGTCATCTGGAACGTCCCCTTACTTTTTCGAGTGATGGAGCAGAGCCGCATTTCAACTGAAGTGTTGCCCATGGAAGAGCATTTGGAAACCATGGATCTCTTTCTCACGGACGGTGTTAGGAATCAGCCGATCGCGATTTTCTTGAATGCGACCGGAGATGTTCTAGGCAGGTGGGGAGCTCGTCCAGCCTATATTCAGGCTGTTATGGATCGGTTTAAAAAGAACAATCCCAATAAACAGGCAGCCGATTATAAGGAGAAACTGAACCAGACATATCGGGAGATCGGAGATCTCTATCAAGTTAGCAACGAATATCAGGAAGTTATCCTTCGTGAATTAATAGATTTGTTCATTAGCTTTCCTTCGTGAATGATCGATCTGTCTGGAAGCAGAGTTGACCGGACAGCAGTCATTTCGTGTGATTATGTTTCTAATCTAGATGAAGGATATAGTACTTATAGATAAGAACAGAATAGACTCTTCCGGCAGGACATTGTCCCGCCAGAAGGGTCTATTGTGCTCTGTATAGACTTGTTACTTAGTTAGATTTTCTACAACTCTTACGAAGATGGTTGCTGCTTCGGCACGAGTAGCGGTACCTTGAGGGTCAAAGCTATTGTTGCCCTTACCTGTTACAACGCCGATGCCCTGCAACGCCTGAATGGCCTTCACTGCCCATGAACTGATCTCGCTTGCATCCGCGAAGGACTGAGCTTGGCTTGGAGGAATCTTATAGCCCTTGTAGTTCATGTAGTTGAACAGGATCACTAGCATCTGTTCGCGTGTAATCGATGCAACAGGATCAAACAGATCTGCGCTTGTACCGTTGACTATGCCGGCTTCAGCCGCCCATTCGATTGCCGCAGTGTACCACTGTCCGTCCGCCACGTCGCTAAAGCGAGAATTCGTGTAGTCGGTAAGGTCTACGTTCTCAAGATTGGCCAGTACCTGCACGACCATTGCGCGCGTCATAGAGGTTCCCGGTGAGAACGTCGTGGACGTCGTGCCGTTGAAAAGACCGAATGTGTAGACGGATCTTACGTATATGTTGAACCAGTCGTCCTTGTTGACATCATTGAAAGGGTTGCCCGATATCACGATGAAGCCCAGAGGGGTGTTGTCATTGATCGCAAGCTCTGTACGCTCACGGATGTTAAACGATATGCCTTTGTCGCCTGGTAATGTAACTTCAGCGCTCTTGTCTACCGGGATGGTCACCTTATCTTTGGAGCTTATAGTGGTGCCTTCAGGCACCTCAAGCTTCGTTCCGACCTTGGTTGTGATCATGCCTCCGCCAGGCAAGGTAGTATTGCCGTTAGTGTCTGTGACCGCGGGCTTACCCTGCGGAGTGGTCACTGTATAGGTAGGCTTCGACGATCCTTTACTCTGTGCGAACATCCAATCAAAGACGTCTGTGTAGTCATTGTCCCAAGCCGGCAGGTTAGGGGACTGTGCGATCGGAGCTATGCTCCAGGTCTCCTCCGTGAACGGGTTCTTCATCGTAATCTCGTTGTAGAGAACCGCTGCTTCAACCTCGTGCGCAATATAGTCTTGCAAGACAGGAGTGTCGTCCGGATTAGGTCTCCGACTTGCCTGATCATATTGATTGTATGGCCAAGTAAGAGCCTCGTTGCTCTCGAAATTCGAAGCTCTTGCGTTGGTCATTACCGGCATATTAGTGGTTATGAAGCTATCTAGATTCGGCTGATAGGATTCAACAACATTATGGGCATTAATTAACATCCAATAAGCCAGATCTCTGTGGGCCTCATTATCGCTCGCTTCCGGCGAGCCGAATACAGGGGCCATAGGCGCACCTGCCGCGAAGAAGCCAGGGTAGGCGTTAATTAAGGTGTTCGTATACGCGGCGCCCCATGAGAAGCCCGCCACATAAATCCGGTTAGAATCTACGAATCCGTTGGCAACTAAGTCGTCGATTACCTTCTTAACATCTTCTTCTAGTGGAGTAGAGAGTCCAATGTAGGAGATATTCAGAATATGGCTTGCATATTTGTTAGGGTCCACTTCCATTTTCTTCATCAGAGCAACCGAACCGTTAGCGGATTTCATAGACGCTTTCTGGTCGAACTGTGGCATTGTACCGCCGCGTCCCATGCCGTGAATATAGACATATAGCGGCATTCCATGCAACGCATCGCCTTCTGCATCCTTGTGAAGATAGAGCGCGTAATTGACCGAGTCGCTTGTATGCGAGGTAAACTTGTCAAGGATCGGATTCACGACATTATTCTGTTTGAAGACGGCGTAGCTAAGCGGAGCGCCTTCCGTTAGCACGATATCGCCGTTCTGAATAATGTTGTAATTCTGCCTTGTCGAGTTGCTGCTGCCATCCAGCGTTGTACTACCGCCTGCTTCTGTATAGAACTCGAATTCAACGACGATGTATCGGCCGCTTGCCAGACCGTCTTGATAATCCGGCGAATGGCTTACCTCGCCAAGATAGCCGCGTACCTTCGGTTCGTTAGTGGCGTATACTCTTGAGATCTTGCGCGTTCCTTCATAGACTATTGAGTTACCGAATAGGGTCGTGTTTCTAGCCGACACGGTGAACAAGTCCGGATGAAGTTCGGAAGCTAACGCTTTTCTCCCTTCGCCTAAGTCAATGATGACTGCCGTCGTGTACTCGCCGCTAGCAAAGTTGTCATTCCATACGATGAACGGAAACTGATCAGCCGCTGGATCATCTATGAACGTCACGTGAATCTTATGATCAGCGCTAATATTCGTTAGAGCAAACGTATCATCGTCGGCTATCGTCACAGCCTTGCCGTCTACCGTTACGGCATCTACAATCTTGCCGTAATCAGGGGTGACCGTGAATGTTAAGTCTTCGCCGCTGTCTACTCTCAGAACATTGCCGGGTGCCGTCGGCGTGAGTTGGCCGCCCGTATCCACCTGGGTGGTGATTGAGAATCTAGTGTCCGCTGCATCGGCTTCAATGAGCTCCAGGCTGTCTGCGAATGCAGCATGTCCGCCATAGCCCGTGTCCGGAGTGCCGAAAGCGGACACGACTTCATAGCGGTCCCCGCCATTTGCCGTTGAGTTATTGATATACACCTCGAAGGTAAGCTTGCCTGGCGCCAAGGTCAGGTTTCCTTTGGGGATTCTCATCTCTACGATGTATCCCGTATTCGTGATCTCGGTCCACGCGGCTCTGTCCGTATGGGACTGCCCGGACAATATGCCCGTCGAACTGACGCGCCATTGGTTCGAACCGTTGGATCCTGGGCCAACATATAACTCTATGCTGTCGTATGTATGATCCGCACCGGGTCCCCGATATAGATTCCTATCCTTTACAGCTACGCGAGCATACACGTAGTCATTGTCCCAAAGGATCTTTGCTGTGCCCGTAGCATGCGGTCTTGGGTCACCTGGTACAGTGCTTTTGTTGATGAGATGCTCCGTTGTCAGAGCCCACAGCGGGTCATTCGACCCGAGCTCAGGAGTTCCGAACATGGCGGTCGGGGTGTCATTCGCTTTTACGTTCTTGCTGTTGTCGGTGACGGCGGCAAAGCTGACAGGCGTTAGCGATGTCAACATGACCAAGCAACAGAGGAACGAGAGCATTTTGCGAAACCGCTTTGACATTAATGAAATCCTCCTTTTTCGATTCGGTGCGCCTATGGTTTACCGGCACCTTATTGGGACACATTGCCAATGTAGCAAGCGCCTAACTATATGATACAATTTGTATCCAAAAATTGCACTTAAATAATTAAAGTTAATTTACCGTTTAATATGAAAAATCCTTATATGGCGTATGATATGGCTGTGTGCATATAGGGTTGCCTAACAAAAAGACCTCTCCGACTCTGTGTGTAAAACATCAACTGGTGTCCTCGGATTGCAGCCCAAAAGATCGGAAGCCATTTGACAAAAAGCCCGTCAAATCAAGGCTTCCGTGAATTCCAACAGACTTATTGGAGCCACATTTACCTATTAGACGAAGCCCAGGCGCTATTGGCGCTTGGGCTTTAATTTTGCATTCCACAGAGGTAATAATGCAGCCTATAAAGCTCTGGCAGTTAGTCCTATTGGTGAATTAGATGTTGGCTAAGCAGACGCAAATGCTTTTGTAATTTGCTTTTCAAGCCGCTTCAATTCCTTCGCTACTGCACCTTGCGATTCTGTGACTTTGCCTTCAACGACACCGAATAGCGTTTCTGCTTTAACGGTATCCTTGGCTATGGCTTGCAAGTCATCTTTTACGGCATTAAGAAGCTTCTGTTGTTCAATAATGTGGGACGAGCAGTAAGCAGCCGTACGCTGTAGAAAGGCGTCGATCAATCCGATCGGCGTCTTTTTCGTTTTTGAAGCTTAAATTTCAAAAATAAACCAATGGGGTTGGGGGAGTAGGGGCATCTCGGCGCCGCGAGTACTGATAACAAAATACGATGTTAGAAAATTACAGAATCTTCTCGACAAATCAATTCTACTTCAGTAGAATGTGAATAATGAGTTCTACTGGAGTAGAACAGAGGAGAAACGGGGGGCTTTCATTTGGTTATGAAGTTATTCGATAGCGAGCTTAATATTATGGAAATCTTGTGGAAAGAAGGCGATACCCCCGCAAAGAGAATTGCAGAAATTGCAAAAGAAAAAGTAGGTTGGAGTAAAACAACAACGTATACCATCATCAAGAGATGCCTTGATAAAGGGGCGATCGAGCGGCATGAGCCTAATTTCGTTTGCCATGCGGTTGTTACACGAGAGCAGGCTCAAGAAAACGAAACAACGGAACTGATAAATAAAATGTATGATGGCGCCCCCGACAGACTGATTGCTTCATTGTTGGGACAGAAACGACTATCGACGGAAGAAATAAAACGCTTAAAACGTCTAATCGATAGTTTGGAATGAGGTGAGGGAATGTCGTTACTTCAAACAAGTATCTCGGCTTCTGTCTTTATTCTTGCAGTTATTTTCTTACGTTCTTTGCTTATTCACAAGCTGCCCAAAATGACTTTTATGTTTCTTTGGGGTGTGGCATTAGTTCAATTGCTTGTACCTGTTTCAGTTCAATCGCAATTTAGTATTTTTACGGCAGCGGAACATTTAAGCAGAATGTTTACAGCGCCAAAATTGATTTCCACGCCAGAAAGTTCAACATTTAATAATGGAACTACGGTAATCATGCCACCAATTACAGAACATCTGACCGCGCCGATTATGCCATTGAAGACGGCTTCACAAATATCGCCTTTTGTATGGGTGTGGTTAGTTGGTTTTACGTTATGTGCTTTATTTTTTATCATTCCGCATTTAAGGTATCGCAAAATCTACAAAATGGCTGTGCCTATTAGAAACGATTTTATAAGAAAATGGAAGCATTCAAATTTGTTATGGCGAGATGTTCAAATCAGACAACTAGATCATATTTCAACTCCGCTAACATACGGTATTTTTCGGCCTGTTGTACTCTTGCCGAAAAATTTAGATTATGACGATGAGAAACAGCTTGCGTTTATCCTAACCCACGAATTTACGCACATCAAGCGATTCGACACACTCAAAAAATGGATTCTTGCCACTAGCGTATGCGTCCATTGGTTCAATCCTTTTGTATGGGTCATGTATATTCTTGCCAACCGCGATATCGAGCTATTCTGTGATGAAACAGTCATACGAAAATTTGGGGAAAACACGAAACCTACTTATGCTAGAGCGCTTGTACGGTTGGAAGAAAAGAAAATCGGCTTGTCGCCGATGAATAGTAGCTTTTCCAAGAACTCGACCGAAGAAAGGATTATATCGATCTTGAAAACCAAGAAAATCACGATCGCCACGACGCTGTTCGCTATTGGGCTTGTAGCCTGTGTTGTTGTCATCTTTGCGACTTCTGCATTGGACAAAACGGAATCTGCTACGGGTGTCGACAATCCTATAGCCGAACCTTCAGCCGAAATAGTGCCCGCATTATATCAAGGTGCCATCACTACCGAAATAGTGCCCGCATTATCTCAAGGTACCACCACTACAGATTTAATGCCGCACGATTTAACATTCAACAAGAAATATGATGTACCGAAGTTGATAGACAGCCTTATGGCTTCAAAGTATCGTGCAGTTTATATGGACAACGAAATATATCTTCGTGTCACGATGGATAACACAATACAGATAAGCAAAGATAATGGCGCGGTTTGGAAAAAATATGATACAGATGAAGTCGATGCAAAAGATTTTGCAAAATGGCTGCTGATAAATGATCCGATTCCGGGCTATTCAATGAAAGAAGTCCAGAGTCGCTTGGCAAACGGGGCAGAAGTAAAACATTTAGTGTTTGAAAATGTTAAAGAGATGTATTTCATAATCGACAGGAACGGCGTACAGATTGAACTTATACAGCCTGAAAAAATATCTTCTGTTCTGGTAGACGGTCAAAGAATGATGATTACTTCCGCTATTTCAGCCCAGATGCTGAAATCATTTTATGACTTGTTAGCGTCGAACAATATACTTTCGGAAACTCATGCAAAACTAGATTATTCGGAAAGAATGAAGTATCTTGAAAAAAATCTACCTAACTTTATCGTGAAGAAATAAAGGTGGGTTGCCGTCCTTTATGAAGAACCAATCGGCGTCAGCTAATACGCTTCCGGAATTTGTTTTTTCCATTTAGAGTTGCGAGCCCTTATCCTTCGCGGATTTGGGTTTTTTCGCGTGCCTGTCTTTCATTATTTTTTCATTAAGCACGTTTATGATGGAGTTATTTCATACGAGATCGCTCGTTGATAATAACCTCGAAAGGCGTGTGTATATGGAACTTCGAAGATCAGGCGTACATTGGCGGCCGTCGCGAGCAGGCAAGGCGTGCATCGTATTGCTGCTCATTCTGTCTCTTATTCCCCTTACGGGTGTTGGCCAAGCGGCCTATGCGAACGACACAGATCCTGAAGCTATAACTGCAACCCATGAATGGCAAGTCGTAGGCGATGGGATTTTTGCGTCAGAGAGTTCAAAACCCGTGGTTGCATTCGACAGCGGCGGAACCCCTTATGTGGTGTACGAGGATTCTGACCACGGCAATAAATTGACCGTGAAGAAATATAATGGAAGCCATTGGGACACAGTGGGTGATCCGGGTTTTTCGACTCTGGTTTATGGCGATTTTGTATCGTTAGTCATCGATGGCAACGATATCCCGTATGTTCTGTATTCGGACAAGGAGAATAACACCGGAGCGACCGTAATGAAGTATGACCAGGACGAACTTGGTCAATTGAAATGGATGACGGTCGGCAGCCCGAATTTTACGCAAAACGGTACTTACGATACGCTGAAGCATCTGAAATTGGCCATTGACCGCGTCGGTACGCCGTATGTTGCGTATTTTTCTATGAATTATGAGGCAACTCCTCTAAATGAAAATGGTACCTTCAAAATAAACGTGAAGAAATACGTCACAAGCAGTAACAGTTGGGTGCGCGTGGGTAGTAAGTCGATTGGGGGACGTGACGGTGCATTTTTAGATATCGCGTTCGATAGAAGCGGCAGTACGGATATTCCTTATGTTTTATACCAAGATACGCAGTCTAATAATGCGCGAGGGACCGTGAAGAAATACGACTCAAGCAGTAACAGCTGGGTGGCTGTAGGTAATTCTACTTCGACAGGTTATCTTTGGTTTGCATCGATCGCGATCAACGGCAGCGGCATCCCTTATATTGCGTTTGGGGATGGTGGGGACAGCGAAAAAGCATACGTGAAGAAGCTCGTAGGGAGCAGTTGGGAGACCGTAGGCGGTGCAGAAGTTTCCGAAGGTGCGGTTTCATGGCCAACGATGGTATTAGACGGTAGCGATACCCCTTATGTTGTGTATCAGGATAAGGGAAACTATGATCCTGTAACTCGTAGCTATAGTGGGGGAACCTATAAATCGTTCGTGAAGAAATTAGAGGGAAGCAGTTGGGTGACCGTAGGCGGTGGGGAGATTTCGTCAAGCGAGGCTTACGCGGCATCGATCGCGTTCGATGGCAACGATACTCCTTATGTTGCGTATTGGGACATCTCTAATACGGTCGTGGTGAAGAAGTATGCGCCGATAGTGAAATATACGGCGAACGCGTCTGCCGACACGGCGACGCCTGAAGTTGGAGCGGACAACGAGATCACGCTGACGGTGAAGAATGCGGTAGGCGATACGGATACAACGTTTAACGGAGCGCATGATGTGACGATATCCGGCTCCGCTCAAGCGCTAGACGGCTCTTACGGCAGCTTTAACGGAACGGCTTTGACGACGGGGCCTAATACGATCGGCATCGTGTTTACGAATGGCGTAGCCACAGCGAACTTGAAGCTGAACAAGGCTGCGGCGCAGACGATCGGGTTTAGCGTGGCTGGCGTGGTAACGCCGGAGACGAACTTCGTGAGCATCACGCCAGCGGCGGGAAGCGCGGTTTCGATGGCGCTGTCCACAGACCTTATTGCTCCGGCCAGCAACGGCGGCGCTTTCGTGCGGCAGCCTGTCGTGACACTGCTTGATGTTTACGGAAACACGAGCACAGGCGACAATAGCACGGTCGTGACGGCATCTAAGCAGGATTCGGGCGAATGGACGCTGACAGGAACGACAACGGCGACGGCGAGCGCAGGCATCGCAGCCTTTACCGATCTTGGCACGACTAATGTAGCCGAAGTGACGGGAGCGCGGCTCGCATTCGATGCATCAGGCGGATTAGCGCGGATAACGAGTCAATCCGTGACACTTCAATCGCCTGGAGTCGTCGCGCCGACCGTGGAGTCCGTAACGGCTGGAGACGGCCATGCGTTATTGGCTTGGAGCGATGTGTTGGGGTCAGTCACCTACGCGGTGTACCGGCGAACAGATTCCGAGGCGTATGGAGATGCGTTAGCGACGGTGACCGGTTCGGTGTATGATGCCACCGGATTAACGAACGGGACAACGTACTATTTCGTTGTTAAAGCCCTATATCCGTCCGGGATCAGCGCAGCTTCGAATGAAGTAAGCGCAACGCCGCGAACGGTTCCATCGGCTCCAGGGGATGTAACCGCAGTTGCCGGCAATGGCGAAGCCACCGTCAGCTTCACGGTCCCGGCGAATGGCGGAAGCCCGATTACTTCTTATGAGGTTACGGCCATGCCGGGTAATATGACCGTCACAGGGACGGTAAGCCCGATCACGGTAACGGGATTAACCAACGGAGTAACCTATTCGTTCACGATCAAGGCATTCAATAGCGCGGGCAGCAGCACGGCTTCCGATGCCTCCGATCCCGTGACGCCTCGTGCGCCGTCAAGCGGTCCGCCGAGTTCAACGCCTACTGTGCCGTATGATCCAGCGCCGCCAGAGACTACTGATCCGGAGACTGATCCTGAGCAGCCCCCGGTTGATGTATTCGATCGCAACCTAATTGATGTCGCTAATCTAGTCAAGAGGATTGAAACCAAAATAGAAGAAGCGAAGAAAGCAAATGCAGAGCTTGTTTTCGCTGACATTCAGGGGCATTGGGCCGATAAGTCGATCCATATTTTCGCTGAGCTGCGCCTGATTGAAGGTTATGGCGACGGTACGTTCAAACCGGATGGCAAGATCACGCGCGCCGAGTTTGCCGTATTGCTGAACCGCGTATTCGATATCCAAGGCGGCGACAATACGAACGCTGAATTGAAGGATATCGGTAATAACTGGGCGAAAGAGGCGATCCGGAACCTCGTGGCGGCAGGAGTGATCCATGGTTACGGGGACGGGACGTTCAAGCCGGAGAAGACGATTACGCGCGAGGAAATGGTGACCATGCTGTCTCGCGTGATAAACTTCGACAACGTTGCGAAAGATTCGTCCAAGGGTAATTTCAATGATCTGGCGGGGTCTTACGCAGCGGACGAGATTATAGCCGGGGCGCAGGCGGGCATCATAAACGGGAAGGCGAACGGAAGGTTCGATGCCGGAAGCAATGCCAGTCGTGCGGAAGCTATACAAATCATCTTGAACGCGCTGAAGCTCAACCCGCAAGTAAAGGCACTCTTGGATTCTATTAGCTAATACGCCGAAGGGGCTGACTCTCTCGCAGATGAGAAAGTCAGCCCCTCTTCCTATTCGTGGCGACTCTTAGGGAAATTCCCCACTCACTTTTACCAAGCGAATCACTGCTCAACGAATACTTGAACGATATTATATTTTTGAAGCAAAGTCACTTTCGTCTCCGTCAATATCGTCCCCGATTTCATCAGAAGCACTCCTTTGTTGTCCAGAATGTCCTGCGCTACTTTTTTGCCGATTAGCGCTTTCCCGAGAAACTGTTTTTCCATTGTCAATGACCTCCGCATCTTTATTTTCTTCCTTCGCCTAGCTGATGTTGATCTTGATTGAACCCGATGTTACCTGGATTTGGTGAAAATATGGTGAAAATGTCGCAAGGCGCGCCTATTTCCTTATTCGGAGTTGGGCTATTTGGTTTATTCTCCTTTTATTATTCTTTTATTTGGCTTTGCTAGAGTAGACCTTAAGAAGGAGGTGATAACGATGGAAGAGCAAGTAAAAAAAACGGACGCGACCAAGGAGTCCGTCGAGACGAACAAGGCTGCCGAGATCAAGCTCGGCGATCTGCCGAAGAAGCTGACCGAGGAAGAAGCGAAGAACGTGACCGGCGGCAGATTCATTTAACGGGCAAGAAGCACGGCGCGGGAGCAGCTCCCGCGCTTTTATATAGCTATCCACAAAGGAGTATGCGCGATGTCACTCGATCAAGTCGTGGCTCTTCACATCGATGAACGAAGCTACTCGTTAGCGGCCGTACTGCGTTCCGCCGCCATTCGAGGAAACTTCGGTGCGATTAACGATTACATCTCGAGCGCTCTCATCGCCTCATTCGCGGAAGATAAGGGTATAACGGCTAGTCAGGAAGAGATCCAGGAAGCGGTCGACGAATGGAGAGTCGCGAATGGATTCTATCAGGCTTCCGAGTTGGCGAATGGATTGACGGAGCGCGGGCTTTCGATGTCCGATCTAGCCGATTTCGCCCGGATGAAGGCGTTGGAGGAGCGAGTCCGCCAGCATGTGGCGGCAGGTAAGGTCGACAGTTACTTTACGGAGCATAGGTCAAGTTTCGAGGCGGTTGCTCTCTCGCAGATCGTCGTGAACGAACGCGGGCTTGCACGCGAGCTGCGATTTAAGACCATGGAGGGCGAACCTTTCTATATGCTTGCCCGCGCTTATTCCATCGACGAGCCATCCAGGCTTGCCGGAGGGTATATCGGCCGCAAGGAGAGAACGCAGTTGCCGAAGGGTATCGAAGCGCAGGCGTTCGGGACGGTCTCCGGAACGATAGCCGGGCCTCTCGAAATCGATAAGAAATTTTACTTGATCAAGGTCGAAGAGGTATACCCGGCGGAGTTGAACGCGGACACCCGGGCGAGAATCGAACGAATCCTTTTCGATGAATGGCTTGCTGCAAGGCGTATGGAAGCGAACGTGCGCAAGCCGGCGTTGTGGACATGAGAATAGGTTATAGGGGACTTGAAAGCAATGGAGACGGACAAGTATATCGGCTATGTGGAGCAGGTTCCTTTTTTCGGCGTACTTAGTCTAGACGAGAAGCGGAAGCTGTCCAAGCATGCGCGGATACTGGGGTTCTCGATCGGACAGACGATTCAGGAGAAGGACGACATCCCGCAATATTTGTATTGCGTCGTCTCGGGCGAGATCCGAATGATCGACGAACGGCCCGACGGATCGGAGAACAGCCTCGGCCTGTTGAAGGACGGGGACAGCTTTGGATGGGAGAGCGACGAAGTGCGGCCGGGCAATCCCGTCGTATACTCCGCGGCGGGCAACGCGCGATTGCTGGCCATTCCAATTGAAACGCTTCGCGAACTGTTCGCGCATAACCCCGGGCTCAAGCCACTGCTCGTCACCTACATGTCGTCCCGCGCCGTTACGATGTTCTTAAGGCGAACGGAGCTTCTATCCATCGAAGATCATCAAGCGGTTCGGAAATTCCTGGAACGGATGACCGTGATTCAAGCGGACAAGGGACAGTCGATTGTACGCCAAGGAGACGTAGGGGACGCGTTCTTTATCGTTCATACGGGACAGTGCGAGGTCATCAATGAAGAAGACGGCACGGTCATCAACCGGCTCATCTCCGGCGACTTCTTCGGGGAGTTGGCATTGCTGACGGGAGCGAGGCGCAAGGCGACGGTCATAGCCGCCAGCGACGCTCAGTTGTTCCGATTGAGCAAGAACGACTTCGATGCCATGATCATGCAACACCCGGCATTGCGGACGGCGATCGAAAGCATCGCTATCCATTACGTAACCGAAACTTCCAAGTATGACGATGACGATGTGACGGGGGAGCTTGCGGCGGCCTCCAGCCATGCGGTCCGATGGGCGGAGGTCGATCGGAAACGCCCCTTCCGGTTCCGTTGGCGTAAATATCCGATACGCCTGCAGCAGAACGAGATGGATTGCGGCCCCACCTGTCTTGCCATGGTGATGGCCTATTACGGTTCGCGAATTCCGATCAACCGAATCAGAGAGCAGACGGAGATGTCGCGCTCCGGCAGCACCTTGTACGGCTTGACGGAGACGGCGGAATCCCTGGGTTTGGCCGCGCAAGGCTTCACGACGCGGATGGATGCTCTCTCCGGGATGAAGTTGCCCGCGATCGCGCACTGGAAGGGCGAACACTTCATCGTCGTATACGAGGTGACGCCAAAGCATGTGATCGTCGGCGATCCCGCATACGGCTTGGAGAAAAAAAGCAGGGACGATTTCGAAGCAGGCTGGAGCGGAGCGATCTTGACGCTGGCCCCGACGGATCGACTTGCGGCGAGCGAGCGCATGCGCAGCCCGGTTTCTAGATTTCTCGCTTATGTGACCCCGAATCGCAAAGCGTTGATCTCCCTTCTGGTCCTGTCCTTGCTCGTCCAATTGACCGCGCTTATGATTCCGATTGTTACCCAAGTCATCGTGGATAAGGCGCTTATCAAGGGACAGGGCGACCTTCTCCAAGCGTTGCTGGTTGGCATGCTTGCCTTATCTCTATGTTATATCGTCTCCAATTCGTTCAGGAATTTCCTGGCGGCTCGAATCGCTTTGAAGATAGATATTGGCATGTTGGGCGATTTCTACAAGCATTTGCTAAGCTTGCCCTTGTCTTTCTTCTTCGCTCGTACGATCGGCGACCTGACAAGCCGAGTGGGCGAAAATCAGAAGATCCGCAGAATGCTGACGACGGGGGCGGTCCAGCTGATGCTCGACTCTCTGACGGTCGTCATTTACGGGACGCTCATGTTCGTCTATCATGCGAAGCTGTCGTTGATCGCGTGCGCCGTCATTCCTTGTTATGTGGCGCTCGTGCTTCTGTTCTCCCCGCTGATGCGCCGGAACAGCCGCAAGCAGTTCGAAGCGGAGGCGGAGTCGCAGACGACGATCGTCGAAGCAATCAAGCTGATCACGACCGTTAAGGCGCTTGCTGCGGAACCGACGATCCGTTGGAAGCTGATGGACAAGCTGCAGCTTTCGCTGAAACAGCGAATCAAAGCCATCCAACTGCTGGTAGCGTCGGAGACGATCGCGGATTTCATCAAGATGATCGGCAACGCCTTAGTGCTGTATGGGGGAGCCGTGTTCGTCATGCGCGGTCAACTGACGGTGGGACAATTCGTAGCGTTTTTGTCGATTTACTTGACGGTTACACTAGCGATTACCCAAATGCTGCAGATGCTTAACGATATGGTGGAAGTGCGGGTCTCGATGGAACGGATCGACGACGTATTCAGAGCAAATCCGGAAGAGCCGGAGCCTCACAATATGCGGAGATTGGCCGCTCTGAAAGGTAACATCCAGTTCGACAACGTCTCGTTTCGGTTCAGCAAGGACGGTCCCGACATCTTGCGGCAGATCAATCTCCAGATCAAGCACGGACAGACGGTCGCGCTTGTCGGAAGGAGCGGAGCCGGCAAATCCACGTTCGCGAATTTGCTGACCAAGCTGTTTACGCCGTCTGGCGGGACGATTCGCGTCGACGGGCATGACATCCGTCAGATTCATGCCGCTTCCTTGCGCCGCAAGATCGGAATCGTTCAGCAAGAGAACCAAGTATTCCGCGCGACGATACAAGACAATATCGCGATCCGATTTCCATCGGCTACGTTGGAAGAAGTGGAGGAGGCCGCGAAGCTGGCGGGAGCCTACGATTTTATAGCCGCTTTGCCGCTCGGTTTCAAGACGATGATCGGAGAAGGCGGATTGAGCCTGTCCGGAGGGCAACTGCAGCGAATCGCCATTGCGAGGGCGCTGCTTGGCGATCCGGGCATCGTGATCTTCGATGAGGCGACCAGCGCGCTCGATTCGGAGTCGGAGCGAATCATTCAGATGAACATGGACAGGATGCTGAAGGGCCGCACCTGCTTGATCATTGCCCATCGTCTAAGCACGATACAGAAGGCGGATATGATCGTCGTATTGGATCGCGGAGCCGTCGTGGAGACCGGTTCCCATGCCGAGCTGCTCGAAGCCAAAGGGCTTTATCATTACTTGGTCAGTCAGCAGTTAGGCGAATGAACGTTTCGTCTATTAACCCGCGGATGCTTGATGCTCCGCGGGTTTTAGTCATGGTTCGACAATTCTTTCATTATTCTTTTAGCGTAGCTTTTTATAATAGCATTGATAGTTTCTTGTCCCATATCCATTAATCAATTCGCTTAAGTGATCCTAGCAAAAGCCGTTTACGCTGGATTACTAGAACGAGAGGAGTTCGAATAGGATGCATTACGCGAGCAGGAAGAAACGACGTACGACATTAATCGGGATCGTGATCATGGCGATCATATCCGGTTTGTTCCCTTTTGGAACGCTGTCGGCGGCGGAGGTGGAATCGCCGGAAGAACCGGCATCCCGGATCGTTCTCAACGATATTCAGGGCCATTGGGCCGAGCAAGCGATCGAGAGCTGGGTCGATCTGGGATTGGTTCGGGGCCGTGAAGACGGCGGCTTTCACCCGGAGCAAGAAGTGACCCGGGCAGAATTCATCGCTTTGGCCAACCGGTTGTACGGCTATCAAGAACGGGCGACTATCGACTACTTGGATGTCGCTGACGCATGGTACGCCACGGACGTGAGAATAGCGAAAGCGGCCGGATATATTGCCGGTTATCAGGATCATACTTTTCGTCCGAACGAGCCGATCAGCCGGCAAGAAGCGTCGGTCGTGATCGCCAGATTGCTAGGATTGGAGCAGTCTGGAGAGAAGAGCGACTTGAAGTTCAGCGACAAGGCGTCGATCCCCGCATGGAGCCGAGGGGCAATCTCGGCAGTCGTTGGCCAGGGCTACATGAAGGGATACCCGGACGGAACGTTTCGCCCCGATCAACCGATTACGCGGGCGGAAGCGATTGTCGCGCTGGATTCAACGGCGGCTATGAAGATCGTAACGGCCGGCACTTACGGGCCGGATCGTCAAGTTAACACGATCCGCGGCAACGTCATCATTACTTCTCCGGACGTCACTTTGCGGAATGTGCGGATTACGGGCAATCTGCTGATTGCTCAATCCGTCGGAGAAGGAGATGTTACGCTGGATGCCATCGTCGTAGAAGGCTTGACGGTCGTTAGCGGCGGAGGCGAACACAGCGTCCATGTGATCGATTCTCGATTATTCCAAGTGATTGTGGACAAGAAAACAGGAAGCGTCCGGATTGTCGCTTCGGGATCAACGAATATCGATCGAACATCGCTGAAAACCGGCGCGGCTTTGGAGACGAATGAAACCATCGGGTCGGGGTTCGGAGACGTTACCATCGCGATTGACGAAACGACAGGCAACCCGACCGTCAGTCTAAGCGGTAGGTTTACTTCCGTAATCGTGGATACGCCTAATGTTTCCGTTGATTTGCTTAACGGATCGATCAGCGAGCTTAAAGTAAACAGCAGCGCTGCGCGCACCAAGTTGAATTTGGCGGAAAATGCGAATGTTGACGCGGTCGTTCTCGATTCCATTACGGAAGTAACCGGCAATGGCAACGTGAAATATGCGAAAGTCAACGTCAGCGGATCAACGTTCGACAGAATGCCGGATAGAGTGGAACCGGCACAAGGAGTTGTCATCCAAGTCAACGATTCGAGCGCGGGAACGGAACCCGCGAGCGGCAATAACGGCATCGGTGATGGCAACGGAAATACAGGCAACGGAAATACA
>JAEWPC010000010.1 GCA_023460795.1 Bacillota bacterium | reverse complement strand
CCGGCGCCCTGCCCGCGCGCGCGGCGGCGCTGCTCACCGCCTTGCCGGGCATCGCGCTCGGCGCCGCCGTATTCGCCGCTGCGCTCGTCGCCTTCGGCGCCGTCGCTCCCCGCGAATGGCGCGAGCTGCCGGGCATCTCCGGCACCCGCGTCGACGCCTGGCTGCAGCGCATACATACCGCAGCGACCAAACGCAACCTACCTAAGGAAGGATGACCTTATATGATGCCATCTATTACGGTCGTCGGACTCGGTTCCGGCGGAGAAGACCAACTGACTCTCGGCGTACTGAAGACGCTCGAGAACGCCTCGCGCCGCTATGTTCGCACGTCCGATCACCCGGCGGTTGCCGACCTGAGCCGAAGGGATATCGATTTTATCTCCTTCGATTCGTACTACGAGCAGCACCAACACTTCGAGGACGTCTACGAGGCGATCGCGAACAGCCTGCTGTCGCTTGCCGCGGAGTACCCGGACGAGACGATCGTCTACGCGGTGCCCGGCCATCCGATGGTCGCCGAACGCGCCGTACAGCTGCTGCGCGCCAGAGCGCCGGAGCGCGGCATCGCCCTGAACATCCTTGGCGGAGAAAGCTTCCTCGACCAGACGTTCACGCGGCTCGGCTTCGACCCGATCGAAGGCTTCCAGTTGCTCGACGCCTCCGAGCTGACCCGCGAGATGCTGCGTCCGCGCCTGCACACCGTCATCGGACAAGTATACGACGCCTACACCGCCTCGGACGTCAAGCTGGCGCTCATGGGCGTCTACCCTGACGATCACCCCGTCACGATCGGACAGGCTCTCGGCGTGCCCGGCAAGGAATCGATCCGCACGGTGCCGCTTCACGAGCTCGACCGTCAATCGGATTACGGCAACTTAATGCTCGTGTACGTGCCGGCGAGCCAAGACGACAAGCTGCGCCGCCGCTCGTTCGAACGGCTGCACGAGATCGTCGCCACGCTGCGCAGCCCCGAAGGCTGTCCGTGGGATCGCGAGCAGACGCATCTGTCGATTCGCAAGAACTTCATCGAAGAGACGTACGAAGCCGTCGAAGCGCTCGACAACGACGATCCGGACGGCATGAAGGAAGAGTTCGGCGACGTCATTCTGCAGGTGCTGCTGCACAGCCAGATGGAGGAGGAGGTCGGTACGTTCGACGTGTACGACGTGCTGGCCGAGCTCAATGACAAGCTGATCTTCCGCCATCCTCACGTCTTCGGGGGAGAGAACGCGCAGGATGCCGAAGAAGCGCTTCGCAACTGGGAGCAGATGAAGGCTGAGGAGAAGAAGCGCAAGAGGCGCGAGAATCGCGAATCGATCCTCGACGGCATACCGAAGGACCTGCCGGCGTTGCCGCGCGCGCACAAGCAGCAGAAGAAAGCGGCCGGCGTCGGCTTCGATTGGCCGGACCTTAGCGGCGTGTTCGACAAAATCGAAGAGGAGCTCGAGGAGCTTCGCCAAGCCGCAGGGCATGAAAGCCGCGAGCGTCAACAGGACGAATTGGGCGACCTTCTGTTCGCCGTCGTGAACGCGTCCCGATTCCTCAAGGTCGATCCGGAGGAAGCGCTCGCGGGCACGAATCGCAAGTTCGCGCAGCGCTTCCGGTACATCGAGGAGCAACTGCGTATAAGGGGCAAATCGTTCGGAGATACTAGCTTGTCAGAGATGGAGTCGTGGTGGCAGGAAGCCAAAAACCGTTCATAGAAGACTCCAAAAAGGTAAAGTTTACCTAAAAACTTTGTTAAAACCGACGAAATTCACGTACTTTCTACCTATTTCGCGAATTTTTTTGAATGTTCGGCAGGATTTTTTTAGCAATGAACAGAATAGTATTCATCGTGTTTTAAACAACAAGCGTTCCGGCAGGCTTTACGCTTGTCGCGGAACGAAATCAATGAAACAATAATTAGGAGGAATAGTACCATGAACAAAACCGACCTGATCAACAACATCGCAGACAAAAGCGGCTTGACGAAGAAAGACGTAGAATCCGTACTGAACGGCTTCCTTGGCGAAGTTACGGACGCACTCGCTAAAGGCGACAAAGTTCAACTGATCGGCTTCGGCACGTTCGAAACTCGCAGCCGTTCCGGCCGCGTTGGCCGCAACCCGCAAACGGGCAAATCCATCACGATCCCAGCTTCCAAAGTTCCTGCTTTCAAAGCGGGCAACAAGCTGAAAGACGCTGTTAAGTAATTCATGCGCCTGGATAAATTTCTGAAGGTGTCGCGGCTCATTAAGCGCCGCACCGTCGCGAAGGACGTGTCCGATCAAGGGCGCGTCCTTCTGAACGGTAAAGAGGCTAAACCAAGCGCGACGGTGAAAATCGGGGACGTGCTCGATGTTCAGTTCGGGCAGCGGACGCTGACGGTCAGGGTGGAGAAGCTTAGCGAATCGACGCGCAAGGAAGACGTCGAAGGCATGTACGCGGTGCTGAAGGAAGAAGCGCGCAAGAGAGAGGACGACCTGTTCTCGTAATTGCCGGAAATCGCACCTTTTTGTCTAAGTAGATCGGTACCGCCTGCGGGCGGTCTTTTGTTTTTTGTCGAAACCGTAGAACCTACAACTGATTTTGTCCGAACGCAGGATTTTCGCCGGAATGAGTTGTATGTTTTACAAGCACCAAGATCAGCGTGGCATAGGGAAGGAGCATGAACGATGGCAGACCCGATTGAAATTTGGATTGGCGCTTACGGAAGCGCCGAGGAAGTCGGCATTACCCACCTGCAGCTCGACCAAGATGCGGCTAAGCTCGGGAAAGTCGCGGAGTTCACCGGCGTCGAGAATCCTTCGTTCCTGACGATGGATCAAGCGGGACGATACCTGCATGCGGTCAGCGAAGTCGAGACGTTAAACGGACAGCCGGGCGGAGAGCTCGTCACCTTCCTCATCGAGGAAGAGGGTACCTCGCTTCAGGAAGAGATGTCGCATCCGACGCTCGGCGCGCATCCTTGCTTCCTGCAGCTCGACCCGAGCGAAAGGTGGATAGCCGTGGCGAATTACAACGGGGCGTCGGTGGTCGTATATCCGGTGGACGATCAAGGCATCCCGAACGCCGTGCACGTCCGGTTCCGCCATTCCGGCACCGGTCCGAACGAAGCCCGCCAAGAGGCGCCGCATCCGCATTCCGCGGTATTCAGCCCGGATGGAAGATATCTGTTCGTTCCCGATCTCGGAATGGATAAGATCATGGTGTACGCGCTGGATGCGGACAAGCAAGAATGGGCGATCCATGACGCCGTCGGCCTCGAGCCGGGCGCGGGACCTCGGCATATGAAGTTCCATCCGTCCGGCAGAGCGGCTTATGCTCTGAACGAGCTGGACAACACCGTTACTCGCTTCGACTATTCGGAGCCCGGGAAGCTGGTCAAGCAGGAGAGCTTGCCGACGCTGCCGGCGTCTTTCGCAGGCGAGAACACCGGCGCCGAGCTCGTCGTCTCCCCGGACGGCCGCTTCGTCTACGCCTCCAATCGGGGGCATGACAGCATCGCGATTTTCTCGGTAGACGAACAGACGCTCGCGCTTCGCGGCGCGGGACACGTGTCCACCCGGGGCAAGACCCCGCGCAACTTCGCGATTACGCCGAATGGACGGTGGCTGCTCGCGGCGAATCAAGAGTCGAACAACGTCGTTCTTTTCCAGATCGAACCGGTCTCGGGCTTACCCGTCTACGCGGGCTCCGAAATCGCGGTGAGCAAGCCGGTCTGTATCGTTGTACGCGGCTAACCGAAAGTTCTAATCGCAGCCTGTCCCCCATAAGCTAGTCTTAAAGGCTAGGGGGGACGCGCCATGGAACACGGGAAGGGCGGCAAGCACCAGGAAATTCGCATGCTGAACCGCAGATCGCTGGATATTACCGGGGTTAACAACGTCGAAAGCTTCGATACCGAAGAGTTTCTGCTGGAGACCGAGTGCGGGTTTCTGACCGTGCGCGGCCAACAGCTGCATATGAAGAATTTGAGCTTGGAGCAGAAGCTCGTCTCGATCGAAGGATCGATCCACTCCCTGATCTATCTGGACGGCCAGAGCGGGAACAAATCGAAAGGTTTGTTCGGGAAGCTGTTCCGATGAACACGGCGTCCCAGTTCTCGACGATCGGGGCCATGATCCTGTGCGGGCTCGCGATGGGCACCGCGTTCGACGTCTACCGGGTGGCGACGCATCGGTTTCATGTAGCCCGCTGGCTGCTGCCGGGACTCGACGTCGTCTATTGGGCGGCGGCGACGTTCGCCGTGTTCAACCTGCTCCTGAACCATAACCACGGCGAAGTGAGAATGTACGTTTTCCTCGGACTCGGTATCGGCGTGACCGGTTATTTCGGCCTATTCAGCGGCACCGTCGCCAAAGTCTCGGGCTGGCTATTCGAGCAGCTGCTGCGGCTGTTCAGGGTACTATGGCAAATCGGCGATTCGCTGGCTTTCAAACCTCTGAAGTGGACGGTTCGTTTGCTCGCCAAGCTGCTAGATATTGTCTTCGTCGTAACGGCTGCGTTGTTGTTATGGCTCGGGAAGCTGTTGTACAAGCCGCTTTCGGGGTTGTTCGGATGGTTGTGGACGAAGCTGCTTCCGGTCAGGAGGAAGTTCGAGCCGGTCGTTCGGACGTGGCATAGGGCGAAGAGCAAGTGGCGGGAGATCGTGGAAGTGTTCCGCGGGAAAAAATGAGCAACCACGTTTCGACAGCGTAGCTACGGGAATTGCATCGTAAGAAGGATATTTTCGGAAAACGAATCTGTGCTATAATGTTCGCTAGAAAGGAGGCATCGGCATGTCATCTCGCACCATGGCGACGACACCGGTTATGACAGGCGTACGCAGAAGATTGAAGCTGCTGTTATTTGTCATGGTTATATTCATGAGCTGGGCCGCGTACGTATTGATCTCTCAACACGGCACGCTCGGCGACCGCGAGAGCGACTTGCGAGAAGCTACGAAGAAGCTTACCGATGCCAACGTTCAGACCGAAGCGCTGAAGCAAGAGATCGTGAAATTGAACGATAAGGAATACATCAGCGAGCTGGCTCGCAAGGAACAAGGATACGGCTACCCGGGAGAGATCCCTTTAGAGATTAAATAAGGCGCGAAGGCTCAGAGGCTTAGGCCTTCGTCGGTTGACCTTGATTTCGTTTCTCGGTTATAATCGGCATAACCGGACTTATGCGGTTCGGGGACATTTATGTTCAGGGAGGAACATCTGTTTTTATGGCCATCGAAGTAGGCACCAAACTTGAAGGAAAAGTTACCGGCATTACGCATTTCGGGGCGTTCGTCGATCTGACGGGCGGCGTTACGGGACTCGTCCATATCTCCGAAATCGCAGACAGCTATGTTAAAGACGTTCACGAGCACTTGAAGATTAATGACATGGTTACGGTCAAGGTCATTAACGTGGACAAGGATGGCAAGATCGGTCTATCCATTCGTCAAGCCGTGGACAAACCGCCAGAGCAACAAATGCAACAACCGCAACAACGCGGACCGCGCGAGCGTGGCGGACGCCCCTTCAAGCCGGGTGGACCCGGAAGATCTCCTTCTTTCGATGACAAGCTGTCCAGATTCCTCAAGGATAGCGAAGAGCGGATTTCCAACTTGAAGAAGAGCACTGAATCCAAACGCGGCGGTCGTGGCGGACGCCGTTCGTAATAGATGCACCAGTAAGGCCGAACCGATGAGGTTCGGCTTTTTGTTTGTCGGTTTGTCCGGCTCATCCGTACCAGCAATCTTTACCCGCATTATGTAACACTGTACCTTTCGCCGCTCCCGACGCACCCCGTACCCGCGACTGTACCTCGTACCTGCAACTGCACCTCGTACCAGCAACCGCCCCCCGTACCTCAACTACCCAGCTCGGAGCGAATAACAACAAATCAATAGTTATTTTTCTATAAACCAGGTAATCGTGAAAAATAACAGCGAATCGATAGTTATTTCAACCGAATTTCGTAAATTGGCGGTTTTGAACGGGAAATACCTGCGGATAGTTGTTATTCAGCGCTGATGTGACTGTGGTGGACGAAATAACTGTAAATGGTTGTTATTCGCTCACACTAACGGGGGTCAAGCCGCTGCGGGCAACAAAGCACGCAAGCTCCCAACCTTTGAAAATTTTAACCTTCACAATCATTCGCGGGATTCCGGCATAGCCGCGCGGATCGCGTCCGCGGAACAACGCGAAAGAAGCGCCATCCGCCGTCGGATGCGCGCCGATCGTGATGTCGCATAACAAGCGAACGACGCGGGAGCTGCTCGGCCGAATCGAGCCAAATCCAGTCGTGTCGCGGGTTTGACCGTGTCGACCTTGCATTCGCCATGACCGCTCTTTCCGCGGGGCGAAGCTGTCGGAAAAAACTTTTGTACCGCCAACGGTTTCTGACAAACATCCTCAGAACGCCACCCTATAATTAAGAACACAATTCAATCTGGTGAATGGGGTGTGCATCATGGACAAGCCGTCCGTCATTCCTTTCGTGCCTAGGGCGGGCACGGGACAAACTTATATCCCGGTGAATAAACAGAATCACTGGCTGACTCCATCGGGGACGGGTGCCCGGGTACCTACCGGCGATCCGCCGAAGAAGCTGCTCGAGCGATGGGGGGCGGCGATTCGAGACAAGCTGTGGCTGATCTTCGTCATCGCAGCGGGCGTGCTGCTAGGACGAGCCGTCATGCTGGAAGGGCTTGCGCCGTTCGCGGCTGCTTACTTCGGCGTCGTGCTCTATATGCGCAAGGAGCTCGCTTTCTGGGCAGCCCTTGCGGTCGTAGCCGGCAGCTTCTGGTCGATCGAACCGCTGCCCGCGCTCATCTGCGCGGAGATCGGGGTCATCTACTTGCTGCATAGAGGACTCGTTCTATATGAGCGAGCGGACCTATCGCATGCGCCGGTCGTCGTGTTCGCGGGTACGCTGCTCGTGCGGTTGTTCAATACGCTTCTGATGGACGATGCGACTTGGTTGCCCTATCTATTGACGTTAGTAGAGTCGGGTCTAGCGTTCGTGCTCACGCTGCTGTTCATCCATTCTCTCCCGGTGCTTACCAGCGCGAAGAAAGCCGCTCATTTGCGGCATGAAGAATGGGTCGGACTCGTCATCCTCTTGGCTTGTCTGCTAACGGGCTTAACCGGATGGTCGATCTACGGCGTAGCCGTCGTCTATGTCGTCTCTCGGTATTTCGTCCTGCTGGCGGCGTTCGTCGGCGGACCGGCGATCGGTACTTCGGCGGGCGTCATCGCGGGAATGATCCTAAGCCTGTCCGATCTGGCCGCGGCCTCGAACATCGGCTTGCTGGCGCTCGGCGGCTTAATGGCGGGACTCATCCGCGAAGGCGGCAAAACCGCGACCGCTTTCGGGATGATCTTAGGCACGTCGGTGCTGGCTCTATACGACGGGGACGCGGCGAATATCATGGCGTCCACTTGGGCGTCGGTCGCCGCCGGGCTGATGCTGCTCTTGACGCCTCGCTCCGCGGCGGAGTCACTCTCAAGATATGTTCCAGGTACCCCATATTATGCTCAGAATCAACGAGAATATGCGCAGAAGGTAAGAGATTTGACCGCCGAGAGAGTCGAGAGGTTCTCGGAAGTGTTCCGGCAGCTGTCCCGCAGCTTCCGGCAAATAACCGAGGCCGGGGAGTCGATGCGGCAAAGCCATGACGTCGATCACTTCGTGCACGCGGTTCATTCGCAGGCTTGCGAGAGCTGCCACCGAAGATCGATGTGTTGGGACGGGCAGTTCTTCCAGACGTACAAGCTGATGACCGACATGATGACGGAGATCGAGGACAACCCGAGCGTGAAGGCGTCGCAGCTTCCGAAGAGCTGGAATCGGTCGTGCGTCAGAATCCCGCAAGTGTTGGATGTGCTGAAGCGGGAATACGAGGTGTATCGCCATGACCTGCACTGGCGGCAGCAGCTGCAGGACAGTCGCTTCCTCGTGGCGGACCAATTGTCGGGCGTGTCGCAGGTCATGGACGACCTCGTGAAAGAAATCCGCCGGGAATCCAAGCTGATGGAGCAACAGGAGGAGCAAATTCGGGATGCGCTGGATCGCCTCGGCTTAGCCATTCAGAGCGTAGATATTATTAGTCTGGAGGAGGGACACGTCGAGATTGAGATGGTGCATGCGTTCCGGACCGGATACGACGAGTGCCGGAAAATGATCGCGCCGATCCTCACCGAAATTATCGGAGAGACGGTGACGGTAAGCTCGGAGCGAACCGGAGTGCCGGTGGCGAATTTGACGACGGTAACGTTCGCTTCGGCCAAAGTGTATGAAGTGGAAACGGGCGTGGCCGGCGCTGCCAAGGACGGCGATATTCTATCCGGCGACAGCTTCAGCATGATGGAGCTGGCAAGCGGCAAGTTTGCGGTGGCACTGAGCGACGGAATGGGCAACGGGGCGCGGGCGAGAGAAGAGAGCAGCGCGGCGCTGTCGATGCTCGAGCAGCTGCTGCAATCCGGGATCGACGAGAGGCTGGCGGTGAAATCGGTGAACTCCGTTCTGCTGCTTCGTTCGCCGGAGGAGATGTTCGCGACCGTGGACCTCGCGCTCATCGATCTGCACTCGGGCCACGCGACAATGCTGAAGATCGGCTCTACGCCGAGCTTCATTAAGAGAGGGAGGGAGATCATTCCGATCGCGGCGAACAATCTGCCGATCGGTATCGTGCAGGACATCGAGATCGACATGTTGCGTGTGCAGCTGCTTCCCGGGGACACGCTCGTCATGATGACCGACGGCGTACTCGACGCGCCGGGACATGCGCTCAATAAGGAACAATGGATGAAGCGGGTGCTGCAGGAGCTAGACACGGACGATCCGCAGGATCTAGCGGATGCTCTGCTCGAAACCGCGCTAAGGCAGTATCCAGGCGGGGTGAGGGACGACATGACGGTCGTCGTCACCCGCATGACGAAACACCAACCGGAGTGGGCGGCATTCCGCTGGCCAGGCTTCCATCGGATGGAACGGCCGAGGACGGTGAGCTAAGGAAGAAGGCAGATGCATACCCGATAAACGGAAGATAACTATAGATGGAGCCCCCGTACGACCATGCGCGCTGCCGGCGCTTGGCGGAGCGGGGGCTTATTGATGTATGCTTGAGGAAGCAGGATACGCGATAGGGATACCTACAACGAAGGAGGCTTTACATATGAAACACACGACTGCGTTAAAGATCGCGAGCCCTCGCGTCAGCTCGCTAGTCGAAGCTCATTGGGCGAAGCCGGAGGAAGCCCCGGCTATTATGGAGCTTTATCGAATTACCGCGGAATGGCTGAAGTCCAAAGGCTCCACGCAATGGGCCGATTTGCTCGTCGGCATCGACAGACACAATACCGCCGCGGCCATCGCGAGAGGCGAGGTCGTCCTCTTCAAGCAAGGGGACGATCCGGCGGCCGTCGTGATTCTGATGCTCGCTCCGACCCCATGGGACGTTAACCTGTGGGGAGACGACCCGTCGAACGCCAAAGCCGTCTTCCTGCACAGAATGTGCATTCATCGAAGCTTCGGCGGAACCGGGCTTGGCGCGCAGGTGATCAGATGGGTCGATTCGGGCATCGCTTATCCGCCGGACAAGGCCTATATCCGCCTCGATTGCATCGCCGATAACCCTACATTGAACGCCTTTTACCGCGATGCAGGGTACGCCTACGTCGGCGAGAAGGACGGGCTTAGCCTCTACGAGAAAAGATTGCCCAAGTAAGCTTCGCGCGACATAAACGGATAAACCTCTCATTCCTTGGCGACAATGCTAATAGGACCGATAGAATGGGAGGAATAGGCTGTGATGAAGCAGATTCTGTTGATTACGGACGGCGGATCCAACGTCGGAGATAGCCCTGTCGTTGCCGCGGCGCAAGCGTATGCGGAAGGTATTACGGTGAACGTGGCCGGGATCGTGGACGAGGGGACGATCGGAGAATACGGCAGGGCGGAAATCGCGGAGATCGCCAAGGCAGGAGGCGGCATCAGCCGGATCGTAACGAGCGGACAGCTGTCGCGCACCGTTCAGATGATGACGCGCCAGACGATCGCGGGCAGCATACGGCAAGCGGTGAATCAAGAGCTGAGGCAGCTGTTCGGCGTGGAGAACGTAGGCGCGTTGCCGCCGACGAAGCGCTCCGAGGTCGTGAAAGTCATGGAGGAAATGGAAGAGACGATGTCGCTCTCCGTGGCGTTGCTCATCGACGCGAGCGCCAGCATGAAGCCGAAGCTCCATGCGGTCGAAGAAGCGATTCGGGATCTGACGCTCAGCTTGCAGGCCAGGGAAGGCAAGAGCCAGGTGGCGGTGTTCCATTATCCGGGCAACTCGCAGGACGAGATTTGCGTGCTGGACTCCGAATGGACGACCCATGCGTCTGCAATCGGCACGATGTTCGGAAAAATCCGGATGAAGGGGACGACTCCGACAGGCCCTGCGATCTTGCAGGTGGTAGACTATATACGAGAAACTTGTGGTAATATCAGTAATGAACCTATGGACGCACGGCAATCTTCAGCTAGAAGCGTTTCGAACGGGGTGCGGAGTGACTACGTCGTCTGATACGGAAGTGAATCCATTGCCGCCGGGCACGCTGCTCCGCGGCAAATGGCATGGCAAGACCTACCGATTAGAGAAGCTTATCGGACTTGGCGCGAACGGCCAGGTGTATTTGGCGACTTCGAACGGATACAGGTGCGCGGTCAAGCTTGGGCTTGACGCGGCAGATCTTCAGGGCGAGGCGAACATACTCGCCGCCCTCGATCACGCGGAGAAGAAGCGCAGGCCGTTCCTGCTCGATGTCGACGATGCGCTCGTAGGCGGTCGCGAAGTTCCTTTCTATATTATGAGATTCGTTCCGGGAGTGCCGGTGAACGCCTTCTTGCAGAAGCAAGGCGCGCAATGGGTCGGCGTCGTCGGATACCGCCTGTTGGAACGGCTGGCTCAGCTTCATGAAGCGGGATGGGTGTTCGGCGATATCAAGAGCGATAACGTGCTCGTAGGCGAATTCGGCAAGCTGGAGCTGGTCGACTACGGCGGCATGTCGGCGATCGGGCGCAGCGTACGGCAGTTCACTGAAATTTACGACCGCGGCTATTGGTCGGCAGGAAGCCGAACGGCCGATGCCGCTTACGATTGGTTCTCGGTCGGAATGTTATGGCTGCACGCCCTGGATCGCAAGAGGTTGCTGCATACGACCAAGATGCTGCTTCCGCAGAACCGCAACACGGGAGAGCTGATGAAGCTTGTTCGCAGCCATCCTCGGTTAAAACCGCTGGAGGGCTGGCTGGAGAAGGCCTTCTCGGGAGGATTCGCGGATACGAGGGATGCCGCCAAGCAATGGCGCGAATCGGTGCAGCAATCGCAGAAGAGCAAGTCCCAGGCATCGGGTCAAGTGCCGATGTGGATGGCGAGCTTGTTCGCCACGGCCGTCGTGCTTAGCTTGTCGGCAGCCGCGGTGTGGTTATTCCAATAAGACAAGGGGTAATGTAGGTGCGGCAGCTCGATGAATTGGCCGTCCGCGTCATGGAGGAAGCGCGGAAGGAAGGCTGGTGGAAGCAAGGAATCACCGTTCTTGCCGCGGTCTCGGGCGGGCCGGACTCCATGGCGCTGCTGCATCTGCTGAAGACGATGTCGGAGGACACGCCGTTCGAGATCATCGTCGCTCATGCGAACCATCAGTTCCGGGGCGCGGAATCGGACGCCGAAGAGCAATTGGTCAGAAGCGTTGCCGGACGATGGGGGCTGCCGTTCAAGTCGGCAGCTTTGAACGTGCCGGCATTTATTGAAGAGACGGGAATGAACGCTCAGTCGGCCGCACGGGATCGCAGGTATCTTTTTCTAAGAGAAGCTGCCCGCGAGCGCGGATGCACGCACCTTCTCTTAGGACACCATGCGGACGATCAAGCGGAAACCGTCCTTATGCGCGTTATTCGCGGAACGGGACCCGGAGGGTTGTCCGGAATTCCTTATCGCAGACGCGAAGAAGAAATGGAACTGATTCGGCCTCTGCTGCGTATAACCAAAGGTGAGCTTCTCGCCTATTGTAAGCGAAACGAGGTGCCTTTCGCGGTAGACAGCAGCAACGCCGACCGACATTATTTCCGCAACGCCGTCAGGCTCGATGTGATTCCGATGCTGGAAGCCTACAATCCCGGGTTGAAGAGTTCGCTTGTCCGGCTTGCCGAATTGGCGGCCGCGGACGACGCTTATCTCGAAACCGAGACGCGCAAGGCAATGGAGCTGTGCGCGACGGCCGAAGGCGAAGGATTCCAGGTGAAGCTTCGCGCCTTTCACGGGCTGCACGTCGCTTTACAACGCAGATTAGTTAAACTAATATTAAGTTGTTCTGCGGCTCTAGAGCGGCAAATGGACTATCGGCTCGTGGAAGACATCGTATCGAACATGGCTTCGGCACATGCTTCGTCACCCCGCGTGGAATTGGGTTGCGGATGGGAGCTCGTTCGGGAATACGATGAGGTATATATAGGTCCGGTCAGACCGGTCCCCGCGGCTTACGGTTATCCGGTGGAAGCGCAGACGAACGTCGTCGCGATCGAGGAGACGGACGAACGGTTCGTGATCGAACGGCTGCAAGGCGCAGTCCAGACGGAATCGAATCGATCGTTGCAGGCATTCTTCGACGCGGAAGAGCTGGGGTATCCGCTGTTCATCCGCAGCCGCAGGCCTGGAGACGTTATTGAACCATATGGATTAAACGGCTCCAAAAAAGTGCAAGATATGTTCGTCGATGCCAAAGTACCGCGTCACCGCAGGGAATCGTACCCTCTTCTGGTCGACGGGGAAGGGCGCGTGCTATGGATTCCGGGCCTGCGTCGCTCGCGTCACGCCCTGGTTACCGCGGACACCCGGTCGACGCTGCGCATCGCGCTCGAACGTCCGGAAAACTAGGTCATGATCGGAATAGCACCGTCATACCGTGTAATAATCTAGCTGGGAGGCACCTTCTTTGCACAACGACATTCAAGAAGTTCTCTACTCCGAAGAAGTAATCCGGAAGAAGGTTCAAGAGCTCGGCGCGGCGGTCAGCCGCGAATACGCAGGGCGCAACCCGCTCGTGATATGCGTACTGAAAGGCGCTTTTATTTTTATGGCGGACTTGTCCAAGAATATTACGATCCCGATCGAGCTAGACTTCATGGCGGTGAGCAGCTACGGCAATTCGACGCGCTCCTCCGGCGAAGTCAAGATCATTAAAGATCTGGATACGTCGGTAGACGGCCGCGACGTCATCATCGTCGAGGATATTATCGACAGCGGTCTAACGCTCAGTTATCTGATCGACGTCCTGGAGCGCCGCAACGCGTTATCCGTCAGCGTCGTCGCTCTGTTCGACAAGCCGGGCCGCCGCACGGTCGACCTGCAAGCGGATTACACGGGATTCACGATTCCCGATGCGTTCGTCGTCGGCTATGGGCTCGATTACGCGGAGCGATACCGCAACCTGCCGTACGTCGGCGTGCTTAAACCGGAGATTTACTCCAGTTGATGATGGTTTGTGATGCTAAGACAGGCTATGGTAAAATAACGTAAGCGTGTCGAGAGGAGGTCAGGGATGAATCGGTTCATCCGCAATACAGGCTTTTACTTACTTATTTTCTTGGTGACCGTCGGCATCGTGCAGTTCTTCATCGGGAAGAACGAGACGGCGAAAGACTTGAACTACAATCAACTTGTAGAAACTGTACAGTCAGGCAGCGTGGAGAAGCTGACTATACAAATTCAAAGCGGCACTTATCTCGTTACCGGGGAAATGAAGCCTGCGAACGGCAGCGAGAAGGGCGAGACGTTCACCGGACGCGCGCCGCTCGCGGACTACGCGATACAGCAATTCACCGACCTCGGTAAAGAGAAGGATTTCCAGGTAGAGATTAAGAAGATGCCTGGCCAAAGCTTCTGGCTGACCTTCTTGACGTCCATTATTCCTTTCATTATTATGTTCGTTCTGTTCTTCTTCCTGATCAATCAGGCGCAGGGCGGCGGCGGCAAAGTGATGAACTTCGGCAAGAGCCGCGCGCGTCTTTATAATGAAGAGAAGAAACGCGTAACGTTCGAAGACGTCGCCGGAGCGGATGAAGAGAAGCAGGAACTCGTCGAGGTCGTCGAATTCCTGAAGGATCCTCGCAAGTTCGCGGCGCTCGGCGCCCGCATTCCGAAAGGCGTGCTTCTCGTCGGTCCTCCGGGTACCGGTAAGACGTTGCTCGCCCGCGCGGTAGCAGGCGAAGCAGGCGTACCTTTCTTCACGATTTCCGGTTCGGACTTCGTGGAGATGTTCGTCGGCGTCGGCGCTTCCCGCGTTCGCGATCTCTTCGAGAACGCGAAGAAGAACTCGCCTTGTATTATCTTCATCGATGAGATCGACGCCGTCGGTCGTCAACGGGGCGCAGGCCTTGGCGGCGGTCACGACGAGCGCGAGCAGACGCTGAACCAATTGCTCGTCGAGATGGACGGCTTCGGCGCGAACGAAGGCATTATTATCGTCGCGGCGACGAACCGCCCGGATATCCTCGACCCGGCGCTTCTGCGCCCAGGCCGATTCGACCGTCAGATTACGGTCGACCGTCCGGACGTGAAAGGCCGCGAGGCGGTACTGAAAGTTCACGCGCGCAACAAACCGCTGAACAAGGACGTCCGCTTGGGTACGATCGCGAAGCGCACGATGGGCTTCACCGGCGCCGACCTGGAGAACCTACTGAACGAAGCGGCGCTCCTTGCGGCACGGAAGAACAAGAAAGACATCGCGATGCAAGAGGTCGACGAAGCGATCGACCGCGTCATCGTCGGAACGGAGAAGAAGAGCCGCGTGGTCAGCGATCGCGAGAAGCGCATCGTCGCTTACCACGAAGCAGGACATACGATCGCGGGCTACTTCCTGAAGCACGCGGACGCGGTTCATAAGGTGACGATCATCCCGCGCGGACGCGCAGGCGGCTACGTCATTATGCTGCCGAAGGAAGACAGCTTGCTAGTTACGAAGCAAGAGCTGCTCGACAAAGTCACGGGCTTGCTCGCGGGCCGCGCCGCCGAGGAAATATTCATCGGCGAGATCGGAACCGGCGCTTACAGCGACTTCAAGCAAGCAACGGGCATCGTGCGTTCGATGATCATGGAATACGGCATGAGTGAGAAGCTCGGAACGATGCAGTTCGGCGCGACGCAAGGCCAAGTGTTCCTAGGCCGCGATATCGGGCACGAGCAGAACTACTCCGACGCGATCGCCTACGAGATCGACCAGGAGATGCAGAGCATTACTCGCTTCTGCTACGATCGGGCGAAACAGCTGCTCACCGAGAAGAGCCGCGAGATGCATCTCATCGCGGGTAAGCTCCTCGAAGAGGAGACACTCGATATCGATCAGATCAAGTCGCTCATCGAGACGGGCGAGATCTCCGCAGATACGGATGGCGACACGTCGGCTAACGAAGAACCGAAAGCCGATCCGATCGTGGATACGCTGGGAAGCGGCGTGAAAGTGCGAATTCAAACCCGCGAAGACGAGGCGACGCCTCTGACGCCGGACACGCGCCCTCCGGAAGGCGACAACGAAGAGAATAAATAAACGCGCAACACCAAGTGCCCCATTCGCCGCAAGGCGGGCGGGGCGCTTTTTATTTTGCTTGTCGGGGCGACAGACTATAAAACTAAAAAGTTGTTAAAACATGGTCGAATTTGGTTGTCGAAACCTAGATTATATGTAAAATTTGGTGAAGGAACCTACTAAAACGGAAGAGGTTGAATGATGAAAAGAGTAGTCGCATCTTTAGTTATTGTACTTGCGCTCCTGGCAGGATCCGTGTCCGCTTGGGCGGCATCGAAGAGCGCGCAGATTTTCTGGACGGGCAATCAATACGAGGACGAAGCATGGACGGGCGTTAACGTCACGACGTTCGACGGCAAGAAGCTCGCATCGAAGCGGTTGTTCAAGGAGCAAGCCTACTATCCTACCCTTTCGGGCGACTGGGTTTATTTTCTGAAATTCAATCAAGACGAAGAGATTATTATCGGCGACCTCTATCGCATGAAGAAAGACGGCACGAAGCTCACCCAATTGACGAAGAGCAATAGTGTCGGACGGTTCTTCATCGATGGCAAGTCGATTTATTACGATGCTTACGACGACAAGTGGGAGCACCATAACCTATATGCCATGTCGTTGGACGGCAAAGGCGCGAAAGTCACGGCTAAGGATTTCAACGACTGGAACTATACGATTAGCCAAGGAGTCGTGTACTACATCAACCAGGAGAAAGACGGAAAGCTCTACTCGATGAAAGTGAACGGTACCGGCAAGAAGGCTGTGTCGACGGGGGGCGTCTCGGAATTTGCGGTTCTCGGCAGCACGATCTTCTACAGCGAGCCCGGCGAGAAGGACGCGAAAGCGTACATGGTGGACACGAACGGGAAAAATAAAGTGACGGTGCCGACGGCAGCGCAACAGATTCGGCCGCTTGCGGCGTTGAATCAATGGATTTATTTCGAGCAGATGAAGATCGATCCGAAGAACGACGACGTGAACCGTACGCTCGTGAAAATCAAGCGCGACGGCAAGCAACAGACCAAAGTAGCGACACTAGCGGCAAGGGATGTCTTCGTCGGTCAGTCAGAAAGCGGATTTATCTATAAGCCGGTAGACGGCAAGCCGTATTATATCGCGCTAGACGGGAAGATCACGAAATAGGCAATAACAGAGTAGGTGCCCCAATCGCCAAGCGGCTTTTGGGGCACCTTTTATTGGGTCGCGCTTATCGTCTTTAGTCGAGCAAAGTCATCGCGAACAGATGGAGGTTAGGCTGCACGGGCAGCACGATCCGTTCGATGGGCTTGCCGGGCGCAAGCAGAAGCCGGGATAGGTATAAGCTCCCTTCGTGCCCGATCAGGCCGTGTTGTTGATGCGCGATGCGGCCCTTCCAGGCGATCGTCTCTTCATTCACCGGACGATACGCCCACCAATCAGAAAACCCGAAATCCATCCTGATCTTCGTCCCGTCTTCGTACTCGATAACCAGCTCATCCAGATAACTCCCCATCTCGGCGTTGCCGAGAATAGCCAGACAGCGGCCTTGACTACCATCCATCTCGACGCCTTGCCCTCTGCAGCTTACGTTATCGTATTCCGTATCCAGGGCTTGGGCGAGCTTGAAAGGGACGCCCTCGATAAGCACGAAGTCGCCCGCCGTCTGCGGTGAATCCGAATAGTAAAAGCCGGATAGATCGAAGTCGGCGTTGCGGTTCCCGTTGCCGAAAGCCTTGCCGTTCATGTACGGCCGTAAATCCGGATGCCATACGGTCGTGTGCTCAGCCGTTGCGGCGACGACCGTCTCAACCTCGACGCGGGAATCGGCCGTAGGGGCGGGGATTTGCATCGAACGGTGGCGAAAAAGCTCCAGCAACCTTTCCATTAACAAGGCTTCTTTGTCGGCTAGTTCGAGCAGCTTCGTCATTGCGCTCTCCGTCAGCTTGGCGTGCAGGGATGCGTCTTCCGCGATCAACATTTTTACGGCAAGGCCGCGAATCGACGCCCACTGGAACGAAATCCGCCGAATTTCCTCCGCGATCGGCCGGAAACGGCCATCCTTCGTGATCTCGTCTACATATTGAAGCATGCTCCCGTAGTTGTTTCTCCCGTTCAATACTTTACCTAAATTAGCGAAAATGGGACTCTCCCCGAGCATTTCGAACGCGGGTTTCTCCTCGTGCACGTAAGTCAAAGCTCCGATTTCCTCGGCGAATGCGGCGATCGCGCGAGAGGGACCCTTCGTGCTCAACCAGAGCTCCAGCGGCTCGCTCAACGAATCGACGATATCGTCCCAATCATGATTAGGCTGTTTCGGAACGTCGACCGTCACGCACCCCCGATAACCTTGCCGTAGATGATCGAACGGAATCCGAAGCGCTTTTTTCTCGAAGAAGGGATCGGACGCGAATAGCGATTGCCCAAGCGGATCGAATCCGACCCCCAGCAGAGCGTGGCCCACGTGATGTACCCGTTGGTATTTGGGGTCCCACGGAATCCAATACGAATCGAGCGATACGAACAGCGGCTTGCCCGCGGACAATTGTTCCTCAAGCATGGGAATGAACCGATCGATCGGCTGGTTCATGTGCGACTCGAAACGATGGCCGTGATATTGCTCGAGCAACGGCATATATTCGTCGCTATAATCCGCATAGATCCGCTCTCCGATGTCGATATCCTTACGCTCCGAATCGAAGCGGAAATCCATAGAACGGGAGAACATCAGCTCGTACCTGCTTTTGTGCCATCCGCATAGGGTAGCGATAGCGTCGTCCAAGCAGTTGGCCCCTTTGCGCGACAATTCTACGTCCAATAACATAATGATTCCTCCTTTGTTCAATGAGAGATAGACGCGATGATAACGGTAGTCTGGATATCGCCTCCTTCGACTAGTTCAAACGTTTGCACAAAAGCCTAAGAAAATAGCCGCGGCCTCGGTCTATCCGATGATTGTTCCATTTCATTGCCGAAAGCGGCAAGAAATGCGGCGAACCATTGGTGACTGATTAGTCGCGGCTATTTGATAAAAAAAGGCTTTTTTCCATTCCATGTTATTTTATCATCAGTTAATCGGTTCGTTCAATATGCCGACGACTGCAATAGCCCATCCGTATATTGATCAATTGACAGTCTACCCCCGCACGTGTAAATTGGTGATAAGAGTGCGCGACCCCATATTCTTTCGTTCGAAAGAGGGGGAACTCGTCCTTGCTTGTAATTTTATTCACATAGTATAGATGACGATCGCATCAGGCCACGGCCGCTAGAGGCCGCAGGGAGGAGAAAGACATGGAAGCATTGGCTTTGGAACGCAAAGCGGAGCAGAACCGCGAGCTTCGCGAACGTCTGCTGCAGCTGAAAAAGGAACGCAACGCTATTATTCTCGCGCACTATTATCAGCGGGATGAGATACAGGAAGTCGCCGACTTCCGCGGGGATTCTTTCCTGTTAGCGCAGAAGGCAGCCGAGACGAGCGCCGACGTAATCGTATTCTGCGGCGTTCACTTCATGGGGGAGAGCGCGAAGATTCTGGCCCCGAACAAGATCGTTCTCGTGCCCGACGAACGCGCGGGCTGCCCGATGGCCGATATGGTCAATCCGATCGGACTCCGCGAGCTGAAGGCGAAGCATCCGAACGCCAAAGTCGTGACTTATATTAACTCCTCCGCGGACGTGAAGGCGGAGACCGATATTTGCTGCACGTCCGCGAACGCGGTCAAAGTAGTAAACTCCGTAGATTCGGACGAAGTGATCTGGTGTCCGGACAAGAACCTCGGACATTACGTGCAGCAGCATACCGACAAGAAGATGATCATCTGGGAAGGCTACTGCAATACGCACGACATGCTCACGATCAAAGACGTCGAAGAGATGCGCGCGAAGCATCCGAACGCGCAATTCGTCGTTCACCCGGAATGCCGTCCGGAAGTCGTTGCGATGGCTGATTTCGTCGGCAGCACGACGGGCATTCTCAAGTATTGCCGCGAATCGTCGCACCAAGAGTTCATCGTCGGCACGGAGGACGGCACGGGTTATCAGCTTCGCATAGACAGCCCGAACAAGACGTTCCACTTCGCGTCGAAGTTCCTCGTCTGCCCGAACATGAAAGTGAACAACCTGAAGAAGGTCGTTAAATGCTTGGAGACGATGCAACCGCAAATCTACGTGCCGCAAGACGTCGCGGATAAAGCTAGATTATCGCTAGAGAGAATGCTGCTCGTTAAATAAGCTCGAATAAGCCGACCTTAGGTCGGCTGTATTCGTATATGGCGAAACGGAATGCTACTTACAAGCCGAAGCGAGGCGAACAACGATGATTCCACGTTATGTTGTAGATTTTGATCTGGACAAGCTGCCGCGCGTTGAGACGGATGTTATTATCATAGGCGCAGGCATCGCGGGTTTATATACGGCGCTTAAAGCGAGCGAATCGAAGCGCGTACTGATGATCACGAAGAAGTCGCTTTTCGACAGTAATACGCGCCATGCGCAAGGAGGGATCGCGGCCGTTATTTCGGATGACGATTCGCCGGAATTCCACATGCAGGATACGCTGGTCGCCGGCGCGGGCTTGTGCGATGCATCGGCCGTTGATGTGCTCGTGCACGAAGGGCCGCACGGAGTGCAGGAGCTCATCCGCTTCGGTACGAACTTCGACGCGGAGGACGACGGCCAATTCGCGTTGACGAAGGAAGGCGCGCACAGCCAACGCCGTATACTGCACGCCAATGGCGATGCGACGGGTTACGAAATCGTTCGCGCGTTGGCGGATAGAGTGAAGACGGATTCGCGAGTCGAGCTGTGGGACGATCATCTCGTGCTTGATCTGCTCACGGATAACGGAGAGTGCGTCGGCGCGATCGTGCAGAAGCCGGACGGTACTCGGGTAGCGGTTCTCGGCAGCGCAACGATACTATGCACGGGCGGTTCGGGTCAGCTGTATCGGTACACGACGAATCCGGATGTCGCCACGGGCGACGGCATCGCGATGGCGTACCGCGCCGGCGCGGTCATTCGCGACATGGAGTTCATTCAATTTCATCCGACGTCGCTTTGTTACCCCGGCGCACCTCGCTTCTTGATTTCCGAAGCCGTCCGCGGCGAAGGAGCCTACCTGCGCAACATCCGGGGCGAGCGGTTTATGGAGAAATACCATCCGCAGCTGGAGCTGGCGCCGCGCGACGTTGTCGCACGGGCGATCATAGACGAGATGGAAGCGACGAAGTCGACCTATGTCTATATCGATATTACGCATGAGTCACCGGAGCTTATTAGGCATCGTTTTCCGACGATTCATGAATATTGCTTGAATTACGGGCTCGATCTGACGACGGACTGGATTCCGGTCGCGCCGGCTGCCCATTATACGATGGGCGGAGTGAAGACGGATTTACGCGGCGAGACGAATATTAAACGTTTGTTCGCGTGCGGCGAAGTGTCGTCCACCGGCGTTCACGGCGCGAATCGCCTGGCGAGCAACTCCTTGTCCGAGGCGATCGTATTCGGTCAGCGCATCGTCGATCGAATTAACGAGCTGGCGCCCGCTCGTATTCAGGAAACGAAGATCAGCAATCATCCTTATCTGTTGGAAGAACAAATCGTGTCGCTGATGGGAACCCTTGTAGAACGCAGGCTAAAGCTGCAGAAGGCGATGGTTCGTTACGTCGGTTTGTATCGGGACCGCGAAGGATTGCTGAAAGGGCTGGAGGAGCTTAAACGCTTGCTGCCGATTTTCGAGACGTCGCTTACGAAGCGCGAGGAGTTCGAGTTCGCCAATCTGCTGACGTGCGCCATCCTCGTTGCCGAAGCGGCGCTCAACCGCGAAGAGAGCCGCGGCGCACACTACCGCGAAGACTTCCCGGAGCGGGATGACGCGCATTGGCGCAAGCATACGATCCTGCAACGGCAAATCGGGATCGGAGAAGAGAGGATCGACTATGTTTGAGAAGATGAGCGATTGGGCGATTGCAGGCCCCGCATTAGAAGCGGTTAAACAGCAGCTCCGCGAGTGGCTCGCGGAAGATATCGGGTCGGGCGACGCCACGACGATGGCGACGGTACCGGCGGGGCACGTCTCGCGCGGCATTATTCATGCCAAGCAGGCGGGGGTTCTGGCGGGCATTCCGCTCGCGAAGCTCGTATTCGAGGTCGTGGATCCGAGCTTGAGCTTCGGGGCGCAAGCGGCGGACGGCGATCGCGTCGAGCGCGGAACCGTGCTTGCCGTCGTGGAAGGCTCGACGCATAGCATCCTGACCGGCGAGCGATTGGCATTGAACCTGCTGCAGCGGTTGTCGGGCATCGCGACGAAGACGAGCGAATACGTCGCTGGAGTCGGCAGCCATCCGGTGCGGATCGTGGACACGCGGAAGACGACGCCCGGCCATAGGACGCTGGAGAAGTATGCGGTCAGGATCGGCGGAGGCTTCAACCATCGCTTCGGCTTGTACGATGCGGTCATGATCAAAGACAACCATATTAAAGCGGCAGGCGGCATTACGGCTGCGGTATCGGCTGCGAAAGCCCGCATCCCGCATACGATGAAGATCGAAGTCGAAGCCGAGACGCTCGAGCAAGCGCGAGAAGCGGTGCGAGCCGGCGCCCATATCGTCATGTTCGACAATATGAGCACGGCGGACATGACCGAGGCAGCTCGGGTGTTGCGCGGGCTTGCTCCTCATGTGGTGCTTGAAGCGTCCGGCGGAATCGTTCCGTCGCGCGTAGCGGAGATCGCCACATGCGGAGTCGACGTAATCTCCGTCGGCGGATTAACCCATTCGTTCAGCGCGCTCGATATCAGTCTCGACCTGAACGCGATGAAGAAGGGGGAGTCCGCATGATCCTCGTCGTAGACGTAGGCAACACCAATATCGTGCTCGGCCTCTATCAAGGCAAGACGCTGACGCATCATTGGCGGTTAAGCACGAATCGCTCTTCTACCGTTGACGAATACGGCATACTGATTACGAATCTGCTCCAAATCGCGGGCGTGAAGGCCGACCAGATCGACGGGGTCATCCTGTCCTGCGTCGTGCCGCCGCTAATGAACACTTTGGAGCGGTTATTCGTCCAATATGTAGGCAAGGCAGCGCTCGTCGTCGGGCCGGGCATTAAGACCGGCTTGAATATTCGTTACGAGAATCCTCGCGAAGTCGGCGCGGATCGGATCGTTAACGCGGTCGCGGGTATCGAGAAGTACGGTACGCCTCTCGTCGTAGTCGACTTCGGCACGGCGACGACGTTCGATTACATCGACGCGACCGGAGCCTATCTCGGCGGGGCGATCGTGCCGGGCATCGGCATTTCCGCCGAAGCGTTGTATCAGCGGGCGGCGAAGCTGCCGCGGATCGAGCTTGCGAAGCCGAAGACGGTCGTCGGTCGCAATACGGTGACGTCGATGCAGGCGGGTATTATTTTCGGCTATGCCGGTCAGGTAGACGGGATCGTTCGGCGTATTTGCAAGGAGTTCAATGTACAGCCTAAAGTGATCGCGACCGGCGGACTTGCGGAGTTAATCTCCGAGGAGTCGGAGACGATCGATCGCGTCGATTCGCTGCTTACGCTCGAAGGGCTTCGGATCATCTACGAACGGAACGTATAAGGCATTACGCAGGCAAAGGAGCAAGGGACATATGAAGGACGAAATCGTCCGCGGTACGGCTTGGGATGGCGGCATCCGGGTATTCGCGGCTAGAACGACGAATTTGGTCGGAGAGCTGCAGCGTCGTCACGATATGATGCCTACGGCAACGGCGGCTTTAGGTCGCACGGCGACGGTAGGCTCAATGATGGGATATATGCTGAAGGGAAGCGAGAGGCTGACCATTCAGGTGAAAGGCGACGGCCCGATCGGCCAGATCGTCGTGGACGCGAACGCGTCGGCCGAGGTTCGCGGTTACGTGGACCATCCGCACGCGCATCTGCCGAGCAATAGCCAAGGGAAGCTGGACGTCGCGGGCGTCGTCGGAACGAGCGGAGAGATCTACGTAACGAAGGACTTGGGCCTTCGCGAGCCTTATCGCGGAAGCGTGCCGATTATATCGGGCGAATTGGCCGAGGATTTCACGCTGTATTTCGCCGATTCCGAGCAGACGCCTTCTGCCGTAGGGCTAGGCGTGCTTGTCGACACGGACGGATCGGTGCTGCATGCCGGAGGTTTCATCGTACAGGTCATGCCGGGATTGTCGGAAGAGCGACTCTCCCAGTTGGAACGCTCGATCAACGCAATGCCGCACGTGACGGCGCTGCTCGATCAAGGCGAGACGCCGGAGTCTTTGCTGCAGTTCATCGTAGGCGAAGAAGTGACGATCCACGATCGGATCGAACCGGTCTTCCGCTGCAAGTGCTCGCGGGAACGGGTCGAGAGCACGCTGGTCAGCTTGGGCTCGGCAGAGCTGCGCAATCTGATCGACGAGGACGGCAAGGCGGAAGTCCACTGCCATTTCTGCAACGAGAGATATCAATTCAGCGGAGAAGAGTTGGAAGAGCTACATCATAAGACGCTGAATCCATAAGAGGATGCGCAAGATGCAAGCTTGGCTTGGCAAAACTAACGAGGAGGAAGGTTCCTATGAGGGGGACGATACGGCTAATGCCGCTCGTGCTGCTTGCCCTCTTGACGTGGGTGTTGTCCGGCTGCGACTCGGATTCGCCCGAGGCCGACCCCGGCACGAAGCCTTCTCCGAGCACAAGCGCGGCACCGTCGCAAACCTCCGGCACTCTGTCGCCGGCGCCTCCGGATCAACCGCATGACGATGTCGTCGCCAAGGTGGGCGCCGCATCGATCACGCGCGACCAGCTCGCGGACCGATTAACGGCGCAGTACGGCAAGCAGATGCTAAGAGAGCTCATGTTGGCCGAAGCGGTAGAGCAAGAAGCGCAGTCGCTGGAACTCACCGTTACGGAAGCGGAGCTGGAGCAAGAGCTGCTGGACATGAGGCAAGGCTATGACAGCGAAGAGCAATTCTACGAGGCGATGCGGGAGCAGCTAGGCATGAGCAGGGACGACTTGCGGAAGGAAGCGCGGTATCGGCTGCTGACGGAGAAGCTGTCCGTGCGGAACGTGGTCGTGACGGAAGAGGAGATCGACCGGTACATCGCCGACCACCCGGAGTTGACGACGGCTCGCCGTTACTTCAATATCTCGCAGATCGTGGTCGAGGATGAAGAGACGGCCAGGCAGCTGCTCTCGCAGCTTGAGGGCGGCGCGGCGTTCGGGGCCGTAGCGGAGCGTTACTCGATCGATGAGTTCACGGGGGAGAACGGCGGGGAGCTGGGATGGGTGGACGATCAAGATCCTTTCACCGATCCGGAGATCCTGAAGCAGGCCGCTAAGATGGAAGTTGGCCAGATTACGGGGCCGATCGAGACGGCGAGCGGTTACGTCATCTTGGCGTTAAACGGGTATAGAGTAGAAGAGCCTCGCGGGGCCGAGGAAATCCGCAAAGCCGTGCGTCGGGAAGTGGCGCTCGGCAAGGCCGAGCCGATGAAGCTGCTTGAACAATCGCTGCTGGAGAAGTATCACGCGCAGGTGCTGGACGCCAGTCTTCAATAGGCACGCGTCAATTGGATGAAGGTGGATAAGCAGTATTGACAATCTTGTGCTCGATTGATAAGATGATATCAAAGTCAAAACCGACTGATTTAGTCGGATTAACGCACCAAGGCGGCAAGGCCGCATTCATAACGGGAGGGAACTCATTCAATGGCTAAGATTGTCCAGAACGTGACCCAGCTCATCGGCGATACGCCGCTCGTAAAACTGAACCGCATCGTGCCTGAGGGCAGCGCGGAAATCTACGTTAAGCTTGAATACCAGAACCCGGGTTCGAGCGTTAAAGACCGCATCGCGATCAGCATGATCGAAGTAGCGGAGCAACAAGGCATTATCAAGCCGGGCGAAAGCACGATCGTAGAACCTACGAGCGGCAACACCGGTATCGGCCTTGCGATGGTAGCAGCGGCTAAAGGCTACCGCGCGATTCTCGTTATGCCTGAGACGATGAGCTTGGAGCGTCGCAACCTCCTTCGCGCTTACGGCGCAGAGCTCGTTCTGACTCCAGGTTCCGAAGGCATGAACGGCGCGGTTAAGAAAGCGGAAGAGATCGTTCGCGAGAACCCAAGCTACTTCCTCCCGCAACAGTTCAAGAACCAAGCGAACGTCAAGATCCACCGCGAGACGACGGGGCCTGAGATCGTCGAAGCGATCAACTCCCTCGACGGCAAGCTTGACGCGTTCGTAGCGGGTATCGGCACGGGCGGCACGATCTCCGGCGCCGGCGAAGTGCTGAAGCAGAACTTCCCGAACATTCAAGTCGTAGCGGTAGAGCCTGCGGCATCCCCATTGCTGTCCGGCGGCGGCCCTGGTCCGCATAAGATTCAAGGCATTGGCGCTAACTTCATTCCTGAAATTCTGAACCGCGAAGTCTATGATCGCGTCGTCACGATCGAGAACGACGAAGCGTTCGAGACGGCTCGCACCGTAGCGAAGAAGGAAGGCTTGCTCGTCGGCATTTCCTCCGGCGCTGCCATCTACGCGGCTCTGAAGATCGCTAAGGAACTCGGCGAAGGCAAACGCGTCGTCGCGATCGTTCCTTCCAACGGCGAACGTTACCTGAGCACGCCGCTGTTCAACTTCGACAACTAATATTTGTTTTTACGTTCAAGCAGCCGAGAGGGGCTACACCCTGTCCGGCTGCTTTTGCGTTGTCCGGGGCGATTGCGGGAACTTTTTGCCATGGAAGGGTGTCTAATTAGGCAAGAGGTGAGCGAATGGATTCCGATTATTGGAAAAACATCGAGGCTTTCGGAGCGGAAAGCTTTCGGGAGCTGATGGAGACATACGGTCCATGCGTGTGGGACTATGCTTATTCGATTACGGGTCGATTCGATCTTGCGGATGACGTAACGCAGGACGTATTCTTGGCGGCGTACCGGACAATCTCCGCTTTCAGGGGCCATTCGTCGATCCGTACGTGGCTGCTCGCGATTACGCGCAACATGGCGCTTAACTGCCGCAGGGCCGCTTTTGTGCGCCGCGTCATTCTAGTCGGCCGTTCTTACGAGAATGGGAAGGATGCACACCCATCGGCGGAACAAGAGGCGCTTCGGCGCAGCCGCTCGGAGGAGTTGTGGCGAATCGTGCTTGCGCTTCCGGTCAAATTCCGCGAAGTATTGCTGCTTGATGCGAAGTACGGGATGAGCTTGGCGGAAATCGCGGGGGTGCTGGACGTGCCGCTCGGCACGGTGAAGTCGCGTCTTGCTCGCGCAAGGCGCAAAGTGTCCGAGGCGTGGAAGGGGGAGGAAGCTTATGAGCGAGCATGAGGGCGAAGATCAAGAGAGACCGGAGTGGTATGAACGGCTGCGGGAGGATCAGGCGTTCCCGGGGCGAAGGTTCGCGAGCGAGCAAATGGACCGGATTGAGCGACGCGCATTAGGCGGTGAGGGGAGGCGATTATCGATGCGGTTGAGATGGAGCGGGGTCGGGGCGGCGGCTTGCGTCGTTGCTCTCGCCATCTGGTTTGGGGTGGCAGGACCGTCGAAAGGTAACTCGCCGGATGGATTACGGGCCGCGGTCACGCCAGAGCCTTCAATGGCACCTTCGGCACCAAGCACGACGACGTCTCAAGAGCCGGAACCTCGCTCGACGACGGAGGTACACATGGCTTATTTCGTCAAAGGCGCTGTTCAAGCGTTGCCAGAGCCGCAGCCCTTCAGCACTATGGCGGTCTACACGGCAGATACGGAGGGCAGTTATTGGATCGCGGATAGCAGCGGCCAGGATTACGTGCAGATCGTGGACTTGAGCGGCGCGAAAGGTTGGGTGCCGCTATGGTATATGACGAGTGATCGTGACAATGCGGGCAGCATAGAGCAAGTACAAGAGCCTTACGAGATGATTGTCGACAAACCGGTCAAGTATCGATCGTATCCCGAAGAACCGGAACCGTCAGGCTTCGAGCTATGGCAAGGCAAAGTCGTACAGGTTGTGAGCACGTATGGGGAAGACTGGGTCGAAATCGAAGTCGTGACTTATGATTCGCCGTACGCGGGGAATAAGTGGGTGCGCAAAGACGAGCTTATACCCTATGAAGAGAGCAAGGCGATGGAAGGTTTCGTGTTCGCTCCCGACGTGACGCTGTACGACGAGAAGGGAACCGCGCTACAGGTGCTTCCGATACTCACGAACTTATATATCGAGGGTGAGCGAGGTAATCGATACAAGGTCATCGCCGGCGGCGGGATAAGTGGTTATCTAGATAAGATCGATTTCGTGGCGAATCCCTTCGCCATTAGAGTGACCGATCAGTAGCGTGCAAAGGCGGTATCGGGGCGTAATCTCGTACTCTCGATGCCGCTTATGCGCATCGATGTCGGGATTTGTGGTATTCTGCTTACATAGAGATGGCAGAGGGGTACCGTGCGTGGATCTTATTGCATATGAACAATGGACAACATGGCAGGCCGGTGGCGGCGGCTATACGCTTCTCCCCTACGTGAGGAAGCTAGCGATAGATAAAGAGGCGTCAGCGACGCCGCTATTCTGGGACCGCTTCTGGGAAGAAGCGTCTCCCTACGCATGCTTGCTAGAGAGCGGCAAAGGCGGCCGTTACACGGTGGCGGGGTTAACGCCGGTATCGGTTATCGAAGGCAAAGGCGATCGCGCGCAAGTGCTTGAACCTAGCGATAGTGCTTGGCGCACGATTAGAGAAAGCGAAGGAGCGCCTCTACGGCAAGTGCGGCAATGGATGCGTAACTGGTCAGGACCCAAGCCGGACGGATTGCCGGATTGCATCGGCGGCGTGATCGGGTTATGGAGCTACGATATCGTACGCAGCCTGGAACGGCTACCGGCGTTGGCGGCAGACGATTCGGGGATTCCCGACTACGCGTTCCTGCGGTTCGAGGAGCTGTGGATCGTCGATCACCAAGAGCATGCGGTTTATTGCGCGGTTCATGTTCCCGTTGTTGCAAGTGACGATGATGCTAGTTTATCCGAACGATATCATGCCGCGAGAATACGCGCGTCGGACATGGAGAAGCAGTGGCTGCGTTGGGCTGCCATAGCTGATGATCCAGCCGCTCGGCAGAGGCATCGCGAGATGCTCGCAACGATGGCGGAGGATCAGCTGCAGATCGACGTGGAGAGCTTGCCCGGCTTGACGACCTCGATGACGAAAGCCGAATACGAGCAAGCCGTGCGGCGAATACAGGAGTACATTGCTCAGGGCGATGTGTTCCAAGTGAACTTGGCCATGCGCCAGAGCCGCCCCGTGGACGTCGCGCCGGAGGTGCTCTACGAATGGCTGCGGGTCGTCAACCCTTCCCCGTACATGGGCATGCTGCGGACGCCTTCGTTCGCGCTCGTCAGCGCATCGCCTGAGCTTCTCGTGAAGCTCGACGGCGGCAAGCTGTCCACGCGGCCGATCGCGGGCACGCGCAGACGCGGGCGTACGCCGGAGGAGGATCGAGCCCTGGAGGACGAGCTTCTGAGCAGCGACAAGGAACGCGCCGAACATGTCATGCTCGTCGACTTGGAACGCAACGACCTCGGGCGCGTATCCGAATACGGTTCGGTCAAAGTACCGGAGCTGATGACGGTGGAGCGCTATTCCCACGTCATGCATCTCGTCTCTCAAGTCGAAGGACGCCTCGCCCGCGGCAAGGACGCCCTCGACGTGCTGGCGGCGGTGTTCCCCGGAGGGACGATCACCGGAGCGCCCAAAATCCGCACGATGGAAATCATCGAGGAGCTGGAGCCGACCCGCAGAGGTCCGTACACTGGCTCGCTCGGGTGGATTGACTACAGCGGGAATATGGAATTTAATATTATTATTCGTACGATCGCGATGCGAGATGGCGTCTGCCGCATTCAAGCAGGGGCGGGCATCGTGATCGACTCTGTTCCGGAGCGGGAATTCTACGAAAGTCTGAACAAGGCGAAGGCGCTCTGGAAAGCGGTGCAGTACGGAGAGAGATAGGAGGAGAAGCCGTTATGATACTGGTTATCGACAATTACGACTCGTTTACGTATAACCTCGTTCAATACTTGGGAGAGCTCGGCGAGGAGATCGTCGTGCATCGCAACGACGAGATCGATCTGGAAGGCATCGAGAAGCTGGCGCCGGACCACATTCTGATTTCTCCGGGTCCGTGCACGCCGAACGAGGCGGGCGTCAGCCTTGCGCTGCTGGAGCGATTCAAGGGCGAAATTCCGATCTTCGGCGTATGCCTCGGACATCAAGCGATCGGACAGGCATTCGGCGGAGACGTGATCCGGGCGGATCAACTGATGCACGGCAAGACGTCCGAAATTACGCATGACGGCAAGACGATTTTCGAAGGGATCGACTCTCCTTTTACGGCGACCCGTTACCATTCGCTGATCGTGAAGCGCGACACGCTGCCGGATTGCCTCGAGATCAGCGCCGAGACGAGCGACGGACTGATCATGGGGCTGCGTCATAAGGAATACGCCGTCGAAGGCGTGCAATTCCATCCGGAGTCCATCATGACGGAAGACGGACTGAAGCTGCTGCGCAATTTCCTTCAGACCAAATCGGGAATCAGACAATGAAGCTGCTGTGTAACGAACAATTGACCGACGGCAAGACAACCGTGATCTCTGCATTCGATCACGGTTTTTTGTACGGAATGGGCTTGTTCGAGACATTCCGTACCTACGGCGGCAAGCCGTGGCTTCTCGATCGGCATGCGGCTAGGCTTCGGGAAGGGTGCGAGTTGCTGGGTATCGAATACGAGCCTGACGAGCAACGTCTCGCGCAGAATATCGCGCGGCTGCTCGAAGCGAACGACCTGAGCGACGGGTATATCCGCCTGTCGGTGTCGGCCGGCGAAGGCGCTATCGGCTTGCCTGCGGAGACGTACGAGCGGCCGAACGAGATCATTTACGCGAAGGCGCTCGCCCCGGATCATCCGGATACGCGCGCCGGCAAGACGCTGCGCTTGCTTAAGCAGCCGCGCAGTACGCCGGAGAGCGCCATTCGGTTAAAATCGTTCCATTATATGAACAATATAGTGGCCAAGCGGGAGCTCGCGGCCGCCGGAGCGGGAGCGGGGACGGAAGGATTGTTCGCGGACGGCGGCGGGGTTCTCGTCGAAGGAATGGTCAGCAACGTATTCTGGTTGACGGAAGGCGTCTTGTATACGCCCTCCGAAGAAACAGGGCTGTTGCCGGGAATTACTCGAGGTTACGTACTGGAGTTGGCGACCGAGCTTGGATTGCCAGTACGCCAAGGGCTGTATCGTTGGGACGAACTTACGGCCGCGGAAGAAGTGTTCCTCACGAGCTCGATCCAAGAGATCGTTCCGGTGACTCGGCTGGAGGATGAGCGCGGCAACGCCCGGCATCCCGGTGGAACCGCGGCGATCGGAATAACGACTTCGCGGCTGATGCGGCTGTACCGGAGTCGCGCGGAAGGAACGAGCTTGCTATGAAACCAACATTGTATCAACGACATTATCGCTTCCAGGATGGCTTGACGCTGGAACTCGGCCATCGCACCTTGATTATGGGCATTCTCAACGCCACGCCCGACTCGTTCTCCGACGGAGGACGGTACGACAGGGTGGAAGCGGCGGTGGAGCGGGCGAAGCAGATGGCGGCGGAAGGCGCGGATATCATCGATATCGGAGGCGAGTCGACGCGTCCGGGGCATGCGGCGGTACCGCTGGAAGAAGAGCTGCTGCGCATCCTCCCCGTTATTCGGGCGGTTCGCGAAGCGGTAAGCCTGCCGATCAGCGTCGACACCTATAAAGCCGAGGCCGCGCGGCAAGCGCTCGAAGCGGGAGCGCACATCGTCAACGACGTGTGGGGCTTCCGAAGAGATCCGGATATTGCCGCAGTCGCTGCGCAATACGGCGCGCCGGTGATTCTCACGCACAACCGCGAGGCGCGGGATTACGGGGACTACGTCCCCGACGTGCTGAACGATCTGCGCGAATGCGTGCGAATCGCTACGGATGCGGGCGTGGCCGAAGATCGGATCTGGCTCGACCCGGGTATCGGCTTCGCCAAGGATTACGCGGAGAATATCGAACTGATGGGCCGGTTGGACGAAATCGCGGCATTGGGTTATCCGGTGCTTCTCGGCACGTCCCGCAAGACGTTCATCCGCCAGACGCTCGACGTTACGGCGGACGACGCAGTCGAGGGCACGGGGGCCACGGTCGCTCTCGGCATCGTCCAAGGCTGCCAGATCGTACGGGTTCACGACATTAAACAGATGAAGCGGGCAGCGGCCATGACGGACGCTATCGTATACCGCCAGGCGGGGAGAGAGTAAGATGGATCGCATGCTGCTGAAGCGTATGGTATTCTTCGGTTATCACGGGGTGATTCCGGAGGAAAATCGGTTAGGCCAGAAGTATTACGTCGACCTCGACATGCGGCTGGATCTGGACCGCGCGTCGAAATCCGACGACGTGCAGGATACGGTGAATTATGCCGACGTCCACGCGCTCATCAAGGAGATTGTCGAAGGGCCGCCCGTGAAGCTTATCGAGACGCTGGCCCATAACATTGCATCGGCACTGCTCGGTACGTATACTAGTATCATCGAAACGACGGTATCCGTCACGAAACCGAATCCGCCTTTCGATATTACGTTCGATGGCGTGACCGTAGAGCTTCGGAGACGACGGGGCCCGAACGGGACTATCGTATCCGCAGAGGATTGAATAAACATGCAGGAAGCATATGTGGCGCTTGGCGCCAACTTAGGCGATCGCGAATCGTCGCTGCGCGAGGCTCTAAGCAAGCTGGTGTCCGAACCGGGAATCGAGCTTCTAGCGATTTCGCGGGTGTACGAGACGGCGCCTGTAGGATATAAGGACCAGCCTTCTTTTCTAAATTTGGTCGTAAGGTTCGGGACGCGGCGGACGCCGCTCGAGTTGCTTAGGCGGTTGCTCGAGATCGAACAAGAGATGGGGCGCGTCCGCGACATACGGTTCGGACCGAGGATCATCGATTTAGACTTGCTGCTCGTCGGAGAGACGAAGATGGACACGCCGGAATTAACGCTCCCGCATCCCCGAATGGGAGAGCGGGCGTTCGTGTTGGTTCCGCTTCGGGACGTGTGGCCGGAAGGCCTAGCATTTCCCTGGGCTCTAGAGCTGGGCGGGATGTCTCTCGTACAAGAAGGAATCAAGGAATGGGCGAATGGGAGCGAGGATGCACCATTCGTCGTTCGGAAGGAGTGAGACAGGATGTTAAAAATAGGTAACGTTCAAATGAACAACAGAGTCGTACTCGCCCCGATGGCAGGCGTCTGCAATCCGGCTTTCCGGCTAATCGCCAAAGAATTCGGCTGCGGACTCGTCTGCGCGGAGATGGTCAGCGATAAAGCGATCTTGCACGGCAACCAGCGCACGCTGGAGATGCTGTTCGTCGACGAGCGCGAGAAACCGCTTAGCCTGCAAATTTTCGGCGGGGACAAGGAGTCTCTTGTCGAAGCGGTCAAATTCGTCGATCAGAACACGAACGCCGACATCATCGACATCAACATGGGCTGTCCCGTGCCGAAAGTCACGAAATGCGACGCGGGCGCAAGATGGCTGCTCGACCCGAAGAAAATATACGAGATGGTGTCGTACGCCGCGGATGCCGCCAAGAAGCCGGTTACGGTGAAGATGCGCATCGGCTGGGACGAAGACCATATTTATGCCGTCGAGAACGCGCTAGCGGTCGAACGGGCGGGGGGAGCGGCGGTCAGCGTCCATGGACGTACTCGCGAGCAGCTGTACACCGGCGTAGCGAACTGGGACATTATCCGAGACGTGAAGCAGGCCGTGAAGATCCCTGTCATCGGCAACGGCGACGTGTTCTCGCCCGAAGACGCGCAGAGAATGCTCGAACATACCGGGGTAGACGGCGTCATGATCGGACGCGGCGCGCTCGGCAACCCTTGGATGCTGTATCGCACGGTTCATTTTCTCACGACTGGAGAACTGCTGCCCGATCCGACGCCGGCGGAGAAAATCCGCATCGCGATGCTTCACCTCGATCGGCTATCCGATCTTAAGGGAGAGAGCGTTGCGGTTAGGGAGATGCGCAAGCACCTAGCTTGGTATCTGAAAGGATTGCCGGACTCCGCGCGCGTGAAGGATTCGATCATGGATCTGACGACGCGGAGCGGCGTGCAGACGATTCTGGAGGAGTACGTCAGGAACGTCGAGCAGCAGCTGGCGGACGCCGCGGGAGCCGCGCAGTCGGCCGTTCACTGAATTGAAGCGTTTACAAATCAATCGTTTCCGCGAATTGACATTTTTCAGGGGTTGAAATATAATCAGAACCAATATTCGCGAGACCTATTGAAAATTGCTTCCTGAAGCCGATTTCGGAGTCATGTAAGCGATGGCCCGCCATATATTGGAGTAGCAACCCTGAAAACCTTTCCAGACAGGAGATCGGTGAAATGAGCGATAAGGAAGTCCTTCTGACCCCTGACGGGCTCAAGAAGCTAGAAGATGAGCTTGAGAACCTTAAATCGGTCAAGCGCCGTGAAGTCGCAGAACGTATTAAGATCGCTATCGGGTATGGCGACATCAGCGAAAACTCGGAATACGAAGATGCGAAGAACGAACAAGCCTTTATTGAAGGCCGCATCATTACGCTAGAGAAGATGCTTCGTAACGCGCGTATTATCAATAACGACGAGATCGATCTGGAGACGGTCAATATCGGCTCCACGGTTATCGTAGAAGATATGGAATTCGGCGACACGATGGAGTATACGATCGTCGGCACCGCGGAATCGAATCCGCTGCAGAACAAGATCTCCAACGAGAGTCCGGTGGGCAAGGCGATCATCGGCAAGAAGAAGGGTACGACGGTTGAGGTCAGCGTTCCTGCGGGCATCATTCAATACAAAATTGTCGATATCAAGAGATTATAATACCGGCGGTTATCCGCAAGACGCGCTACACTTAAGCGAACAATGCTCTACAGCGGCATGGAAAGCTTCCTCGGGAAGCTTTTTTGCCTGTTATTCGGATAGATGCAGGATATAGGAACGAAGGGAAGTAACGAGAATGGATCACGTGGAAAATACCGAAACAGCCGAATTAAGCGAATTATTGCAAATTAGACGGGACAAGCTGGATACGCTGCGCGGGCTCGGCATCGACCCGTTCGGCGTCAAGTTCGAGCGCACGCACGAAGCGGGTAAGATTCTTGCCGCATACGCGGATTCGACGAAAGAAGAGCTGGACGAGAAGGCGGTCGAAGTCAGCCTGGCCGGACGCATCATGACGAAGCGTTCGATGGGCAAGGCGGCCTTCGCGCACGTTCAGGATTTGAGCGGCAGAATTCAGATTTACGTACGCGAGGATTCCGTGCCTGCGGTTAAGTTCCAGGCGTTCGACCTGCTCGATATCGGTGACATGATCGGCGTTAAAGGCGTCGTGTTCAGAACGAAGACGGGGGAGCTGTCGGTCAAGGTCAGCGATCTTGAAGTGCTGACGAAGTCGCTGCTTCCGCTGCCGGACAAGTTCCATGGCCTGAAGGACGTGGAGACGCGCTATCGCCAGCGGTATGTCGACCTTATCGTTAACCCCGACGTTCAGAAGACGTTCATTACCCGTTCGCGGATTATCCAGTCGATGCGCCGTTATCTAGACGACCGCGGCTACTTGGAAGTCGAGACGCCTACGCTGCATGCGATCGCGGGGGGCGCTTCGGCCCGTCCGTTCATTACGCATCACAACGCGCTGGACATGCAATTGTTCATGCGGATCGCGATCGAGCTTCACTTGAAGCGCCTGATCGTCGGCGGATTGGAGAAGGTGTACGAGATCGGCCGCGTTTACCGTAACGAGGGCATCTCGACTCGCCACAATCCGGAGTTCACGATGATCGAGCTGTACGAGGCGTATGCCGACTACGAAGATATCATGAACTTGACCGAGTCCCTGATCGCGCACATCGCAAAGGAAGTGCTCGGCACGACGGTCATCGAGTACCAAGGCGCTCAGGTTGATCTGACGCCTCCATGGCGCCGCGTGTCCATGACCGACTTGATCAAGGAAGTCGTCGGCGTAGACTTTACCGTTCAGATGACGGACGAAGAAGCGCATCGCATCGCGGCCGAGCACAAGGTGCCGGTCGAGAAGCATATGTCGTTCGGACACATCGTGAACGCGTTCTTCGAGCAGTTCTGCGAGCACACGCTCATTCAGCCTACTTTCGTTACGGGACATCCCGTGGCGATCTCGCCGCTGGCGAAAAAGAAAGAATCCGATCCGCGGTTCACGGATCGGTTCGAGCTGTTCATCGTGGCGCGCGAGCATGCTAACGCGTTCACCGAGCTGAACGATCCGATCGATCAGCGCCAACGTTTCGAAGCGCAGCTTCTCGAGAAGGAAGCCGGCAACGACGAAGCGCACGAGATGGACGACGATTTCATCCGCGCGCTGGAATACGGCATGCCGCCGACGGGAGGTCTCGGCATCGGCATCGACCGCTTGGTCATGCTGCTTACCGACGCTCCGTCGATCCGCGACGTGCTGCTGTTCCCTCATATGCGGGACCGCGCTGAAGGCTAAGGAATCACGGTTACGAACCGGTCGTTCGCTTAGGCGGATGGCCGGTTTTCTCTTCGCGGAGGGCAAGTTTGAACTTTGTTGTATATTTCCTGCTCGTTAGGGGTTGCAATCGGGTTTTGATTCGTGATATATTACTTAAGCCGCTTCACGAGGCGGCACGATGAAAGACGAAATATGCAACACAGCTTGTTCTTTGAAAACTGAACATCGAGCGTAATTTACGGTAATAAATCGTTCACTTCGGTGAACAAAACCAGCAATACAGATTGAGCCGAAAGGCTCTTCGATAAAAGTTTTACTTTTATGGAGAGTTTGATCCTGGCTCAGGACGAACGCTGGCGGCGTGCCTAATACATGCAAGTCGAGCGGATCTTGATTGCAGCTTGCTGCAATCTTGGTTAGCGGCGGACGGGTGAGTAAC
>JAEWPC010000009.1 GCA_023460795.1 Bacillota bacterium | reverse complement strand
ACAACATCATCGCAAATAAAGCTGCGGCGACCACTGCGATCTTCACAGAGATTTTCCGTCTTTGTGTCTTAGGCAATTCCTGTAATCTTTCCAGAATAGCTGATGTCACTTTGTCTGAATCAGCTTGGATATAATCCGGTTTAGCTTGACGAATAAGCGTCTCCAAGTTCATCCGTTTCAACTCCTTTTAGTTTATTTTTCAATTGATCTCTTCCTCTGCGGAGGCGTGTCTTAATTGCACCTTCGCTGAGCTTTAATGCTTCTGCAATTTCCCGAACTGACAACTCCTCAAAGTAATAAAGGATGATAGGCGTGCGGAATTTCTCCAGCAAAGACATGATTGCGGCATAGACTTCCCTGTCTCTGCTTTGTTGCATGTAAATATCTTCAGTGCTCATACTTCTCTGCTCCGGCAGAAATTCCATCGGTTGCTCTCGGCTGTTTTTCCGGGTTTCATTAAGGCATTGATTGATAACAATCCGAACTAACCAGGGATATGGACGAGATGAGTCTTTAAGTTGATCTATAGATAAATAAGCATTCATAAAAGTCTGTTGAACCAGATCTTCTGCCCTTCTTTGATCATGGACGTAGGTATACGCTACATAAGTTAACCGATCATAATATTGTTGAATCCATTGCCTAAGCAGCTCCTTCTGCTCCAATTGGCTCTCACCTTCCTTCTACAATAAAGACACACAGGAATGGAAAAGGTTTCAATTGATTCATTTCTAAGATAGTAAAAAAACTGCCCGTAGGCCGTTCGATTCCCTGGGTCTACGAACATGTCCCCCGGACATGTCCGCTTCACGACCCGTTCGAACCCCACTTATCGAGGGTGGGATTCGAGTCCCTGGGTCTACGAACATGTCTCCCGGACTTGTTCGCTTCACGACCCGTTCGAGCCCACTTATCGAGGGTAGATTCGAGTCCCTGGGTCTACGAACATGTCCCCCGGACATGTCCGCTTCACGACCCGTTCTCATCCCACCTCGCCATCCAACAAAAAAAGCGACCCCGTTGGGATCGCTAGTTCATTTTTTGTTGGATGGCGGAGAGGGTGGGATTCGAACCCACGCACGCCTTGCGACGCCTAGATGATTTCGAGTCAACCCCCTTGGACCACTTGGGTACCTCTCCGCAGCAAGAAGTATCATATCATAGATCAATCGTGCTTGCAAGCGGTCGGAGCTGCATGGAAAACATTTCTATGCCCGTTCCTCTAAACCGCCCTCAGAAGCTCCAGGTGTAGCGGATCGAAGCACTTTTTTGAACCCCTTTTCGAACTTCGCTCGGGGCAGCAGAATGCTATGCTTGCATTTCACGCATTTGATCCGAATGTCCATCCCCATGCGGATAATCTCCATCTCGTTGGCCCCGCAAGGGTGTTGTTTCTTCATTTGTACGATATCCCCAAGCTCGAATACCTTACGTTCCATCTTAAGCTCCTCCCGTTCGATCGACCATATCAGCCCGCTGTTGAACGGTCATCATGCGCTGGTACGGGGCTGCGATCCCATTGTCCTCGAATACGCGTTTGACCTCTTCGTTGATTTTCCTCGTGACGACGGATTGGGTATTCGGTCTGCACTCCACCGTAACCCTCAAGGTGATGCCTTGCGCGTTCATCGTCTGAATGCCGAGCAATTCAGGCGTGTTGACGATGTTCGGATCTTCGAGCTTTACGAGCACGCCTCTGACGATTTCCATCGCTTGGCTGACTTGCTCCTCATATGCGATGTTCACGTCGATGACCGCGATCGCGTTGTTCACCGAGAAGTTCGTCACTTCGACGATCGATCCGTTCGGGATAATATGAATCTCTCCCGTCCAACTCTTAAGCCTCGTGGCCCGTAAGCCGATCATCTCGACCGTTCCTTTGAAGTTGCCCGTCTGAATCACGTCGCCTACGGCGAACTGATCTTCCAGAATGATGAAGAAGCCCGTTATTACATCCTTAACTAAACTTTGAGCTCCGAAACCGATCGCGAGGCCGATCACGCCTGCACCGGCGAGCAGCGGAGCCAGCTGGATGTTGAACTCTCCGAGCACGAGCAGAATGACGATGAAGTTGATCGTATACCCTGCAGCGTTCTTCAGCAGCCTTCCTAGCGTCTGCACGCGTCTTGTTCTGAGCTTCAGACGGGTTGTCCCTCGTTCGCTGGTGACGTGGTCAATGAATCGGTTCAGGATCATGAGCACAAGACGGCTGACGATAAGAATAAGCAATATCCGGCCGATAACCGTCGCCACCGATGTCCACATCTGCGTATCTTCGATTTTTTCCGTTAAACTATCGATGAATTGTTCCCACAGACCTTTAGCTGTCGTTACTTCGACTGTGCTCTCGCCATCCATCGCCAATGTCCCTCCTCTTCCCTATGCGATCTGATCGTACCCGTCAGCGGTTTTCTCGAATAGACCTCTGATCTCCACGTTCTCCGAGACGATAATCTGCTTCACTTGGTCCAGCTCTTCGGAAGGAAAAGCAATCGATAGCGCGCAGCCTGCGGTAATCTCCTTCGGAGTCGGGCAAATATCGATCTCTATGTCCGCGTACTCGAGCAGCATCTCGGCGCGGAGCGCTTGCTGCGTAGAATCGAAAGCTATCAATAGAGGCATCATTCTGATTTCCCCTCGTTATTTCAACTTAGCCGCCCGCAATAAGTATAAAAGAACGGCCCCGTCCATATACTAGTAACATGATATGGGAGGAGGCGAGGCGGACGGATGAACGGCTTATGGGAGAAACGTCCGGGCTCTGCGACCGATACGGCAGCGCTCTCTTTGAAGATTCCTTATAACGAACCTACTGTCTTACATCGATTATCCCACAAAGTGGAGCAGTATCTCGGAGGTTTGCCCCACGATCGTCGTATTATCGTCGTATGCGTAGGCACTGACCGTTCGACCGGTGACTCGCTGGGTCCGCTCGTAGGCACTGCGCTCGCGCGCGAGAACAGCAGCCTATACGACCTCTACGGTACGTTGGAAGAACCGGTACACGCCATGAATTTAGGGGATACCCTGCTGAAAATATTACGTTCGACGCGCCAACCGTTCGTCATCGCCGTTGACGCCTGTCTTGGACAAGTATCCAGCGTTGGGTGCATCCAAGTCGGTTCGGGACCGGTACGTCCCGGCGCCGGCGTGAACAAAGAGCTGCCTCCGGTAGGCGATATTCACATGACCGGCATCGTGAACGTCGGCGGCTTCATGGAGTATTTCGTGCTGCAGAATACGCGTCTTAACCTCGTCGTGAAGATGTCCGAAATTATCGCTCAAAGTATTTCGAAAGCCATACATAACACACGCAACGCGACTATTCCTTTTGCATTGCCTGAGTAATCGCCGTTTTCTCCTCCGGAGTTAGCATATATGCGGATTGGCCTTTGTCGATCGGCTTCGCGTACAAGAACGTTTGTTCTCTTCCGTGAATGCCGGTGATCACGACTCCGTCTTGCGCTTCGTTGACTATCGCGACGGAGAAGCTAAGGTCGCTTCCGGAATCAGAGAAAGCGTTAAACCGATGGACGCCGATTCGCCCCTTCAGGGCGGCTAGGCGTCTTTCGTGCTTGCCGAGCGATGTTTGATGCTCGTTCAGTTTACCGTCTACCTCTGCGAGTTGATGATGAACCGCATGCATGACGTCTTCCATATTCGTAACGCCCGTCTCCCCGAGGAGCTTCTGATGGGCCTTCGTCAGCTTGCTCAATTTGCTCGACAACCCGATCACGACGAACAATACGATGATCAACAATACCCCTTCGCCGGCTGCGACTGCCACCGCCATTTGATCGTTCCAACCGTTCATTTTTTCCTGTCTCCCCCATGTATGAAACTATCGTTTATCTCTATTAACGATTCAAGGTTCGCTTGATTTGCTTGACCGCTTCTATCATGCTTACGATTTCCGATTCGGTTGTAAAATATCCGGGGCTTGCCCGTACGGCGCCTGTCTCAGCCGAACCTGCCGTCTCATGTCCAAGCGGCGTACAATGAAAACCGGCCCTAACCGCGATGCCGAATTGTTGATCGAGCAAGAACGCCATCTCCGACGGATCAATGGCTTCGACGATGAAGGATACGATCGCCGTCCGGTCCACTCCAAGCTCAGGGCCGAGGATCGTAACGCCAGGCTCGGCGAGCAGCCCCTCCATTAACATCGTGGTGAGATGCTTCTCTCTTGCATGAATCGCTTCGACCGTTTCTCTCTGAATGAAGGCTACCCCTTCGGCTAAACCCGCGATCCCCACTGTATTCGGCGTTCCCGCCTCGTATCGGTCCGGCCTTACCGTAGGCTGTTCCGGCGCTTCCGACTTACTGCCCGTACCGCCGTGCATGAGCGGCTCCAAGTCGATGTCGGGATGAATGTACAACCCGCCGGTTCCTTGCGGACCCAGCAACCCCTTGTGGCCCGGGAAGGCAAGCAGATCGACCCCCATGCTTCCAACATGTATCGGAAGAACGCCCGCGCTCTGAGCTGCATCGACAAGCAGCTTAGCTCCGCTCCTCTTGGCGATCTCCGCCAGCGATTCGATAGGCGTAATACTGCCGAGCAGGTTTGAACTATGGGTTGTGGCGATCAGCTTCGTATTCGGTTTCACCGCGGACGCTACATGCTTTAGATTAAGCGTCCCTTTCTGGTCCGTCGCCACATAGGTGACTTCTATCCCTAGCTTACGCTTCAAAGCTTCAAGCGGTCGCCGCACGGAGTTATGTTCGATGGAGGTCGCGATCACATGATCCCCGGGCTTCAACAACCCTTGGATCGCCATATTCAATGCATGCGTCGTATTGTTCGTAAACGCAATGTCGTTCGGATTGCCAATGCCGAGCAGTCTTGCGAGTCTCTTGCGCGTCTCGAACAGCGTCCGGCTTGCTTGTACGGCCATCGCATGTCCCCCGCGTCCAGGGTTCGCCGCGCTCTCGCGCATAACCCTCTCCATCGCTTCCCATACTTTCGGAGGCTTCGGCCAGCTTGTCGCAGCATTATCTAAATAAATGAGCGGTTTGTCTTGGCTCATGTCTAACACCGTCCCAACATAGAGATAGCATACCTAAGTTTAATCCTTCCATTGGAAGAATACAACTCAAGTATGCTATCTATTCATTCGCTCATGCCATCGCTTTTAACAGCTCTAGCAACCGTTCCAGATCGTTCTTTCCGAAGTAGGACAGCTCGATCTTTCCTTTATCCTTGTTCGATTTAATCTTGACCGTCGTCTTGAACATTTCGCGGAGAGATTCTTCTACTTGTTCAATATACGGATCGCGTTTCTTCGATTTCGATTTAGCCGTCTTTCCCTTGGCTTTAACTTCGGTGTTCTGCACCGCTTCTTCAAGCTCGCGTACGCTCCATTCGTTCGTCACCGTCAGCTTGGCCAACTCGCGTCTCTTGGCATCCTCTTTGACACCGGCTAGTGCACGGGCATGTCCCATCGATAATGTTCCACGTGAAACATGATCTTTAATCTCATCGGGCAACGTCAGCAATCGAAGGAAGTTTGCGATGTGCGAGCGCGACTTACCAACCTTAAGCGACAGCTCTTCTTGCGTTAAATTAAACTGGTTCATGATGGCTTGGTAAGCAATCGCCACTTCGATCGCGTTCAAGTCTTCGCGCTGAACGTTCTCGATAAGCGCGATCTCCATCACTTGTTGATCATTATAAGTTCTGACGACCGCTGGAATCGTAGGATTACCGAGCAATTGCGAGGCGCGGTAACGACGCTCGCCTGCGATAATCTCGTATCCTCTTAAAGCCTGACGAACGACGATCGGTTGAATGACGCCATGCTCGCGAATCGATTCAGCCAGTTCTTTAATCGCATCTTCATCGAATGTTTTACGAGGTTGATAAGGGTTGGCCCTCAATTGCGCTAACGGGATCTCAACGACCTTATCGTCCTCCTTGATCGACAGCGAAGTAATTAGGGCGTCGAGCCCTTTACCTAGCCGCTTGCTCATACGTAATCACTTCCTTCGCCAGCTCGAGGTACACCTCGGCACCTTTGGACTTCGGATCGTACGTAATAATCGATTGACCATGCGACGGCGCCTCGCTCAGGCGTACGTTGCGCGGGATCACCGTCTGGTACACCTTCTGCTGGAAGTACTTTTTCACTTCCTCGATGACTTGGATGCCGAGATTCGTTCTCGCATCGAACATCGTCAGAAGGACGCCTTCGATCTGCAGGGAAGTGTTCAAGTGTTTCTGCACAAGACGAATCGAGTTAAGCAGCTGGCTTAACCCCTCTAACGCATAGTATTCGCACTGAATCGGTATCAGGACGGAATCCGCAGCCGTAAGCGAGTTGATCGTCAATATGCCGAGCGACGGCGGACAATCGATCAGAATATAGTCGAACTCATTGCGGACAAGCCCAAGCGCCTTCTTCAGACGAATCTCGCGGGACATCGTCGGAACCAATTCAATCTCTGCGCCGGCGAGTTGAATCGTAGCCGGGATGATTTTCAAATTGGGAACTGCCGTATCCGCAATCGCTTGTTTCGGATGCACTTCATTAATAAGCACATCGTATATGCAGTAATTGACGTCCGCTTTGTTAATACCGATCCCGCTTGTCGTGTTGCCTTGCGGATCGATATCAACGATCAACACTTTGCGTCCAAGAGAAGCCAGGCAAGCGCCCAGATTAACGGCAGTTGTCGTCTTACCGACTCCGCCCTTCTGGTTGGATACCGCAATGATTTTAGACAAACCCGTTCACCTCAATGTTTACTTCCTTATATTAATCTTTGCGTTTCGGAATTAAGATCGTGATCTCATAATGGTCTTCGAGGTCCTTCTCGCTTGCTTTGATCGGGATCCCGGAGCCATTCACCATATCGACCGACTGACGAATCGTATTAACGGCTAGACGCACGTCTTTACTGAAGGAAATTCGTTTTTTCTTCTCCGGCTTAGCTGCCGCCGTGTAGAACGCGACTCTCGCTTCCGTCTGCTTCACGTTCAATTCTTTCTCGACAATCTCGTTAAGCAGCTTATTCTGCAAATCCTCGTTAGGCAACGACAACAGCGCCCTAGCATGCCGTTCCGTGACTTTCCGCTCGAGCAACGCTTGTTTAACGGTGTCGCCTAGCTGAAGTAAGCGGATTTTGTTCGCGATCGTCGATTGGCTCTTGCCGAGCCGCTGCGCCAAGCTTTCTTGCGTGAGCTGGTGGAGATCGATCAGCTTCTGATAAGCAATCGCTTCTTCAAGCGCGGATAACCCTTCGCGTTGCAGGTTCTCGATTAGAGCAATCGAGGCTGCTTGCGAGTCGTTAATCTCGCGAACGATCGCAGGGATATGCTCCAATCCAAGCTTCGTAACCGCACGCCAACGGCGTTCGCCCGCGATGAGCTCAAATTTGCCGTTCCGAACCCGGACGACAATCGGTTGTATAACGCCATGCGTCTTAATCGTCTGGCACAACTCATCGATGCGGTCGTCATCGAATACGGACCTAGGCTGATAGGGACTAGGAACGATGTCCTTAACCACGATCTGCTTTACTTCTTCTTGGTTGGTACGGTCGGACAAGCCGAGTAAACGCGAGAATGGTTCTCTCATCTCTCTCTGATCACCACGTTCAATAGATTAGGACATAAAACAAATCAATCCGCCCATAGCGACGAAAAAGCGCCGCCAGTTCACGCACGAAATCGCATGAATGCGGCACATTACTCTAGTAACTATTATATTCGACTTAAACAGCCTTATTTCCTGCTACTGAAAAAACTTTCATGCATCTTACTACTTAACAATACCATACGTGGAACGCGTATTAAAGCATAAAAATGTTCCACGTGGAACACGTTCGTTAGACGAAAATGTTTCACGTGGAACATTGATGGGATAATAGGCATTCGCTAGAGTGATAGACCTTGCACACTCGGCTTAACTAAAGGCGATTTAAGCGGGACGCCCGCTTTCCGCGGATAAGCGCCCGGCGTGGCACTCTTCTTCGCAATAAGCACCAAATGTCGATCGGCGCCCTCGGATGGCAGTTGCATCTGTTCGACTCGAAGTAGGCTGCCATTCAACTTATCTATACTATACTTGCTTTCCGATAGCTCTTCCGAGATGTCGGTACCCTTCATGGCGACGAAGTTGCCCCCTGCTTTTACGAAAGGAAGGCAGAATTCATTCAGCACCGCTAACCGTGCGACGGCCCTGGCCGTAACGATATCGTATTGATCCCGATGCGCTTTCAATCGGGCAACGTCCTCCGCTCTTCCATGAATAGGGCTTACGTCCGTTAGTCCAAGCTGAGAGGTCACTTCTTCGAGGAATCGAATTCGCTTCGCCAATGAATCGACAATCGTGACTTTCATATGGGGAAAAGCGATCGCTAACGGGATGGAGGGAAATCCGGCTCCCGACCCGATATCCGCTAGCGAAGATACTTCGTGGAAATCGACGACTTTCGCGAGCGTGAGCGAATCGTAGAAGTGCTTTTCGTACACCGCGCCGCGTTCCGTAATCCCCGTTAAGTTCATCTTCTCGTTCCACTCCACCAGGAGCGAGAAGTACGTTTCGAATTGCTTAAGCTGTTGCTCGGAAAGAGTAATTCCCAGCTTAGCGAGTTGTTCCGTGAAAAGCTGCTGCGTCGCGTCCATTATTGACCTCCGGCAGCTGCTGCCGTCACTCGATTATAGTGCTCCAAATGTACGAGCAGGATCGAAAGGTCGGCAGGCGTTACGCCGGAAATCCGCGATGCTTGCCCGATCGACAGCGGACGCACCTTCGCGAGCTTCTGCTTCGCTTCCATCGCAAGCCCGTTAATGATGTCGTAGTCGATGTTGTCGGGAATGCGCTTTTTCTCCATTTTCTCGAGCTTCTCCACTTGCAGCAGTTGCTTCTCGATATAGCCCGTATACTTCACTTGGATTTCGACTTGTTCCTTCATATCCTCCGTCAGATCGACTGGCGACGGCGCCAACGCCTCAAGATGGCTGTACGTAACTTCGGGTCTTCTTAGAAGCGTCAAACCGTCGGTCGTGTTCTGCAAAGGCGCCGAACCGCATTCCGCAAGCATCGCTTGCACCGCTTCGTCCGGACGGAATTTCGTCTCCTTCAGGCGTTCGATCTCCGCTTCTACGCGCGCCTTCTTGTCGAGGAACTTCACATAGCGAGCTTCATGAATCAGACCGATCTCATGGCCGATCGGAGTGAGGCGCAAATCCGCATTGTCGTGGCGAAGCAACAGTCGATATTCGGCTCTCGAAGTCAAAAGCCGATAAGGCTCGTTCGTCCCCTTCGTTACGAGGTCGTCGATCATCACCCCGATATAACCTTTGGAACGTTCGATAATGACCGGTTCTTTGCCTTGTACTTTGCGAGCGGCATTAATGCCAGCCATAATCCCTTGACCTGCCGCTTCTTCGTAGCCAGACGTGCCGTTGATCTGGCCTGCGGTGAATAAACCGCCCACCAACTTCGTCTCGAGCGATGGCCACAATTGGGTCGGAACAACCGCATCATATTCGATCGCATAACCGGTGCGCATCATCTCAACCTTCTCCAGTCCGGGAATCGAACGCAGAATGTTAAGCTGGACGTCTTCCGGCATGCTCGTAGAAAGTCCCTGCACGTAATATTCTTTCGTGTTGCGACCTTCCGGCTCAAGGAAAATTTGATGCTTCGGCTTGTCGGCGAAGCGGACGATCTTATCCTCGATCGACGGACAATAGCGCGGACCGGTTCCTTCGATCACGCCGGTGAACATCGGCGCGCGGTGAAGATTGTCGTTAATAATCTTATGCGTCTCTTCGGACGTATAAGTAAGCCAGCACGGCAGTTGCGTCTCCGAATGTGCTTCGTACTCCGTCTCATACGAGAAATATTTCGGCTTTACGTCGCCCGGTTGAATTTCAGTCTTGCTGAAATCGATCGTATCTTCATGAACCCGCGGCGGCGTTCCGGTCTTAAATCGAGCAAGCTGGAACCCGTTGCGCTTTAACGCTTCCGACAGCTTCACGGCAGGCTGCTGATTGTTCGGACCGCTCTCGTACATCAATTCGCCGAGAATGACTTTCCCTCGAAGGTACGTGCCGGTTGTAATGACGACCGCTTTCGCACCGTATTCCGCGCCAGTCTTCGTAACGACTCCTTTACACTCGCCGTTTTCAACGATCAGATCGTCGACCATGCCTTGGCGAAGCGTCAAATGCTCTTGCTTCTCGATCGTTTCCTTCATCGTGTGCTGATAAAGAAACTTATCCGCCTGCGCGCGAAGCGCGTGTACGGCCGGTCCTTTGCCCGTATTGAGCATTCTCATCTGAATGAACGTCTTATCGATGTTGCGTCCCATCTCTCCTCCGAGCGCATCGATCTCCCGTACGACGTGCCCCTTCGCTGGGCCGCCAACCGACGGATTACATGGCATGAAAGCCACCATGTCCAGATTGATCGTCAAGAGCAGCGTCTCGCAGCCCATTCGCGCCGCAGCAAGAGCTGCTTCGCATCCGGCATGGCCGGCACCGATAACAATAACGTCGTATTCCCCTGCACGATATCCCATACGATCCCCTCCTTACCCTATCTCTTCGTTTATTATTTGCCCAGACAGAACTGGGAGAAAATTTGATCTAACAACGAGTCGCCGGCGGCATCGCCTAGGATCCCCCCAAGCGACTCCCATGCCGCCGCGATATCGATCTGAATCAGATCGATGGGGACGCCTTCATGCGTAGCGGAGATGGCATCCTCCAGCGATTGTCTCGTCTGATGCAAGAGCGCGATGTGTCTAGCGTTGCTTACATAAGTTAAATCGCCCGCCTCTACCTCGCCGCTGAAGAACAGCTTAGACACCGCATTTTCCAAAGCCTCGATACCGTTGCCTTCTTTGGCGGATAGCTGCACGATACGTTCTTTATTATAATCCGCCTCGATTTCAGTGAGCTCCAACTGACTTGGCAAATCCATCTTATTCACGACAACGATCGTTGGACGATCCTTCATTTGCTTGAGCAGTTTTCGCTCATCCTCGTGCAACGGCTCATGATTGTTCAGAACGAGAAGAATCAAGTCCGCGTCCTCGATCGCGTTTTTCGACCTCTCTACGCCAATCCGTTCAACGACATCGCTCGTCTCGCGGATCCCAGCCGTATCCAGGAGTCTAAGAGGAATACCGGATATCGACACGGATTCCTCAACGATATCGCGAGTCGTACCGGCAATATCCGTTACGATCGCTTTATTATCCCGCGCTAACGCATTTAATAATGAAGATTTACCCGCGTTAGGACGACCGACGATTACGGTTACGATACCTTCTCTCAGTATTTTGCCTTCATGCGCGCGTTTTAGCAGCCCTTCCACTCGTTCGAGCAGCTCGCTGCAATTGCTGCGAATGTGACTCGTTGTAACCTCTTCGATATCGTCATCGGGATAATCGATATTCACTTCGACGTGCGCAAGCAATTCGATAAGTTGCTGCCTCATCGGTAAGATCAATTTAGATAACGCCCCGCCGGCTTGCTTCTGCGCAACCTGGAACGCGCGGTCCGACTTCGAGCGAATCAGATCGATTACCGCTTCGGCTTGCGCAAGGTCGATACGACCGTTCAAGAAAGCTCGCTTCGTAAATTCTCCCGGTTCGGCCATCCTTGCTCCGCTGCGCAAGATCAATTCAAGTACCGATTTAACCGCCACGATGCCTCCGTGCGTGCTCACTTCGACGACATCCTCGGCCGTGAAAGACCTTGGTCCCCTCATCACCGTCACGAGCACTTCATCCAGAACGGTGTTCGTCCGCGGGTCAGCGATCCATCCGTAGTGTACCGTATGCGTCGGCGCTTTCTTTATATCCGTCTTCGATCGAAACACCTTTGCCACGGTGTCAATCGCTTCGGGTCCGCTCACCCGCACGACCGCGATACTACCTTCCCCTAATGCGGTCGCAATCGCGGCGATCGTATCCTCTATCATCTGCAATCCCTCAGTTCATACCCTAATCATTAATGCCTCTGAATCGACAAAAACGCAATGACCTCCTGATTACGGAAGCCATTGCGATGCATGCGAGTACGTTCAGTTACTTCGGCGCGATAACGATTCGCCGGTTCGGTTCGTCACCTTGACTGTACGTCCTGACGTCCGGATGCGTCTGCAGCCAAGCATGGATGATTTTGCGTTCTTGAGACGTCATCGGCTCAAGAACGATTTCCTTACGAGATCGAACGACTCTCGTCGCCATTCGATCCGAGAGCGCTTCTAGCGTCTGCCGACGGCGCTCGCGGAACTGCTCGGCATCAAGTACGATTCGAAGATGGCGACTAGAGTGGCGGTTCGCCACGATGTTAGTCAAGTATTGCAGAGAATCCAAAGTTTGCCCGCGTCTGCCGATCAGAATGCCGAGATCGTCGCCGGTCAGATTAATCTTCACGGCTTCGCTCTCATCGATCCTCTCGACGGACACGGATAGTTCCATTGCTGCTGAGACTTCGCGAAGAAACTCGATCGCTTCCTCGATCCCGTCCGGCTGTAATGTAAGCTCTACTTTCGCATCTCTGGCTCCGATGAGCCCGAACAATCCTTTGCTTGGCTGTTCCAATACCATAACATTCACGCGATCTTTTGAGACGCCCAATTGGGCAAGACCGCTCTGAATTGCCTCTTCTACCGATTTACCTGATGCCAGCAGCTTTTTCATTTGGCACGGGCCCCTTTGTTTCTTGGTTTCGGAGAATTGTTGTTTTTGGATTTCTTGTTCGAAGGCGGCGGCGTGTCGCCGGCCGGCTGCGGACTAGGATTACGTCTATACATAAAGTAGTTTTGGATGATCGTATAGATGTTGCTGTAGATCCAGTACAGAGGCAATGCAATCGGGAAATTGATCGCCATGACGAAGATCAGAACAGGGAAGATGTAGATAATCCCTTTCATCGGTCCGGCCATCGTCTGCTGGGCAGACATCATCTTAGACTGGATGAACGTCGTCGCGGCCGCGATAATCGGTACGATGAAGTAGTACCATTCGCCATCGTTCGGCGAAGTTCCGAGTTGTAAGCCTAAGAAGGTATGTTCTCTAATCTCGATGTTTTTGTTGATCGACGTATACAGAGCAATGAAGATCGGCATCTGGACGATTAGCGGCAAGCATCCGGCCAGCGGATTCACTTGGTGCGTCTGATACAGCTTCATCATTTCTTCTTGCTGTTTTCTCGGATCTTCTTTGTACTTCTCGCGAATCTTCTTCATCTCAGGCTGCAACGCCTGCATCGCTTTCGTATTCTTATACTGCTTGATCATGAGCGGAAGAATGACCGTTCTCACAATGATCGTGAGTAGCAGAATCGATAAACCGTATTCACCACCGAACCAATCGGCGAACGTATCGAGCATCTTGGAGAAATAATAGACGACGTTCTTCGTCCACCAAGAACCGCTATTCGCCATCTCGTCCGTAGTTACGGCAGTCGTGGATGGCGTACATCCGGACAACAAAGCCATCAGCGCCAAGGCACCGCCGATAACCCACCATTTGCGATTTCGCAACAAGCTTGAAAACTCCCCTCTTCTCAACCAGCACGCCTCAACAGACGTACGCGACTTGTCCTGCTAAATGCAGGATGCTACATGTACACTATACCATAAGAAGAAAGCCAAAAGAAAGCGCCGGCCCGTCCTCTCCCGCCATTCGGAGAAGTTGGTTCTTCCTGCGCTTTCATTTAGGTGCGTCCGGCTTCTTTTTATGAGTTGGACCCGATCTTCTGTTCGGAGACGTCCCTCTCGGCTGTGGAATCGCGGGCGTCGATCCCTTAAGCAAACCTGCCTTGCGAAGCACATGCAGAATGCTTCCTTCCATCTCTTTATAAGGAAGAGATAGCGCCGGCTTGCGAACGATCAAGATCAAATCCATATCCTCAAGCAGCTTTCCCGCGTTCAGCCGCACGATTTCCTTCACCATTCGCCGCAGCCTGTTCCTTACGACCGCTCCCCCCAGCTTGCTGCTGGCGGATATCCCCATGCGGAAAGTTCCCTTCTCCCCTCGCTTGCGCCAATAGACGACGAATTGCGAGTTGGCGAACGATCGGCCGTATCGGTAGACGGTATTGAAATCCTCTCTTTTACGAAGGCGCAGCTTCCTATGCATCTTTCACCGCTCCATCATTCTCGTAATAAGAAAAAAAGACCACCCGAGTGGTCTTTACGATTATGCCGTCAATACTTTGCGGCCTTTTTGGCGACGAGCTTTGAGGACTTTACGTCCGTTCTTGGAGCTCATGCGGCTACGGAAACCGTGAACCTTCTTGCGCTTGCTCACGTTCGGCTTAAATGTTGGACCCATGATTTCAACCCCCTTACTTGCAAACTCACGTTTTATTATTAAACCACGAAGAGGCCCAAAAGTCAAATAAAATGCGCCATTCCAGCTTTTCACTTATGCACATGTGAATAAGAATGATGTCGAATTTCAAAAATAGTTGAATCTTGTCGAAGCTCCGCACATCTTATTCACAATATGTAGTGCTGTGCACAGAAATCGTCCACAAGTGATTGAATTTGTGGATAACAGGGGGAATTTCGTTGAATTTAGAGGGTTTGTCTGCTATGATTAGACATGTCTTTTCCAGTGGATTTCTTCCTTTCGACCTCGATTTATTAACACCCTGTGCATAACATTGTGAACAAACCCTGTTATTAATGGACATCCTATAAAAGAATTCAGTGACTTCTGTGGATAACTGATCGAAACCTCGTGTTTTCGACTTTTCCGCTCTCTTCACTTGTCCTCGGAATGGGTTAAAGGAGTGAAATTCGCGTGGACAACCGCAACAACGAGATCTGGCAACAGGTGTTGTCGGTCATCCAAACCAAGCTCAGCAAACCAAGCTTCGACACCTGGTTCAAATCGACTAAAGCCAATTTCCTTAACGATAACGCCGTTATCATTACCGCTCCTACGACATTCGCCGTAGAATGGCTTGAGAACCGATATACGAAGCTGGTTTCTTCGACGTTGTCCGAATATATCGGCAGACCTGTGGATATTAAATTCGCGATCGAAGAGCTTCGGACCGTAGAGCCGCCGGCGCCATTCCCGCAAGTTCCGGCCGTTCGTCAGCCGCAAACCGAAGAAACCAATATGCATATGCTGAATCCGAAATACACGTTCGATACGTTCGTCATCGGCGCGGGTAACCGGTTCGCGCATGCTGCATCGCTCGCCGTCGCCGAAGCGCCGGCCAAAGCCTACAATCCTTTCTTCCTATATGGAGGCGTCGGATTGGGCAAAACCCACCTCATGCATGCGATTGGTCACTATATATTGGAACATAATCCGCATATGAAGGTTCTGTACTTATCGTCCGAGAAGTTCACGAACGAGTTCATCAACGCGATTCGCGATAACCGCGGCGAAAGCTTCCGCAACAAGTATCGGAACATCGATGTGCTGCTGATCGACGATATTCAATTCCTCGCAGGCAAGGAAGGTACGCAGGAAGAGTTCTTCCATACGTTCAACGCCCTGCACGAGGAACATAAGCAAATCGTCATCTCCAGCGACCGTCCGCCGAAGGAAATTCCGACGCTCGAGGAACGTCTTCGGTCCAGGTTCGAATGGGGTCTGATCACCGACATTCAACCGCCGGATCTCGAGACGCGGATCGCCATTCTGCGCAAGAAGGCCAAGGCGGAGAATCTGGACATTCCGAACGAAGCGATGATGTATATCGCGAATATGATCGATTCCAACATTCGCGAGCTCGAAGGCGCCCTTATCCGTATTGTTGCCTATTCTTCGCTTACGAATCAGGACATATCGTCGCATCTGGCGGCCGAAGCGCTGAAGGATATTTTGCCAACCGGTCGGAACAGAATGATCACGATGCAGGATATTCAGCAGCGGGTCGGAGAGTATTACGGACTTAAGCTCGAGGATTTCAAGGCGCGCAAGCGAACGAAAGCGGTGGCCTTCCCTAGACAGATCGCGATGTATCTATCCCGGGAATTAACCGATTATTCGTTGCCGAAGATCGGGGAAGCGTTCGGTGGAAGAGACCATACGACCGTCATTCACGCCCACGAGAAGATTTCGCAGCAGCTTAAGATCGACCAAGATCTCTACAAAATTATTAACAGCCTGACGGAAAAGATCAAAAATTTAACTTAACAATCACGAGACGCCTATGCACAAAGCATACACATGTGGATAGGCGTTATTTTCGAGCTTTTATGCACTTATCCACATATTCACGTCGCCTACTACGACTTTAATAATTAAACATGCTACAATAAGATGACATTTAACGAGGTGACCCCATGAAATTAACGATATTGCGCGGCGATCTGAACGAAGCGATTCAGCACGTCTCGAAAGCTGTCGCTTCGCGGACGACCATTCCGATTCTGAGCGGCATTAAAGTGGATGCGGGTTATAACGGCGTAACTCTGACGGCAAGCGACACCGATATTTCGATTCAAAGCTTTATCCCGCTCGAAACCCAGGAGAAGACGATCGTAACGGTCGAACGGACAGGCAGCGTCGTGCTTCCGGCTAAATTTTTCGTCGAGATCGTCAAGAAGCTTCCTCATGAAGAGGTTCATATCGAAGTCGGAGAACGTTTCCAGACGTTAATTCGTTCCGGAGCGACTGAAATTCAGCTCGTCGGCTTGGATCCGGAAGAATTCCCGATTCTGCCGTCGATTCAAGAAGATCAAGTCGTGACGATTCCCGGCGATTTGCTTCGCGATATGATCAGACAGACGGTATTCGCGGTTACGACGAACGAATCGACACCGATTCTAACCGGCGTTCTATGGAACCTGCAAGACGGCAATTATAAATTCGTCGCAACGGACCGCCACCGCTTGGCTAGCCGTACGGCGACTGTCAACGCGGGCGACGTTCGTTTCTCGAACATCGTCATTTCCGGCAAGACGCTGAACGAATTGGCCAAGATCGTACCGGACCAGAACGTTAACGTGGACATCGTCGTCGCGGATAACCAAGTGCTGTTTAAGCTTGGCAACGTCTTGTTCTATTCGCGTATGTTGGACGGGACCTATCCGGATACTTCCAAGATTATTCCGCAATCGTTCAAAACAGAACTCATTTTGAATACGAAGCAGCTTAGCGAAGCCATCGATCGCGCTTATTTGCTATCTCGCGAAGAGAAGACGAACATCGTTCGCCTTACGACGACCGAGACCGGCGGCATCGAAATTTCCTCGAGCTCTTCCGAGTTGGGTAAAGTTACGGAGCAGCTGGACGTTACCGAGCTGCGCGGCGAACCGCTGAAGATTGCCTTCAACTCCAAATATATGATCGATGTTCTTAAAGTACTCGATTCCGAAGAGCTGTTTATCGGTTTTACCGGCGCGATGAGCCCGATCATTATCAAACCTCGCGACCACGAGCACAGCTTATTCCTCATTCTTCCATACCGAACGACAAACTAAGGAGCGCGGAAGATGAAAAGTATCGGCATATCGACGGAATACATTACGCTCGGCCAGTTTCTGAAGTTGGCGGATTGTATTAGCACGGGCGGACATGCGAAGTTTTTCCTTCAGGAAACGAAAGTGCTTGTTAACGGGGAGCCGGACAATCGCAGAGGGCGCAAATTGGTCGTCGGCGATCAGATCGAGGTAGAAGGCTGCGGCACGTTCACCGTAACCGCCCGATAACTGGGAAGGGGAACCTCATGCAGTTAAAAAGCTTGGAGCTTCACGGCTATCGCAACTACGATACGTTGAAGCTGGCCACGGAATCCGGCGTTAACATCTTCATCGGTCCGAACGCGCAAGGGAAGACGAACCTCATCGAAGCGATTCACGTATTGTCTCTGACTAAGTCCCATCGGACTTCCAAAGACAAGGAATTGATCGGCTGGAATCAGTCCACGGCGATTATTCGCGCGGAGATGGAGAAGCGTCATGGAGATATCAGGCTGGAGCTTCAGGTGTCGGCGCAAGGCAAGAAAGCGAAGATTAACGGGCTCGAGCAGCGCAAGTTAAGCGGCTTCGTCGGCACGCTTAACGTGGTTCTGTTCGCGCCCGAGGATCTGGATATCGTCAAGGGAGCACCGGGAGTGCGCCGCCGATTCATGGACATGGAGATCGGCCAGGTGCATCCCGGTTATTTGTACGACATGCAGCAATATCAGAAAATATTGCAGCAGCGGAACAATTACTTGAAGTCGACCGACAGCAGGAACGCATCGCCCGAAATGCTCGAGGTATGGAACGAACAGCTTGCGACTTACGGTGTTAAAATGATGCAAAAAAGGAAAAACTTTATCGTAAATCTACAAAAGTGGGCGGAGAAAATCCATGCTGGAATAACGGGCGGAACGGAGCTTCTCACCGTCGATTACAAGCCATCGTTCGGCGAGTCGATTGGAACGCAAACCCAAGTTGATCCTTCTTTATTCCAGCAATTTATGTTAAAGTTAACACAAGGCAAGGAACAAGAATTCAGGCGCGGCATGACGCTGACGGGACCTCACCGGGACGACTTGACGTTCGCCATTAACGGCAAGGACGTGCAATCGTTCGGATCGCAAGGTCAGCAGCGCACGGCCGCTTTATCGCTGAAGCTTGCGGAGCTTGAGCTCATGCACGAAGAACTGGGCGAATATCCGCTCTTGTTGCTTGACGACGTGCTCTCGGAGCTCGATCAGACGCGTCAGACGCAATTGATCGAGACGTTTCAGAGCCGCGTACAGACTTTTATCACAACGACCGGTCTGGAGAGCGTGAATATGAGCCGGTTGAAGGACGCATCCGTTTTTCACGTGAGGAACGGACAATTGCTGCGGTAATGCCAAGGGGCGAAACTCATGTATATTCATTTGGGCGGAGAGAAGATCATTCGAACGTCACAGGTCGTGGCGATCTTCGATATATCCATCGAGCAATCCTCCAAGCTGTCTCGGCAATTCGTAGCCCAGGCTCAGAAGAACAAGGAAGTCGAGACGATCGGCGAAGAAGATCCGAAATCGATCGTCGTTACCGAAGGCAAAGTATATTATTCTCCGATTTCAACGTCCACGCTTAAGAAAAGAGCGCATCATCTGGACGATCTGAAAGGCTAAGAACATAACGGCATCGGCAACGTAAAGAAGGCGGTGGAAGGTTTGTCCGTAAATTCGCAGCAGAATACGACGTACGACGAAAGTCAGATTCAAGTCTTGGAAGGTTTGGAAGCGGTACGCAAACGTCCGGGCATGTACATCGGCTCTACGAGCGGCAAAGGCCTGCACCATCTCGTATGGGAAGTCGTAGACAATAGTATTGACGAGGCGCTGGCAGGCTATTGCACGCGAATCGACGTATTCGTCCATCAAGATAACAGCATTACCGTCATCGATAACGGCCGGGGCATACCGGTCGGCATGAACACGAAGCTGCAGAAATCGACGCTTGAAGTCGTGTTGACCGTTCTTCACGCAGGCGGCAAGTTCGGCGGCGAAGGTTATAAAGTGTCCGGCGGGTTGCACGGCGTAGGCGTATCGGTCGTGAACGCGCTGTCCGAGCGCGTCGTCGTAACGGTTAAGCGGGACGGCCATATTCATCAACAAGAGTACCGTCGCGGCGCGCCGCAGTACGACGTGAGAGTGATCGGGGATACGGACGAGACCGGTACGCAAACGAATTTTAAACCGGATCCGGAGATTTTCACCGAAACGACGGTATTTGATTACGACGTGCTCGTCGGACGCATTCGCGAGCTGGCGTTCCTGAATAAAGGTATCGAGATTAATCTGACCGACGAAAGAACCGGCATGAGCGACTCCTTTAAGTACGACGGCGGCATTATCGAGTTCGTTAAACACTTGAACCGCAATCGCGAGGCGCTTCATGAAACGCCGATCTTCGTAGAAGGTTCTAGAGACAATATCCAATGCGAAATTGCGATGCAGTACAATGACAGCTATTCGGAGAACTTGTATTCTTTCGCGAACAATATCAACACGCATGAAGGCGGGACGCACGAGTCCGGCTTCAAGAGCGCTTTGACCCGGATTATTAACGATTACGCGCGCAAGATGGGCTTCGTGAAAGACAGCGATTCGAATTTATCCGGCGACGACGTGCGGGAAGGATTAACGGCGATCATCTCCGTGAAAATTCCCGAGCCGCAGTTCGAAGGACAAACGAAGACGAAGCTCGGTAACAGCGAAGTCCGCGGTATTGTCGAGTCTCTGTTCAGCGAGAAGCTGCTGCAGTTCCTAGACGAGAATCCGACGGTCGCTCGTAAGATCATGGATAAGTCGCTCCAAGCCGCAAGAGCGCGCGAGGCTGCGCGCAAAGCACGCGAGCTGACGCGTCGCAAGAGCGCGCTCGAAGTCAGCTCTCTGCCGGGCAAGCTGGCGGACTGTTCCTCCAAGGACGCTTCGATCTCCGAGCTGTACATCGTCGAAGGCGACTCCGCGGGCGGTTCCGCTAAGCAAGGACGCGATCGTCACTTCCAGGCGATCCTGCCGCTCCGCGGCAAGATTTTGAACGTAGAGAAATCCCGTCTGGATAAAATTCTGTCCAACTTGGAAATCCGCGCGATCATTACGGCGCTCGGTACGGGGATTAGCGACGACTTCGATATTACGAAGGCGCGTTATCATAAGATCGTTATCATGACCGACGCCGACGTCGACGGAGCGCATATCCGAACGCTGCTGCTCACCTTCTTCTATCGTTATATGCGTCAGCTCATCGAAGAAGGATACGTTTATATCGCGCAGCCGCCTCTGTTTAAGATCGAACGGAACAAAGTCGTTCGTTACGCGATGAACGAGAAGCAACGCGACGAGATCATCGCCGAATTCGGCGAAGGAGCGAAGCTGAACATTCAGCGTTACAAAGGTTTGGGAGAGATGAATGCGTCCCAGCTGTGGGAGACGACGATGGATCCGGACAGCCGGACGATGCTTCAAGTTCGGATCGAAGACGCGATCAAAGCCGACATGATGTTCGATACGCTAATGGGCGATCAAGTCGAGCCGCGGCGCGAGTTCATCCAACAATACGCGAAATTCGTTAAGAACTTGGACGTTTAACGAACCGACCGATCATACCGATAACCAAAGGGGTATCTCTCGTAGGAGATACCCCTTGCGATTAAGCTTTGCGTTTGCGGTTACGCTTGGAGTAGCGGCCATACGCTACCGCGTAAGCGAACATCTTTCGGAAGGTCGACAGGTTCGGCAGTTTGCGGAACAAATAGACGTCCGGAAGCGTATTAACCTCCAGTATCCACGGCTTTAATCGTTCATCCAAGGCGATGTCGATGCCGATTTCTTTGAGCCTGGGAAATTTTCTTTCCAGGGCCGAGGCGACTTTAACGCCGTGCTTCCGGAGATTGGCCTGCAGTTCGGCGGTCTGATCTGGAGCAAGAGTCGGTAATAGCAGCTTGTCGAGGGAGAGCGGGGTTCCGCCGCTATGATAGTTGGTAACGATTCGGCGCGGATGGGACAGCCTCCCGATCATACCGGTCGTCTCCCACCTGTTGGCCGGATTTTTCTGCACCATCACCCGTACATCGAATCGCCGGTTGTTGTATTTAAGCAGATGTATACCTTGTTGGGCGAGATAGGCCCGGTTTTTCTTGACGGTTAGAAGCTTGGCGTACATACGATCGAACGAGTCGAAGCGGTATTGGCGTTCTCCGGATTGAAAGAAGTAGGGTTCGGCTTCACCGGCCAAATTCTCGATGCGGATGACGCCTTTGCCGAAAGTGCCTTTCACGGGCTTCACGTAGATCATGCCGTAACGATCCAGCATGTTGCGGACGGTCTGTTCGTTGAAGCTTCGCGTATCGGGTACGTATGCCCGCAGTTCAGCATCGGCAAGAAGGGCGTCCGTCTTTGCTTGTTTGCTCGTGACGCGCTGGATCGACATCTGCGTTCATCCAACCTTTCCCTTCGGCAATATGGTATAATGGAATTATTAATAATCTATGACGAAACGCGCTAAGCGGTGTGCATCTATCATGGGTGCATGGCGCATGCACGACGGATCAGTCGCATGGACTAAGGAGGATCTATCTTCATGTCGGAAGAACAACGCTCTCACATTATCGATCGCGATATCGGGGTCGAGATGCGGGAATCGTTCATGGATTACGCGATGAGCGTTATCGTCAGCCGTGCTTTACCGGACATTCGCGACGGTCTGAAGCCGGTACATAGACGTATTCTATACGCTATGTCCGAACTGGGCATGGCACCGGACAAGCCATACAAGAAATCGGCGAGAATCGTAGGGGAAGTCATCGGTAAATACCATCCGCATGGTGACTCCGCGATTTACGAAGCAATGGTGCGTATGGCGCAGGATTTCTCGCTTCGTTACATGCTTGTCGATGGGCACGGCAACTTCGGTTCCATCGACGGCGATATGGCGGCGGCTATGCGGTATACGGAAGCACGGCTTTCCAAGATCGCCATGGAGATGTTGCGCGATATCAATAAAGAGACGATCGACTTCAAGCCGAACTATGACGGCGAAGAACAGGAACCGGTCGTACTGCCAGCGCGTTATCCGAACTTGCTCGTTAACGGCAATACGGGGATCGCGGTCGGTATGGCGACCAATATTCCGCCGCATAACCTTCGGGAAGTCATCGATGGCGCGCAAGCGCTTATCCGCAATCCGGAGCTTAACTCGTATGACTTGATGGAATATATTAAAGGTCCCGACTTCCCGACTTCGGGTTATATTCTCGGGACGGTAGGAATTCGCCAAGCGTACGCGACGGGCCGCGGCTCCGTTACGATGCGGGCGAAAGCCGAGATCGAAGAAGTGAACGGCAAGGCGCGCATCATTGTGCAAGAGCTTCCTTACCAGGTTATTAAGGCTAGATTGGTTGAGAAGATCGCCGAGCTCGTTCGCGAGAAGAAGATTGACGGCATTACCGACCTTCGCGACGAATCGGACCGCAATGGCATGCGCATCGTCATCGAATTGCGCCGCGACGTTACGCCGACTGTCGTGCTGAACAATCTGTACAAGCAGACCCAAATGCAAACCACGTTCGGGGTCAATATGCTTGCGCTCGTCAACAACGAGCCTAAGATATTGAACCTCCGGGATATGCTGCATTACTATATCGAACACCAAGTCGAAGTCATTCGCCGCCGGACGGAGTACGACCTGAAGAAAGCGGAAGCGCGCGCCCACATTCTCGAAGGCTTGCGCATCGCGCTAGACCATCTCGACGAAGTAATCGCGCTCATTCGCGGGTCCCGTACGACGGACGAAGCCCGCGAAGGCTTGATGACTCGCTTCGGCCTCTCTCATGAGCAAGCTCAGGCGATTCTCGACATGCGCCTGCAACGCTTGACCGGGTTGGAGCGCCAGAAGATTGAAGACGAATACAACGAGCTGATGGTTAAGATCGCCGAGTACAAAGCGATTCTCGCGGATGAGACGCTCGTGCGCGACATTATCCATACGGAGCTTGAAGAAATCAAGGAACGCTTCGGAGACGATCGCCGCACGGAGATTACGATCAGCGACGACGAAATTCTCGACGAAGACTTGATTCCGCGCGACGACGTCGTCATTACGATGACGCATTCGGGCTACGTCAAGCGCCTTCCGGTGTCAACGTACCGTAGCCAAAAGCGCGGAGGACGCGGAATCATGGGAATGGGGACGAAAGAGGACGATTTCGTCGAAACTCTGTTCATCTCCAACACCCACCACTTCCTGTTGTTCTTCACGAACAAAGGACGCGTGTTCCGGCTTAAAGCTTACGAAATTCCGGATCTGAGCAGAACCGCTCGCGGAACGCCGATCATTAACCTCATCCAGATCGAGCAAGGCGAGACGATCAATGCGGTTATTCCGGTCGAAGCATTCGAGCCGAACAAATATCTGTTCTTCGCGACCCGGGGCGGCGTCGTGAAGAAGACTCCGCTCGACGACTATTCGAACATCCGTAAAGTCGGCTTGATCGCGATCTCGCTTCGCGAAGATGACGACCTGATCGGCGTTAAGCTGACGGACGGCGCCCGCGAGATCATTATGGGCACGAGCCAAGGGATGTCGATCCGATTCTCGGAAGAAGACGTCAGATCGATGGGACGTTCGGCAACCGGCGTTAAGGGCATTCAGCTGGATGACGACGATAAAGTCATCGACATGGACGTCGTCGATCCGGAGCAAGACGTGCTTATCGTAACGGCCAAAGGCTACGGCAAACGTACGCCGATGACCGAATACCGTACCCAGACGCGCGGCGGTAAAGGAATCAAGACGCTTAACGTAACGGATAAGAACGGCGCGATCGTCGGACTCAAAGTCGTGAACAACGAAGAGGATCTGATGATCATGACGACTTCCGGCACGCTCATTCGGACGAGCATGGCGGGGATCAACTCGATGGGCCGTATTACGCAAGGCGTTAAGCTGATCAATATTCGGGACGAGGATTCCGTTGCGACGGTAGCGAGAGCACCGCGCAGCGAAGACGATACCGATTCGGAAGATTCAGAAGGAGAAGTTGAGGGCGAGCAGACCGAAAGCACCGATAACTAGTCTGCTCTCGCCGTGCACGCATCCAGGGAGGGTTGAAACATGCCTGTATTACCCGTCATGCAAGCGCAACCGGGAGATCGACTCGCTACGGATGTTCAGACCGCGCTTGGAAGCGTGCTGATGGAGAAGGATCGCGCGCTTTCCGAACGCGACTTGGAAATCCTCCAAGCGTTCCTCATTCCAACCGTAGATATTAGAAGAGTGGGATTGGAAGAGAAAGAAGACGACACGGAAGCGGAGGACAGCTCTGAGAAGCAAGAGGTGAAGCTCTCTTCCTTACAGCGGCAGTTCCTGGAGATGGAACGGTTGCTGAGACGGACGATGTCAATGGTCGCCTCCGGCCAGAAAATCCCGGTCCTTGATCTTCGTAACGGGCTTAATGCTTTGCTTGAATTCAAGGATGAATATAACGTACTGACGTTCTTCCTTCCTCCGTTCGAAGGAGGGGAGAACATCCTCGTCCGTAATAGCGTGTTGTGCGCGCTGACTTCATACCACTTGGCGAAGTGGAACAAGTTCCCGGAGAAGGATTTGCTGCAGATCGCCATGGCCGGTCTATTGCACGATATTGGGAATTTCAAGGTGGACGAAGCAATTCTCCGCAAACCATCAAGACTCACTAACGATGAATTGCTGGAGGTCAGGCAGCATACGATCTACGGATTCAGGCTGCTGGAGAACGTGACCGGGCTCAACTCGGGCGTATGGCTGTCCGCGCTGCAGCACCACGAGCGTATCGATGGCAGCGGGTATCCGATGAAGGTTAAGGGCGACAAAATTCATCCGTACGCCAAGATCGTCACGATAGCGGATATGTACCATGCGATGACTTCGAACCGTAACTATCGCAAAGCGGAGTCGCCGTATTTGGTGCTAGAGGAGCTATACGCCAACTCCTTCGGCAAGCTGGAGCCGGTATACGTTCAGACGTTCATCGAGAGAACGACGCAATTCCATAACGGCGCGGTCGTACGATTGAACGACGGACGCATAGCCGAGATCGTATTTACCGATCGGAGCAATCCGACGCGACCGATGGTATCGGTGCACGGCCAGATCATTAACTTGGCCCAGCAGCGCCAGCTGTTTATCGTTGAAGTGTTCGCGACGAATTAACAAAAATTCTCAAGACCAGGGGTTGAGGCGAATTGCCTCGAATCCTGGTCTTTATTTATGGGTCTGCGCTAACCTCATCGTCTCGTGCAAAAAAGTACACCTCGGTTGTCAATCCAGTCGGATTATGGTGCCTGTTGCTCAAGTGCTACAATGAACCAAATCTAATGGAACAAGAGGTGCATGGTATGTTGGTCAGACCCGAATATCCGCGCCCGCAGTTCATCCGTGAATCCTGGGCAAGTTTGAACGGCAAATGGGAATTCCGAATGGATGATCGCGACGAGGGATTGGTTTGTAGATGGTACGAAACCGCACAAGACGGTAAAGACTTGGCGGTGTTCGATAAGACGATTATCGTTCCGTTCTGCTATCAGAGTCCGCTGAGCGGCATCGGGGAGACGGAGTTCCATGATGTAGTCTGGTATCGGAGAACGTTCCGCGTATCTGAGACAGAGAAGGGCAAACGTGTCATTCTTCACTTCGGAGCCGTTGATTATGATGCGCAAGTGTGGGTGGACGGTCATCATGTGTGCAGTCACGTAGGAGGCAACGCCTCTTTCTCGGTTGATATTACGGATTCGCTCGTCGGCGATGAACATACGATCGTCGTCCGCGCCCAGGACTACTTCGAGGATATGGCTCTTCCGCGGGGTAAGCAATATTGGAAGGAAAAAGGGGAAGTCATGTGGTTCACGAACATGACCGGCATATGGCAAGCAGTATGGCTGGAATACGTGAACCCGGTATGGCTGGATCGGGTGAAATTCACGCCGCATCTGGATTCGAATGAGATCGAGATCGAGACGTTCATTCGGGGATTAGCACTGCGCGAACGCGCCGAATTGACGGCTGAAATTTCATTCGCGGGAGAGCTCGTAGCGAAGGAAACGATCTATGCCAGCGAACGCGAGTCTCGCAGAATGAATCTGAAGGACTTCAACGATCATGGCTTCGGCCGGTGGTGGTCTCCCGAACGACCGAATCTGTACGATGTGAAGTTCACGCTGCGCGTGGACGGCGTCGTGACAGACAGCGTGACAAGCTATTTCGGAATGCGTAAAATTTCGATAGAAGCGGGCAAAGTGTGCTTGAACAACAAGCCTTACCAGATGAAGCTGGTGCTTGACCAAGGCTACTATGCCGATGGGATCTTGACCGCTCCATCGGATAATGCGATTCGTCTGGACGTGGAATTGTGCAAGGAGATGGGCTTTAACGGCATGCGTAAACACCAGATGGTCGCCGATCCGAGGTACTTGTATTGGTGCGACAAGTTGGGTGTCCTCGTCTGGGGAGAGACGGCTAACGCTTATGAGTATTCCGAAGCTTATGCGTACCGGATGAGTCAAGAATGGGGAGAAATCATTCGCCGCGACTACAATCACCCTTGTATCGTCGCCTGGGTACCGCTCAACGAAAGCTGGGGCGTGCCCGACATTCTGATCGATCCGAAGCAAAGACATCATGCGATGGCTTTGTACCATTTCACCAAATCGATCGATACGACGAGACTCGTCCTGTCCAACGACGGATGGGAGCATTGCCTGTCCGATCTTTGTACCGTGCATGATTATTCGAGAGATCGCGGCGTGCTGCTGGAGAGATATGCGAACGTCGACCGAATCCTGAACGATATGACGGGACGCAAATTCATTTATGCTCCGGGATACAAGTATGAAGGTCAACCGATCATGGTAACGGAGTTCGGCGGCGTTAACCTGCGTTCCATTCCGGAAGCGCCGATCGTCAACCCATCCGCCCAGAACGAACAGGAGTTTCTAGATCAGTTGGTCGACGTCATTCACCCGATGGTCGTCTCCGGACTCGTGCAGGGCTACTGCTATACGCAGCTCACGGACACCGAGACGGAAATTTGCGGGTTGCTCACTTGGGATCGCAAGCCCAAAATTCCGTTGTCGCTGATCCGCCGGATCAACGAGGGAGAAATCGTAGAATGTATATAAGAAGGAGGAGCTCCGCATGGCCAATAATAGTCTCCAAGCATTTTTTCAGTCACAAGTTCGGTTTTTGAGACGGTTTACGGTCAAGCGGAGACTGCTCCTCACTTTCCTGCTTATTTCTGCCGCACCGCTCGCGATTGTCGCGACGGTGTCTTTTTACTTTTCATACAAGGATGCTACTCAGAAGAACGAAACGTACTCGATGCAGATCGTCAGCCAGATCAAGATCAACGCGGATGCCGTCGCCTCCGACTATGAGAAGCTGCTGCAGACGATCGTGAACGAGGACCTCGTGCAGACGGAGATGAAAGGCGCCGCCGAGCTGGACATACTCGGTCAATATCAGTTGGACGATGAATTAAAGCGCATGCTGAACGTGAAAATGATGGGGAATCTATCGGTCGAGGGGATTACAGTAGCTTTGCCGAACAACCAATACAGCATGTATGTCGGCAACCGCATGATGCCGGTCCGTTACAGCGATACAAAGCTTTACCAAGAGACTATGAATCGGGAAGGAAGCTCTCTCCTATGGATGGCTCCTCACTTGAACGAAGTCAAAGGCTTCTATCAGACGGGGGACAAAGTGCTGACGATCTCTATTCCGATCAAAGACCGATGGCGCGGGACGAACTTCGGCATGGCGGCGCTGGCCGTCAAACCCGGGGCTTTCAGCGAGATTATGGCGGATGGCACGGCTGAAGGCGAAGGCAAAGTGTTCATTCTCGATGATACTGGAACGGTAATCTATAGCGACAGAGAGTCGGAGTGGGGAGAACCTCTTGGCGACCCGAAGCTCGCCCAAGCCCTCCGCAGTCAACAACCGGAGCTTCACCATATGGATTACGAAGATGCGGACGGCCGCAAATATTTGACTTCTTTCACTCGCATGAGTGGAACCGGGTGGATTATCGTCAAGCAAGTTCCTTACGACTATCTCATGCGCAGCATGAACAAAATATTGACGTTTACTATCGTGACCGCCGTCATCATCATGCTTCTGTCCGCTTATGTAGCGACTCTCGTCTTTAACAGTATTTTCAGCGGGATCTATAAGCTTATGCGTTCGATGCGCAGTTTGGAAAAGGGAGATTTTCAATTGTCCGGCGTAATGCCGACCGGTAAAGACGAAATCCAACAACTTACTTCCGCGTACGATCGGATGGTCAATCGGTTGAACGACGTGATTAACGAGCTGTACCGGGCGAAAGTCGTCAAGCAAGCCGCTCAGATCAAAGCGCTGAAAGCTCAGATCAACCCTCATTTTCTGTACAACACGTTGGAGACGATCTCTAGTCTTGCGAAGATCCACGGCGTTCGAGAGATTAGCCGGATGACCTCGTCGCTGTCACATATATTCCGCTACAGCATCACAGGCGAGGAAGACGTCGTTCCGCTTGCGGACGAGATCCGCAGCGCGGAGCAGTACTTGCGCATCATCGAGATTCGTCACGGCGACCGAATGTCGTTCCGTATCGACGTGCCGGAATCACTCCGATCCTGCAAAGTGTTGAAGCTCATCCTGCAGCCGATTCTAGAGAACGCGGTGCTGCACGGGATCGAGCGGAAGATCGGTCCGGGAACGATACGGATCGAGGCGGCCGAGGAAGGGGATCGGCTTCGGCTTTCGGTGCAGGACAATGGAGCAGGAATGGATGCCGAACGGCTCGCGAGGATGAAAGCTCTGTTGTCGGATATGACGGAGCCGAAGACGCCGGGGGCACACGGGATCGGCTTGTTGAATGTGAAGGAGCGGTTATGGCTCGTGTATCAAGACCAAGCTTCTTTCGAACTATTCAGCATCTCAGGCAAAGGGACCACGGTGACGATGACGTTCCCGATTGAACGAGATGAGGAAGGGAGGTGACGGACAGATGTATCGAGTGCTGATTGTGGAAGACGAAGCTTTAATCCGGGAAGGGTTCAAAAGAACGATCGATTGGGCATCGTTCGGTCTTACGATCGCAGCGGAAGCGAAGGATGGGGAGGAAGGTCTCATTCTGGCACAGCGGCATCATCCGCACCTCATCTTCGCGGATATCCGGATGCCAGGCATGGACGGACTCGAATTCGCCGAGCGAGCAGCAAAGCTGCTTCCGGATACTAAGATCGTGATCGTAAGCGGATATAAGGACTATGAGTACTTCCGCCAATCGCTTCAGCTCGGGTTGTTCGATTATTTGCTCAAGCCGGTCGACGAAGACGAGCTTGTCCGCGTCGTAGAGCAAGCCGTCCGGAGGATTGAAGAGGACCAGTCGGATAAGCGGAAAGTGATCGAAACCGAATCCCGAATTCAGAAGAGCGAGAACGTGCTGCACGCGGCGCTTCTGTGCCGGCTCGTGGAAGGGGATCTGTCTCCGCTGAGGGAATCGGCTCCGGATCCATATTTGAAGATGATCGCTTATGATGCGTACGCGGTCGCCGTACTTCGCATCGATAATTTCCGGCGCTTGGCCAGGGACGTCTACGCGGGGGATGAGGAAGCGCTGCTGTTTACGGCGATCAACATTTGCGAGGAGACCGTGGCGAACGAGACGGTCATATTCCGGCAGCTCGGCTTGAGGAAGCAGATTACGTTGATCCGAGGCTTCGCGGAGGAGAAAAGTTCGTCCGCCATGGCCGAGTTCGAGCAGCAATGCTCGGTGATCATCACCAATTTCGGCAAATTCGGGCGTTTCCGAGTCAGCCTCGGCGTTGGCGGCATTCACGAAGGCTGGAAGGGGATTGCCGGTTCGTATTCGGAAGCTTGTCTCGCCGCGGAACGGACGAAGTTCGCGGACGGCAACCGGCTGGTTGGGAGAAGCGAAGGCGCAGGGCCAACGAGTATGCCGCCGCTGCTAACTGCGGAGTTCGAGGAGTTGTTCATCTCCATCTGCAAACAGCGGGATACGGAGAAAGCCGCCATCATGTTGGATGCGCTGTTCCGTTCGCCCGAGGTGGCATCGACAACACGCGGCCGCATGTACGAAGCCGTCGAACGGATGTGGGAATTGGCCGAACGGGCGGGCAGGCATGCGGTAGCCGCCGGCACTCCGGATAACCGGCATACGTTCGACAAGCTAGCGGTAAGAGCGCTGGATGAGCCGGACGAATGGTTGCAGTGGATCATGCGCGAGCTTCGCGAACGCTTCCGGCAAGGCGCGCCGGTGTATACGGATGCGAAGACGCTGATTCATGACTTGAAGGATTACGTGACGAAGGAGTTCACGTCGGAGGACGTGACACTCGCCCACCTCTCGGCCCGATTCGGAATGAACGTATACCAGATTTGCCGGTTGTTCAAGCAGGAGTTTCAAGTGAATTTCCATGTCTACCTGACATCTCTGAAGATGGAGAAGGCCAAGGAGTATTTGCGTAATTCCTCCATGCCGGTACAGGATATCGCATATCTCGTCGGATTCAAGGAGACGAAATATTTTTTCAAAGTATTCAAGAAGCATGTCGGCGTAACACCGACCGAATACCGGAATGGCCGAAACGAGTTGGAACCCAAATAAGAGACGCCTCTTCCCTTGGTTGATGCAGACCTTTGTCTGCCGCCAAGGGATTTTTGTTGTACCGTATTCGAGCAAAAAGTTACACCTAATTCGGCAATTGCGTCGGATTAAGGCGTCGGCCGCGCGGTGCTAAGATGGGAGAAGAAACGAAAGCCGCATGGCAGAAAGAAGGACGGATCCCATGATACGAGCAGACCGCCACACCGGCAGCACGAGGCTGGAACGATGGGCGCCCTTTGTGTTTACCGCTCCGACCCTGTTGTTTATCGTAGGTCTGATGGTTTTTCCGTTCGGTTATTCCATCTATTTGAGCATGCTTCATTATAAGCTGACCTTGCCGGCATCCAGCATCCGCTTCACCGGATTGGATAACTACCGGAAGATGCTGGGCGACGAAAGTTTCCTAGCCGCGATGCAGTGGACGTTCGTCTTCGCCTTGATCGCGGTGGCCGTGCAGGTAACGCTCGGAATGATCATGGCCCTCGTGTTGAACAGCCGGGCATTCGGCAACAGGACGGCGATATTCAAAAGTCTGTTCATTATGCCGCTCATGCTGGCGCCTGTCGTATCCGCTAAGATCTGGTCGCTGCTATTCCAGGTGATGTATGGACCGATTAACTACGTATTGACCGCAATCGGCTTGGAGAAGGTGAGTTGGAGCGGGGAGACGCTTCCGGCCAAGTTATCGATTATCTTAGTTGACGTCTGGACCGCGACACCTTTCTGCATGCTCATCCTGCTGGCCGCGCTGAAGACGGTACCGAAAGAGATGTCCGAGGCGGCTTCCATTGATGGAGCAGGAACGGTCGGAACGTTCTTCCGGATCACACTGCCTACGATCCGCAACTTCATCGCCCTGGTCGTATCGATTCGCATCATGGATGCCCTGCGGGTGTTCGACAGCGTCGTAGCGTTGACGAACGGAGCGCCGAGCGGAACAACCGAGACGTTGGCGACGATTACCTACAAGACGGCTTTCCGATACGCAGATATTGGTGCCGGCTCGGCCGGTTCCATTCTCTACTTCCTGTTCATCGTTGCATTCTCGCTGATTGCGTTCCTGTTCTTGCAACGCAAGCCGGATTCGAAATAGAAAGGAGGTGGCCGTAATGAACAGAAGAACGGAACAGACGATCGTAACGGTTCTCTTGGCCTTCTTTTCTCTCTATTTCCTGTTCCCGATATACTGGACGCTGGCGACCTCGCTGAAGACGAAGGATTCGATCATCAAGCTGCCGCCGGATTGGATTCCGACGAAGTTTACCTGGTCGCATTACGTCGAAGTATTCAAGGAGAACCAGATTGCCCAAGTGTTCCTGAACAGCTTGACGGTCGCTTCCGCGACGACGATATTGACAATCGCCGTAACGGTTCTCGGCGCATACGGCTTCTCCCGATTCCGTTTTCCGGGAAGAAATCTGTGGATCTATACGACGATCGTCGTGCGGATGATCCCAGGTCTGCTGCTTATCATCCCTTACTATCTCATGTTCCAGAAAGCCGGGCTGCTAAACTCGTTATCCGGACTTGTCATCGTGAACGTCACGGCGGCCATTCCGCTGGCAATCTACTTGTTTATGGGCTTCTTCAACGAAATGCCCGGCGAGATATTCGAATCTGCTCGGATCGACGGCTGTTCGGAGTACGGCGTGTTCCTCCGGATCGCCCTGCCTCTCGTCGTGCCGGGAATCGCCGTCACTTCCATTCTCGTGTTCATGGGGGCTTGGAACGAATTTTCGTTGTCGCTGATCCTCACGTTCTCCGATGATAAGAAGCTGATGCCGCTCGCGATAAGCAGCCTGATCCAAGTTAACAAGGATACGCCGCTCGGGGCGATCGCCGCGGCGGGAACGGTAGCGATGTTACCAGCGATCGTGCTGTCCCTTACGACTCAGAAGTATATCGTGGACGGCTTCACCGCGGGGGCGGTAAAAGGATGACGAATCTGCGTGAGCGCATCGGAAGGAGGTGGCCGGAAGGTTTCGATTCGGATTCGCGTTTCAATGCAACGCCGCAAGGTGCTTCAATTGAAAGTTAACGAACTATAAGGGGGATTCCAACGATGAAATTTTCTAGAAACGTTCGCGCGGCTTCCGGTGTAGCCTTGGCTGCCGCCCTGCTGCTTGCAGGCTGTTCCAGCAATAACAATAACGGCAACGCTTCTGCTCCTTCGAGCGCGGGAAGCTCCGCTCCAACTCCGGTCAAGGTGGAAGGTCCGAAAGTCTACGGCATTCAGCTGCAGGATATGGATGCAGGCGGCACACTGAAAGGCCAATACGCCGGCGAGAAAATTACCGTCGCTACGATGGCGGGAGACACGGAGAAGGCGCTTAAGGAGGCAGCCGTCTATTTCGAGCAAGTATCCGGCGCCAAGGTCGAAGTGCAAAGCTTCCCCGCGCAGTCCTACATGGAGAAAATCCAGCTCGATCTGCAAACGAACCATTCGTTCGATTCGATCGTCATGCCCGTCGCTTTGATTCACGGATACGCCGAGGGCGGGCTTGTTCAAGACTTGAAGCCGTATATCGACAACAAAGAGCTCGTAAGTCCGAATCTCGACCTGAACGATTTTATCCCGAGCCTTCTCGACATCTATGGCAATTACAAATCCAAGCTCGTTGCACTTCCTTATAAACCGGACGTTCAAATTTTCTTCTACCGCAAAGACCTGTTCGAAGATCCGGCTATCCAGGAAAGCTTCAAAGCTAAGACAGGCAAAGAACTGAAAGTGCCTCAGACGCCGGAGGAAATGGCTGAAGCTGCTGCGTTCTTCACTAAGAGCTTGAACTCAGATTCTCCGGTTACCTACGGCTACAGCACAATGGCGGACAATACCGCAAGCCGTTGGATCTGGACGAACCGTCTGGCCGCATACGGCGCCAAGGACGTAGATAAGGACTTCAATCCTGCGTTCAACAACGAAGCGGGCCTCAAGGCGCTTCAATTCGCCAAAGATTTGACCCAATACGCGCCGAAAGAGCTTCTTACGCTCGCTTGGGACGAAGCCAATACGCTCTTCGCGAACGGGGAAGTCGCCATGATGGAACAATGGCCGGGACTCATCCAGACGGCGGAAGCGGATAACTCCAAAGTAAAAGGCAAAGTCGGTTATACGGTTACGCCGGGCGGCGCGCCGACGATGGGCGGCTGGTCGATCGCCATGACAAGCTCGACGTCGGAACCGGAGCTTACGTATAAGTTCATGGAATACGTCACGTCGAAGGATCTGGAAGTGCTTAAAGTTCAGAACAAAATGGACCCTACCCGGACTTCCAACTATATGAGACCGGAATTGCAGAAGGAGTTCCCGATGTATCAAACGTTGCTGGATTCGTTGACGAAGGGCCGTATTATGGCGGACCCCGATGTACCGTACGTCTCCCCGCAACTGAACGATATCATGGAGCAAGCGGTGCAATCGGTGCTTCGTGGAGACATGGAACCGCAAGCCGCACTTGATATCATGGATAAGTCGTTCAGACAAGTCATCGGGGATGCTGGAATTAAGAACGAATAGATCATCTCGGTTCTAGACCCTGCAGCTTGCTGGCAGGGTTTAGTCCGCAGAAGGGGATAAGGATTTATGGCAACTAAGATGTATCGAAAGGATTATCCGCGGCCTCAGTTCGTCAGAGAGCAGTGGGTCAGCCTGAATGGCGAATGGAACTTCGGCTTCGATGACAGCGGCGAAGGAGAACGGAAAGGCTGGCCGGAACATTTCGGCGGCGATCGGAAGATTCAGGTACCGTTCACCTACGAGACGAAGGCGAGCGGGATCGGGGAAGAGGATCACCATCCTAACGTTTGGTATAACCGCAACGTTGACATTCCGGTCGATGCGGAAGGCAAACGTGTGCTGCTCCATTGTCAGGCCGTGGATTATGTAGCGAAAGTCTGGGTCAATGGAAAGTACGTAGGCTGCCACCAAGGGGGCTACACCGCGTTCTCATTCGATATTACGCCTTATTTGACCTTCGGAGCTTCGAACAGCCTTACCGTCAAAGCGGAAGACAGCATGGATGCCACCCAGCCTCGCGGCAAACAGAGATGGGTATGCGACAGCTTTGAATGCTTCTATGTACAGACGACGGGTATCTGGCAATCCGTATGGCTTGAGTTCGTGGATTCCGTCCATATCGATTCCGTCAAAATCACGCCGAACCTGGACACCGACTCGGTCAGCTTCGAATATCAAGTGAACGGAGAGTTGGCAGCGAACGAGCTTGTGTTGGAGACGATTGTAAGCCTCAAAGGCCAGCAGGTCAAAAAGTTAAATATGGCCATCGACCGTCCTTGGATGCGGCTGGACGCGGATCTCGTGCATGAAGCGAACGGACCTTGGAGAACGGCGTACTGGTCGCCTGAGCAGCCGAACTTGTATGATGTCGAATTCGTTCTCTATAGGAACGGCGTAGAGATCGACCGTGTATATTCTTACTTCGGCATGAGGAAGATCTCCATCGAGAAAGACAAGATTCTTCTGAACAACCGGCCGCTGTACCAGAAGCTCGTTCTGGATCAAGGATATTGGCCCGAAAGCCATCTGACGCCTCCATCGGAGGAAGCTATCATTGAAGATATCGATAAAATCATTGCGATGGGCTATAACGGCGTTCGTAAGCATATGAAGGTGGAGGATGCCAGATTCCTGTACTGGTGTGACGTAAAAGGTTTGCTTGTATGGTCCGAGATGGCAGCCGCGTTCGAGTTCAACGATAACGCGATCCAGAAGTTCGCCAGTGAATGGATGGAGATCGTCCGGCAGCAATACAATCACCCTAGCATTGTGACTTGGGTTCCGTTCAACGAGTCATGGGGGTTGAAAAATATCGCCAAAGACGCCAAGCAGCAGAAGTTCGCGGAATCCATCTACTATCTGACGAAAGCTTTCGACCCGTACCGGCCGGTCGTGGCCAATGACGGCTGGGAGCATACGGCGACGGATATCGTAACGCTACACGACTACGTGGAGACGAAGGAACAATTCCTGAAGCGGTATGCGATCAAGGATGAGATCGTGAACAATGAGAAGTCGTTCAACGATTGGAAGTACGCGTTCGCCAGTGGTTACGGTTACAAGGGGCAGCCTGTTATGCTTACCGAATTCGGCGGAATCGCCTTCCGTACGGATTCCGGCTGGGGATACGGCAATCAAGAAGCTTCGGAGGAAGCTTTCGTCGCGCGAATGCGCGGGATACACGAGGCTATTAAAGAGACGGATTACATCGTAGGCTATTGCTATACGCAAATTACAGACGTGCAGCAAGAGCAAAACGGACTGCTTACGGAAGACCGTGAGCCGAAAGTCTCTATGAATATCATTCGCGAAATCAATGATTCGATATGAAGCCGAAGGAGCTAAGCAATGGCTGTCCGCTTAGCTCCTTGCCTGTTTCAAAAATGGTTGAGAATAAAGCTTGCATTCATTCGCCCATCGTGATATATTATTTGAGTCGCCGCTAACACGGTGGCCATGAAAATGCAACACAGCTTGTTCTTTGAAAACTGAACATCGAGCGTAATTTACGGTAATAAAATCGTTCACTTTAAGTGAACAAACCAGCTTTAACAGATTGAGCCGAAAGGCTCTTCGATAAAAGATTTACTTTTATGGAGAGTTTGATCCTGGCTCAGGACGAACGCTGGCGGCGTGCCTAATACATGCAAGTCGAGCGGATCTTGATTGCAGCTTGCTGCAATCTTGGTTAGCGGCGGACGGGTGAGTAAC
>JAEWPC010000008.1 GCA_023460795.1 Bacillota bacterium | reverse complement strand
GGGGATCGGCTCGATGCTCGCCTTCCAGCTCTACACCACCGAGTCGAACCTGGGCGCGCTCAATCTGTTGAGTGCCTCTCCCCATGCGTTCGACGCCGCCTCGGTGAGCGTGGGGGGTTCACTGGCCACGCATGCGGCGATCGCGGTGATCGCGGTGATCGAGGTGATCGCAGCCCAACGCGAGGGCGCAACCTCACCGAGGGGGATGAACGCCCTTCCGCCTGACTCGTCGATTCCGGCGAAGGAAGAGGTCGATCCGCTTCGTTGGGACGATATCGATCTGCCACGCGAACCGTCTTCCACCCTCCGCCCAGGTGCGTCGCGGTCACGCACCTGGGCGAGCAGTGCACCGGGAAGCGGAGCTCAGCTGACGCCGACCTCGACCTCGGCCGGCCGATCGAGTTCGTCGTTCGCCGCCCGCGTGCGGCCTCTCTGCAGGGCGAGCGTGCCCGCGGCCAGAAGCGCGAACGCGCTGCCGGTCCACATGGCAACTGCGGGATCGTTTCCGAACATGCTGATGGTCAAGGCGCTCAACGCAGTTCCGGCGGTGATGCCCAAAGTGATCACCGACGTGTGGAAGGTGCTGACGAGATTTCCCGTGCCCCCGATTTCGACGACCCGGGTCACCAGGGGCGGGTTCATGGACACCCCGGCGAGCCCGACGACAAGCACCATGGTGAGAACCAGAGGTTGGGTCTGGCCCGCGAGTGCGAGCACGCCGAGTGAGACGAACAGCAAGGCATGGCCGAATCGCAGAACGCCGACGGCGTGCTTGTCTGCCAGCTTCCCGACGATCAGATTGCCGACGAGGGCACAGAGTCCGTACGCGAGGAGTATCAGCGTCGTCGCGTCCGCACCGAACCCGGCGCTGTCCTCGAGAAGAGGAGTGAAGTAGGAGAACGCCGCGTATGCGGCTCCGATGGTCAGGAAGCTCACGAGGTAGCGCGCCCACAGGCTGGGGAGACGAAGATTGCGCAAGTCCTGAGCATTGTCGGCGGCACTGGCGGCGCTCCTCGGAGCAAGCGTGAGGAGGCTGAGCGCGAATACGGCCAGGGCGGCAGCGCCGAGAATGTAGAAGGTGGCCTGCCAGTTCCAGCGTCCGGCGATGAAGTGGGAAACGGGAAGCCCTACCACCGTGCCGACCATGATGCCGCTCAATACGATCGACACGGCTTCGCCGATCTTGTCCGTACTCGGCGCAAGTCTGGTGGCGTAGACGATCGATAGCCCTACGGCAGCTCCTGCGAGGCAGCCGGTCAGGATGCGCATCAGCACCACCCACCAGTACTCGTGCACGACGGGTACGAGCATCTCGGGGACTGCGTAGGCGGCGACAACTGTGAGCAGTGCCTGCTTGGGTGGGCGGTGCCGCAGAGCATAGGCGATCACCGGTCCACCGAGTGCCATGCCGAGCGCGAATATCGAGACGAGCAACCCGATCCTTCCTGTGTCCACGTCGAGGTCCTCGGCCATCTCGGACATCATCGCGGGCACTTGCAGCTCACTCGAGACCACGATGATCATCGTCAGCATGAGTAGGTACAGGTGTTTCTTCAATGGACTTCCTTCGGTGATCGAAAACTTGTTATGTATTTGAGAGTCCAAAATGCGGGCAGAGTTCGAGAGTGCAGTGCACCGACGTTCACGCCCTCAGGGAGTCGATGTGCAGATCGGCGACCTTGCGCAGCTCGGCGGGCATGGTGCCCGCCTGTGCCAGGACACGTATCCCGGAGATCGCCGACACCACCATCAGGGCGGCCTGCTTCGGTGCGAGATCCGTCCGCAGGGTGCCGTCGAGTCGTCCGGCTCGTACCGCGTCGGCCACGAGCGCGAGCTGATCGGCCAGGAAGCGGTCGAGGATGTCCTTCACTCGGGGTTCGCGCGCGCCGACGTCGGGCGCCATGTGAGTGCTCACGACCATGCATCCTGCGGCGTGCCCGTTCTTCCTGGCTTGACGCTCTTCGTCCAGGACGAGCGCGAAGAGGGCTGTCAGGCGTTCAGCTCCCGACAGTTCGACGTCCGTCAGGACCGATTCCTGCTGCTCCTTGGCGACGGCGACGCTTCTCTCCAGCGAGCGAACGAACAATTCGTCCTTCGAGGTGAAGGTGTTGTACAGACTGCTCCGGCGGACGCCGGCCGCGTCGCACAGCTGCTCGGTAGAGGTATCCGCGAACCCGTGCACCCGGAACTGTTCGGCGGAAGCGTCCAGAACCGCGACCTCGTCGAACCCTCTCGGCCTGCCCATGCCCGCCACGCTAACAATTATGTACTCAGCTGTCCAAAAGGCCGCTGGAGCGCTGCCGTCCGGGGGTCAGCGACCGATCCTGTCCAGCTCGGTCACGGCGTCCTCGGGAAGTGAAAGCGCCGCGCCGGTGATGTTTTCGTGGAGGTGTGCCGTCGACGATGTGCCGGGGATCAGCAAGATGTTCGGGGATCGCTGGAGGAGCCACGCGAGAGCCACCGCCAGCGGCGCCGCCTCGAGCTCTTCCGACACCGCCGAGAGCCTTTCGGACTGCAGCGGCGTGAACCCGCCCAGCGGAAAGAACGGCACATAGGCGATGCCCTGTTCGGCGAGTTGGTCGATGAGGGCGTCGTCGTAGCGGTGCGTGAGGTTGTACATGTTCTGAACGCACACGATCGGGGCGATGTCCTGCGCCTCGGCGACCTGCGCGGGGGTGACGTTGCTGACCCCGAGATGTCTGATCAGACCCTCTTCCTGCAGTTCCGAGAGCGTGCCGAACGCTTCTGCGAGGGAGCCGGGTTGCGGGCCGGTCGCGTCGCCCATCCGCATGTTGACGAGATCGAGAACCTCGACCCCCAGGGACCGAAGGTTCTGCTGCACCTGCGTTCGGAGGTCTTCGGGCCGCCGGGCGGTGGGCCAGCCGCCTCGGGCGTCGCGCTTCGCGCCCACCTTCGTGGCGATGAACAGTGAGTCGGGGTAGGGGCGGAGGGCTTCGCCGATCAGCTCGTTCGTGGTCCGGGGGCCATATGCGTCGCTGGTGTCGATGTGGGTGATGCCGGCTGCCACGGCCTCCCGGAGAACGGCCAGAGCGCCGTCGCGGTCGGCGGGTGAACCCATGGCTCCGGGACCCGCGAGCTGCATTGCGCCGTAGCCGAACCTGGTGACGGCAGAGTCGCCGAGAGTCCAAGTGCCGCCGGGAAGTGAAGTGTCGAGTGCTTCCATCGTATTCGCCTGTTCCTTGATCCGAGGTGGCGCTCGCCGCCACCGACGACCATCATCGAAGAGTCGCTTCCCGTGTGGAAGTAGGCACCTCGAAGTGCGTAACTTACTCGAGAGGAAGCGGACCGAATTGGCAACGACGAGCGCGGCCCAGAAGCGAGCGGTGGAGAAGGCTCAGTACAACGCGTATCTGGCGCAGTGTCCGAGTCGGCAACTGCTCGACCGGATCTCCGACAAGTGGGTCGTTCTGGTCCTGTGCGCACTCGGTGGCGAGGCGTCGGATCGCGGGAGCACGGAAGTCGATACGGCAGACGCCGCAAAGGCGCTGCGCTACTCCGAGATTGCGCGGATACTGGCCGGCGTCAGTCAGAAGATGTTGACGCAGACGTTGCGAGCACTCGAGCGTGACGGTCTGATCACGCGCACCGTCATACCGACGGTGCCGGTCACCGTTTCCTACGAGCTGACCGACCTCGGTCGATCGCTCCACCAGGTGACCCGAGGCCTGCGCAGTTGGGCCCAGGATCACATGCCGCAGATCCTTTCCCACCGGCGTCTGCACGACGAGGGCGACGTCTGACCGCGGCGCCCGCGGGTTGGTAGCCACGAATGCACCGGCTGTGGCCGTCGACTTCGGCGCGCTGCCGCGTGTGCGCTACTCGGCGCGTCAGACCTCCCGTCTGCGGTGGGCGTGTGTGCGCACCTTCATCCTGTTCCCGCAGGTGCTCATGGAGCACCACTTGGCGCTTCCCGGACGACTGTGGTCGATGAGGAAGAGGTTGCACTCGGCGTTGGCGCAGGGGCGAAGTCGGCCGGGCATTCGCTCCGTGACCTCGGACCAGGCCATCGCGGCACGAACCGCGAGCCGTTCGTCCGAGGAAGTCTGCAACTCCCACTTGATCCCGGTGAGCCCGACCTCGGGGGTGAGAACCGCGTCGCGAAGCAGTGAGTCGAGGGCTGCACGGGCGTCGGCCTGGTCGCGAATTACGTCGTGCAGGGCGTTCCGCATCCGCTGGAGGTGCGCGATCTCGGT
>JAEWPC010000007.1 GCA_023460795.1 Bacillota bacterium | reverse complement strand
GCATACGATATTTACTTGAGGCTCGACGGAATCGACGGGGAATCGACGGTTAAAGGGTACGAGAGATGGATCTCTCTGAGCAGCGCTCAGATCAGCGTGAGCAACGCGCGGATCGTGTCCGGCGGCGGAGGTTCGGCTGCGGGGAGGGCCACGGCGGGGCCTCTAGTCATTACGAAGTCTCCGGATGCCGCGTCCGTAAAGCTGTTTCTCGCAACGGCTTCGGGGACGTATATCAAGAAAGGCGTCGTCGCCTTCGTCAAACGCGGCGAAGCGCCGGCAACGGTGCTTTCCTACGAGCTTAGCGACATTCTGATCACTTCTTACAGCGCGGACAACGCATTCGAGAAATTAGAGCTAAGCTTCTCTTCCATCCTCCTAAGCTACAGCTCGCAGAACGCCAAGGGCGGCACGAATCCCCCGGTCACGGGCGGATGGAGCTTCGAGTCGAACAAGAAGCTGTGAGCCCCATGACATCGCAACGCACAAGGGCACTCCGCACGGAGTGCCCTTGGCTTATCGTCGCCGAAGCTGCTTATGTTTCTGCTCGTGACTCGCGCGCCGCCCGACTGACGAATCGTCAGCGTCATCCGGTTCGCGACGACCGACAGTACGCCCTCCAATTCCTTCAGTAGAATAACCGGAATTCGCTCGTGCGTGTCGATATAGTAAAAGTTACCCCCGCCATGGTCGAAGATCGTATCCATGAGTTCTTCGTCGAAGCCGTCGCCGACGCCCATCGCGGTGATGCCGACACCGGAAGAACCGTATTCCCGTGCGATTTCGGCGAGCCTGAGTTTGCTCGTAATGCCTCGGTTTAAGAGAGCAACTCTACGACTTCGTCCTGATCGAGCAGTTGCTCGCGGATCACGACGTTCAATCGCTGTTCAACGATCGGAGGAGCGGCTGACGGTTCTGTTCAAATAACAACGATTTGCATTTAATTTGTTTACTCTGGCGTCACCTGCTCCGAATAACAACAGTTTGCATTTATTTCCGATCCAACCCCATCAATTCTCGCATATACGGTCAAATAACTGTCGCTTTGCTGTTATTCTCCAACCCCACTCAGCATTCGAAATAATAACTATCGATTTGCTGTTATTCGCTCTCCATCCCACCTCGAAAAAAAAAGGCCAGACGGTTTCGTCTGGCCTTAGAAATCTATTTATTCGTGCGCGTACGGTAGGAATATTCGTAGATCGTGCGGTAATTCAACTTCTCGTACAGCCGGTTAGCGGGCGGGTTGTCGCGAAGCACCATCAGGCAGCTCTTCTTCGTACCGCCTTCTCTCGCCCACTTCAAGATATACCGAAGCAGCTGTTCTCCTGCTCCTTGGCCGCGATGCTCGGGATGGGTGACGATGTCGAACAATCCGACGTACTCGTCGTTCGCGACGCCGATCCCGCATGCGATCGCCGTCTCTCCGTCATAGAGCGTGAAGAACCCCGTCCTCATGAGCGGTCTCTCGAACATCTTCATCGTCGTGCGGCCGCTCTTCTCGGACATTCCGTTCATCGTCATTAGCCGATTGACCCACTCTTGGTTGACCGCCAGGTCAATCTGGATGTCATAGCGCGTCGGCTCCGGAACCTCGGACAAATCCCCCAGTTCCATGACGAGCGAATGCTCTACCGAATTGTAGCCGCGCTCGTCGAGAAGGCTGTCCAAGCGTGGATCGATGAACGGCGTAATCTTGAATATCGTCGGCTGTCCCGCCTCCGCATAGATCGCTTCGCATATCGCGATCTTCTCCTCCAGCGTTCGCTCGCCCCCTTCATAGAGAGCGCTGACCGAATTCGAACGCCACGTATATCCGTCCGCGAACCGCAGCAGCCATCCGTCGAGCAGCACCGTCTGCAGCGACGGCCAGGCGTTAATCGAGAACGCCTCTACTTCTTTTCTGGCAGCCATAATGCGAACCCTCCGTCACTCTTCCGCCCATGCTCCGCCAGGAATCTCGCGACGCCGTCGTTATTGTTGCTGTCGATAATGCCCGTGGCGATCTGCTTGACCGACTCGTGCGCGTTGCTGACCGCATAACATTCGTCGGCGCCTTCGAACATCGACAGGTCGTTCAGATTGTCTCCGAAGCAGACGAGCTTGTCGAAGCGCAGCAGTTCCTTCAGCCTCTGCGTTCCCTTACGCTTCGTTGCTTGATCGCTCGACACCTCGAGCCAGTGATACCCCGGCGCATAGATATCCGGGCCATAGTGGCAGATGCAACCTTCCCGCTTGTCCAACGCCTCGTATGCCGCTTGCAGGCGCTCCGGCGTCTCGATGGCGTTCACCGCGATCAGCTTCTCTCGCAAGCAGTCCGTATAATCGTCGACGAGGCGGAATCGCTCGCTCTCCGTCTGGAGCCGGTCGCCGAAATAGTAGTCCTCGCTCGGGTTATGAACGCCGCGATAATAGACGCGCGATTTCCCTTCGTCGCTAACCGTATACACGACAGGGTTGAGCCCCGCTGCCAAATACAGCTCGACGATTTCCTTGCCCAACTCATTCGATAAATAATGCGATTCGGTGATGCGTCCGCTATTCGGATCGGCGATAAATACGCCGTTGATGAATATGCCCGGCAGATGCAGGTTCAGCCCCGCAAGCAGCCTGCTAGCCGACTCGTATGAACGAGCGGTCGCGACCGTGAACTGCAGTCCCTCTTCGATCAGCCGATTAAGGGTGCGAACCGATTCCGGGTTAATTCGCTGCTCGTCGTTCAGCAGAGTACCGTCCATGTCGGATACGTATAACGTTCTCATTCCGTCGCCCCCGTTTATTTTTTATAGATTAATTTACCATATGAAAGAGGGTTTGGCATACCTAAACTACCAGCGTATCCCCCGGATCAGCGCAATCGTCTCCGCTCTTTCGCTATCGTCCATCGACCACCGGCCGATCTCGTCCACGATTCGTCCGAGATTCGTATACCCTTTGGCTAATCCGTTCAACCGGGCAGCCAAGGTTGCGTTCATCAGCTCTTTCTCGGTCGGATAACGTTCGCTTAGCTTCGCTAAAGCATCCGGGTACCTTTTCAAGTAATACTTCTGGTGTCTGGGCTCCGCGAGGTAGAATGAGGCGCACGGTGAAATCTCGGTCTCAAGGGTTCCCTTGTCCACTTCCGTTCGTTGCTTAACGCGATGAAAGACTTCTTGTTGGTCCGCGTTGCGGTAGAGAAGCATCGATTGGTACTGCCGTCCTTTATACCCGTTAATATTAACGGGGTTATGGTTCGACCAGAACGTCTCGAGCAATAGCTCGTACGATAGAAGCTCCTCGTCGAAATCCACCTGAACGACCTCGGAGTGATCCCCCATCTCGCGATACGTCGGGCGATCCGTCGTGCCCCCGGCATAACCGACGCGCGTCCGAATGACCCCGTGCAACGCCCCGAATAACGCTTCCGGACCCCAGAAGCAGCCCATCCCCAACGTCAACGTTCGAATATTCGTCATAAGCGGTGCGCCTCGTTTTCCTCGATTTGCTTGAAATTATGAACGTAAGCCGCGACAAAAACAAGAAGACGAAAACACTGACCGTAGCTGTCAGGGTTAGTCGTGTATGCTGATCTTGCTTCGACCAACCAATCCAATCAGTATCGGAGGATGAATCATGTTTGCCAAAATCGAGGACTTTGCGGCAGAATGGACTAAAGAAGCGGAAATAACCGAGAACTTGCTGAGTGTATTAACGGACGATTCGCTGAAGCAAGCGGTCGGCGAGGGCCGGCGTACGCTGGGACAGATCGCGTGGCATCTGGCGCGGTCGCTGCACTTCATGACGAACCTAGGGCTCGAATTCGATGCTCCCGCCGGAGGCGAAGAAGCCCCGTCCTCCGCCGAGACGATCGTGTCCGAGTATCGCAAGATCAGCCGGGACATGCTGCATGCCGTTCGATCGCAGTGGAACGACGCGAAGCTGGCCGAGACGGTCGAGATTCTCGGCGAAGCTTGGCCGAACGGAGCTTCCTTGCGGTTCACGCTCATGCACCAAGCGCATCATCGCGGACAGATGACCGTGCTCATGCGCCAGGCTGGCCTTCGAGTGCCCGACGTGTATGGCCCGACTTACGATTCATGGGTCGACCAAGGTTATACGCCTCGCCTTTAATCTGATTTACGGGATGTGAGATGCGGCATGTCCAAAGCGGACAATATGCTGGCCATTCTATGGCTGCTTCGTTCGGGGAAGCGTGTAACGGCGCAACAGCTCGCGGACAAATTGGAAATCCACGTCCGTACCGTATACCGATGCATCGATTCTCTCTGCTCCAGCGGTGCCCCGATCATCGCCGACGCCGGACCGAACGGCGGTTACCGGTTGTACGGCGAGTTCGTCGATTCTCCTCTGCTCTTCGATTCGGAAGAGCAGAAGGCGCTCGTGCATGCGTCGGTATTCGCCAAGGAAGCGGGTTATCCGTTCACGGATGCGCTCGTCCGGGCGGTGGAGAAGCTGAAGCGGTACACGAACGACGAGCAGTTGGAATGGATCAATCGGCATAGCGGCGGACTAGCCGTCATTCAGACGCCCACCGACGCGAAGGAGCGCGAGCTGCTTAAGTTGCTAGAGGAAGCTGCGGCCAGGGGCGAGTCGCTGGACATGGCCTATTCCAAGGGATCGCCGTCGCCGGAGCAGAGCGCCACTAAACGGATTCTCGATCCTTACGGGATCGTTCATTGGAAGGGACTCTGGTACGTCGTGGGCTATTGCCATACGCGGCAAGAGATCCGAAGCTTCCGCGTGGATCGTATTGTCAGCTTGCAGCCAGCGGATTCCCGATTCGAGCGTCCGGCGGCCTTCTCCGCCAGAGATTTCCTCCTGCGCTCCTTGCTCCCGGAATCGCTGGACGCCGAGACGCTGATCGCGGTCAGACTTCGGGGACACGAACACGCGCTTAACGAGCTGTGCAGGCATTGGCTGTTCGGCCATGCGCTCATCGAACGCAATCGCCCCGATGAAGCTCTCTTCAACTTAGGCGAACACTCGCTGAAGACGTACGTGCCGTACTTCCTACTCCCGTACGGTAGGTCTCTCGAAATCGTCGAGCCTCGCATGCTGATCGACCGTATGGCGGACGTCACCCGGGGCATGCTGGAGCATTATGAAGCGATGCGGAATCAAGCGGATCATCCGCGAAACATAGGAAAGGAAGGTCATAACCATGAGTAAATTTACGATGTTCGGCAAATTGACGGTTCATCCCGGGAAGCGGGATGAACTCGTGTCCTTATTGCTGGAGGCTTCTGGGAGCTTGGACGATATGGAAGGCTGCCACCACTATATCATCAACGAGTCCGTCGACGACCCCGACGCGATCTGGATTACGGAGCTGTGGCGCGATGCCGAAGCCCATGCGAATTCCCTCAAGGACGAGCAAGTGCTCGCGGTCATCCAGCGCGCTCGGCCGTTAATCGCGGGCATCGAGCCGATTCGCCTCCGCCCCGTCGGCGGCAAGGGCTTGGACGTTTAGCGTCTGCCCACGTATAAGAAAAACCGTCGGGGAAAATCACCCTGACGGTTTATTCGGGTTTGGAGGCCCCTCATTCCCGCACCGTCTTACCGTGCGGTCTCCTCGCCGTACAGCTTGCCCAAATGCGCGATATGCGCCACTCCCCAGTCGTTCAACGCCTGCATGACCGGTCTCATCTGCATGCCGTACTCCGTGATCGAATATTCGACCTTCGGAGGAACCTGATGATACACCTCGCGATGAACGATGTCGTGATGCTCCAATTCCCGCAGCTGCTGAGTCAGCATTTTCTTGGTGATGTCCGGGATCGCCTTCAGCAGTTCGCTGAATCTCATCGTGCCGTTCGCGAATAAGCGGAGCAAAATGACAGGCTTCCACTTTCCCATAAAAATTTCCAACGCCGACTCCATCTTGCAATATTCCGCCATCGCCATTCCTCCCCTAGATTCGTCCATGGTCACTTTTTGTATACTATGTTTAATTTAAGTAACTACTTCCGAAATAGACTCCTATTGGTTTATTATCCACCTAGCGGACCCAGATGACAAGACAAAGGAGTTGGCAGGCGATAATGAACATTGCGTTATGGATCGTGCAGGTACTGCTCGCATTCGGGTTTCTTTACTCGGGCTGGATGAAGGCGCTGCTTCCGGCAAAAACGAAGGTCTCCTGGGCCTGGTCGAACGACGTGCCGGCCGGCTTGGTCGCCTTCATCGGCTGGGCGGAATTGCTCGGCGCTGTCGGCGTTATTGTGCCTCAAGCCATAGGCCTACTGCCCGTACTGACGCCCGTGGCCGCTGCCGGGCTCGCCCTAGTCGTCGCGCTCGGAGCCGGGTTCCATATCAAACGGCGGGAATATCGGGACATCGGCATCAACATCGTTTTCCTGGCATTGGCCTTGTTTGAGGCCATCGGCCGTTTCTAGCGCCAGAGAACCGCAAACAAAAGACGACTCCCTTTCGACTGGCGAACGGGAGTCGTCTTTGATTCAATCTTTGCTTCATGCGTTATTCCGTTATGGTCGTGATTCCATCCACTTCCGCAACTCCGGCATCATCTGCTCCGCAACCTTGTACCCCTGCAAGTACAGCGCGTCCAGCTTGGCCGGATCGCGTTCCATCCTTCCGACCGTGAGCGGCAGCTGCGGGCGAATGACGAACGTATGGCCGCTTCGTTCCTGCTCGTCGATGTAGCTTAACGTATCGTTATAAATTTCGTGCCTGCGCATCATCGTCGCGACGAACGCCGGGTATCGGCCGTAGGCGCGGCGGAGCAGCCAAGAGAATCGGTTGCGGGATTTGCGGTAATCGGAATTGCGGGTAAGAATGACGACGTTGCGCTTGCAGCCGTCTCTCTCCGCTTGGCGGACCGGAATGGGATCCGAGATGCCGCCGTCCAGCAGCTCCCGTCCGCCGTACTCGACGATCGGCGCGATGAAGGGCAGCGAGCTGGAAGCGCGCAGAACGCGCAGCAGATCTAAGCCGGGATCGCTTTTGCGATAGTAGACGGTTTCACCGGTATGGCAGTCCGTCGTTCCGATGACGAGTTCTTCCGGGCTCTGCCGGAAAGTATCGTAATCGAACGGGACGAGCGAGTTCGGAATTTCGTCGAAGATGAAGTCCATGCCGAACAGCTGCCTATTGCGCCAATAGTTCCTCCAAGAGATATAGCGAGGGTCCTTGACCCAATCGACGTTGACGATTCGGTTGCGGCCGCGTTGCCTGGACAAGTAGCTGGCCGCCATGCAAGCCCCGGCGGATACGCCGATCGTATAAGGATAGTAAAGCCCCTGCTCCGAGAAATATTCCAGCACGCCGGCGGTATATACCCCGCGCATGCCTCCGCCTTCCAGCACTAACCCGATAGACGACATCGTTTCAGCCTCCTTGCGCCAACGCTCGTACGATAGGCTATTGCCATTGTAAGCATCGAAGATCGGGATAGTCAATTTGCGCTTCCCGAAGTTGACTCGGGCGGTCGATTGTTTCAATATTAGAAAATGACACAAGGACGGAGGTACGCCATGCAACGGATGATCGATCTATATATACGCAATGACGCGCAGCGGGAGAGAGCGCTTAAAGTCGAAGAGCTGGCTAAGCGATTCTCGGAGCGGGCAGCCGCGCACGACAGGGAAGGCTCGTTTCCCTTCGAGAACTTCGCCGAGCTTCGCGAAGCCGGGTACATGAAGCTTACGGTTCCCAGCCAGTTCGGCGGCGACGAGCTGTCGCTGTACGAGATGGTGCTGCTGCAGGAGCGGCTCGCTTACGGGGACGGTTCGACCGCGCTGGCGGTCGGTTGGCATCTGGGACAGATGCTGCATTTTCGCTCGTGCGGCAAGTGGCCGGAAGAGCTGTTCGCGGAGCTATGCCGCGACGTCGTTCGGGACGGGGCGATGATCAACACGTTCGCCAGCGAACTGGCTTCGGGCAGCCCGAGCCGCGGCGGCAAGCCGGAGACGACGGCGGTTCGGGACGAGGAAGGCTGGCGCATTACGGGGCGCAAGACGTTCAGCACGCTGTCGCCGATCCTCGACCGGTTCGTCGTGTCCGCCTACTTGCCGGAAGAAGATTGCACGGCCGAGTTCCTCGTGCGCAAATCCGACCGAGTAACGGTCGTCGAGACCTGGGACACGATCGGAATGCGCGGGACCGGCAGCCACGACGTCTTGCTGCACGGGGCGCTTGCAGCCCCGAATGCAAGGCTGAACGGCAAGGGCATCGATGACGGAAGCGGATGGCTGCTGCACATTCCGGCTTGCTACATCGGCATCGCGATCGCCGCGCGGGATTACGCGGCCCGGTTCGCCAAGTCTCACCGGCCGAACCATCTGCAAGGATCGATCGCGGATCTTCCGCTCGTGCAGCAATCGATCGGGCAGATGGAAGCGGACATTAGAACGGCCCGCTGCCTGCTCTACGCGGCTGCGGACCGTTGGGATCATTGCTCCGTGAAGGAGCGCCCGAACTTGAAGCCCGAGCTCGGGTTGGCGAAATACGTCGCCACGAACAACGCCCTCAAAGTCGTCGACACGGCGATGCGCGTCGTCGGGGGCTCCAGCTTGGCGAAGAGCTCGCCGCTCGAACGTTACTACCGCGACGTTCGCGCCGGTTTGCATAATCCTCCGATGGATAATACCGTACTCTCGATGCTCGCGTTCGAAGCGTTAAGCGAAACGCCTTAGCGCTTGGACGGAGGGAACAAGTCCTCGCGCGGATGCGGCGGGGACTTCTTGTTGCCCGCGATGAAATACTCGTACTTCCCGAACCGGGACAGCGCCTGATGGTCCGGCGCCCACACCCACGGATCGATCTCCGTCTGGCAACGATGCGCGCGGAACGCGGCAAGCTTCGCTTGGTGGTGCTTGGAGATATCGACGCGGACGATCGGATTCGGGTACGTATAACCGTAGCGTTCGGCATTCGCCAGCTTATCGCTGAACGTGATGAAGAACAGCTCGGCTCCGTTGCGTTCTTCCGTCCGCTCGTGCGCGATCGTCGTCGCTTTGCCGATGGCGCAATGGTCGGGGTGCCCGCCCAGCGTCTCGTGGAACGTCAATATCACGTCTGGCTTGATCTCGTCGATCAGCGTCGTAATTCTAGCGATTAACAGCTCGGGATCGATGAACTCTACCGTTTTGTCGCGAATGTCGAAGAAGATCAGCCGGTTAATGCCGAGCGCTTCGCAAGCTTCTCTCAGCTCCTTCTCCCGCACGATCGGCATCGTCTCCCGGGTGACGTACGGAGGATTGCCCATCCGCCTTCCCATCTCGCCGCGCGTCGCGCTGACCAGCGTGATGTCCACGCCTTCGCTCGCGTATTTCGCTAGCGTCCCCCCGCAGATGAACGACTCGTCGTCGGGGTGCGCGAATACCGCCAATAGTCGTCTGCTCATTCCGGGAACGGCTCCTTTCCTAGCTCCAACGCGACGTGCATGCGTCCTTGCTCGTCATGCCCCGCGAGCAGCAATCTTCCTTGCTCGTCCACCTCGAAGTGGGTGAGGGCTTCGGCCCGAATCCACCCTTGGCCCTCGAACCGAATCCCGATGCGATACGGTCCCTCTCCCGCAACCGCCGTGTCCGTAATCCGGATGCGGAAGTTGCGCGCGAACACGAACGACGTCGCTTCGCTATGAACATAGGCTTCTTGTCCGCGATACGCGGCCAGGGCCTCCGCTAAATCCTTGCTATGAATCTCTTTCATCGCGCGATCGCTCCTCCACGATTAATGGTCTTATCATATGACAAAGCGGGGAGCGATTACAATCCGCCCGACACGACGAGAAACCGGCTCGTCAGCGTGACGGCCGGCTTGGATGCCGATATGACTTCGTTTAGAGTCTTGGTCGGGCGATAACCTCTGCCTCTTCGAACAGACCGTAATCTAACAGATCGTACTCCATCGTTGGAGGAGGTCCGACCGTCGGCGCCTTCTTCCAGTTGCTCGGCCATGCCGTCTTCCGCGTGCGCAGCGGGTCGTGGAACGGACCGAGCACGTTGCGGAAGCTGCCGCTTAGACGTACTCGAATGTCGTTGTCACCGTGAATGGCATATTTCGTGATATCGAGCTCGTCTCCTTGCCCGGCGCCGAACAAGCCCGCATGCGCGCCGTTTACGTACAGCGAAGCTACGGTACCGGACCAACTTGGCAGACGGACCGCGTAACGCTCGGCCGAAGCATCTTCGATGCTGAATCTCGTATCGTACGTCACACTTCCGCCATAGAAAGGCATCCCTTTGGCAAGCCAAGAGCCCACGGCAAGCGGTCGCTTCCGCCCGATCGTCCAATGTCCTTCCCTGGATACGACGGAGAACGAGCCCGTTAGCCGGACTTCCTCCAGCTCCATAAAGAGATTGAACGGCTGCGCGCGCAAGGTGATGATGTTCTCGCCAGCGACGGCGAACCGAGCCAAGTCGGCACCGACCAGATGATGATCTAACCCGGAGCGGAGTTCTCCCGACCATGCCGCCCTCTTCCCGTTCACTTCCAACCGGTACAGATCGCCTCGTTCCACCCAGAGCACCATCCGATCCGGCGAAGCGCCCTCCTCTACGAAGAAGCGGAACGTTGCTTCGAAGCCGCTGCCTCCGCCAAACCGGTTACGGTCGAGCAAGCGGCGCTTGAACTGGATCGCGTTGTCCCAAGGGTTGCTGTCGAAGCCGTGAGCTTCGTAAATTTTGCGCTGAGCATGGAGGACATGCACGCCTTCGTATCGCTTCCCGGCGACCGACAGATCGCAATAATCGATGACGAGCATGTTGTCCTGCTCCGACTTCGCCGTGGTAGGCCCCGTTAATGGGACTAATCGACGGTTCGATGCGGACGACACCCGCTCCGCTTCAGTCGGCGCGTGGTTCGTGCACTCGAACACCCTCAGCAGCAGCGAGCCTTCCTCCGGCAGCGCTACCTCCAGTTCGAGCCAATCCCCGCAAATCCGGTAGGCAGCCTGGCGGATTTCTCCGGTCCAAGGGTCCCACGATTCGAGACTGGTCGCTCTCACGCGCAGCGTTTCGCTAACCTCGCGAGGCGCGCTGTTCGAGACGAATACGATCGCGCTGCCGTCCGGCAAGTCGCGCCGCAAATAATGTACGCCGCGAGGCACGGTTGCGCCTTCCCGCCAAGCCAACCGCGGCGGGGTAAATTCACGGATGCGCGCAAGCAGCGATCCCGCGTCCGCGATGCGCTCCCATCCTGCATGCTCGGCAAGCTCGGCGCCTTCCGGACGAAGCTCGCCGTCGATGCGAGGACTCGGTCCGCCCATGGCCAGCACGGTCCCGCCCGCCAGCAAATATTGCTTCAGCAACCGGAACGTCGATGCCTTCATCGTATCCATTCGATTCGGATAGACGACGACGTCGTATCGCCCTTCTCCGACGACAAGCTGCTTTCCCTCGATGCGGCCGTGACGCTCCATGATGAACTCGTCGCCCAAGTCGTAATTGACGAAGCCGTCGCACAGCGAAAGCGCGGTTAGTAGATACTCGCCCATATCCGGACGCTTCGGCGGATCGTTCGTCCGCAGCTCTCCGTCCTGCGAGGAAGGCGTCTCCAGATAGCCGCTCGTGCTCGGATTCAACAATAACACCGCATTGTTCGTCTTGCCCTGGGACAGAACGGCGGACAACCGCCCGAAGTAATCGTTCAGCCGCGCGTACTCGTCCCACCATGGCTGCCGCCAGTCGAACGACTGCGGATGGTCCCGCTTGCGCGCACCAGCGATCGTGCCGAGCGTCAGATGCGGCGTCAAACAGTTGATGCCGTGGGCGAACAACCAGTCGCCCATCCTCTTGTAATCGCGGAAGTCGGAATCCCAGCCGCCCGCGCCGTAAGCCTCGCACAGCACGCGCTCCCGCCCGAACTGGTTGGCTGCGCTGTGCGCCTCGCGAACGGCTAGCGTCAGCATCTCCGTCCCTTCGAAGCCCGGCTGCCGCAACAGGTTAGAGCGCAGAATATCGATCGCCGGCCACTGCATGTATTCATACAGCGACATCACCGAAGGCGACGTGCGACCCCATGGGTACGGCCAATTATGCTCGAGATAATGGCCGGTCCATGCGATGCCGTGCGTATCGCACCACTCCGAGATCGGACGCAGGAAGTTGTTCACCCAGAGCTCTCGAACCGTGTCGTAGAAGTCATATCGGACTTTGCGCGGGTCGCGGTCGAACGAATCTTCCGTCACTTCAGCGAACAAGCATGGCAAATAGTCCTTAACGTCATAACCGTTGCGCGCCAGAAATTCGCCGCCGAACCAGTAGCTGAACGGAAGGAAGTGCGCGCCGGCCATCTGGAACAGGTTGCCCGGGGAAATCTCCGGCTCGTCCGTGAAAATAGCCGGTATGCGGCTGCCGAAATGCTCCCCGAACCGTTCGCGGTACGCTTCGTACGTCGTCTTCAGGAACAGCTCCGCGACTTCCGGACGCAGCAGGTCGGTGTAAGCGAACCCGCCTAGCCATGAATTCGTCTCCGGGAACCCGATCTCGAACAGCAGGAAGCTCTCCGAATACGCGCTCCACTCCGCGAACGGAATATCCGTAACGTCGCGCAGGACGCGTACCGACTCCCCGTCCTTGCGGATCGCGAATACGCGAATCGGATGCCCCGGCCGATTGAGCGTGCCTGAAGCAGCCGGCAACGAAGCGGCGAGCTCGGCGAGCGACAGCTCCTTCATCAGCACCGCGTTAGCCAAGCAATCCGGCAGTTCCGCGGGCACATGGCCGCCGGCAAAGCCGGACGGGTACGAATTCTCGTCGTAAATATAGAGCGGCATGCCGTGCCGCTCGGCCTCGCCCAGCGCGAACTTCCATAACGAGAACCAATCCTCGCTTAAATATTCGGTAACGAGCCCCGGTCTCGGGTGCACGAACGCGCCGCCGAAGCCATGCGACTTCAGTTGCTCCAGCTGCTCCCGAATCAGCTTCTCGTTCATGTCGTCGTTCCATACCCAGAACGCGGGCTGCCGGAACGAAGCCGGAGGCTCGCGAAACGTATCCTGCAGCTTCACGGCGCGCCTCCTATTCGCCCTTCAGGCAAAGCGCGACAAGGTCGTCTACATGCGCCGTCGCCAAACATTCGACGGCGTCGCCCGCACCGTAATACAGCTTGACCTCGCCCGAATCCTCAAGTACCATGCCGCCGGGGAAAATGACGTGATCGCGAAACCCGCCGCTCACTTCGTATGGCGCTTCCGGGGCCATTAGCGGAGTCTTGCAAAGTCCGATCACCTTGTGCGGCTCGTTCAGATCGAGCAGCATAATACCCGCCGTATAACGCTTCTTCCAGCTGCTCTCCCAGCCGTTCTTGCCTCTCGATTCGTCGCGGTCGACCGCGTGGAACGTCGTCAGCCAGCCGTGCTTCGTCTTGACCGGCGGCGCGGCCGGACCGATTTTGTCGTTGGCGAACGGCACGTTTTCTACCGCGAGCACGAGGCGCGCGTTACCCCAATGGATCAGGTCCGGCGATTCGGACATCCACATGTCGAATCGGTCGACGCCGCCTCGGCTATAGACGGTGAACGGACGCTCCAAGCGAACGAACTTGCCGTTAACCTTCTCCGGTAGCAGCACCATGTTGCGGTTGTCCGGCAATGAAAGGCTTAGCACCTCGAAGCCGCGAAAGTCGTCGGTAACCGCAATACCGCCGCGAATGCCGTGCAGCGTGTCGACGGCAAAACACATATAATAACGGCCGTCTATCACGGTCAGCCGCGGATCGTAAACTCGCACGATTTCTTCGTCATGCAGCTTCAGGCACGGCTCCGGCGCGACATCCCAGCGGATTCCGTCATCGCTGAAAGCGAGCCCTAGATCCGTCGTATGGTGGGGTTCAAGGCGGCAGGTCTCCGAATCCCCGTAGTCGTTGCGGAACACCATCACGTAGCGGTCTTTGAATTTGCAGACGCCTGCATTGAAGACAAGCGCCGGATGGTATGGCACCTGTTCCGGCTTCAGAATCGGATTCGCGGCATGCCTCCGCACGACGTCGCTGGATTTCAATGCGCCAATGCTGGCGGGAACGTTAATCATCTTCGATCTCTCCTATCCTTTGACTGAACCTGCGGTTACTTGCATGAACGTGCGGTTGGCAGCCGCATAGAGCAGTAGCAGCGGCAGCATCGACAAGCTCGCTCCGGCCATCATCAGATGCGTCTGGGTCGCCGCGGACGAACCGTACCGCAACGCCGCCAGTCCGACCGTCAGCGTCTGCAGATCCGGCGAGTTGAGCGTGAATACTTGAGGCAGGATGAACTCGTTCCATGCTCCGCGGAACGCGAACAGGCCGGCGACTCCTAAACCGGGCAGCAGCAGCGGCAACAGCACGGAGCGATACGTGCGGATGAAGCTTGCGCCGTCGATCATCGCAGCCTCGTCCAGATCGCGGGGAATCGCCTTCATGAAGCTGTGCAGCATGAAGAACGCCGCAGCGTGCGCGCTGACGAGTATGAGAACGACGCCCCAAAGCGAGGTGTGAAGCTTCAGGTCGACCATCAGCTCGAACTGCGGGCGAAGCACGACGGCCCCGACCGACACGAACATCGTGGAAGCTTGTATCGCTACGAATATTTTTTTACCGGGGAAATCCAGCCTTTCCACCGCTACGGCCGCCATCGAAGCAACGAGCAGCGTCAATACCGTCGTCGCCACGGAGACGAACGTGCTGTTCCACGTATACCGCGCGAAGTTCGCTTCCTTCCAAGCATGCGCGTAATTCTCGAACTGCCAATCGGAAGGCAGAAGCGTGGCGCCGGCCGTCAGCTCCGCATTCGTCTTGAAGGAGCCGAGCAGCGCGATGAATACGGGGAAGAGCACGAAGAATACGCAGGCGAGAAGAAACGCCCAAAGCGCGACTTTCGTAACGATACGCATCGGTCAACCTCCTAGTAAACTTGTTGCATCCGCTTCGACAACCGAAAGTAGACGATCGTGATCAGTCCGACGATGACAGCGCTCGCGAATCCGACGGCGCTGCCGTAACCGATTTGCTGTTCGACGACGGAGCCGGTCGACACCGGGAACAGCAGCTTGTAGACGTATAGGAACATGACGTCCGTCTTGCCGATCGGGCCGCCCTCCGTCAACACCATGATGCTCTCGTAACCTTTAAGAGAATTGATGATGGCGAGCATGACGATCATTTGCAGGACGGGACCGAGCATCGGCACCGTAATGTATCGGAACTGCTGGACGGCGGTCGCGCCGTCGAGCGAGGCGCTTTCGTACATATCGTCCGGAATGCTCTGCAATCCGGCCAAGAACAACAGCATGTAGTTGCCGAACGCGCCCCAGGCGGCGATCAGAATCATCGTCGGCATCGCAAGATCGACGCCGAGCCATTCTACGGACTCGGACACGAGGTGCAGCTTCAACAGCAACTGGTTAAGAATGCCGTTATACGAATTGAAGATCAGGAAGAACACGACCGCAATGACGGCGCTGCTAATGACCGTAGGCATGAAGTAGATCGCCCGCAGCACGCCTCTTCCCGGAAGCTTGCGGTTCAGCACGACGGCAAGCACGAGCGCGAGCGGGATCGTGATCAGCAGCTTGCCTCCGGCGTAGAAGAACGTGTTCTGGACCGCGTTCCAGAACTGCTCGTCGCGCATGAGCCGTTCGAAGTTGCCCGATCCGACGTAACGGGCGACGCCGTAGCCTTTGTAATCGAAGAACATATACCGGAACGCCCACAGAATCGGGTAGACGCCCAGCACAAGGGTAATGAGCAGACTAGGCACGATAAATCCGTATCCGTTCAAGAGCCGCTCTTTGCGATTCATTCCGGTTCACTCCTCTAGACGGTTGTCTTGCCATGAGACGGAAGAAGGGACCTTAGCCTTGGCCGGTCCCTTCGATTCCAGGTGAAGCTTATTCGCCGAATTGCCCTTGCATCTTGGCAGGATCGAAGTCCGGCATCGGATCGGCTTTCACTTCCCCGTTCGCCTTCGCCTTATCCAAAGCGGAGTTGTACAGGTCGTTCAGCTTCTTGGCGAGCGCGTCGAAGTCGCCGCCTTGCATCATATACTTGAAAAACTCGTCGTTGAAGCTTGCGCCTTCTACGGTTACCGCCGGATAGAGCGGCCAGATGCCGTCGTATTTCGTCGGGAGGAAGCCTTCGATGCCGTTAATCTCCGGAGCCTTAGCCGACTTGGCGATGTGCGGTACCATGGAGATGCCGAAGCCGCCTTCTTGATAACCGATCAGCACATCGTCTCCGTACATGTACTGCATGAACTTCCAGGCAGCGTCTTTATGCTTCGACTGGGTGCTCATGACAAGCCATTGGCCGCCGAGGAAGCCGGATGCGCCCTTGACCGTGCCGTCGATCGTCGGCGCCGGAGCCGCCGCCCATTCGATCTTCGCGGGGAATTGGTTTTTGTACACGCCCGGTTCGGACGAGAAACTGAGATACATGCCGATTTTACCTTCCGCGAATTGGGCGCGGAGCGGATCGATATCGAGCGATTCAACGCCCGGAAGCATGCTTCCGTCGTCTTTCATCTGCTTGAACGCATCCATGATCGGCTTAAATCCGCTGAAATCATAGCGTCCCGCCTTGAAGTCGTAGCCGAAGCCTCCGATGCCGCTCATTTCCGCGATGACGCGGGCGGAGCGTCCTAGCGCGCTGCTCGGGTTTTTGAAGTTGAGCGCGAAGCCGTACGCACCGTCGGCTTTGCCGACCGCCGTGATCGCTTTCGCCGCGTCGACCATCTCTTGGATCGTCTTCGGCGGCTCCGCGATGCCGGCCTTCGCGAACAGCTCCTTATTGTATACGAGCCGCATCGTCGAGCCGTAGTTAGGCAGACTGTACATTTTGCCGTCGAACGTGTTGAATTGGTCGAGCTGCGGGAACTTGCTCTTCAAGTCGTCGGTCAAGTAGGCGTCCAGCGGTTCAAGGTAGTTTTTCTTGTAGTAGGTCTGGATCGTGTTTTCTTTGGCGCGGAAAATATCCGGAGCCTGGTTGCTGACGAACGAGATGTCGATCGCTTGGTCATACTCTTCCGTCTTCACGACGAGCTCGACCTCGATGTTGTCCGTGTTCGTCTGATTGTATCTGTCGATAACGCCCTTGATGTAATCCGCGTCGTGGCGGTCGCCGGTCATGTACGTCAGCTTCGTCTTCTCTCCGCTTGGCTGGGACGCCGGCGCGCTGGCCGAAGGGCTTGCCGACGTCGATGCCGGAGCTTGACTCGACGCAACCGCGTTGCCTCCGTCGTTGTTGTTTCCGCACGCCGCGAGCGGCAGCGTCAGCGTTAACCCGAGCGCGAGTCCGATCATTCGTCGCTTCATTTCGTCTTCCTCCCCTTGTCGTTTCCGTCAGGATTCGCTTGCAAATTCAGTATACAAGGCATCCCGATTCCGCATAATGTGGCGATCCCGACGACTAGGGCAGAAATTCGACGCTTCTATCATTACCGGTCACCCATACCGGTAATGATCCTTAAATTCGCTGGGCGTCATGCCCGTATGCTTCTTGAACACGTCGCTGAAATATCGACGGTGCTCGTAGCCGAGCTGCTGCGCGATGTTCTGGACGGGAACGTCGGCTACGAGCAGCTTCTTCGCTTGCTCGATCCGCTCCTGCGTCACGAACTGCACGACCGTCATGCCCGTTTCCTTTTTGAACAAGTTCGCGAAATAACCTCCGCTCAAGTTCACTACCCTCGCGCAACGGTCCACGGTCAATTCATCCCCGAGATGTTCGCGAACGTAGGCGATCGCCTTGCGGATCTGCTTCTGGGATTCATTGCGCCGTTCCTCCAGAACAAGCCCGCAACCCACTGCCGCGGCTTCGCGTATGTGATTGCGCAGGACGTGAAGAGGCAGATCCGAACGGGCGCGAATCGGCAGCAGATGCTCTTCTAGCGACGACAACCGCTCGGACGGAACGAGCTCGAGCAGCGTCCGGTATAGGACCGACCCCCATAGCTGGAACAACCCGCTCACTTGGGCCGGATCCGGCAGCGGACGCTGTTCCCTTAGCTCCGATATCAAGGCATCGAGCGTATCCAGCACCATCGGCGCGTTGCCGGATTGAAGCGCGAACACGAGCTTCTCCTCTGACTTGAACGAGTATGACGGCCTCGTCGTATCTTTGCGGCCGATCGCCGCGTAATGGAGCACGGCATTGCCGCCGGTATAGAAGTGATAGGACAGAGCCGTGCAGGCTTGCCGATAGCTATCCGGGAGGCTGCCGATATTGTCCGCCATGCCTCCGATGCCGATGGAAACCGTGAATTTCGTGCAGCGTTCGATATTCGCGCAGCATTCTTCCGCGATCGACAACGCCTCCTCGGCGGAAGCGCAGTCGAGAAGCATTACGAACCTGTTGCGGGATTCCCTGAATAGCGAACCGCGTGCTCGCCGCGCGATCGTCTCCTCCAGCACGTTCTGCAACGAGAACCGTACGAGCTCGATGACTTGCACCGATTGGCCGGAATACTTATGCTCGTAATCGTCGATCTCCGCCACCGCGACCGTCACCCCTTCGGGCTCGAAACCAAGCTCGAGAAACCGCCATAGTTCGCGCGCCTTGTCGGTATCGGCCTGAACGTGCATCAGCATGTTCAAGTGCTCCTGCCTTAGCGCAGGTAAGCTCGCTTTGACCTGCTTGCTCAGTTGATCGACCGACAGACGCAGGCGTTCCTCCTCCAGCCACGCTTCCCTAGCCTTCAGCACGGCGTTCTCGATCTCCGCGACCGTAAACGGCTTCTTGACGAAGTCAAGCGCACCTAGCCTGACGGCTTGCCTGGCATACTCGAAGTCGGTATAGCCGCTTAGGATGATCACTTTGCAATCCGGCACGACGTTCATGATCAACTCCGTCATTCGCAGGCCGTCCAGCTTCGGCATACGAATGTCCGTTAGCACGATGTTCGGCCGAAGACGCTCGATTAGCGCGAACCCCTGCTCTCCGTCTCCCGCCCGGCCGACGACCTGGATTCCGTGCCGCTCCCAATCAATCTTCGTCGCGATCATCTCCACGACGCTTCGAATGTCGTCGATGACGACCATGGTTGCTAACGCCTTCATGCGGTTACGCCTCCTTCTCGATCGGTATCGCAATGGTTACGGTCGTACCTTCGCCCGGGGAGCTTTCGACTCGCAGCCCGGCTTGCTTATTCTCGTACAAGGCAAGTCTCTCGCCGATGTTCCGGAGCGCATAACCGCCGCTACGTCTCGGTTCTGCGGTCTCCTTCTCCATCGCTGCCCGATCGAAGCCTTCCCCGTTGTCTTCTACGCTCAGATAGAGGAACGTCTCGTCCACGTTCGCCATGACGCGAATGACCCCGCCTTCCGTGCGTTCGCGGAAGCCGTGCAGGATGCTGTTCTCCACGAGCGGTTGAAGGATGAGCTTCAAGACGGGATGCTGCAACGGAACGTTCGGGTCGATAACGATCTCGTAATCGAAAAGCTGCTCGTAACAGCCTTGCTGAATGATCAAATATTGCCGGACGTGCTCGAGTTCCGCCTCTATCGTCGTCATGTCTTCCCCGTTGTTCAAACCGAGCCGGAACATATCGGACAGCGCGATGATCATGCAGTTTACCTGCTCGTTCTCCCCGAGTACCGACTTGCAATAAACGGTATGAAGAGCGTTATAGAAGAAGTGAGGATCGATATGGGCGGTCAGCGCCTTCATCTCCGCTTTCCGCTTAGACCGCTCGACCTCCCGCATATCCCCGATCAGTCTCTCGATCCGATCGAGCATGCGGTTGAACGCTTCTCCCGCTTGCCCGACTTCGTCGTTGGAGTTGCTTCGGTAGCGCGTGCCCAGATCGTCCTCCGTCTCTACGCGCGTCATCAGCTTCGACAGCTTGGTCAAAGGCCTCGTGAGCAGCCTCGCCAGGACGTTAGAGAAGACAAGCGCTACTAGGCCGAACACGCTTATGATCGTTACCGCGGTCCACTTAATGGCATTCGCTTGAGTAAGCAGCGCCGCTTCGGACTGCATCCGGTAGACGACCCAATCCGGGACGAGCTGCGACCGATAATAGTTAACCAAATAAGTCGATCCGTCGACGTCGTACTCGAACGCTCCGCTCTCGCTAGTGCCGGACGGATCGGTTCGGGCCAGCGCGCTCTGCACGTCGCCGTAACGCACGCCGCCGGGCACTATGGCGTTCATGACCGGTTGCCCCGACGAATTCAGCATGAAGATCGGACCGGAATCTTGGGATAAATTGCGCTCAAGCAGCGCGATCAAATCTTTCTCTTTGATGTTCACCATAATATAGACATCGTTAAGAGGATAATTCATGACGCCTTCCATAACGAGCGAAAGCACGCGTTCCTTTCCCGTGAAGAAAGGATCCGCGTGCGCTTCCAGCCACATCGCTCTCCGGTGCTGTTTCATTTCCTTGTAGATAGGCGTATCGTAGAACGAATAGCCGGGGGTGCGAACGTTGTTCAGCGGATAGAAATCTCCGATCCTCGTCGATAGCAGCAGGCTCCGAATGACCGGCTCGTTGAATAGCAGCTGCGAGAACACCGGTTGAAGATTCGTCAAATGCAAATAATAGTGGCTCGAATCCCGCGCGTTCGCGTCGCCCATCGCATCGTGGAACGAATCGCTCATCATGAGCGACATGATCGACACCGCGATTTTCTGCAGTTTATCGTCGAGCACTTGCGCGGACTTGTTCACGGATTCCTGACTCATCTGCAGCGCGTTCTTCTTCAATGTGTCAGCGGCGATCCGATAGGATGCCCATCCCGTCGCTAGAATCGAGGCCGAGATTAGCAGCAGGAACGACAGCCAAATTCTCGTCCCGAAGGATCGCTTGTATCGTACGTTTCTCATCGCGCCGTCCTCCCGTCGAAGCCTGATTCTAGTGTATAGGAACGGGGCTCAAGTTGGATACGGGGAACGGTAAACGCATTCGTATTTTGACCCTTGGCATTCGTTTTACCGCATCCACCTTGCCTGCTTGACAATGCCTGCACGAGTCGTAATTTTTGTTCGAACTCTCGCAAATTCCGACAGTTTTTTCTAGATACGTAATGTATCATTGAGCAATAGCGATACATTATGGTTGGGAAGTGATGCCGTGGAGCGTTCTATACAGTGGCCATTCCGGATCGCGGTAACCGATCCAGGGGCCAGCGTCAAACTCGCCGTTCAGTTGCGAGACTACTTCAAGCTGCTGCCGCCGGACATGCGGGTCGCCATCGTATGCATCGGCACCGACCGTTCGACCGGCGATTCCCTCGGTCCTCTCGTCGGTTCCGCGCTGCGCAAATTCCACAGCCCTTTATTCGACGTGTACGGCACGCTGGAAGACCCCGTGCATGCAATGAATCTCGATGAAACGATGGAACGGCTTTATTGGTCGACTCGTAATCCGTTCATCATCGGAATCGATGCCTGTCTTGGCAACTCCGCCAACGTAGGCAGCATTCTTGTCGGGGAAGGCCCTTTGCACCCAGGGTCCGGCGTTGGGAAGAAACTGACGCCCGTCGGCGACATTCACTTGTCGGGCATCGTCAACGTAGGCGGCTTCATGGAGCTGGCTTTGCTGCAAAGCACGCGCCTATACCTCGTCTCCCGCATGGCCGAGCTCATCGCCAGAAGCTTGCACTTAGCACTCGTGCTGCTGCCGCGGCAAGACGAGGAACCCGCGAGAGTTCAGTTGGACGCCTAATCGTGCCGCAGAAGTGAATGATCTTGGCGGGCATGTATCTCCTTCCGGCGTCTGTTGCCATCGTGGATTTGTACGATTTTTCGTTCAGGTTCATGTCCTTATGGGACAGCCCTATTCCGACGATGAAGACGAAGCAGCGACCGCCGACGCGGCAGTCGCCGCGGCGATGGCCGCTTGCTGCGCGATGATGATGTTCGTCAAGCTTGTGGCAATCGTCGTTAGCGGAGCCATGCCCGTTCGTTCCTCCATGCTTTGATAGGCAACAAGCGCCGTCGTATATAGCAGTAGTTCGGGCTTCGAGACGGACCAGCCCCCGAACCCCCTCTGCTCCCGCAGCCATTCGAAGGTTATCGCCATATCCTGGGCGATGTCCTCGTCCCCGCAAGGAAGCAACGCAAGCACGCCGAGGGAAGCGAGGGTGTCCTTCCTATCCATCGGCAGGCCTCTCCTCCGGAAAGCATCTCTTAAAGCCAGCACTCGCTCGACGGGATTAGCGTTCTCGTCTCCCAATACGAGCACCTGCGTTAAGGCTTGCAAGCTGTTGCCCGCTCGCAGCTCCCGCCGCAATTCGGAATAATACCGTTCCATTCGCGCGATCCCCGTCTCGACTTCGACATCGGACACGGCGAGCATCGCCGCGAATATATAGTCGTCCTGTCCGGTCAGAAACCTATGGTTCGATTTCATGGCTGCGTACAACGACTGCGCTCTCGTTACCGTGGACGCAAACTGGTCCGTTCCCCGATTGGCGACAATCTGGTACGCCGCGATCGGAAGATACGGCGAAGCCTTAAACCTAGCGTCCTTCAGCATCTCGTACACGGCCAGCGTATTCGCAAGCTGCGTTTCAGGGGCGTCGGCAAGCGACAGCTGCGCCGCCATGCTAATGGCCGAACTGCTCCTGAACATCGAGAAAAGCCCCGTGCTGTTCTTTATCCTCTCCAGATTGTCGCGAACCGCTTGAATATCGATCGTCCGATCCTCTACCGCATACAGCAGCGCCGCCAGCCGATTGATCGCGGCATGATGCCATGCGAAAGCCTTCTTGGCAGCTCTCGCGTTCTCCGCGAACCGTTCAACCCTTGCACTATTCATGTACATCGCCGCCTTTCTCCATTATCGCGTGATTTCTTTATGAACTTATACTTCGCGAAGCGCTTCGTGGTTTCGCCCGTCGGCGGTATAATAACAATAGAAAGGCGGCTGAATCCATGAACACACGTATGAACGAACTATATGCTCACTTGGAAAATCAACGGATCGACGCGATACTCATCACGTCTCCCAAGCATGTTTATTACTTGACCGACTTCGCGACCGATCCCCACGAGAGATTCCTCGGAATGCTCCTGGCGCGCGGCGAAGAGCCTGCTCTTCTCGTGCCGGCGCTCGACTATGAAGCGGCAGCCTCGGCGACGGGAATGGCGCGTATTCATACGCACGCGGATACGGACAACGCGTACGACGTGCTCCGCAGGCTCGTCCCTGCATCCGTCCGGTCGTTAGGAGTGGAGAAGGACGACTTGAGCGTCACGAGGTTCGAGGCGCTCGCAGCGGCGATCGGCGCGGAAGCCTACGTGGACGTCGGAACCCCGCTTCGCGACATGCGCGCGATGAAAAGCCCGGAAGAGGTCGCCCGGATGAGACATGCCGCTCGTCTTGTCGAAGATACTCTGAGGGCGGGAGTCGCTCGCGCGAAGCCCGGAGTGACCGAAATCGAGCTCGTCGCCGAGCTGGAATACCAGATGAAGAAGCTCGGAGCGCAAGGTCCTTCGTTCGAGACGATGGTGCTCTCCGGCGCCAAATCCGCGCTTCCGCACGGAAAGCCGGACGCGACGCCGATCCGCGAGGGCGATCTGCTGCTGTTCGATCTCGGCGTATTCGCGGACGGCTATGCCTCCGATATTACGCGTACGTTCGCGGTCGGAGACATCTCGGACGAGGCCAAGCGGATCTACGCGGCGGTGCTTGAAGCTAATAGGCGCGCGATCGAGGCGATACGTCCCGGCGTCACGCTCGGCAGCCTCGACCGCACCGCGAGGACCGTCATCGAGAACGCGGGCTACGGATCTTATTTCATGCACCGGCTCGGGCATGGGCTCGGATTGGACATCCATGAATATCCTTCCGTACACGGTCTGAACGAAGACCTCGTTCGCGCCGGCCTAGCGTTCACCGTCGAACCCGGCATCTACGTTCCCGGCGTCGGCGGCGTCCGCATCGAAGACGACGTCGTGGCGACCGAAGACGGAGTCGACGTCCTGACGACGTTCCCGAAACAACTGACCATCCTCGGTTGAAGACCGCTCATGCGACAAAACGGGGCTGCCTCGAAGTCAAGATGAATTGACTTTGAGACAGCCCCTTATAACGACTAAACCACCTGCTCAATGATGTTGCCAGCTATCCAACAGCGACTCCAGACGCGAGCCGATCTCTTCTACCCGCTCCCAATCGCGGGCTACGATTAAAGTAAAGACGCGCCCCTGATACTTCCCGCTGCTCTCGTCCTTAACTGTCGGTAACGTGCCTGAAGTATAGACGAGGACCCCTTCTTGCGAATCCCGACTGTACAGCAGTTGCTCCCGTTCCAGCCTCTCGCATATCGCGCGAAAATCGACCGGTTCGTCCGTCGCGACCTTGAAGTATCGGGAGAACACCTTCGCATCCCCGATTACGCGCTCGAGGAACGAGATATAAGTCGATAGCGTAAATCGACCGTTGATCTCGATGATCGGAATAAACTCTCCATCCCTCGTAATAATCGAATCAATGCCGGCGACTCCGGTATAACCGATGGTGTGCAAATGCTTGCCGATCGCCTCGCCGAACTCGCGATATCTCGCCAACGCGCCTTCTTCCAGTTCCACCGGCATCCTCGAACCGATATACACCGTATCCCTTAACACCTGCTGCTTGATGGAGAAAACGTCGACGCCGCCGTCCTCCGACACATACAGCTGATAGTTAACGTCGGCCTGTTTGTCGTACCAGCCCTCCACCAGCCACTGCGCTTGCGGATTGTTCTTGGCGAACCTGGACACCCGCAGCAGGATCGGTCTCAGCTTATCCGGGCTATCCACGATATATAACCCTTTGCCCGACGCGCCGAACGGCTCTTTAATGATGACCCTGTCGAAGTAAGGAGGCTGCTCCGTCAGCTCCGCGTAAGCCTGTCCGATTTCTTCGGCGGAGCCGCATACGCGCCCTTGGCATACGGGCAGCTCCAGCGTCACCGCGACTTCCCGGTTGAATATCTTGTCGTTGACCGCCGCGTTCACGCCGGATGAAGCCGCCGCCAGACGCAGCCCGCACCTCGCGGCAATCTGCTCCTCCAATCGGGTCACCGCGTACGGAACGAACCGAACGTCGTCGTTCCCCGCGGCTATCGCAGACAGCTCCGTCAGCAATTGCTCATCCTGCAGCACCAATTCCGAGATCGGCGTCCACGGGTCGGAAGGCTCCGGCACCCGTATCCGCGGGATAGAGAACCCCCACTCCCGCAGCCTGTCCAAGTAATACGGGTCAGGCATAGCCCGAAGGATCAGAATATCCTGCTCGCGGCAGAGCAGCAGGTTCATCTCCTCCACCCGGCCCACGATCCGGTCCTCGCCGCGGTCGACGACGCCCGGCTGCACCGGATTCCAATACTTCTCCGCCCCGATATTGAGCAGCCATACGATGACGCCGCGATCGCGTTCTTCGGTCAACCGGGTCACTAAATTAAATGGAGTAGACATAATCATCGCGGACGGACCTTCCCGTAAGCAACGAACGCTGCCCATGGAGACAATCCTCCGCCTTCCCCCTCTCGCGCAGAACGTAAACGCCTTCCCGATAGACCATGATTTCCGCAGGAAGAGCGTGACTTAAGAACAGCACCGGACTATGCGTCAGTCCATAGGCCCCCGATTTCTCCACGACGAGAAGATCCCCCGGCTCCGCCCTCGCCAGCCGCACCTTCTGCCCGAGCACGTCGGTCGGCGTGCAAAGCGATCCGACGACGTTCGCTTCCTCCGTCTCTTCCTCGTCCTTGCCGAGCAGTCGCATAGGGAAGTTGTTCCTCACGTACCTGCCGAGAAAAGCGGAAGAGGCGTGTTGGTTGGAGCCCCCGTCGCATACGACGTACTTCGCCCCTTTGCAATTCTTGACGTACAACACCTTGGTCAGGAAGACACCGGACTCGGCCAGCAGGAAGCGTCCGCTCTCGACGCCGATGCGCGCGCCGCGCAGCTTCTCGCCGTACTGCTCCCACAGCTCCGCTAAACCGAGGCGAAGCTTGTCCGTATCCAACTCCTGTTCCCCCTGAAAATACGGAACGCCGAACCCTCCGCCCAGATCGAGGAATTGCAGAGCAAAATCGTGCGCCTCCGATAATTCCGCGGCGAGCTTCATCACTTCCGCGAAATTGCGGACGATGAGGTCGGCATCCAGCATCTGCGTACCGGTAAATACGTGAATTCCGATTAATGAAACGTAGGGTAGAGCTTGAATCGCGTCCATCGCCTCGGCCATGTCCGATTGGTCAATGCCGAACTGCGTCGGTACTCCCGTCATTTTCATCCCGGCGCCGGAGAAGTTGAAATTCGGATTGATCCGCGCCGAAATTCTTGCTAGAACGTTCCTGCTCCGGGCGATGTCGTTAATCAGCCGCGCTTCCTCCACCGATTCGACGTTCATGCTGTATATGCCGAGGTCGATCGCGGCTTCAAGCTCCTCTACCGACTTCCCCGGACTCGTAAAAATGATGTCGCCGGGCTTAAAGCCCGCTTGCACCGCCATTCGCAGCTCTCCGAGCGATGCGACTTCGATGCCGCTTCCCAGCTCGCGGAACAGCTGGCAGACGCCGAGCAGCGGATTGCACTTCACCGAGTAGAACACCTCGAACGTCTCCGGCAGGCAACTGCGCAGCAGCCGGTAACGGCTCTCGATCGCGTCGCCTTGATAGACATATAAAGGCGTTCCGTACTGCTCGGCCAGCGACCGGTAATCCACGTCGTTCATACGACCCCTCCTAGCGATTCGGATTCGAATTCGGACTTGGCCGCCTCATGCCGAAGCCCATGAACACGGCCATGATGGTAGATAATAGCGTCATAATAGAAGAGTGGGTTTCTGTCGAAGGAATTCATGAGACCGATCATTTCTCCATCCAGCCCGTCGCCGTTATAAGCGACGACCATCACACGGCGGTCCGCGAACCAAGGGTTCGGACAGGAGATGAACGCATAATAGTCGCCATCGTACGACTGCCCCCTCCAGGTTAGCCTATCGGGCTCCAGCTTAAGTCCTATCGCCTCCGACAGCCTCGTTTGTTGCAAGCTCGGGCTTCTAGCATCGACGATGACAATATAGTTGCGTTCGCTCGTATGCTCCAAGGATAATTCCGACTCCCGGCAGGATTCGTATTTGTAGTAGATATAGCGATCGCGAATCGGATTCTGCAGCAGGTACGACAGCTTCGTCGTGAACGGGCTGCGTCCGCTTGGCTTCACGATCGTACAAGGACCCGTGTAAAGCCGTTTGATTCCGAGCTGCGTCTCGTCTACGCCGACGGCGTCGTAGGCGGCGATGAAAGCTTCCTTCGATAGATTCGTTACGGTCAGCGAGGTGGCAACGTCGCCGATAGATAAAGTCGCCCTTGAATACCGAGCCAACCTCGCGAACATTCTCCGGCCGTTCGCCAGCAACGTAATCTCCGAGTCCAGCCCCATCTCCTCCGGACTTAACAACAGCTCCAGCTCTCCCGCATTGTCGGCATAGATCTCTATCGCTTGCCGCGAGACGATCCTGGCTTTCACGCTCGCCCTCTCGCGCAAATCGGCGATGCGCTTCACCCGTAGCCAATGGGACTTGGAGAAGCACGGCTCCAGCACCGTAAAGTCGATCTCCCGCGGATATCTCTCCTTGTCCGTCGCGACCAACCGGCGCATCAGCGCCCGGGAATTGTGCAGCGTGTTGAATTCGTTATGGTAGAACCCGGCGTACAGCCTGATCTGCGATTTTTTAAGCCGCTTGAGCAAATCGATTTTGCGCGAGCTGTTGAAAAACCAGTTCTCGTCGCTGCAAAGCCCGTATACGGTCGTATTGCCCAGATTATCGAGCCATTCGTACTCCGGCGCATTCGGGTCGATCCTGGCGTCCCCGACGATCGTCGCGATGCCCGCGAACAAGTCGGGCGCAATAAAGCCGACCCGGTACATCTTCATTGCGCCGGTGCAGAATCCGATTCCGTATATCCGGTCGCGGTCCGCGTTCAGCTCCTGCACGATCTCTCCGATCGTGCGGATGACCCCGATATCGTCCGTGTAATTCAGTCTGCCGATGCCTACCATCTGCACGATGATCGCTTCCGAGAACGAGAAGCGCTTCGTCCAAGGCAGATCGGAGGGAAAGTTGCGTCCTTGGGCGTCATGGAAATACACGACGAGCGGATACTTGCGATCCGGGTCGTAATGCTCCGGCAGGTTGACGACGTAAGCGATGGACGCGTCCTTCGTGTCTTTGAGGCGATAGACGGCGTAGCGGTCCTTGAATATCTCCGGGTACGTTCGAAGATACAGCCTCTCGGGAGCGTTCAGACTTGCGCGGAACTCCGCCATTCTCTCTAGCAGAGAGTCGTACACATCGTAAGGAACGAATTGGTTCACCTCTTGGAACGACTTGGGCAGCTCCATCCATTGGCGCATCGAGGAGACGATCTCTTCTCGTAGATCCTGCCTGCCCGCCGCTTGGCGAAGCAGACTTTCCCGTTCCACCGCGAAATCCCCGCACAACAAATGAACGGGTTTGCAATGAATATCCGCGCCGTTCTCCACTCCTTCCGCACGAATGCGCAGCGTGCCGCTTGCCTTCTCGGGAATCGGGAGCGTAGCCGCTTGGCCCGTCTCGGTTCGAACCGTCGCCAGCGTGTCGCCGTCCACGCCCTCGAGCCGCACCAGCATAGGCTGCCCCTGCCCGGCTCCCCCGCGAAGATAGGACGGCAGCACGAGCAGCCGGAGCCGCTCTCCGCCCCTGACGTCTACTCTCTCCGGAACGATCCACGCGGAACGCTCCAGCGTCTCGAACAGCTCCGGGTCGATGAACTCGTATTTCGCGGGCTCGCTCAGCAGTCGGGGCAACGGCTGGATCTTGACGATGAATTCCTGCGTCGTCAAGGAGACGCGTAAGTGCAACGGCAGCTCCGCCAGAACGACGTTGTTGCCGGCTTTAAACCGCACCCTCGCCAGTACGTCCTTCACCACGAAATTTTCGTTGCTTGCGATGATCAATTCGCCGTTGATCCACACCCGAATCGGAGCCGGCATATAAGTCAGAATTTTGACCAGCGCTTCGCTGTCCTCCAACGCGTAGACGTTGCATACGGCATACAACCACTTGTCCGGCCCCGGGCTGAACAGGGTGCCCGGCTTGTTCGGATCTTGATGAACCTCGATCAAATCCGAATTGTAATGCCGCCAGTTCCGCTCCAACGTCTCGACCGGCAATATCGAGGTTTCATACACGTATACCGTTCTACCGTCTTCATCGAGATAGGGCTCGGTGCCCCATGGTCCCGCGTTCGGCGCCGTCACCGCCTTGACCATCCATCTCGACAACGTCGCAGGCTCGGTCGCTCCGAACGTAATCGGATAGTGGACCGTGGTAACCAAATTCTCCAAATACTCGTTTAATCCCATAGCGCGCTCACCTTCTTCCTCGGAATGAGACCGCTATCCGACAAATAATGAACGATGGTCTCGCAGCATTGAGCTACATTGGCCTTGTCCGTCCGCAGCACGATCTCCGGATTGACAGGCGGCTCGTAGTCGCTGTCGAAACCCGTGAAATTCTTCATTGTCCCTTCTTTCACGCGTTTATAATGACCTTTCGGATCCCTTCTCGCGCATTCCTCGAGAGGGCACTCGACGTACGCCTCGATGAACTCCCGCGGAGCGAACCGCGCTCTGACCTCTTCCCTGTCTTCGCGGAAAGGAGAGATGAACGAAGCCAGCGTAACGATACCCGCCTCCACGAATAGCTTCGAGATTTCGCCCGCTCTGCGGATATTCTCGCGACGTTCCTCTCTGGTGAATCCGAGATTGCTGTTGATGCCGTGCCTCAGATTGTCCCCGTCGAGGACGAACGAACGGATTTGCAACTCGTGCAGCTTCCGCTCCAGTTCGTAAGCGAGCGTCGACTTGCCCGCTCCGGACAGCCCGGTGAACCAGAGCACGAAGCTCGGATGCTGATTCAAGGCGTACCGATCCTCCCGGTTAATCTTGGACGACTGCCAGACGATCGAAGGATGGCTCATGGCGGTCCTCCTTCCCGTCCGAAGTCAGATAACCCAGCTGTCGCATGCGCTCTCCGCAAATTTCGAGAATGATGCTCCGGTCCTCGTCCGATATCGTATCGTTCGCCGTACTGCCGACCTTGTGACTCATGACGTCCAGCATTTGCTGCCTCGGTACTTTGGCGCAGGCTTCGATCGTATTCAGCGTGGCAGCGTCCTGGCGAATGAGATTCTCGTATACGATCAGATGCGACTTCGGATCGCTGTCCGCCATAGTCAAGTAATCGCCCGCGTTGCGATTCCATTTGTTAGCCGTCGTCCTGACGTCATCCTTATACCAGCCCCGGCAGTTCATCAAGCTCTGCCATGTATGAATCGGATTACGGACGACTAGCAGAAACTCCGCTTCGGGATAACATTTGCGCAGCAGCCTCAGCTCCTGCTCCCCGTAACGCACTTCCTTAAATCCGATCGTGTCGTGGGTGTCCCGGTATTGCGAATACAGCGCATTCATGAACGCTCGGACGGATTCCACGACCGCTCGCTCCACGAACGGGAACTCGGGCGTCATCGTTGCGGTCCATACGTTCGGATTCTCGTCGCTGTCGAAATAAGCGTTCCGTTCCTTGCGATAGTCCAGAGAGTACGTGCGAACCAGCTTGTACATCTCCAGGAAGCTCGTAACGACGCCCTGGTGCTCGCCCCAGATCAAATTCTCCTTACGGCTGTTGACGATTCTCTGCAGCAGCGTGGAACCGGACCGGTGCGCGACTGCGGAAATAATGATATCCACTTCGTTACACTCCCCTCGTGCGGTTGTCCGCTTGGAATAGGCGCGAAGCCGCCGCTTCCGTCTTTTGCGATATATAGGCTTTCACGACCTCGTTCGCGTTGCGCGAAGAATCCTGTACGAATAAGACCGTCGTATCCCGCAGCAAGCTCTCGTCTGAGAAGATTCGCACGTATTCGTCCCGCATCCGTCTGAGATATAGCAGATCCCGATCGGTCGACTGCGTACTTATACGAACAGGCTTTCCGGGATGGAACAGCCTCTTGCCCCGGGATTGGATGCGCTCGCCGCACGTCTCGGGCGGCGTATCGAAGAAGACGACCATATCCGGCTGTCTGACCCGCAACCGCCCTAGCCGGCTGACCTTAGCTCCGGCGCCGTTGACGGCGTCGCGGGTCATTCCCGTGTAGACGTACCGGTCCGCGATGACGATCCGGTTCCTCCTAAGCTTCGGAATCATATAGAACCAGTAATCAAGCAGGAAGCTGAGCCACTGCCCTAAGCTGTAGACGGACGGCGTCAGCATGCGAAGCTTGCCCAGCACGCCGATCACGCCCCGGATGAACCGGTTGGAATTCCACTCGGCTACGGATACCGGATAGCCCTGGGAGGCGAGATCTTTCGTCAGTTGGGCTATGCCTTCGCTTTTGCCCGAACCGCTTATGCCCTCGTAGACGATGAGGATCCCTTTGTTCGGTATCATATACCCACCCTTCGTCATCCGACATAGGACCGATATTGGGCAGCGAAGTCCGCGTGCGCTCCCCTCGCCGCCATGAGATTCTCGTGAAGCCGCTCCAGCATCCCGAGCGAGTAATCCGCCTGCTTCCATTGCTCGTAGGAGACGCCGAATCCGAGCGTTGCCCACATCTCGGTATTCCTCCGTTCGTGCTCGCCGAAAGGCTCCAACATAATGAGAGGCGTGGCCGAAGCCAGAGAGTCGATCATCGTGCCCGCTCCCGGCTTGCCGATAATGCCGCGGGACTTCCCGGTAATATCGAACAGCTCGTGGTGGGAATCCCGATGCGCGAACCTGACGGGCTTTCCCTGCACGACCTCCCCGAAGGGAGGAAAAATATGACTGCCTGCCTCGTCGCGATGCCAAGGCGACCAAGAAGGGTCCATCATGAAATATCGGTCCTCCGCCCCGCCGCCGGCCGCTTCTCCCGTCTCGTACACGACGATGTCGAGCGGAATGCCTCTCTCTCGCAGCTCGGGAATTTTGCTCTGATACGTGCCCATCCCCCAGCCGCCGCCATGAATGACGAACCGATGCTCCCTATCTCGATAGGAAAGAGGCGGCGCTTCGTTAACGGCAATCGGAGCGGAGAGCTTCATGGTCTCCGTGTCGTAAATCCACGTCTCGCGATAGCCAGCGGCATAATCCGGCTCGAAGTGCTTTAAGCTCGTCCAAGATGGCGGCAGCCCGCAATCGACGTAGACGATCTCCGCATTCACCGTCTCGGGAAACACCTTGTCCCGATACCGGTTCACGACGTGCAGCCAGTGGCCGGAGAAGACGAGAAAGTCGCGGCGCCCCTCCGCGGCCCACCCGTCAAGCAACGCATCAAGCGCCTCTTCGTCGACGGTTCTCGTCATGTCCATCGGCATCTTCGCGGAGAACTGCGCGAACGGAAAGCTGCGATGGCAGGCTTGCTTGCTGCGCAGCACCTGCTCGAGCTTGTCCGGCAGGAGGACGTTCTCGAACACGCATACGTCCGCGCGCACGCCCAACCGCTGGAGCCGTCTCGCGACGAGCAAGCCGGGAACATACAATCCGAGACCGAACCCGGAGCACAATAGCGTTACCGTTCCATGCTTCGTCATCGGCCTGTCTCCTAGCTGAACTTGGCGGCCTGGAATCTTCTGAAGCCGGCGACTTGCCGCTCGTCGATCGCCGAGATCCGATTGACGTCGAACAGCCGGGTGAAGAAGTCGAATTCCCATACCGACGGCTCTTCGTTCTCGATCGCGTAGTGATCCAAGTAGCCGAGATCGTCCGGCTGCAGCTGCCGCACGACGTCCTCCGGCACCGACTCTCCGAACATCATCGCGATGTAGTGGAAGTTGTAATAGACGATTTTGTCCAGGTTATAATGCTTGACTCTCTGCACGAACGCGTTCCAATCGATCTCCTGTCCGAATTTGCGAATGTACATGTGAAGGTCGGCGAACTTGTAAATCTTCAAGTCCTTGAGGCTCGTAATCCACACCATGAGCGCCGCTTCCTTATACAGATGGCAGCACAATTGGATCAGATTATCCGCGTGGTCGAGCCTGTAGCCGATCGCGCCGTGAATTTCGATCGGAACCGCCCGGGCGATCAGTTCACGGGTGGGCACTTTGTACGGGCAATTGCCTTTCCACAGAATATCGTGATTCACGTCGATCTCGACGAGCGGGGCGAACGGGTTGTCGCTGAGCTTCAGGAACTCCTGAATTTCGTGCGTCGTCATCTGTTGGACGAGCTTCGCCTTGCGGGTCGCTTCGGTAATCTCGTGCTTCGCGGCGTCGTAGTGCCCTTGCACGTAACCTAAGCCTTCAAGAGCCGCCGTCACCGCGTTTACGTCGTCTAATTGCATTAAGAAATCGAGATCGTTGAACAGCCGGGTCTCGATCGACGGGTAGACGACGTTCACGAGCAGATTGCCCTTCAGGATCGCGAGCACGAGCTTCTCCTTCTCGAACGCCTTCAGCACTTCCGTCAGCTTGCTGGCGTAGTGACCGTTGCGTTCGCGGTACACTTCCCACTGCATGTTCATCAAGCGTTTCAGCTCGGCTTCCAATCCGTCGAATAAGTCGAACTTTTTCAAGTTATAGCACAGCATGTTGAGCGTCCTGTGAGTCACCATCTGGTAGATGACTTCCGCCCATTCGATCTGGGACGTCACCAGCTTCGTCAGCGCTTCCCGCTGCGATTCGTCGATCTCTACCGATGCCATCAATACGAGCTGTCTCTCGGGGGATAATAGGTTGCGGTTCATAACACGGCCTCCTCTTGGGTTATCAGATGGCGATACAGCGCCTTGACTTCGTTCTTGTTGATCTTCCCGATCACGTTCCGCGGAATTTGATCGACCAGGTGGATTTCCTTGGGTACTTTACGGTCCTCCAGCTGCGAGAAGCACCACTTGTACAACTCTCTCGAGTCCGCGCTAGAGCCTTCTTTCAAACAGACGAACGCCACGATCCTCTGTCCGAGCTTCTCGTCCTCGATGCCCATGACGACCGTCTCCTTCACCGAAGGATGCTTCAGCAGCACCTCTTCGATATCGATCGGATACGCGCGGCTGCCGCCCTGCATGATCATGTCGTCGTTGCGGCTGAGCACGTAATATAAGCCGTTCTCATCCCGGTAACCGACGTCTTTGACCCGAAGTCCCCAAGGCGTCATCACGTCCGCGGTTAACTCCGGAGCTTTGTAATACCCGCTCATGACATAATCGCTGGTGATGTAAATTTCGCCGGTCTCGCCGGTGTCCGCCTCCGAGCCGTCCTCCCGAAGGACGCGAACGCCGCAGCCCTTGATCGGTTTGCCGATCACGCAAGGCCGGTTCGTGACGTCCTCGTGTTCTCCGAACGTTACTCTGGCGACCGCTTCCGACGTTCCGTAGGCGTTGTATACTTGGACATGAGGAAAATGCTTGGCGGCTGCTTGATAAATATGGAGCGAGTTCACCATGCCGCCGATCAGCACTCTTCTTAAGGAACTGACATCGTACTGCCGCAAGCCCGGATACTCTAACGTCTGCAGCAGCATCGTACGGACGATGTAGAACTGGGTAGCCTTGTAGTCTTGAATCGCTTTGAGGAAAATGGCGGGGTGGAACACGTTGTTAAGCAGAATGATGCCGCCTCCCCGGCTAATGGCCATGAGCACGTCCCCCGCCAGCGGACTGGCCTGAGCGAGCGAACGCGGAACGATCGTCCGGTCTTCGGAGGTAAAATTCAGGTGTTCGGCGACGGCAAGCGCGTTGCCGACGATCGCGTCGTTCGAGAGCACGATGCCCTTCGGCCGAGACGTGGACCCCGACGTGAAGCAGATGCCGAACGTGTTCTCGTCGATCCCCGGCAGCTCCCGCCGTTCCTTGTTCGGAAACTCGTGAAGCTGGAAACTTCCGTCCGCCTGAAGCGCCAAAACGATACGGATGTTCAGCCGATCGATATGCTCGCGGATCGCTTCCAGCCCCATGGCGTCCGTAATGAGCAGCTCGATATCGGTATAGTCGAGCAATTCGATCAGCGCGTCTCCTTTGAATTGATAGGACAAGGAGACGAACGCCTTCCGGCGCTTATTCAAGGCCAGCATGCCCGTAATAAACTCCGTGCAGTTGGGCAGGAAGACGCCGCCCATCGTGAATTCGAACGGTTCGAGCATCCGCTCGAACGCGAGAGCCTTCCGGTAAATATCGTCGTAAGTGAACGATTCGTCCTTATAGATCAGCAGAATATGGTCCCGGTACTTGTCGCGGCTTGCTTCGAACAAGCGCCAAGGCGAATTCGTCTCGGTCATCTCGATCCCTCCCTCTTCATTCCGCGCATCGATCCAAATATCCGACGGCTTTCGTCTCCGCCACTAGAATGAGTCGAAGCTGCTCGCCTAGTTCATCTAGAATCGCCGGTTTTCTGGCAATACCAAGCTTAAGCGACAGATTGGCGGCGATATCCCATCTCATGGCGGAAGCCTCCAGCTCCTTGATTAACTCCGCGCTAACGTCCTCGGGAATCGAGATCAAGGCGCTTGCCTCTTGGATGAACGCTTGGAATCTCTTCCTTTGTCTGCTAATCCCCTTCATCGCCCGGTTGTAATAAGTGCGGAATCGATATACCTCAAGCTCGTCGAAGGCGCGCTCCTTCTTGCGCAGGAGAGCTTGCCGGAACGCTTCCAACCGCTCCAAGCCGCATACGTGCCCGTGCACGGGCCGCAAGCCCTTCATCCGCAGGCTGCTCTGGCGGATAATCGCCCGGATTCGGTCCTCGGTCACCCGGAACTCCTCTCCCGCTTCCAGCTCCATCCACAAGTTTCTCACGGGACGGCTGAAGGGACCCGTGATCGGATTGTCCTGCAGGCAAAGCGCCGAGCGGGCTTGCAGGATTTCCTGCATCGGCAAGGTTCCGTCGAAATCGCTGCTCGACAGCCTGTACTTGTCGAACAGCTCATAAACCTGCTGCTCTTCGTCGTAACCGGTAAGGACGACCGCGTGAATGCCGTGCTCTCGCTTGAACGCTCGATGGTAGCTGACGTCGTGCAGATCCACGACGGCGATGACGGGCTTGCCGGCATCCAGCAATTCTTTGGTTCTTCTATATGCGATCGCCGAATCGTCTTGAATCAGCAACCGGATCTGAAGGCGATCCTTGTATTCCGGAAGCAGCTCCGGCTTGCTCTGTTCCTGGTAGATCGTCGTAGGGGGCAAGTAGGCGAACTCCATCGAGGAGTTAAGCTCCTCCTCGGTAAATTCCACGGAGGTGGAATGCCTGCCCAGGAAATTAATCCCGATATACTCCGTCTGCTCGTCGTACATGAAGCAGAGATAATCCGCGAGCACGAGTTCCGGGTTCAGCCCCATATGCTTGACGACGGCGCCGTAAGCGTTGGCGAAGCAATCTCCGACATGCGGGGCGAAATACCGCGGAACGTCCGTAATCGAGCGCTTGGCTTTCGCGGCTCCGATCTCGTACGGGGCGCTCATAGGATGGCGGCCGCCATTCGCTGGAAGACGTAGTCGGAGATCGATCCCGCCGTCGAGAAAAATTCGTTCGTGAGCGAGCTGCTGTCGAACGTAATATCGAACATGATTTCGATCTCTACTAACAGCTCGACAAGCACCAAGGAATCGACGCCATAGTTCTCTCTCAAATCCTCGTCCAGCCGGATCGTATCGCTCGGAATCGGAGCGCGTTCCTTGATCATCTCGCAAATTCTGCGTTCGATTTCTTCTTTGGTCATGTGAATGGCCACCTTTCTTCGAGTACGAATTTATTTGTATCTTTCGTTGATCACCGTAATCCGGCCGTCTATCTGGCCTTTCACTTCGCCTTTGCTTTCGATATAGTCGGCGAGCACCGTGCTCAGCAAGTCGCCTTTGTACAACTGCTTCGCGTCTTTGAACTCCTCGTAATTGTCGCCGCCATAGACGAGATAATCGTTGGTCGCGAGCTTGTACAGCTTGTCCTTGTCGAGCGGTTTGCCGTCCTTCGTAACGCTGACCAGCCTCTTGCCGGCAGGCTTGGAGCCGTCGAACGTATAGGAGATGCCGGATACCTGCAGGAATCCGCCGTTGCTCGAACCGTTCGGCCAGCCTCGCAGCCCCCGCTCGATCGCTTCATAGATTCGGTCGCCCTTGACCTCCACCGTCATGAGCGAGTTGACGAACGGCAGCGGCTTGCTTACGTCGTACAGCCTAATTTCGCCTATCGGGATGCTCTCGCGAATGGAGCCGCCGTTCAATAGCGCGAGATCGGCGTCCCCCTTCTCCCGCATGGCGTCCGTAAGCAGATCCGCCAGATTCGTCTCCTGCGACCGCACGTGCGACCTTACGCCGTCCAGAACGACGTCCGTTCTTCCGACGACTCTCTTCCCTTTCTCGAAAGCAATGGCGTAATATTCGTCCGCGATCGCCGCCATCTCGGGGTTCTCCTTAGAGCGGTCCTGCGACTGGTGAAGCGTCCAAGACAGATCGACGACTTTGCCGTCTTGGAAATAGAGGTCCGCTTGACCCACATGCGTGCTGTAAGAGCCCGCCTCGACCACGTAAGTGTCGCCGATTCGATCCGCCTTCTTGTAGAGCCAATGGTGATGGCCGCTTAATACGAGATCGATTCCGCCGACTTGCTTCACGAGTTCCTTGTCTCTGTCGTCTCCCAAGTGGGACACGAGAATGATGGCGTTCACCTGCTCCGCCTGCAAAGCGGCGACCGTCGATTGGGCTGCGGTGACGGGGTCACCGAAGCTGACGTCCGACGGACCGAACACGTTCATGTTAGACAGCGAATCCGGTACCGTGAGCCCGAACAGCCCGATCTTTAATCCGCCGACCTCCTTGATGAGGTACGGCTGAAACACCGGTTCTCCCTTATAGCTCACATTCGCCGACAGCATCGGAAACTTCAGCTCGGACTTGATCTCGAGCAAGCGATCGAAACCGTAGTCGAAGTCGTGGTTGCCCGGAGCCATCGCGTCGAATCCCATCAGGTTGACGGCTTTTACGATGCCTTCCGCTTCGTTCACGTTGGCTTCGTTCGTGCCGTGGAACATATCTCCGCTATCCAGTAATAAAGAGTCCGGATTGCTTGCGCGTATGTCGTCGACGATGCCTTTCATCAGAGGCAGCCCCATCTGGGTGTTGATCTCATCCAGCGTATAGTAACCGCCGTTGGCTTCTTCATAGACCAAATGCCCGTGAATGTCCGCCGTGCTCATGATCGTGATTTTCCGATCGTAGATGCCCGCCGCCAGCTTCACTTCGCTGAAATTCACGAATCGAATCGTCAGATAGACGATGAGGGCCAGGAGCAGCACGCCGAGTACGATCACGGTGCGGTAGCTCTTCCTCGTTGCCGCGGATTCCATATGCTTATCGATCCCTCCTCGCCATTCATTTTTGAATTAGTAGACGGAATTTCCCGTGCTCGTATAGCTGCGTACGCCAAGCCTCCATAGCAGGAACACGAGGATGAATAACAGCGCGCCTACGACGGGCGTCAAGTAGAGATACCCTTCCCAGTAAGACCCGTCTTTCTTCAAGAAATATTGCGCGGGAAAATAGTTAACGAACGAAAACGGAATAACGAAGATAAGCAGTTTCTGGATGAAGACGGGATAGAAGGTCAGCGGGTAGCCGGAGATCCTTCTCGCGTTGAAGAAGATTAAATTGCGCAGGTTCTCCGTCTTGACCGCCCAGAAGCTGAAGCAAGCGGACAACAGGAAGAGGGAAGCTTGGATGATGGTGCCGCCGATCAGCGCTAATACGTAATACAGGCTATTCTGCAGGTTCCATTCGATTCCGACCGAGAAAGCGGTGTTCATGAACAGGATTACGCCTACGACGCCGTGGCCGATCGTTGCCGTAAAATCGATCCTCGCCGCGATAATCTGGTACATGAGGCCGAGCGGCCGGGTAAGAAGCCGGTCGAAGTCCCCCGAGTGCACCATATTATCGAAGTCCCGGATCCCCGCGAATAAGAGCACGAACAGGCTGTAAGAGAGGAACAAGAAGCTGTACAGGAACAGCATCTCGTGAATTTCCCATCCTCGGATATGAAGGAACCGCAGCAGAATGAGGAACATGACGACGACGCCGATCATTTCCCGGCAGAAGATGGCGAGCGCGATCAAGCTGCGGTTCAGCTTGTATTCGAGCGCCAGCTTCAGGTTCATGTTCGAATATTTGAAGAACAGCGCGAACAGGCTGCGTAAGTTATGTTTGCCCACGGTCATCCCCCCTGCACGACGAGTTTCCTCGAAGCGGCTTTCCATAATACGTGCCCGACCGCGTACAGCACGAGCACCCACGCGGCTTGCCGAATCAAGCCGGACAAGATTTCATCCTCCGGAACCATTCCCAAGTAAATCTGAATCGGCGTCGAGTAGATCGAGGCGAACGGCAGTAGCTGCAGCGTATCGATCATTCCTTCGGGCATGAACCAGAACGGGATCAACGCGCCGGAGAGCAGCATGACGGCGGCATCCTTGATCGTAACGAGACTGAACGTCCAATAGAACCAGAAGGAGCTCACCCAGATCAGAAAATTCAAGTTATACAGCACCAAGTAACCTAGAATCGCGCTCACAAGGAAGTATAGGAACATGACGGTCGAGAAGGGTGACAGCAAATGAAACAGGAAGACCGACAGGATGAGGGCCGGCAGCATCTGCATCAGGAATCGGAACGCGAGCGTGCCGACCGTGTAAGAAAAGACGTAGAGTCTGAAGCCGATCGGCTTGAGAAGGTCCGAGGACACAAGACCGTTCCTGACTTTCACTTCGATGAAGTACTCGTCCATCACGTACAACGTTTGCAGCAGGAAGGACAGCACGATGTAAGTCGCCAGGATTTTGAACTGCACGCCTTCCAGCGAGCCTTCCTCCTCGTAGATCGCCCGCCAGATGGCGATGTTCACGAAAATCATAACGATGGCGTTAATGACCCCGGCTACATATTCCGAGCGGTACACGATGTTGTTCTGGAACGACTTCTTAGCAAACTCCAGATACGCTCTTGTCAAGGTGTATCCCCCCGAGATAGATGTCTCTGATGATGCCCTCGATCTCCGGCTCTTGAACGGTGAAGTCGGAGATGCTGTATCTCTGGGTGAGCCGGTTCAGGATCAGAGACGCTTGGATTTCGTCCTTATGGAATTTCAACCACATTCGATTGTCCTTCGCATCGATCAGCTCGACGCCGGGAATATAGATCGGATCCGCTTTCTCGCCGAACTCCACGACCATAATCCGATCGTTGCCGTACGTTCGCTTGATGTCTTCCACGGTGCCGTCGTATATTTTCGTCCCCTTGTCGATAATGATCATGCGGTTGCACGTTCTCTCGATGTCGTCCATATCGTGCGTCGTGAACAGCATCGTCGTGCCCTTCTCCCGGTTCACGAACGTAATGAATTCGCGGATCTTCTCCTTGGCCACCACGTCGAGTCCGATCGTCGGTTCGTCGAAGAAAAGGATTTCCGGATCGTGCAGAAGCGCCGCCGCAATGTCGGCTCTCATCTTCTGGCCGAGGCTGAGCTGCCTAACCGGCACGTTGATGAAGTCCTGTAGCCCGAGCATCTCGCTGAACATGGCCAGATTGCGCTTGTACGCCGAAGCCGGGATTCGATAGATGTGCCTGAGCAGGTCGAACGTATCGATCACGGGAAGATCCCACCACAGCTGCGTCTTCTGGCCGAAGACGACGCCGATGCGCATCGCGTTCTTCTTCCGTTCCTTGAACGGAGATAGACCGCCTACGGCAATGCTGCCGGACGTCGGCGCCAGAATACCCGTTAACATCTTGACCGTCGTCGATTTGCCGGCCCCGTTAGGGCCGATGAAGCCGACTGTATCGCCTTGGTTAATCGTAAAGCTGATGGAATCGACGGCGCGCTTCAGCTTAAACTCCGGAACGAGCAAGCTTCGAATCGCTCCAGACAGGCCCTTCTTGCGAACGTTCAGCTTGTATTCCTTGACTAAATCCGTCACTTCGATCAAAGCCATCTTGCTCTCTCCCTCTGCTCAAGTCGTATAGAGCTCCAGCTTCTTGGACACCATCGCGCACAGCTTGTTGATCGTATTGAGATTATCGAGCAGCAGCTCCTCGTCATGGAACGCGACCCCGAACTCCTCTTCGATGTTCACGACAATCTCCATGCAATTCAGCGAGTCGAGCCCGATGGTGCTGAGCGGGTCATCCGCCGACATGTTTCTCACCTGCTCCGAATCCAATCGAAAAACCAAAGCCACGATCTCCACGATCGCCCCATAGATGTCCATCGTTACACTCACCTCCTCCGCCGTATAACAAGTTCTATCGTGTTGCGACAATTTCATCTGCGTATTACAACGGTACAATAACTTCGGATACTGACCTAGATGCTATCCGTCACGAAATGACTGCCCGTCCGCCATGACTTGGAGCAACAAAAAAGGACATCCGGACAATAAGGATTGTCCGGATGTCCTATTCGTAGAAATTCGCGTTGCCGATTTAGGCGCCAATATCGTTCCGCAAGGCAAACACGACGAGCTGGATGCGGGTTTTGAGGTTTAACTTCTTCAGAATGCCGGAAATGGTGTTTTTGACGGTTCCTTCGGAAATATACAGGCTTTTGGCGATTTCCCGGTTTTCCTTCCCCTCGATCACTTGATGAATGATCTCTAGCTCGCGTTTGGTGAGACTGACATCCCATGGCTGCCTGAGCGACGAATCCGATTTCTTAGCGTTCCTCATCTGGCGCGCGAATCCGGAGAAGGCCTCTTGATGCATGACGCTAAGTCCTCGAACGGTACTCTTGATCGTCAGAATCAGCTCTTCCGAATTGATCGTCTTCAGCACGTACCCGTTGGCCCCGTTACTGATCGCCTGGAGGATGCCTTCTTCGTCCTTCGATAGAACGATGACTTTCGTCGCGCCGTCGGAGTGAATCAGAATACGTTCGGTCCCGTCCGTCCCGTCGGCGGATTTCATGTTCGCGTCCATTAATACGACGTTAGGCCGACAACGTTCGCACATGCTCACCGCCTCGTCCACCGTGGAAGCGAACCCGACGACTTGCATATCCGGCTCCCGCTCCAAGATCAGCTTGATGCCTTCGCAGACGATTCTTTGCGAATCTGCGACAACTACCGTGATCATCATTCATTACCTCCTTTATTCTCCGTTTAATAGACTGCCGTTCTCGCCGTTCACCCTCCCTGCGAAAGCGTTTTCTAAACTCGTAAACTTATTATAGTTTAAGCCGCCGCATTTAGCCTGTTACTTTTGACATAAATTGTCAGGTTGCTGAAAGTCGAAAACGAGTCGCATTTTGCAAAATACGGCTTTATTCGTTGTTTTATTGTCGGACCACGGGAAAACAGTAAGATCCATCAAGAGAAAAAGGAAGATTCATCATTCTCGCCTAATCGGCAAGCTAACTATAATAACAATCGTAAGCAAATTCATCATGGGGGTGGCAGGAGATGAGCGTGGAGAAGCGGTATGATATCGTCATTTACGGAGGAACGGCTGCGGGCATTGCGGCGGCCGTGCAGGCAAGGAAAATGGGCAAAAGCACGGTCGTGATCGAGCAAGGCCGTCGAATCGGAGGCTTGACCAGCGGAGGACTGGGGGATACGGACATCGGGATGAAGCAAGCAATCGGCGGCCTGTCCTTGGAGTTTTATCGTCGCGTCGCTCGGAAATATTCGCAAGATGAGGCTCGTTGGCTCTTCGAACCTAAAGTCGCGCTCGAGGTTTTGCAAGATTGGGTAACGGAGTACGACATCGAAGTCGCGTACGGGGAAAGGCTCGACCTGCAAGACGGGGTGACCAAGCAAGGATCGGCGATCGTCTCCATCCGCATGGAGTCCGGAACCGTCTTCAGAGGCAAAGCTTTTATCGACGCTTCATACGAAGGGGATTTGATGGGTAAAGCCGGCATTTCCTACAGGGTTGGCCGGGAGTCGAATTCGCTATACGGAGAGACTTTGAACGGCATTCGTCACGGCAGCGAGAACGAGCTTCCTCCCGGGATCGATCCTTACGTCGTGAATGGCGTGCCCTCGAGCGGCTTGCTTCGGCGCGTCAATCCGCACCCCGGCGGCAACCACGGCGACGGGGACGCCAAGCTTCAAGCGTATAACTTCCGCATGTGCTTAACGAACAACCCGGATAACCGCCTGGAGATCGAGAAGCCCGAAGGATACGACGAAGCCGACTATGAAATCCTATTCCGCGCTATCGAGCAAGGGCAACGTTCGAAATTTTTCAAATTGAATAGGGTCACCTCGGATAAGACGGACTCCAATAACAACAGCGGCATATCCACGGATTACAACGGAATGAACCACGGTTACGCGGAGGCGGATTATCGTACGAGGGAACACATGTGGAATGCCCATCGCCTCTACCAGCAAGGCTACGTCTGGACCATCCAGAATCATCCGCGAGTGCCGGAGGACATTCGGGCGGTCTATAAGCCGTGGGGCTTGCCCCGCGACGAATTCGTCGATAGCGGCCATTGGTCTCCCCAGTTGTACATCAGGGAATCCCGTAGAATGATCGGAGAACACGTGGTAACGGAGCATGTGGTCAGACTGAAGGAGTCCGTGCCGGATTCCATCGGCATGGGTTCCTTCGCCATGGATTCGCACCACACCCAATACTATGTCAACGAAGACGGGCATGTAAGCACGGAGGGCGGATTTTACGTGAAATTGGCGGCGCCTTATCCGATCAGCTATCGGGCGATCCTGCCCAAACGGGCGGAGTGCACCAATCTCATCGTGCCGGTATGCATGTCCGCCACCCATGCCGCCTACGGATCGATCCGGATGGAGCCCGTGTTCATGATCCTGGGGCAATCGGCTGCGGCCGCAGCCTCGCTGGCACTTGATACGGACGGCATCGTTCAGAATGTACGGTATGAGCAGCTGCGTTCCAACCTCCATCAAGAAAATCAGGTTTTGTATGCGGATGCCTAATCCCTGCTTCAATAAGGATTGAACCCGAATCCGAACTTGCGCCGGTATTCTCCCGGGGAATGTCCGAATCGCTCGCGGAACGCGCGGCTGAAATGAGGGTAGCTCTGGAAGCCGGACTTCTCGGCAACCTGCTCTAGCGCAAGATTGCTGTAGAGCACCTGCTGCTGCGCCAGCTTTAACCTTACTTCAATGCAGTAGGCGAACAGCGATTGGCCGAAAGCGGCTTTGAACAGATAAGAGCTGCGAGAGACGCTTAATCCGACGGAGTCCGCCATGGTTTCCAGGCTGAGGGATTCATGGGCATGGTTTTCTACGAACTGCTTAAGCTTGTATGCGATGTCCGTTTCCTTGGGCCGCTGCTTGGCCTTGATCGCTTGCTCAAGCGTTAAACAAAGCGTTCTTAGCAGATAGTCCATGATCTCTTCTTGATGGTGCATCACTTTTCTTTTCTCGCTGACGATATGCTTCCATAAGGTGATAACCGTATCGTCGAAACCGATATTCGTCTTCGTCGGCAAGCTCCGGCTGCTCCACCACGAGTCCAGCCATTCCCCGTTGCCGGCCAAGAAATAGTCTCCGGCGGGCTGAATCGCGTCCGAATCCGGAGCGCGTCTAGGCTGCACGTCTAGTTCGTACGGTTGACCGGGAGGATAGATGAGCAAGTCGCCCGGAATGATCGTCTCGGTTTGCCCTGCCACCAGCGCGCGACAGGTGCCCTCTGCCTGAAGCCGGAACAGATAGAAGCTTAACCCGTCTTTAAACTTAACGGAATGGGGCTTCGTGTGCGTGGCATAATTCGCGTAGATGATACAGGAGCCGCGCGGTACGGGCTTCGTCATAGGTAGGGTTCCTCCCCGCTAACGTCGATTCTGTACCGATTATAGGGGTTCTTCGAAGAAGATAACAGGGGATCCGACCAATTCGGTCGTACAGGAGGAATAGATGAAACCAAATTTTCGCTATTTAAACAAACCGGCGCTTGAGCCCGTACCCGGTTGCGATTGGGCGGAGCGAATGGTGTTGAATCCGGCTATTATCAAAGATCCCGACTCTAACGATATTCATATGCTCTTCCGGGCAACCGGCCCCTGGGCACACCGAAGAAGAGAGGGCTGCCACGACCCCTATCCGATTTTCCTAGGTTATGCCAAGAGCAAGGACGGAGGAGAAACCTGGGATGCCGACTTCTCGCGGCCTGCTCTGGCTCCCGCACTGGGCTATGAGGAGCCCGAAGTGTACATCACGGATATTCATGGAAATCAAGTGCGGAATTATGCGAACGGCTGCGTAGAAGACCCGCGTATCTTCTATATAGAGGACGAGTTATACGTTACGGTTGCTTGCCGGGCGTTCCCCCCGGGCCCCTATTGGCTTAGCAGTCAACATCCTCCGGTGCAGACGCGGTTCGAATATATCCCGGCTTGGATACTCGAAGGAGACGACTCGGATCCGTTCATTCGTACGGCTCGATCCAACGATACGGTCAGCGTTCTCTTCAAGCTCGATTTGGACGCGTTAAGACAAGGCGAGTATGAACGCGCCTTTCGGTATGTCGGCCCGCTTACAGAGGGACATGTCAGCGATAATCGCGACGTATTCTTATTCCCCGAGACCATGAGGATCGCGGGCAAATCGCAATATCTCATGCTGCATCGACCGATGAACGTCCTGCCCTTCGAGGGAGGAGAGCAGGTTCGGAAGCCCTCCATTTATTTGGCCGCAGCAGAATCTATAGAAGACTTCGCCTCGTCCAAAGCGACGCATCGGCTGCTGGCTTCCCCCGTATTCGACTGGGAAGAGAATCGCGTTGGCGCAAGCTGGCCGCCGTTAGCCTTAGGGAACGGAGAATGGTTGGTTTCTTATCACGCGAAGAAGGACATCCAGTTCGGGTATACGCAATCCTTCATGATCCTTAAGGAGCAGGAGGACGATTTCCCGGTCGTTATCCACCGATGCTCGGATCGTCTGATGTTCGCCGAGCGGGATTGGGAAATGCCTGCGGATTACCCGACGCCGTGCTTGTTTACGACCGGAGGAATCGTCATGGGCGAAGATTTAATCATGTCATATGGCGCGGCAGACCAAAAGATCGGCATTTGCTGGGTCAACTTTCATGATTTATTGGCGTATATTCGGAAGTTCGATGAGACAGGAAGGCGGATTAAATAAGAGACAAAGCCGGCGATCCAAGATCGCCGGCTGCCTCGTCTATTCTCTTCGTTCTTCATATGAGCTTCATTTCTTCGAATTAAAGTACTCTTTATCAACGCGCAATTGCTGTTTTAAAATCCTATTAAATAATCCTTTACCCATTTCACCTGTACCTTTAGAAACCGCTGTACGCAACACTTCTCCGTTTGGTAAGGTTTTTTCGTAAATTTTATCCCGCCCGTTCTGCCGTACCATGACCCCCCCGTCGCGCTTTAGAAAATTCTCGAGATCGCTCCAACTAGGCATGGAGCATTTGCGCCACCGATTCAATATCGTCTTCCAAGAGAACTCTCAACACATATGGGGCATGCTTACGACGGTTAGGCGTATTGTAATATCGAGAATAATTATTTTCATAGTCAAGCGCATACTCTGCCAACTGACGTGCTAATTCTATTCGAAGCTCGTCGAGTGTGCTACCATCTGCAACAATATCTTCGATTTGCTCAATGGACCCCGCGTATCGGCCATCTTCGTCTTGCTCGTATTCGAAAGTTAATTCATAGATGGACAACAGTTCTTTCATCTGCTGCTTAGAGAATGCCATAATGACATCTCGGTTGCGCCTAATGGCTTGTGGTCTTTCTCTTACAATCGTATCAATGAATCCACCAAAATTAGCTCTAACATCCGTTGCGTTCAGAATCGATTGCATAAACACCCCTCCTCACCTCCATCATACATAAATATGTACAGAATGTACACTCTGTACAGTTTATACATTCAGCGATAAAACCATTCACACATTCAAAAAGCCGGCGATCCAAGATCGCCGGCTCTCTCGCTATTAATTTACGGAAGAAGATAATTCCTTGTCCGACGTCCGGCCCAGCAGGTTCAAGAACTCGCGCATGAAGCCCGGCAGATCGGGCCAGGCATGGCCGCTGACGAGCGTGCCGTCTACGTGCAGCGTGCCGCTTGCGTATTGCGCGCCGAGAGCTTCGACTTCCAGCTTGCACGCGTTATAGGCGCTCAGCGTTCGGCCTTCGAAGACGGAGCGGTTCGGCAGCGCCAGGAAGACTTGGGCGCCGTGGCAGATCGCCCCGACCGGCTTATTCGCATCGAGAAAATGCTGCACGATGCGCGGAAGATCAGGATCGTTGCGAATAAATTCCGGCGCGCGCCCGCCCGGAATGATGAGCGCGTCGTAATCGCCCGGTGCGACGTCCGCGAAGGAAATATCGGCTGCCAGCTGATGAGCCGGCTTCTCCGTGTAAGTATCCCATCCGTCTACGAAATCGTGGCATACGGTGTTCAATGTCTTTTTCCTCGGTGCCGCGATGACCGCCTCGTAACCTTCCTCTTGTACTCGAAAATAAGGATAATAAACCTCCAGCACTTCCGCTCCGTCACCCGTTAAGATCAACACGCGCTTGGACATCCCACACACTCCCAACTGGAAATTATTTCAACCCATTCAATATTATGAACGGCCATTGGAAGCGCAGTCAATGCGGCTATCGAACGGGGATTTCCCGTCGAATCCGGCGGATATCTAGGACTCCGAGCGTCTCTCGCAGAACGGCAAAGTGCCCCGCGCCGGCTCTCGCCGGGCCGGGACACTTCGAAGGGGAGATCAATGCTTGCGCTGCGGCTGAACCATCCGTAAGAGCATATGCGCCAGCATGTGGCGTTCCTCTTCCGTGCCAACCGCCCACAGCTCTTGCAGAAGCATCTCTTCGCTATTGCGCGGACTCTCGTTCTTCGCGAGGTAGTCGGCTACCTCCTCGGCGATGACGGCCATTTGCTCTTCGCCTAGTCCGATGCTCTGACCCATCTTGACCCGCCTGCCCAGATAGTTCTTGAACGTCTCGAAATTGCGAAGAATGCGGTCTCTTTCGTCGGCGTCAATGTTCGAGATGGCATCGTCTACGTTATTCGGGTTAATGTTGCCGTCCTTCTCCACGACATGATTGTGCTCGGACATGGGGACCCTCCTCGGTGGACTTGATCAAATGCATTACCATTGTAACCAAGTCTTGCCGGGCTGAACCCTAATCATGCAGGCCCCCATTTTATTCGCCATACTGATACTCATTGCCAAGTCTCCTCATAAAAGCAACCTTCTCCTTCGTGTTCAGTAGAATATAGGCAACAACGGTTACTACCGCGATGCAAGCAAGACCGATATACAACAGCGCGTACGAATCCCGAAACTGATCCAGCAAGTTGCCGCTAACCGCAGCCCCCGCCGCACCGCCGAGAAACTGGACGAATTGGGACAACGCCAATCCCTTCGATGCTTCCGCCGCGGTTAACCGCCGCGCGATCTGATCGTTCAGCGAAGCCGATGCGACCGCCAGACCGATGGCAACGCAGAAATATCCGATGAGGACCGATGCGATCGGATAATCTCCCGCAGCAGTCAATACGATAGCTCCCGCAATTACCGCCATTAACCCGAGCATCATCCCGTCTTGGCGACCTTCCTTCGGAAGCCTGCGGATTCGCCACAGGATTGCCGTCGCGCATAGAGCGCCGGGACTTAACAGACAACCGATCTCGATCGCCGAATAGGATAAGCTTTCGGCTTGCATAGGGATCAAGTACAGCACGGACATCTGAACGAAATACAATCCGAACTGCATGACGATTCTGAGCGTATAGGAGGATCGTCTCAGCAAGCTTCGCATGACCGGCTGAATCTGCAGCGTTCTTATGCCGCTATCGGCAGCCCCTAGCCGCGATGCGATCGGAACGGCGATCAGCAGCAGAGACGGGATAGCGAACAACGTTCGCCAGCCGAATAGGTGCGTGAACCCGCCGCCTAATATCGGGCCTAACCCGAATCCCAGCCCGATGAAAATAGACAGCTGCATGAGCGCGGTCGACCGGTATCCTTCGCTAATGTGCTTCTTGAAGTAAATGAAGCTTAGCCCCGGAAGAGATCCGCCCCCGATCGCCTGCAGCAATCGAACGATGAACAACGCGGCGTAGTCGGAGACGAACATCCCCGCCGCGGACGAGACGCCGCCTACGATCAAGCCTGCCAGTAACAGTTTGGAGATCGAATAGCGATCGGACAGCCGCGCGAATACGACCGTCGCGATCGCGAAGGTCAATGTGTATAGCGAGACGAGCCACGCGGATTCCGCCGGACGCAGCTGCAGGTTTTCCGCGATCGTCGGCAGGGCCGTATTGAACGTAGACGCCATGCCTACCACGATGAAAGTAAGCACGCCCCACCCTAGAACTACGTTTCTTTCTTGGCCCGCCATCTTCATAACGCTTCCCCCTATCGTCTTTCCTAGATGTAGAATAAAATAGAATTGACCTTGATAGAAGCTACAGTTTATTAGACCTTTATAGGGTCAGATTGGGAGGTCTACATGTTCGACATATCGCTGCCCGATCGTTCCAATTCGCCGCTATACCTCCAATTGTATACGTATTTTCGAGCTCAAATTCGTTCAGGCAAGCTCCCTCAAGGGACCCGCCTGCCCTCCGTTCGTTCGCTGTGTCTTCAGCTCAATATCAGCAAAATCACGATCGAGACGGCCTATCAAATGCTGCTCGCTGACGGTTACGTCGCCAGCAAGCCGCGCTCGGGTTACTACGCCTGCCTTCCAGACCTTGAGACGGCGCAGGCGATCCCGTCCGCGATACCAAGAAAAACCGTACCCTCGGATCGTTCAAGTATCTCCGTCGATTTTCATCCGGCGACCATCGATAGCGATGCTTTTCCCATCCAAAGCTGGAAGAGCGCGATCGGCGAAGTGTTCGCCCGACATAACGACACCCTCCATCGCTACGGAGATCCGCGCGGCGAATACGAATTCCGGACCGTTCTCGCGCAGTATCTAGAGCACTCGCGGGGCGTCGTCTGTTCCCCGGAGCAAATCGTTGTCGGTACCGGCGTCAATCACGGCATCCAATTGCTTGCGCGGCTGTTCGATAGCCGTTCCAAGATTGCTTTCGAAGATCCGGGTTATGCCCCGGTCAGAGCGACGTTCGCGGCGAACGGCTTCGACATCGTTCCGATCTCCATCGAAGACGAGGGAATAAGAATGGCCGAGCTTGAGCGATCGGACGCGCGTATGGCTTACCTGACGCCCTCTCACCAATTCCCGACCGGCGGCACCTTGCCTCTATCCTCCAGGCAAAGGCTGCTTCAATGGGCTTATGGGCGGAACGCTTACCTTATCGAGGACGATTACGACGGGGAGTTCCGCTATGCCGACAGGCCGATCCCCTCCTTGCAAGGACTCGATCGGCAAGGCGCCGTCATCTACATCGGAACGTTCTCCAAAGTGTTCACGTCCGCCATCCGCATGAATTATATGGTTCTACCGGCAGCGCTGGCGCGCAAGCTGAACGAGGTAGAATACGCGCTCAATCCTCCGTCTCGAATCGATCAGCTCGCGATGAAGGTTTTTATCGAGAAGGGGTTCTGGTATCGCCATATCCGGCGCATGCGCAACTTGTATCGTAAAAAACGTCTATTGTTCGTGAAGCTGATTCAGGAGTATCTAGGAGATTCCGTTCAGATCAGAGGTCAGAATGCGGGGCTTCATCTGGAGATTACCGTCAAGTGCGTCTGCAGCAAAAAGCAATTAATAGATTTGGCCGCGGCTGAGGGCGTGCGGGTGTACGGAATGGAGCAGATGCGGATGCGGAGAAAACCGGAAGACGAGCGTAAAATCTATTTGGGGTATGGCGGGGTTAAAATAGCCGATATGGAGCGTGGCATTCGGTTGTTAAAGCAGGCATGGACGGATGTGTTGAAGTAGAGTCGCCAAACTGCTTTTGGCGAAAATAAGAGAATGCTATACTCATTTCATACAAGACTTGGAAACGAGGCGTTCTTCGTGCCGGATTGGTCGTATCAGACACTGTTCCGCCCCTTGTTACTCCGGATGCCCGCCCGCGCCGCAAGAAAGCTGACGCTGTCTTTGTTCGGCACCGTCGGACGGATGCCTTGGGGTTCGTTGGTCATCAAGACGCTCGGCCATCAAGAGTCTTCTCCTTTACTGGAGACGGGGTGGTCGAAGACTCCGGTCGGACTTGCCGGAACGGTAGACCCATCGGGCATCGCCCGCCGCGGTTTGGCGCAGCTTGGTTTTGGCTTCGTCGAGATCGGACCGGTTACCGTAGAACCTATAAGAAGCCGCTCACCCATCGTTGTCGATGCATCCCATGAACGAATCGATTATCCCGAACCGCTCGAGAACGATGGCGCTGACGCCGCCCTGAGACGGCTCGGTTCGCCCGGCCATACGCTGCCGCAATACGTGCGAATAGCCGCCATGCGCGACTCGTCCGCCGAGGAAGCGGAGCGCCAACTTGTCCAATTGGCGGAATCGCTGACGAATGCCGGTGCCGACGGGTTTTACGTGGATTCGAATGACGTGCGAATCCTTCGTTCGATAGCCGCTTGGATGCAGTCTCGCGAACCGGCGCACAGAAGACCGCTATTCCTTACAATCCCTCCTAATCTAACGGAAACCACAGTCGTACAAATGATAGGTGAGCTAGACCTAGCTCTTTGGCAAGGAGTCGTCATTGGAGGAGCTACGTCCGATAGCGCTATAGACTCGGATAACGTCCTGGGCCTTATACGGATCATTCGCGGAATCGTGCCGGGGAGTTGGATCGTAATAGCAGCCTCGGGCGTACATGAACCGTCCGACGCCGTCGCGTTCATGCAAGCAGGAGCCGACGCGGTGCTGGTCGGCAGCGGATTCGTATTCTCCGGTCCCGGATTGCCCAAAAGAATAAACGATGCCATCGTGCATCGGAAAGCCTCGGCGATGCCTGAGCATGAGACGATATCGTTCTTTCGCAATTGGGGTTGGATGTATCTGCTTGGCCTCGGCATGTTCTTCGGCGGACTAATGGCCTGGTTCATTGCCAGTACGACCGTGTTGCTGCCCTACGACGAGCGGTTTTTAGAGGTTACGGCCGCGGAGCTTGAGGCATTCAACGGCCATTTGCTTCACTTTATGTCCCATGACCGGATTACGTTAGCCGGCACGATGCTGTCTCTAGGCATCCTCTACTCTCAGCTGGCCAAACATGGAATACGCGCCGGCATGCATTGGGCTAGAACCGCGACCGTCGCTTCCTGCGCCGTCGGATTCCCTAGCTTTTTCCTCTATCTCGGTTACGGATTCTTCGATCCTCTGCATGCCGCGGCCGCTATCCTCCTGCTGCCCATGTTTCTGCTTTCCTTAAGGCGGGATAAGCCGGCGCTTATCGATCGAAGTCCCGCTTCGCTAGTGAATGATCGGACTTGGCGACGGGCCATGTGGGGACAGCTTTGTTTCGTCGCGCTTGGCATCTCGCTCGCCGTCGGCGGGTTGACGATCGCCACTATCGGTATTACGCGGGTGTTCGTGCCAACGGATCTTACGTATTTGCAAATGTCGACGGACCAGTTGAATGCCTATAACGATCAACTTATCCCGCTTATCGCGCACGATCGCGCAGGCTTCGGAGGGGCGCTGTTCGCCGATGCGATCGCGTTGCTTGCAGCAGCGCTATGGGGAATACAGATCGGCCGCCGCTGGCTATGGCGGACGTTGCTCTTCGGCGGGGCGCCGGCGTTCTTCGCGGGGCTCGGCATTCATTTCGACATCGGCTACACCGATTTCGTCCACCTATTGCCCGCTTGGTTCGCGTTCGCGCTTTACGTTGCCGGTCTTATCCTGCTCTATCCCTATATGCATCAGAAGCAAGATAAATAAAACGGAACCCCTGGGCCATACAGCCAAGGGGTTCCGTCTACTCGTACTCCGAATGCCGAACAATCAAGTGATAAACAACGTATAACGCCATACATATTGCGGTCGTCAGAAACCCCCAGCCCAACGTAATTTGCTCGATAAGCAAATAGTTGCTGCATAGCTGAACAGGTGCAATCGTATAGAGCAGTCCAAGCGCAACGGAGACCGCCAAGTAACCTACGAATACGGTGGATTTACAAGCATAGCTAACCTTCTGCCAACTATCTCTAAGCGGCAATCCCGCGAGGAACGGCAGGCTGATGAATTTGAACAGTTCCGAACCGGCAAGCTCGAGAGATTCGTCCATCGCTCGAGGCAAATTCCAGTACAAGATGACGACCGAGAACAAGAGGATGCCCGGTATGCCGTTGCCGTTCCATTTCGCGAACAATCTAGGATACCTTAGCTTGAAGTACCGCGCCATCATAAATCCGGCGATGACGAGCAGAGGCATCTGCATATGCATGTGCATAATCATGACCGATTCGAGAAAACGGGCAACGGGAGGGAGCGCCAAGAAAACGAATAAGACGAATCCGTACGCCGACTGCTTCATAGGCTGGCGCCTCCCTCTTCCAGAACCCCGAGGACCTTCCGAGCCGCTCCGTCTACATCCTCGTAGGCCATAACGTTAACTAACGAGCCTGCCGGATCGATCAAGTAAAAAGCCGAATTATGCGCGAAGCCGCCGCTGTCGTCCGGAATGAGGATAACCCCGAATCGATCCAGCAGCCGGTCCAGCTCCTCCCGATCGTTCACCCTCGCCATCCGCCACGTCTCTCCGTCGGAATCGAAGAACCGTCGATATTGATCAAGCCGCGCCGGGTCATCCCGCTCCGGATCGAAGCTGATGCTCAGGAAGACGATGTCCTTGCCGAGCATCGATCGAGGCAGCTTCTCGTACACCTGCTCCATATTCCTCTCCAGCTCCACGCACACGGTCGGACAGGAGGAGTAGAAGAACGTAGCGAACACGTATCTTCCTGCGAATTCGGAGATCGAGTAGCTTCTTCCTTGGCTGTCTTCGAGCGTTACGTCAGGCGGGAACGGAGGCTGGGTCTTCGCTAGCCGAGCAAGCCTGACTTGCTCCGTCGTATACGCGGTGAACCCATCCGTCCCCGCGTAGAACAGCACGGCTCCGAATAAGAGAACGACGATTAGCGCAACGGTCGTAGGTCGAACCTTGCTCCCGGGACTCATGACGATTACCAGGTTCTGAACGGCGGCGAGCCCGGGGGCGCATTGACGATCATGTCGACCAGAGGGATGACGTAAGCCATCACGATCAACAGCAGCATGAGGAAAATCGTGCGTCCCCAGCGTTCCGTCCAGTATGGCGTGACCGAAGCGTTCTCTTCGACGTCCGCGATCGGGAACTCCGTCTCGCCTTTAGGCGCGCGGAACATCAGGTGGAAGACGGCGTAGGCTTGCAGAATAACGCCGATCATGAGGAGCGTGCCTCCGATCGCCAGCACGATGATGTAAGGGTCCCAGCTCGCGGCCGTCGCGCTGTCGCCGTAGGTCGTATACGACGTTCTGCGCGGAGCGCCGAGCAGGCCGACGGTATGCATCGAGATAGACATGAGCGCCATGCCGACCGTCCAGATGATCGTCGTGATGACGCCGAGTTTATTGATCTTCGGAGTCAATACGCGTTTCGAGATATAAGGGACCAGCCAGTAACTGATGCCGAAGAACGTCAGCATGACCGTAGTGCCGACCGTCAGGTGGAAGTGTCCGACGACCCACATCGTATTATGGACGACTTGGTTGAGCTGGTTCGTCGATTGGACGATGCCGCCCGCGCCGCCCGGGATGAACGCGGCCATGGCGATGAACGGAGCCAAGAAGCGTACGTCGCCCCATGGCATTCGCTTAAACCAGCCGACCAGCCCTCTCCCACCAAGCTCTCTGCCTCTGCGTTCGAACACGGAGAACATCGCGTAAGCCGTCATCATGGAAGGTACCGCGATGACCAAGCTCATGAAGACGTGCATGAATTTAATCGCCTGCGTAATTCCCGGATCGATAATCTGGTGGTGGAAGCCGCCGGGAATGTTCGTGACGACGAGCGCGATAATGACGAACCGCGTCAGCACGTCGCTGAACCGTCTGCCTCCGATGATTTTCGGCACGATAACATACCATGCGGACGCCGCCGTCAAATACCAGATATTAACGAGCGTGTGAGCGAAGGACCAGAACAGCGTACGGCTGACCATGACGTTGATCGTATCCGTCCAACCGAACGCCCACGGAATGATCGTCAGCACTTCCGTCGTTACGCCTAAGCTTCCGAAGAACAGGAGCACGAATACGCCGGTGGCGAAAAAGGCGAGGATCGGCACGTGCTGTCCCTTGTTTCTTTTCCTCCAGGTTGCCACCTGCACGAACGCGCCGAACGCGCACATCCAGACGCCGAGCACGATGAACACGAGACCGATGTAGAACCATGGGCTGGCTGCCATCGGCGGATAGAACGTGTACAATACCGTCGCATCGTTAGACAGGACGGGCACGACGACGAGCGGGAAGCCGATGATCTTGAGCGCGAAGCCGATCCAAGCCATCTTCCTTACCTTGGGCAGAAGCCCTCCAAGCGTGTGCGACAATCCGGCGTAGAAGTAACCGATCGTGAAGAAAGCCGTCAACACGATGACGAGAAGGAACCCATGCGCGGTCAACACTTGGTAGTAGGTCAGCCAGTCCGGCAGCGTAACGATCCCGGCTTTCTCCAGCCCTTGCGTTAAACCGAGGATACCGCCGAGCAACAGCGCCACGAAAGCGATGAACATGTACGTCTTGCTGATGAGCGCGTCGCTCCGGTTGATCCCCATCGCTCGGTTAGCCTTGTTTTTAAGCAATTGTAGATTGGTGGTTTCCACGTCCGTCCCCCCCTTATATAACCGTGATGACGGTGCTCATCATCTGGTGACCGATTCCGCAATATTCGTTGCAAAGCACCAAGTATTCGCCGGGCTTGCCGAACGTTTGCGTAATTTCCTGCACGTATCCCGGAGGCACCATCGCATTGACGTTCGTGCCCGCGATCTCGAAGCCGTGCACGACGTCCTTGGACGTCAGGATGAACTTCACGGTAGCCCCGGCCGGGATCTCGATGTTGCTCGGCGTGAAGCCGAAAGCTTCCAGTATGACGACGGCTTCGTATTCGTTGTCGCCGGTTTGCCGCAAGCCCGGCTTATCGAAAGGCGCGGTCTCGTCTAACTTCCGCCAGTCGATCGTCTGGTTGCCGCTTGGCGGCCCCATCTCGCGGGCGAACGTCTGATACCCCGTAATCAGCATGAAGACGATCAGCAACGCGCAGCCGATCAAGAGCCATATCTCCTCGTAACGATGCATTTTGAGCTTCAAATGAATCTCCTCCTATACTCTGGACATGTATATTCCGAACAGCAGGACGAACGTAAGCGCAATAAATGCGCCAACCATCAGCACCGAGAACAAGGTTCCTTTTTGCGAATGGTCTTGATCCTGTTGTAGTTCCGCCTGGCGATTCACCCGCTTGGAATCCATATCGATCAGCCTCCTTGAATGTTCTTTCCCCTTTATCATAGAGACTCGGGAAAATAACTTCGTGACTGGCGTCACAAATGCATCCGGAAACATGAAAAAACCGTTCCGCATGGCAGCGCCACGCGAAACGGCTTTATTGGGTTGCTCCGACCTGCTATTTCTTCGTTACGTTGAAGTTGTTGTCGATCAGCAGCCAGTTCTGAGGAAAGCTAAGGCCTAGCTTCCAATAGCTGATTCCGCGAAGACCGAGCTCCTTCAGGAGATCGAATTTGGCCTGGATGGACCTCGCGTCTTCGAACCAGACTTTATGTTCCTTCCCGTTATCGTCCCAATAGGAAAAATGGGGAGCTTGCGCTTCATAGTCATATTGAATGGCAGCGTTACGATCGCGGGCAAGGGCAATCGCCTGCTGCGGACTGAGCGCTCTGGCGTATGCTCCGCCGGGGACGTACGGCAGCGTCCAGTCGTACCCGTACAGGTTCTGGCCCATCATGATTTTGGTCCCGGGCATCTCGGTAAGCGCGTATTCCAGCACTTTGCGAACCGGCCCGATCGGGGACACCGGCATCGGCGGCCCGCCGCTATAACCCCATTCGTACGTCATAATGACGACGAAGTCGACGATCTGCCCGTGCGCCTTATAATCGTGCGCCGTGTACCACTCGCCGGTTTGCGTCGCGCTCGTCTTGGGAGCCAGCGCCGTCGAAATGAGCAGTCCTTCTTGATGGATCCGGTTCGCCGCTTTGCGCAGGAATCGATTATAGGCCTCCCTGTCCTGCGGACGGAGATGCTCGATATCGAAGTGGATATCCCGGAAGCCGAGCTCGTTAGCCGTAGCGATGATGGTGTCCAGCAGCCGGTTCTGTACTTGCTCGTCGTTCAGGATGATTTGCCCGAGCTCGGCGCTGAATTGGTCTGCCTCGAGGTTCGTCACGACCATCATGAGCACGGCTCTTTGCCGGTTTGCGATTTCCGCGAGCCCGTTAAGCGGGGGGCGCGTCAGCGTGCCGTCCCGGTTGATGCGGAAGCTGAACGGAGCGAGATACGTAAGATGCGGAGCGGCTTCTTGCGATGCCTCCAGCAAAGCCGGCGACACGCTATCGCCGCGAGGCTCGACGTAGGCGTTGATCTCCGCGTCCCTGCGCGGTTTGGGCGGGATATAAAGCCTCGTGCCTACGGCGAGCGTGCCGGTTATCGGAATACCGTTCGCGCTCGCCAGCGCCTGGGCCGTCGTTCCGAATTTTCCGGCGATGCTATATAGGGTATCGCCGGAACGAACCCAATAGTAAGAACCGACGATAGGAATGACGAGCGTCTGTCCGACGACCAGCGGCAATGCCGGATCGATCTCGTTGGCTTCCGCGATCGTAGCTACGGGCATCCCATAGGTCTGGGATATCCGATATAAAGATTGGCCGGACTGTACGACGTGGATTTCCATAAAGAGCCCCCTTCAGGAGAACCGCAATTTCTCGCATCATTAATGCGTATTCTCCTGCGGGAGCATTATGATAACAGACTAGTTAATCGCGCTTTCTCTTCTTCGGAGAGTATACGCTGTGCCATCGGGAACAGCACGTTCTCCTCTTTGTTGAAGTGCTGGGTCAGAATCGAGTAGGCGAACGCGGCGTATCCGGAAATAAACTTAACTTCTTCATCCCCGAGCTCGGCCCCGTCCGGACCGGCTGCTTCCAAGAACCGCTCCAAATTCATCTCCGCCTGCTCATGCTCGTTTTCCATGACGGCAATCGGTCCGTACTCTCTGCCGATATGCACCGCCATCATCGGGAACAGCACGTCGTCTTCCTTGCGGGCATGTTTCTTCAACGCCAAGGCAAAAGCCGTAACCTGCTCGCGCAGCAAGTTAAACAAGGGTTGCCCGCTTACTTCGTAGGCCATCACCTTCTGAGCCGTCTCGTTGAAGGCATCCATCATCGACCGTAACGGCGCATGCTCGTCTTTAAGCATCTGCAAGGGCGCGCACAACGAGATGGCCTGCGGGTTCGCCCCATTGCTCGTTCCGCCGCATCCGAATGGCGTATGATCCATGTTCGTTCACCTCTTCTATTGAATCTGTCTCGCTTCGACGCGCGGGAACAATACGTTATTTTCCAAATGGATGTGCTCGTAAAGATCCGACTCTAGTTCGGCTAATTTCTGATAAGTGAGCGTATAGGTTCTGCAAGCATCGGGCGGCAACGCATAATCGTTCGTCATTTCTCTCATGTCTCGCAGGCCATCGCCTACCGCGCTATGGTCGGCTTCCAGCTCGTACAGCTCTTTGATCGTCTGTTCATACGTCTCCGCGGACGGATGCTCAGCAAGCCGCTTAAGCTTAGGGAAGAGCACCTCTTCCTCGGCGATCAGATGCTCGTCGAGCTCCATTTTGATCAGGTGGAATCGTTTATACAACGCCGCAATCTCGGGATGCCCTCCGCCGTGAACGCGCAATATCTTCGTCATGAATTCGCTCAGCAGCGGAAGCTCTTTGCGCAAATAAGCGTGATGCGTATCCACGATGTAATCGATCAGTTCGGCTGCGGGCGCCGTTCTCCAGTCCTTGTCCCAGAGGGCGCTCCTGTTGATATGGTTCGCATATCCCTCGTTTAATCGTCTTAAGATCTCGTGTTCGTCCAGGTTCCTCTGGGCGATCGCCTGCTTGAGCGAACGGTCGCCGCCGCAGCAGAAGTCAATCCGGACCTCCTTGAACAAGTTGCTCGCTCCGGGATATTCGGCCACGATCGTGCCGATCTTCTCTTCTCCGTTATACCGTTGTTCCAACTCTCATCCATCCTCTCTGTCCGTTCGTTACGGCTCCAGTATATAGCGGATGCGCTGCGAGCTTTGTGACGTGGAACACAGATCCTTGCAACAACAGAGGGAGCCCGGCCTCAGCGGCCAGGCTCCCTGCTATATCGAAGCGTTCACTTATTAACCACAGCACTTCTTATACTTCTTCCCGCTTCCGCATGGGCAAGGATCGTTCCTGCCGACTTTAACGGAAATGGCCTGCTGATCCATATAGATCACGGGGCTCGAGCTCGACGAAACACCAAGTTTTTCTCTTAACTCGACCGGCGTATGTCCTCGATTAGGCCACAGCCTCGTATGATTCTTCACGTTAATGATTAACGGAATAATCTCTTGCAATTGCCTTTTATTAATCTGGATATTCCTTCGTTCGAACTCGTACATAATCTCGTCTATCGGCGCTTCCATGGAACAAGCCAATTGAATATCATCCACCAAATATTCGGTCATTGTCGCATCCTTGCACAGATGCTCCGCAATATATGTTTGCAATTGTATCAGCTGAGGCGTCATTTCGATGTAATCCGTGTCTGCGAAAGCCAGAAACTTCTCTTTGTCCGGAACGAAATAAGGTTTATTCTCGACCGCCTTGAGTAGATCAACACGTTCATCATCGTTACCCGGTCCGAAATAGTCGCTGAGCAGATCGACTCGATATCTGTACCAGCTTTGCTGCCTGCTAGATAAGTCATACGAGATCTGTAGAAATTCTGCATCGGACAGCGAATCTTCGTTCTGCGAGTTAACGATATCGATCAACTGATCCACCGGACATACGCCGTACAGATTTGTGGCTGCTTCAATGTACTGAGACACTAATTGGTAGCGATCACGTTCCTTGCGGAAAGAACGTTGATTGATGCGATGGTAAGCATCCTGTATTTCTTCGGGAATCACGAAATACAACTCATCGTGGTCGTAGAAGGAATAGAGCATGCCTATATCCTTCAGATACAGGTACATCCCTGGTACAGCCGCATCATCTTGGAAGATGGGAACGGCTAATAGCCTGCTCCAGAATTGCCATTCCTTCGCTCGTGCAATCAACAAGGCGTTCTTAATAACCACCTCGTTCGTGATTGTCTGAACGAGCGCATCTGCGAGCTCTGCCTTCTTCATCTTAGACCGCCCAGAAATATCGTGGTTACCAGCTAAGAAGTTCAACTGTTCTCTAGTAAGCGACTGTAGGATATCCTTTAGCTTCGTCACAGGCTTTCCTTTGATCGCATGTTGAATATTCAACTCTTTAATTCTGTTCGTTAAATCCATCCGATACACCCCGCTAGGCTTATGACAGCTTGAACTCGATCCAATCGATCTGCAAGCCTGGTTTCGCGTAATCCAGCTTGAGCTCATACAAGCCCGCTTCCAATTCGACGACGCCCAGCTTCTGTTTGACCCATCCGCCGTCCGTTCCGTTCGTCTGGACGGTGGTCATCAGCCGATCGTTCAAGAGGATGTTGCAGGCGCTTTGGAACCAAGCGGCTTCCGCGGACATGAGATGCACGTTGATTCGGTATACGCCGGCTTTCTCCACCTTCATGACGTTCGGCCCTTCCGCGGTAACGTTGACCTGCGGGTTCTCGGCCAGCGATTGAGCTTGCTCCGCCTTGAGCGAAGAGTTGGCTCTGAAGCTTTCCGCCTTCTCTTCTCTCACGATCTCTCTGCCGAACGCCGGAGCGCGCATGATGAATTCGCAAATGTTCATGGCGCTGCGCTGAAGCTCTCCGCGGGTCAACGATCCGTCCGTCAAGCCCTCCAAGGTGTTGTCGCCCCACACGTTCGTTTCCGCGCCGTAGTTCGCGACGACCATATACAGGTCGTTCTGCGCGCGGACCATCCACTTCGTATTCTTCCGATTAGCCGGGCCACCGTTCGCGACATCGTTCATAACCGCCCACCAGTCCGTCATCACGATGCCCTTGAAGCCCCATTCGCCGCGAAGAATCGTCGTGTTGAGGTCGTAATTCGATGCCGTCCAATGCCCGTTAAGCGGATTGTAAGCCGTCATGATCGAGTTCGCTCCGCCTTCTTTAACCGCGATCTCGAACCCTTTCAGATAGATTTCCCGTACGGCGCGCTCGGAGACGACCGCATTGACCGTGTGGCGATGCTTCTCTTGGTTGTTCCCGGCGAAGTGCTTCAGCGTCGCGTTGGAGCCGCCCTTCATAATGCCTCGCACGCAGGCTGAGGCGAATACGCCCGTAACGAGCGGATCTTCCGAGAAATATTCGAAGTTGCGCCCGTTAAGCGGACTGCGCCGAATGTTAAGACCTGGCCCGAGCAAGGCATCGATGTTGTTGCTGACCAACTCCTTGCCTTCCATCACGTAAAGCTCTTCCACCAATTCGGCGTTCCACGTCGCGGCGAGGAGCGTTCCGATCGGCACTTGCGTCGCCTTATGGCCGCTATCCATCCGAATACCGGAAGGACCGTCCGCCGTGCAGGCAATCGGGATGCCGAAGTCGAGCAGATTGTCGCTGACGCCGCCGAAGGCGGATGCCGTCCCTGGCGTCACCAACGGGCTGCTCATGCCTTCGCCTCTAACGATCGCGGCTAGATCTTCATCGCCGATCTGGGCGATGAACGTCTCCATGCTGACTTTGCCGGCTTTAACGTCTTTAAGCTTGTATCCTTGATCGCCGGTTTGCTGCAGCGTCTTCGGAAGGTTGCGCTCGATTCGCTCCGCGAGCGATACGCTGCGTGTCGGGACGGCCTCATGCGCAAGCTCGTACGTGCCGTCTGCTTGTCGCGCGCCCGGTCTCATTCTCTCGAACGATTCTACCGGCGCCAATGCTTCCTGCAGCTGCTCTACGACTTGGACCGCGTCCACGGTATAACCGTCTTGCCCGTTAACGCGTATAGACGCAACGTTCTTTACGCTGCTGCCGACGAACAGCCGGTACGTGCCCTCTTCCATTACGTAAGCGGAACGGTGACCCGTAACGCCGCCGTCGTCGTAGGAAGCCATGACGTTCACCGGAAAGCTAACGGTGAGACTTTGCGATTCGCCCGGCTGGAGCTCCTTCGACTTAGCGAATGCCGCGAGCGATTTCGCCGGTTGTCCGAGCTTGCCTTGCGGCGCTTCGTAATAGACCTGAACGACTTCTTTGCCCGCGTAGGTCTTGCCGGTATTCGTCACGGTCACCTCGATCTCGATGCGCTGTTGTCCCTTTTGTCCCGCCAGCTTCGCATCCCCGTGCTTAATTTCGAAAGTCGTGTACGAGATCCCGTAACCGAATTCGAACTGCACTTTGTCCGGACAGAACGTCTCGAAGTAGCGGTAACCGACATAAATATCTTCCTCATACACGTTCTTATGCTCGGTGCCGTAATTGCGGGTCGATGGGTAGTCCGCCAGCGAATAGGCGATCGTATCCGTCAGCTTGCCGCTTGGCGTAACCTCTCCGGCCAGCACGTCGGCGATGGCGTTGCCGCCCTCCATGCCGCCTTGCCAAGCATAGATCACGCTTCGGATCGGATGAACGTAATCCGCGTCGTTCAACCAGCTCATATCGATAATGTTCGATACGTTCAGCACGACTGCGACTTGCTCGAAATGTTTCGTCACTTGCTTCAGCATCGCTTGCTCTTCCGGCGTTAATCGGTAACTGCCGGGCGCATCCGCGTTGTCCTGGTCCTCGCCGGCCGTACGGCCGATCACGACGATCGCCTTATCGGATCGGCTTCTGGCAGCGGAGACGATCGCATCGTCTAGCGGCATTTCCTTCTGGTGCCAAGGTTCGGCCGCCCAGCCCCCTCCGCCGTTATCGAACGGGTTGTCTCCGATCCATTGCTCATATACCGATGCCAACTCTTCGTTGACCTTGATACTCCGTTTGCTTCTAAGACCGTCCAGCAGATTCGTCGTATACGTCACGTTAACGCTGCCGCCCGACCCTGTGCCGCTGCGGTAATAATTGATCTGCGTTCTTCCGAAAATCGAAACCTTCTCGCCTTGGCGAATCGGCAGAACTTGCCCTTCGTTCCGTAGCAGCACGGCGCCTTCCGCGGCTACCTTCCGGCTAAATTCGGCGAACCCTTCTAGCGGAATTCCGTATGTGTGGTTGCTCAACTTGTATGCCTCCTGATGTCGTTGACTAATGAATAGGATTAATAACGTTTTCTAATCGGTGATCGATGGAACCCGACACCCTTTCCATAGTATCAAATCGCGTCGAAAAAAGAAAAAATCCGCGCCCGAGGAGGGTACGGATGGTCTGTGGAGGATGGCGACCGAGCATTCACCCGCCTAATTGCTCCAACCACTCGGCTTGGCCGTTTCTGACCCAGTACATACGCATAGAGACAGGGTTAGGCAACAGGTGGAAGCTTCGTTTCACGACTTCCTTGAATCTCGACTTCTCGACCAGACGCACGACCTGCTCGGCGGTATCCATCCGCTCCGTGGAACGCATCAGCAGCGCGTACTTCCTATTCGTGTAGGCAATGACGCAATTGGCCGGCAGGTGCGCGGCTGCCATCTGCGGCAATAGAAACTGGCACTCGATCGGGTGCGGGTTATCCGTGTAAGCATCGATGGTGCAGGTCGAGCGAAAAGGACTCGTTAACTCCAGCTTAGGATAAACCCAGTCGGCCGAACGCAAATTCCGATAGGCTATGCGTTTGACTCGCTCTGCCGTTAGCCGAGGGTTGGATTCCAGCGAAGATTCGGTGACGATCTTCGAGAAGCTGTCTTTAATCTCGATAAAGATCACCCTAAGCCCGGGCAAATAAGCATCCGAGATAAACGGATTGCTCCGGCCAGCTTCCGTCACGTAACGTTCATCACGAATCGCCGGATAAATATAAGTGGGGTCTAGCTTCTGAAGCTCCTCGCCACCCTTCTCCTGGATGAGATTCGATACGTTCAGTATACTGTTCAGCTGATCGATTACGGTATTCAGATCTCCGCCTGCCTTATACGTTCTGTACGTATTATGGAGGCTGACTTGCGCGATATCGTCCGGGTCGTCCGACAAGCGAACGTCGAGCAGCAACGGCTCATCTTCCCTCAAGGTTGCCCGCATGCCCCTTTCATTGTCCAAATGACCTTTAACCATCACCGCGAACTCTTCCGGCGTGTCGTACAAACGAGCAGCTCTCATCCTTAAATACCTCCTTGGAATGGTCTTACTAAACAACAACACCCCGTACGGCGTCGTTGATAGACGACCGATCCGGGGTGTTCTTCACCTCAGTTATGAATTTCCGCGAAAATATCGCTAATCTTGAAGGACACGCAAGGCAGCATGTCCGATGTAACGAGATCGTCTCCTTCATATAGCTGATGCAAGACGTAATTTCCGTCTTCATCAAGCCGATACTGTTCCATCGTTAGAGATTCCGGATCGATGATCCAATATTCCTGTACTCCGAACCTGGCATAAGTCCTCATCTTGACGACCTTATCCTTGCGGCGGGAACCAGGGGATAAGATCTCCGTCACCATGTCGGGAGGACCTTCGATGCCTCTTGGCGTTGCGATGTGCAATCGGCTTCGATGGATCATGAGAATGTCCGGCTGCATGACGTTAGTCTCGCTAAGAATTACATCCAGCGGTGCGTCATAAACCATGTAATCCGACTTGCAGCTTTGCTTTAACAGAAACTCCAATTCTCCGCTAACCGCCTGGTGCGTCGTCGACGGTCCCGGAGACATCATCTCCATGCTTCCGTCCAGGATTTCATACCGGTGCCCGTCGTCCGGCATCGCCGCGTATATCTCATAAGTAACGGTCTGTTCCTTGATCCGATCCGGCCCGCGCTTGTCCTTCTCCAACTCACTCCATCCTCCTCGCACAATAATAAAAGCACCCCAGCAAAGCAACACGACGCGTGTTGGGCTCTGTGAGGTGCTTCCCCGACAATGATTGATTCCATTATGTTCAAATTTGTAAAGGTTGTCAATATGATCGTAGTCCCTCTGGATTCCCGATCATACATCTCCATTGGCAAAATTTCCAAATAACAACGATTTGCAGTTATTCCGTCTATCTCGGTGTCAAAACGGCCAAATAACAACGATTTGCGGTTATTTCGGACCCTAAACCATTAACGCCATAAATCTCGATGAAATAACTATCGATTGGTTGCTATTCTGCTCATTTTATCGTTTCCACGAAAAATAACTATCGATTTGCTGTTATTCGCCCTCACTGCCGCGCCTTCTTACTTCCTCATCAAGCTAAGCACCGCGATGTCGTCGGATTGCGGCGCGTCGCCCGCGAACATGAACACGTGCATGAGCAGCGCGTCGATGACCTCCGCGCTCGACATGCCCGGCGTCATCGCCAGAAACTCCCTCAATCTCTCACCGGAGTATAGCTCCTGCGCCGCGTTCTCGGCCTCGGTAATGCCGTCGGTATATACGACGAGGCGATCCCCGTGTTCGAGCTGTACGGCGATATCGTGATAATCCACGTCCTGCATGGCCGCGAGCGGCAAGCTCTTCCTCAGCTTCACCGGCTCGACTTCTCCGCCCGCTCTGACGATATACGGCGGACAATGGCCGCCTTCGCTCATGACGATTTCGCCCGTCTCGGTGTTGAACACTCCGCAGACTATCGTCGCGAACAGCGGCGGATTGTCGCTGGCGAGCTCTTCGTTCACCAGGCGAAGCAGCTGGCCCGGCGTCATATCTTGCGACATCTTGCCTTTGATCAGCGTTAACGTGACCGCCATGAACAGCGCCGCGGGGATGCCTTTGTCCGAGACGTCTCCAAGCGTGAAGAAGAGCAGGTTGCTGCTGACTTTATAGAAGTTATAAAAGTCTCCGCCGACTTCCTTCGCCGACTTGAGCAGCGCGCATATATCGTACGGCTCCTGCGAAGACGGCATCGTGCGCGGCAGGAAGCTCATCTGGATTCCGCCCGCGATCTGCAGCTCGCTCTCGAGCCTCTCTTTGATCGCCGTCGTCGTGTTCAAAGCCAATAGCGACCGCTCGGCCTGCTCGTACAGCCTTGCGTTCTCGAGCGCGACCGCCATCGGCTTCGCGACCTGCTCTAACCATGCGCGGTCTTTGCGGGTAAAACCCGCCCTTCCTCGCTTGTTGATGACTTGGAGGATGCCTTCCACGCGGCCTTGATTGAGAATCGGTACGGTCAACAGGTTCCGAGTCGTGAACCCGGTCGCCTGCGATACCCGTTCCGACCATCTCGGATCTCCCGCGGGGTCGTTCACGATCACGCTTTGTCCGGTGCTTGCCACGACGCCCGCAATGCCTTCGCCCGGCGTTAGCCGAATTTCTCGGACTTCGTCTCCCTTATCGCCTTGGGCAACCTCGAAGACCAGTTCTCCCGTTTCGTGATCGAGCAGCATGAAGGAGGCAGCTTCTACGGGAAGTACTCGCCTGGCCGTTCGGATAATCCGATCCATCTGCTCGCTCCGCCGAAGCGTCGAGTGCAGCAGCATGCTGATATCGAACAGCGCCTTCGATCGCGCCAGACGTCCCCTTAACCCTGTATACATGATTCCTGCTCCGGCGAGCCCGCCTGCAGCGATTGCCGCTCCATATATCCACTCCGTCATGGCTTCCGTCCACCCTCCCGGCACGTCAAGATTAGAACCTCTGCAACGCTTCTTCCGCCGTATCCGCCGTTTCCAGAATGCTAATGAATCCCGACATCTCGAACACGTCGCGGACTTGGTCGTTCATCGCCGCGCACACCAGCTTGCCTTGCAGGCTTCTGACCTTCTTGGCCGCTACCAGCACGACTCGAAGTCCGGCGCTGCTGATGTAGGCCATTCGTTCGAAATCGAATACGAAGTTCTTCTTCCCTTCCACCGCTAGCGCTAGAAAAGTATTTTCCGCCGTCTGGGCGTGCAGGCCGTCGAGCCTGCCTTCGATTTCGAGTACGGTTACCCCGTTGTTCTCCGTTGTTACGATGTTCATTGCCATTCCCCCTATGGTGTCGATGTCAGCGCCTTCGCAAGGCTCAGCCGATTGCCGTTCGTCGTGCGTTCGTAATGAAACGAATCCATCCGTTGTTTAACGAAGAATATTCCAAGCCCGCCGATATCCCGTTCCTCTACGCTAAGCGAGATATCGGGCTCGTCCGAATCCAGGAACGGATTGAAGGCGATGCCTCCGTCTTCCAGCAGGATGCTGGCTATGCCGTCTTCCGTTGCCGCGGTAATCGTAATCGTATGATCTCCGCCTTGAGGAAATCCGTAATGGATCGTGTTCGTGAGCAGCTCCTCGCAGCAGAGCAGGAAATCCATCTTCAGCTTCCCCGGCCAACCGCCTTGCTCCGCAACCGCGTCTAGGAACACCTGCAGACGCTCCAACTCCTCCAGCCGATTGGCCACCTGCAGCACCGCCGCTTCCAGGCGTCCGTTTCCTTTGTCCGACATCCGGTTACACGCCTCCTTGATCCGCATGATCCGGCTCGCGCCGGGACTCCGTAAGCTCGCTTCTATTACGAATCGATTTTCATCATCATCTCTTCAAGCAGTCGAACTCTTGCGAGCGAAGCCCGCAGCAAGCCCATGCCGATCTCCGGATACAGCCTCACGAGCCGATTGATGTCCGAGCGTCGTAGCGCTAACGCACGCACTTCGCCGAAGAACGCTTGCGCGGTTACCGTAGAAGGTGTCTCATCCAGCGCCGAGGTGGCTCCGCATACTTCTCCGGCGGCAAGCACGCCCAGCGTTCCTTCCCAGCCGGCGGCGGATATGCTGGTCAGCTCCACGTTGCCTTCGATCACGACGTACAGGGCGTCGTTTACTTTTCCCCGCTCGAGTAACAACGCTCCATCCTCGAACGACCGCTCCTCCGCGACTTCCGCGATCAGACCCAGCTCTTCTAACGAAAGGTCGGCGAAGAAAGGTACCTTTTTCAAATAGACGACTCGATTCAGTCGACCGATCATCCCTTGTTCTTCCATCGGCTTCCCCTCCGTCCCCTTTCCATCAGCGCTGCCCGCGGCCTGTGCCATCTCCCGATACCAGTCGTCGCTCGACGCGGCCGCTTCTTTCAGGGCAGCGAGCGCTTCTTCCTTCGCTAGACTGGCTTCAGAGTCGACTTCGCTCTGCAGCGACAAGGCAAATCGCTGGGATAGCTTACGCTCGCCCGCTCCTTCCGCCAGCACCTCAAGAGCTCCTCCGCGCGCCTCGTCGTCGCCGTCCGCGAGTGCTCGACGAATCGAGCTTACGACTCTATCGTCGGTCAATCGCTCGAGAACGGCCCATGCGGCTTCGTGTACGGAAACTTTGTTGTCCATGTGCCGCAAAGCCGCGAGCTCTGCCAGCTCCGGCTGCCCAAGCGCGCGAAACGCCGCCCTCAGCCGTCCCGATCCTTCGATCTCGGCCAGCTTGTCGGCTGCTTCTTCCGCCAGCCATCCCCTTGCTTCAGGTTCCGGAAGAAGCTCGGACAGGATCGTAACGCACGCTTGCCATTCTTTCGGGGAAGCCTGCTTCATTCGTTCTTGAACAAAGGGAACGACTCGTTCTCCCATCAAGGCGATCGCTTGCGTCGTCACCCGATGCAGCTCTTGGTCGGCGGTCGGCAACCGTCTCAACATGTCCGGTACGGCGTCCGCTAACCCCAGCTTGCCTGCCGTCCGCGTTGCCGCAACCCTAAGCGCGGGTTCGACGGCTTCGAGCAGCATGCGGATGCGGTCGGCATACTTGTCCAGCTTCAGCTCCGCCACGACGCCGCACATATGAACCGCCTGCGCCCCTCCGGCTTCGAAGATTCCATCCATCGCCTCGTAAGCCGCTTCGATGCTTGCCGGGCTCCCCAGCGCGAACATCGACTTGACCGCTTCCGCAACGACCGCGGGATGGGGGTCTAGCAGCTTCATTCGAAGGAAGAAGAACGCCTGAGAAGGGAGGTGGCCCATCCTCGCCAGACCCCGGACAGCCGCCGCGCGTACTTCCGGCTCGGGATCTTCCAGCACCGTAGCGACGCGTGTCATGTCCTGCAGGCTTCCGGCGCTCAGATCCATCGCCAGCAACGCTGCATGGCGTAGGCGCGGATTCGAATGTTCGAGCAGCTCCAGCAGCTCCGGCAGGAACCGCGCATCCTTAATCCTAGCGAGCACGCGCTGAGCGACTTCTTTCGCTTCGTCGCCCGGCTGCTTTAACATGGCGAGCAGCTCTCCGCGCATTCGCGAACCCCTCATGAACTTCATCGCCGCTTCTTCGTACTCGCGCTCGTCCATTCCTCGCGACAGCATGCTTCGCAGCAACTCTCGCATGTACGCCCTTCGAACAAGCAAGCTTAGCCCGATCATGGCCAGTGCTCCCGCGGCGCCGATCACCAGCAAGCCTGCCATGCTCACCCCGAGCAGCGTATGCAAAGCTTGCAGCCCCGCGCCGAGCACGATGCCCATGAATGCCGAGACGCCTTGCGCCGTATACCGAAAGCCGTCTCTCAGCCGAATGCTGAGCGTCTTGTAGAAAATTTGAAAGGACGGCTCCGCGGAATAGTAGATGAGCAAGTAACAGAGCATGTAACCGCCCGATACGGCGGCGAACGCCGCAGGCGAATCGAGCATCGCCCATGCCGCCGCGAACGACGCCACGTACACGCAGGAGATGACGGTAATAAGACCGCTTGCGCCGAACCATGTCATGAGCTTGCCGGATATCGTCTGAAGCAGAAAAGCGAGCGCGAACAGCAACGTCGTGACGACGCCGAACATTCGACCGAATTCCGCTTCGCTGGCGTATGCCGCGTGGGCCGTGTTCATGAACACGTACTCGATCAGAAAATAAAGCCCCGGCATAACCGTCATGAGCCCCAATACGCCAAGCAGGAACGGCGAGCGAAGCGTCTGTACGAAATAGTCCCGGGATGACAGCTCGGTTGATTCTTCTTGCTGCGCAGGCTCCCTTAGCATCAAGGGCACTAGATATCGATTAATCGACTTGCGATAGTTGAAAGACGCCGTCAATAGAAACAGAGGACCGACGATATAGACGACGTCCGGCCCGAGTATCGGGTTCAGCACCTGCGTCAACAACCCGGCGATAACTCCGCCGAGCGTCGCCGCGGACACGAACAGCGGCATTAATCGTTTCGCTTGATCCGTCGGGCACAGGTCGACAGCTAGACTCCATAGCAAGATCGTCTGCTGCCGAACGACGAAGCTCGACGACAAGAACAATACCGGATAATACGCCCGCAGGTCGCCTTCCGTCAGGCGAAGACCGAGCAGCATCGCCGCGTTGGCAGCGACGATGACGACCATGACGGCGAACATCGCCTTCATGAGTCCGGGCTTGCTCAGCTTCGCGGCCAGCCAGCTCATGAACCAAACTTCCAACGGCAGCACGACAGCTTCCCCCGCATAGACGTAAGGCAAATACTCGCTGCCGAACCTCAAGTTGAACAACGTCATGAATCCGTTATAAGTAAGTACTTCCGCAACGCCGCATAGTAGAAACACCGGAGCCATCAACCACAGCTTGTTGCGGTCCTCCGCTAGTACGCCTACCCGGCGAAGCCATCGCATTAAGTTCATGCTCTCCCGCTTTCTGCCGTTAATGCCGTTAGACCATCTTTCGGCTGTAGATCAATCTATCTTCGCCCTCGTAATAATAGTCGGGGCATGTCCCGATCAGACGGAACCCGCGACTCTCGAACAGCTGCCTGATCGGTCCGTATTCCGGCAAGCTGCACGTATACGTGATGAGGTAGCGGGCGCGGAGCCGCGACAGCTCGGCGAACATCTCGTCCATGAGCATCGTTGCCAAGCCGAATCTACGATAATGGCGATGTACGACGATATAGTCCCAGCTATATCCGCCCGTCTGCTGCTCATTCTCCGCCGCGCTGCTCACGGCGATCACTTTGCCTTCTTGGTCGTACACGACCCACATGAGAATTTCATCCCTGAGCGCTCGGTAGGGAAGCTCGCGGAAATGCGCTTCCTCTCCGGGCGTATGCCTCGCATCGTCGAACGAGTGACGGGAAAACAAGAAGTTTACGATTCGCCTGGCTTGTTGCTCCGTCTCAACCTTGCCCAAAGTGAAATCTCTCGTTGCCGCAACGCTTCTATCCATTTCGAAATCCCCCCTTGCATCGTTCAAAAGAATGAATCGCTATGCAATCGGATTTAATCGTATCGCTTGACCGAAGTTCGACAGATAATTACATTATACAATTATTAACCGAATGCAGGCGCTAAAATATACCAAATTACCCTCTTTAATTCGATTCAACTTTTCTTAAAAACAGAGCCGGCTCAAAAGGGAAATGTCGCTAATTGGCGAAAATAGGAATAGATGAAATTTATTCCTTATGAAAGAGGTAGCCTTATGCCCCCCCTGATCGGTATCGACCTAGGAACATCCAATAGCCTCGCGGCATACTGGGACGATCAAGTCCAAGGACCGGTAATGATTCCGAATATTCATGGAGACCACTTAACGCCTTCTATTGTCAGCATCGACGAGAACGGCGAAGTGCTCGTCGGCAAAACCGCCAAAGAGCGGATGATTACCCATCCCCATATGACGGTCGCCGCGTTCAAACGCTATATGGGCAGCGAAAAGCGATTTGAGCTGGGCCGGCACTCTTTCTCGCCGGAGGAGCTTTCCTCCTTTGTTCTTCGATCGTTGAAAGCCGATGCGGAGGCGCGCTTCGGTCAAGAAATCGTCGAAGCGGTCATCAGCGTGCCGGCATACTTCAACGACGCCCAACGCAAGGCTACGAAGCGCGCGGCCGAGTTAGCCGGGTTAAAGGTCGAACGACTCATTAACGAGCCGACCGCGGCAGCCCTGTCCTACGGCTTGCATCTGGAAAATTCGGATACAAAATTCCTTGTGTTCGATTTGGGCGGAGGTACCTTCGACGTATCGATACTGGAATGGTTCGAGGGTGTCATGGAGGTCAAATCCATCGCGGGAGACAACTATCTTGGCGGCGAAGATTTCACGCAGCTGCTTGTTTCCCACTTCGTACAATCCAAAGCAATCGACCCCCAATCCTTAGACGATAAAAGTTATTCAGCCCTGTTCAAGCAAGCCGAGCTATGTAAAACCGCATTGTCGAAGGATAACTTCGGCACCATGACCTTTACGACAACGGACGATACCGTCCACGAACTCCGACTGGATCGGCAGGACTTCGAAAAACTGGCCGGCCCTTTGCTTCTGCGTCTGCGCCATCCGATCGAAAGAGCGCTGCGCGATGCCTCCTTGTCTCCCGAGGAGATGGACGCCGTTATTCTTATCGGCGGCGCCACTCGGATGCCCGCGATCAAATCCGTGGTCAGCCGCGTCTTCGGACGGCTGCCCTTCTCCCAGATTCACCCGGATGAGGCCGTAGCGCTTGGAGCAGCCGTTCAGGCGGCCATGAAGGAACGAAACCATGCCTTGAAAGAGGTTGTTCTGACCGACGTTTGTCCTTACACGCTCGGAACCGACGTCGTGAAAATGCTCAAAAACAATCAGTATGAGGACGGCCACTTCTTGCCGATCATCGAACGCAATTCTCCGATTCCGATCAGCAAAGTAGAACGTCTCTATACGGTTGTCGATAACCAAACCAAACTTCGGATAGGCATCTATCAGGGCGAAAGCCGTCGCGTCGAGAACAACGTAAGGCTGGGCGAGCTCCTTATTGAAGTTCCTTCCGCGCCGAAAGGCGAGGAGTCCGTCGATGTCCGCTACACTTACGATATCAATGGCATCCTTGAGGTCGAGGTGACCATCGTTACGAGCGGGTTAAAAAAGCGGTTGATCGTCGAGAAAAATCCGGGGACGTTATCCGAAGCGGAAATCGAAGAGAGATTCCGCGAGCTTAGCCGCATCAAAATCCACCCTCGGGAACGGGAGGAAAATCGACTGCTTCTCGCAAGAGGCGAACGAATCTATGAGGAGTCCTTGGGGGATAAACGAGAGGAAATCGCACATCTCCTGCTTGAGTTCGAAGCCGTGCTGCGCGCACAACGCGAGCATGATATCCAAAAAGCCGCAGCGATCTTCAAACAGCGGCTGGACGCTTTGGAGCGATGGCTATGAGCATATGGCAGATTCTCGATATCGATTCGACGAACGATATCGCTGCGATCAAAAAAGCCTATTCGAAGAAGCTCAAACAGCACCATCCGGAGGACGATCCCGCCGGCTATCAGCGCCTGCGCGAAGCATACGATACTGCCCTTAAGCTAGCGTCAAGACACAACACACAGAAGCCTGCCCTTGAGTTGCACGACCAAGCTCCCTTAACGATGTTTGAACCGGCTGAACAGCCTATTCAGCCCGTTCAACCCGTTCAGCCCGTTCAGCCGGTTCAACCGCTTCGGCCTATCCAACCGGTCCGACCGAAGTCTAGCCTTCACGAGCAGATGGAACAGCTTATCGGCAAGGCTGCCGCCATCTACTCGGATTACCAAGCCCGCATCGATCCGAATCGATGGACGGAATTGCTCAATGCCGACGTGTTTTGGGATATCAGACATAAACAAATCGTCGGGCAACGACTCTACTCCTTTTTACAGGAGCATCGACTGCTGCCCAAGAGCGTCTGGCTTCTCTTCGAAAGCTGCTTTCATTGGAAGGCTGATCTTGAAGAATCGGAACCGGATGCGTTCATGAGCGATTATCTTAAACAATTGGATGGCCCGGAACTGAGGTTTAACCATGTTCCATACCACATGGATATAAAGTCCATCGACGCGTTTCTATCTCGCAGGGCTTCCGCCTGCCAGGCTCTGCAGGACAACAATCTAGATATGGCCAGAACATACATCGACGAGGCTTTGGACATTGTCCGCGAGGATCCGGACCTGCTGCGCCTTCAGGGGGAGCTTCATATCCGCTGCGGAGAACCGGACGACGCCTTAGACGTATACTCCCGAATCGTTCGTCTATGCCCCGACGAGATAGACGGATACATCGGCCGCGTTAGAATCCTGTACGGGACGGGCCGACTTCATGAAGCGGTCGAGGCATGCGAAACGGCTCTTGTACTGGACCCTAATCACGAGGAGCTTCAATTCTTATTAGGCAACAGTCTCAAGAACCTCGGCGAAACAGACAAAGCCATCGCGATCTTCGAGCGATTGCGATCATCCTATCGGTATGGGCGGAATGCCAGAATCCATCTGCTCGGACTGCGAGTACCGGATAAGGTATCCCCCGTCGCGCTTACCCCGGCGAGACGTTATCGATTGAAGCCGGGAAGAGGATTCGTTCTTTTCTTATTCTTTACGCTGTCGTTGTTCACGATGTTCTCCGAACTATTCGGCTTTGGCCATATGTATCGGCAGCCCGTCGTTATTGCTTCCCCGAATGAACTCACGCAACCTAATCTCATAGGCGCTAGCGTTTCGGTCGAGTTAACGGATATCTCCCTCTCGGAGCTTCATGTAGATGACGGTCGGATCAAGAGCTTAATCATACCGATCGGGAACAGCGATAGCACGGTGGACCTTTCCGACACGCGCTATAGACGGATAAGCGCCGGCTACTTGGGGGATTCCTTGGTGATGGCCGCCTCTTGGCGCTTGAAAGGACATCCGCTTCCGGACGGAGACCGCCTCGTCACCGGAGTGCTCGCGCCTCTATCTCTGTCCGAATCCGATGCCGACACCGTCAAGAAGCCGTTAGGTTCCGAGAAACTGATTCGCGAGATTTATATCGACACGACCCGATCAGGCCCGCGCTCGGACTGGTTCGCCGTCATGCTGCCGCTGCGTCTTTTGAGTCTGTTTTATATGATTTGGTACGCGTTTCGATTCGTTCGGAAAATTTATCGATGGATTAGCGGGGAGTGAGCATACCGATGATTGGCCGCATGCTGCACCAAAGATCCGTACGGCGTTACTTAGACGAAATGATGTCCGTATGCATGCACGGCGATCTCTCTTTCAACGCCTTATTCAAGAAGAAGACCGCGGTCGCCTTACTGGAGCAATGGGAGATCGATGATTCCAATTCCATCTATCGGAAGGTAAAGTGGCTATTAGACGAAGGCTATCGATCGGAGTTCGAGCATGCTCGCCATTACTTATCTGTCTTCTCGGAAGCGGAAAGAATGTTTCTCGTCCCTTCGCCGACCGAAGACAATGTGCGTTTACGCAAGCTTTCCATCGCCGATGGTTATGGTAGACAGCTTCCGGCAGATGGAATCGCCGCTTTCGACTATGCCTGGTGCATCTTATTGACGACCGTCGCTTCCGCTTTCAAGTGGATAGACCCCGAGTTGGCATTCGCCTACGCAACCCAAGCAGCTTCCGGGGCTCAGAGCGCGTATTCGGGCTGGGAAGAGTACGCGTTCGGTTATGCCGCGGGTGCGGAATTCTCCGGACGTTTCCATGAGGTCGACTTCGCGAAGAAGAACGATGCCTTTTTCATGCAGCTTCTTCAAACCTGGCGGTTGCCCGTAAACCGGTTGGACTGGAACAGGCGTCTTAGGCATTCCTAAGGTCGTTCGCGAGAAGACCGAATGCCTTACTTCGCTTTCAGGACGAGCACGATGACGCTTCGATCCGAATTAAAGTCCCAATCCACGAAACAATCGACTACTCGTTTGTTCAGTATGCTCTCGAAGCTGCTGTTGTTATGCAGGAAGCCTTTCTCCATCTTCCTCTTCACGCTTTTAAGCAGCTCGTTGTGACCCAAGCGGATCAGCTCTTTCTCGATGCGTACTAGTATGCCGTTGCGGATGATAATCAGCTTGCGTGGATTGATCTCGAACGAGATCAGCTCATCCGGCGCTTTCTGGGCTTGCTGGCTAATCCTGACGATCTCGTTCTCGATCTCGGCTTTTCCGTCATACGCGACGTTGACTTCCAGGCCTCCCGGGATCGGCTCCGGACAGATCGCGACCAGCATTCCCGATTTATTATCCATGGACCAATCGTAATAGAATTCATGGGGCTTGACTCCCGTCACGATCTCGATATAACTCGCGAACTCGGGAATCATCGTCTGCATCAGCGTTTCTCTCATCTGATGGATGATCATTTCGTGATTCTGCTCGAGAAGGACTCGCTCCGAAGGCGTTAAGAAATTACGTATGTATACCGTAATATAGTTGGAGCCGATAGATACGACTGCGGATTCCGGGCCTTTGCCGAAGTGTTCCCGGATCAATTTTCCGGTATAGCTCGCGATAAGCTGTTGATATTGGTTGATTGTTTGATTCATCAGTTCCGACTCGTCCATGAGGAAGCTCCTTAACCGCTACAGTGATTCGCTAAGTATGTGGAACGACGAGTCCCTTATCCTCCTATCCACGAATGATGGGAAGCTTAATGGTAACCAACGCCCCGCCGGATATCTGATTCTGCAATTGCATCGTGCCTCCGTGATCCTCCAGTATGGTTTGACATACCATGAGACCGAGGCCGGTTCCTTTTTCTTTGGTGCTAATAAAAGGTTGTCCGATCACGTTAAGTAATTCCTGCGGAATTCCCGGACCGTCATCCGATAGCTCGATCGAGACCCATTTTTCGTCCGTAGATACGGTCACCTTGATCTCTCCACCGCTCGGCATCGCTTCGATCGCGTTTTTAATGACATTAATGAATACTTGCTTAAGTTTATTTTCCACGCATTCGACTTCGATCTGTTGTAGCTCTTGCGGGTAATAGTCGATTAAATGGACGTTATGCAGAATCGCTTGCGGGTTGACTAGCGTATATACGCTTTCCAGCAGCGGCCTGAGCTCCTTCCTGGCGTACTCGCCCTCTTGCGGCTTAGCAAGCACGAGCAATTCGTTAACGATTCCGTTGATCCGATCGATTTCCTTCAGCATGATGTCCGTATGCTCTTGCGACCCCGTCTTGTTCAACTGAATGAACCCTCTTAAGATCGTGATGGGATTGCGGATCTCGTGCGCGATCGCGGCAGCCAGCGTACCGGCCATCGTCAGCTTCTCCGATTGCAGCGTCCCGATCGCCATTTCCTTGCGACTGCGCTCGATTTCCGTTATCGATTGAATGTAGGCTTTTCGAGCCACCAGCCAAAAGAAAGCGATTACGAAAGAAGTCCGCGCGATCCCCCAAATTTTCGCCCACGCATTCACTTCAATTACCCATAACAAAAACTGGTCCAATGCAATAATGATTGCCCCCGCTGCAATAATCCAAGATAATGCGGGAAAATGATATCGCTGTTTCGTCATTTGAGATGGTCCATCCATGTTGGTTTTTATTGGTAAATAAAAATGACCTAACTTTCCCGTGGTCAGGAAGTTAGGCCATGAACGTGACTTTTATCCGTAGATAAATTCACTCATTTACCTTCAATATGAATAAGCTTCAAACATAGTGGTTTACAACCTTAAATAAATATAACACAATAATTAACCTAATAAAAGAGTCGTTCCAAAAATCCCCTTATGGCGCTCCGATTGCTATACCGGCATTCTTCGTAGTACTGTACTGTTGTTGAGAGGCTAACGACGAAAGGAACCGAACACGACCTATGAGCTATAAGGCGTATAGCAATAACGGATTAATATGCGTGAGCAACGGCTACAAGCCCCCGAATTTGCATAAGTGGGGACCGGGCGTGCGAGATCTTTACGCCTTGCATTACGTGATGAGCGGCAAGGGCATACTCGAAACGCGACAATCCTCTTTCCATTTAAAGACGGGTGACAGCTTCGTCATCTTCCCGCATGCGGAGGTGTATTATTACCCCGATCCCCAAGACCCGTGGGAATACGCGTGGATCGAATTCAAAGGCGAGGAAGCCCCGCGCCTCTTGTCGCTGACGGAGCTGTCGCCCGATAAGCCGGTCGTTCCGGAAGCTCCTCGTAATCTGGCGCCGTTATTCCCAACCGTCCCCGCCGCGGACGCCCCGCCGTTCGAAATCATGCGCGCCGAAGCCAAGCTGCGTCTGCTGCTGTCCTATTACATGGAGCATTATCCGAAGGGCATGGCGGCTCGTCCGGCGGATTACGCGGAGCTGGCGAAGGAGTATATCGCGAATAACTATTGGAAAACAACGGTTACGGTATCCGATATCGCGAGCGCGGTTCGAATCGAGAGAAGCTATCTGTTCCGCTTGTTCAAGGACGCGACCGGGATGTCCGTATCCGCTTATCTGGCCGAGCACAGAATCCGGCGCGCCTGCGAGCTGCTGAAGTCCACCGGTTTGACCGTTAAATCCGTCGCTTATTCCGTAGGATATCCAGATCAGCTGCACTTCTCGAGAGTATTCAAAAAAGCAACATCGCACACTCCGACGGAGTATGCGATGTTGCATGCCGCTCGCGCGGAGCGCTAATGGCTTATTCACTTGCCGTTATACCAGCTTGGCCCGTACGATAACGCAATCGCGCGCCGGTACGGTTGGAGCGAATCTCTCTCTGAACACGCCGAGTTCCTTATGCTCCCAGCAGTCGTAGAGCGACAGCGAGGTCTTCTCCGCGTAAGGCAGCCCGATGTCCCAGAACTGGAGCGACAACTGTCGCTGCTCGTCGCTCAAGTTGAAAAATCCGATGGCCAGATCCCCGTTCGTCAGCACCTTCACGAGCATGAATACTTCGTCCGTATGGAACCATTGCGGCTCCGGTTTGATGCGGTATGCGCCCCGTCCTTCGATATCCTGATTGATGGCAATGAGATCGGAATTCAGAAGCGTATTCTTCGTTGCTTGGCTCGCTTTCCGGATATCGCAGCCGATCATCAGCGGAGAACCCATGAGGCTCCATAACGAAAAATGGGTTTTGTATTCCGTGTCGCTGCAGCCGCCGCTTTGGCTGCCGATAAACCCGTCGTTGCTGCCGCCGTGCATGCCGACAATCAGCATGTCCATGTCGTTATGGCAGAAGGCGCCGGTATAGCATTCCTTGTCTAACTGAGAGATCGCGAGCCTCTTGACGGAGTCCCAGTTATCTTGAATGTCGCCCGTGGACCGGTACATATGGGCTCCGGATTCGCGAATCCACTGATAGACGTTGTCTTCCCCCCAATTGCAGGCCGAGAACAAGATGTCTCTGCCGCAATTTTTGAGCGCCAAGCTCATTCGTTTATACATCAGCTCGCCCGATAGGTTGCGAGGCTTAAAGCAGTAGTCGTACTTTAAGAAATCCACGCCCCATTCGGCCAACAGCCGCGCGTCCTGAAATTCATGCTCGAAGCTGCCCGGATAACCGGCGCACGTATGGGTTCCCACGCAGGAATACATGCCGAACTTCAAGCCCTTGGAATGAATGTAGTCCGCGAGGGCCTTCATTCCGCTCGGGAATTTAGCCGGGTCGGCCACGAGATTGCCGTCCTCGTCCCTTTCTTTCAAGCTCCAGCAGTCGTCGATGACGATATATTCGTACCCTGCCTCCTTGTACCCCTCCGAGACGAAGACGTCCGCGACGTCGCGAATCAATTGCTCGTTAATGTCCCAGGTGAAGGTGTTCCAAGAATTCCATCCCATCGCGGGCGTCAAGCCCAACAGTTTGCGGTTGTCCACTAGACATCTTCCTTTCTCGGTACGCGGCGGCTGACGCCTCTTGCCGATAGGCTTCGCCGTGCGAGACTCTACCCGTATTACATCACACGCCTCGTCCCCGGCGTATAGCTTGAGGTTGCTTTTATATGGATATTTGTTGTTTTTATTATGATAGAAATACACCTCTGTATGTAAGTCTTTGGATACTCCCTTTTCAGCCCAAAAAATACCCTGACCTCATGCGGTCAGGGTTCTTACGATTGAGCTTGGGCGCTATTTTCTATTGTCGTGTTCACTCACAGCTTCATCTGAAGAGGACTAGTATTGATGACCACTGCCAGCATTTTTTCGCCCTTGACCATCTCGGATTGACATATGGAGCACACGGGAACGATGGAGAATACGAAGTTATCCCTCATCCATCCGCGGCAGTTTTCCTTCGTGCAAGACCAAATGGCGGTTAACTCTTCCGGAAGATCTTCCAGCGGTCTTTTTCTAGAATGATACATTGCGCATCCTCCTTCTATCCTTGAAATAGATATAGCGATAAAAAAGCCCCAAACGAAATTATTCCGTTCGGAGCTTGAGGTTCCTACAGTTTTACGACATTCTCGGCTTGTGGTCCGCGATTGCCCTGTACGATATTAAACTCAACGCGCTGGCCTTCATCCAAAGATTTGTAGCCATCGCCGACGATTGCGCTGAAATGTACGAATACGTCGTTGCCGCCCTCTACTTCAATGAAGCCGAAGCCCTTGTCTGCATTAAACCATTTTACTGTACCTGATTCCAAATCAATGACCACCTTATTCATATTTACATGACCTTTTATTTATAAGAAATAAAAATTCACATACCGTACAAGGTTATTGCAGCCTTAGAATAACCCTCTACGCTATGTGAATTCGGTCAAGACTTCTGTAAATTCATTATATCACAGCACCCAGTTAATAACTAATCCCAATAGAGCCCAAGTTTAGGGCTTGAACACCGCGGAGCAATAACGAGCTCAGCGCCTAAACAGCACCGAGCTCAGAGTGCTCACATCGACGTTCCCTTATCGTCCTTACTTGCTTTTACGATCGTACTCCTTGGTCGCCGTCTCTAGCATGACGTCCCAATTCGCGAAATCCGTCTCTCTTGCGACATGCCGATCGAATAGCTCATCGGGGATGTTCCGAACGTCTTCGCGCGTTTGTACTTGGAAATTACCCTTCGTCAGAAACTCCGCGAAGCTATCCGATTGGGAATGCTTCTTCATAAACGCGTCGTCGAACAATTGCGCGAGCGGAACGCCTTCAGGGTCCTCCTGAACGGTTTTCAGCCCTTGCAATTCCTTCAATAGATCGTCGAACGCCATCGGTTTATTATTCCTTCTCAAACCATCACTCCTAGCATTGTAATGTGCAGCGCCTCGGCTGCAATCCGTTTCATACAGTACAAAAACCCGACCTCATGCGGTCGGGCTTTTCGTGGTGGAGCTGAGGGGAGTTGAACCCCTGTCCGAAGACAACGCCACACGGCTTTCTACGGGTGTAGTCCCAGATTTGATGTCACCCGAGAGACGCCCCGGAACCGGCTTCTCGTTGGGTCAGCCTGATTGTCTTCTTCCGCTAGCCCCAGGCGGAGACTAGACAGCGTATCCCACTAAAGTTGAGCCCTTAGCCCGCCACATGGGCGATGGAGAGTAAGAGCCTGGTAGCCGTTTCTTAGGCGGCGTAAGCCAGAGTTGGTTGTTGTTTGCCGTTTAATAGGCTTTCCGCGTTGTTAAAGCAGCCGCAGCCCTACTACCCGCTTACCATGCTCGATCTATCCCCGTCGAATCCAAAAACAGCCCCGAATAGTGGAACACCATCGATCACGAATGCGATGAGGCTTCCAAAAGGGTTACCCGCGACGGTAACTTGAAACGTAAATCTGGTCAAGCGACTCGCTTACTCACTTATTATAGCACGGTTGAAGCGATATTGCTCAAAGAGTTGCTGGCAACGTTGGTCTTACGTGCCACACGGTTATTTAGGGAAGCTGACCTTCTGCTTCTCGCGCAGAATCCGCTGAATATCCCGCTGCACGTCCCGTTTGGCCGCCGTCTCGCGCTTGTCGTACTGCTTCTTGCCTCGGCCGACGCCCAGGAGAAGCTTCGCGTAGCCGTTCTTGATGTACACCTTCAGCGGGACAAGCGTGTAGCCTTCCTGCTTGACGGTGCCGAGCAGCTTCTTGATCTGCGTCTTATGAAGCAGCAGCTTCCGCGCGCGCGTCGGATCGGGCGGATTGTGGCGGTTGCCCTGCTCGAACGGGCTGATATGCATGTTGTGCAGGAACGCCTCGCCGTTACGGATCGTCGCGAACGCGTCGTTCAAGTTCGAGCGGCCCGTGCGGAGCGACTTGATCTCGGTCCCCGTCAGCACCAAGCCCGCTTCATAGGTTTCCTCGATGAAGTAATCGTGGGACGCCTTCTTATTCTGCGCTAACGGCTTATCGAAAAAATCCTTCTTCTTCGCCACTTTCCTTCACCTCCTTATGAATCTTGCAAGGCCGGCAATGACCGGACATTCATTATAGCACGCGCCGAAGATCGCTTTCAATCGCTCGCACGCTCCGCGACAAGGTTATTTCGAAGCTCCCCCGAAACACTTGTCGATCAGCGCCATCCGAATGTAGAGACCGTTGACCGCTTGGCGGAAATACGCCGCCCGCGGATCGCCGTCCACTTCCTCCGTGATCTCGCCCGCGCGAGGCAGCGGATGCAGCACGATCGCGTCTTGCTTCAATCGGCTCATCAGCTCGCCGTCGACGATGTACTTGCCGGAAGCTTTCTCGAACTCCTCCAGAGACGGGAAGCGCTCCTTCTGAATCCGCGTCTGATACAGCACGTCGATCGTGCCCGCGACCGAGTTCAGATCCGTCGTCTCCATGTAACGGATGCCCTTCTCGTCCAAGTACTTCTTCACGTTCTCCGGTATCCGTACGTTGTCCGGAGAGATGTAGTAGATCATCACGTCCTGGTAATTCGCCAGCATGTAGCTTAGCGAGTGGACCGTCCGGCCGTACGCGAGATCGCCCACCATCGCGATTTTCAACCCGTCGATCTTGCCGAACTCCTTGCGGATCGTATACGCGTCCAGCAGCGCCTGCGTCGGATGCTCTCCCGCTCCGTCGCCCGCGTTAAGCACCGGAACCGGCGATACTTTCGCCGCCCGCTTGGCCGCGCCGATGTCCGTATGGCGCATGACGATGACGTCGCTGTAGCCGCTGACGATGCGGATCGTATCCTCGAGCGTCTCGCCCTTGATCGCGGACGAGAATTGCGCCGCGTTCTCCGTTCCGATGACGCCGCCGCCCAGCCGGTGCATCGCCGACTCGAAGCTCAGACGCGTCCGCGTGCTGGCTTCGAAGAACAACGTCGTCATGATTTTGCCTTCATACCGCCGATCGCCGCCGCGCGCGACGACCTTCTCCATCTCCTGAGCCGAATCGAACAGCTCCTCCAGCTCGTCCCTGGTGAATTGCTTCGCCCCAAGCACATGATATAGCTCTTTCATCCCTGCTCCGCCTCCCCGTACGCACTATTCTCTATCCTATAAGATACGTCGTATTTTGTCTAATGCGCTTTACGCTTGCCTACTGCCCATAAGCCGCGTTCAGTTTAAGGGGGTGAAATAACGTCAGCAGCCACTGCTTTATCATAAGAAACCACCCGGCATCGTGCGCGCCAGGTGGCTCTCTATCGATCTTATTCCGCAGGCGGCTTCTTCCGCCGTTTCGGTTTATCCGCTACTCCGACTGCTTCCGGGGAAGACGGCTTACCGCCGCCTCTCGCGGCGCTTTTGCCTCTGCCGCCGCGACCGCCCCCGCCTCCGCCTCTGCGGGAGCCTTGCGGCTTGCCGCCGTCTCCGCCTTCGCCGCCGTCATCGCCGGTGCGGGCATAGGTACCGGTTACGGGCAAGCCCCACATGTCGACTTTCTTGCCGCCTTTGCGTCTAGTCGGTTGCTCCGCGGGTATCGCGAGCGCCGTCGTTGCCCCGGCAGCCTTGGCGGCGGCAGGGTTGCGGCTCAGCCGTTCCTCAGCCGCCCGAGCCTGCACCGCCTTCGTCTCCGCCTGGTCGCCGTCCCCCCAGAACTTGCCTCCGCCGGTGTTGCCGAACAAGTCGCCATTGTCGCCGCCGGCATCCCCCTTCGCTTTACCGCCGGGCTTAGACGGCTTATTCTCGTTCGCAGGCTTCCCTCCGCGCTGGCTCTCGAACGCCGCTTTGCCATCGCGTCCGCCGCCGGCTCCTTGCTTCTTGCCGCCACGTCCGCGTCCGCCCCGACGCTCATCCCCGCCACGACCGCCGCGTTCATTGCCTCCGCGTCCTCCGGAGCTTCCGCCGCCGAATCTGCCGCCCTCGCGGCTTTTCTTCTTGAACCCGCCGCCGGCTCGCGGTCCGCGAGCGTCTACCCAGCTTACGCGGCCGCTGCCCCGCGGCTTCATATCGACCATCTCGAAATCGATCGTATGGTCGTCCATGTTCACTCTGCCGACGCGGATTTTCACCTCGTCGCCGATTCGGTAGATCTTAGACGTGCGCTCGCCGATTAGCGCCATATGCAGCTCGTGGAAGTGGTAATAATCGTCCGTCAGATCGCTTAGACGAATGAGGCCTTCCACCGTGTTCTCCAGCTCGATGAACATTCCGAAGCTCGTTACCCCGCTAATGATGCCGGTGTATTCCTCGCCGATCTTATCGAGCATGAACTCGGCTTTCTTCAGCTTCTCCGTATCCCGCTCCGCTTCGACCGCGACGCGCTCGCGCTCCGACGATTGCAGCGCGATGTCGGACATGCGCGCGGCCAGCGCCTCGAACCGGCTCTCCGGCAGCTGGCCGCCGTTCTCGAGCACCTCGCGCATGACGCGGTGTACGACCAAGTCCGGATACCGCCGAATCGGCGAGGTAAAGTGCGTATAGAACTCCGCCGCCAACCCGAAGTGTCCCAAGCTCTCCGGATCGTACTTCGCCTGTTTCATCGACCGCAGCATCATCGTGCTGATGACGGTCTCTTCCTTCGTGCCGCGAATCTCTTCCAATAAAGTCTGCAGCGCGCGCGGATGCACCGAGTTGCCTTTGCCCTTCACCGCGTAACCGAAATTGCCCGCGAATTGCATGAAGTGCATCAGCTTCTCGCCGTCCGGATCCTCGTGAATCCGGTAGATGAACGGCACCTTCAGCCAGTGGAAGTGCTCCGCCACCGTCTCGTTAGCCGCCAGCATGAATTCTTCGATAATCTGCTCCGCGATCGAACGCTCGCGTTTCACGATATCGACCGGCTTCCCTTCGGCATCCACGATCACCTTCGACTCCTGGAAGTCGAAGTCGATCGCGCCGCGGCGCATTCGCTGGTCGCGCAAAGCCATAGCCAGCTCGCGCATCAGCTTAAAGTTGTCGACGAGCTCCGCATACCGTTCTGTCACTTCGGGGTCTTCTTCGTTCAATATTTTTCTCACGTTCGTATACGTCATGCGTTCCGTCGTTCGGATCACGCTCGTGAACACGTCGTGGCGCACTCGGCGCATCGTCTTCGGATCGAACTCCATCTCGCAAGACATCGTCAGCCGGTCCACTTTCGGATTAAGCGAACAGATGCCGTTCGAGAGCCGATGCGGCAGCATCGGAATGACCCGGTCGACCAAGTACACGCTGCATCCGCGGTTATAAGCTTCCTCGTCGAGTTTCGACTTCTCGCGCACGTAATAGCTCACGTCCGCGATATGAACGCCGAGAAGCCAGTTACCATTATCCAATAACTCAACATTCACCGCATCGTCTAGATCCTTCGCGTCTTCGCCGTCGATCGTGACGATCACTTTGTTCCGCAAATCCCGCCGCCCTTGTCGAACGATCTCTTCTTCCGTGATCGCGTCGGGAGCCGCATCCGCTTCGGCCAACGTTTCCTCAGGGAAGCTCTCCGGCAGTCCGTGCTTGCGGATAATGCTCAGAATGTCTACGCCCGGATCGTCCTTATGACCAAGAATTTCTATAATTTCGCCTTCGGCCGCGGAGCGTCCTTCAGGATACCTGATCACGTTCGCAACGACCTTTTGCCCCGTAACCGCTCCCTTGAAATTTTCCGCCCGAATGAAAATATCCTTCTGAATCCGTTTATCGTCAGGGACGACGAACCCGAAGCTCTCGTGGTGGTTGAATACCCCCACAACCTGCGTAACCGCGCGCTTCACGATGCGGACGATCTCGCCTTCGAGCTTCCCGCCCGGATTCGTTCCCGTGACTCGCGCAAGTACGATATCGCCGTTCATCGTTCCTTTCATATCGTTCGCATGAATGTACAGATCGGGATGTTCCTTCTCGTCGGGAATCAAGAACGCGAAACCCTTAGGATGAGCCTGGATCCGTCCCCGCAATAAATTCATCCGCTCCGGTACTCCGTAACGGTCGGTTCGCGTCATTACGATCTTGCCTTCTTGCTCCATATCAGCCAGCATTCGTAGGAAGCTCTTAAATTCCGCTGCATCCGATATTCCAAAATGCTTCTCCAGCTCTTGGTACGTCATCGGCTTATACGCAGTCTCGCGCATAAAGTCCAGCAGTTCCTGCTCCGTACACATTGGCATCCGTATCACCTCGTCTTATGTATTATACGCAGTTTGCGACATCGGCAATCGGATGAACGCCCCTGTCCTTTGTCCTTCCCCAAGCATATCGTTTCGCCGAAGCCTCTACAAGATGTAAAGGTAAATATTGGCGAACAACGCCGTCGACTAGCCGGCATAACGAAAGCCCCAGGCGTGCTCGGTTAGACGACGCAAGAGAAATCGCGCGCAAAAAAAGAAGCCGTCCATGAAGGACGGCTTCTTAACCGCGCAATCTATCTTAGTTTTGTACGACGTAAGCCACGACCAAAGATAAAATAAAGAACCCGACCGCGAGACCGATCGTTACGCGCTGCAAGAACAGGTCGAGACCGCGAGCTTTCTGTTTGCCGAACAAGTGCTCCGCACCGCCGGAGATGGCGCCAGACAGACCTGCGCTCTTACCGCGTTGCAGAAGAACGACAGCAATCAGACCTAGCGAGAATACGATCAGCAGAATCTTGAAAAATACGTCCACCGTTACACCCCCTTGGCACCTCTTAACGGTACCTATACAAAAACAGTATTCTCATTTTATCATAACGCCCGTCCGATTGACAACCAATAACAGATGGTCGATGTTGGCTGCGATCGAACGGCGTCATCGAGGCTTAGAAGAAGTCCATGAGGGACGTCGTCCGAACAGGGATGCGCCGCTCTAGCCTCGCGATCGCCAGGTCGTCGCCCGCGACTCGACCGACTTCTCTCAGGAACGAGGGCCGCCGGTTTCCGAGCAGCATGGCGGTCAGCGTCTGAATGTCGCACGCGATACATGCTTCCGTTGCGACGGCCTCTTCGGCCGTAATCCTCTCCAGTCCCGCTTTCCCGCCCGCATCCCAATTGAGCTTGAACGTTCCGTCGTTCCACGCCGCATGCGCATCCGTCAGACGCAGCGCAACGGCCTCCCCTTCCGATCCCGGCTCCCAAGCGTACATCTTAACGAACGCCTCCGCGTCTACGATCCGGCTCATGAAGTAAGGCACGATCTCTTGCTTGATTCTAGGATCGGCCAGCAAGAACGTTAACGGATCGTCGATCGGCACGGTCAGCGTCGTCTCTTCGATCATCGAGTCGTGATTCGCGATGTATGTCCATAACGCGGCCCTCGCCGGCTCGGATACGTTGGCCCAATCGTGCACCGTAAGTTTCCGATCCTTGACGTCGTATAGCAGATAGCCTTCCGGTTTGCCGCTTTCGTTCTCGTACACGGCGCACGTTCCCGCTTTGGACAGGTACTTCTCCGTCCACCATTCGTCCGAACGCGCCAGCATGCCGCTATATCGGGAAGCGTAAGTCTCGTAGATGGCATTCAACGTGGCAAGATCCGGCTTCGCAGGCCTTGACACCCGGCCCGGTACGTCCACACGTTTCGGCAGCTGTCCGTTTGCCAACGTATATTGCTTGCGTTCGATCGTCAATTCCCATCCGTACGCGCGATAGAAGGCGAACGAGAACGGATACAGCATGCTGACCGTCTGGCCGGCTTTCTTCATCTCTTCCAGGGAGTGCGCGAGCAGCTTTCTCACGCAGCCCTGCCTTCTGGCATCCGGCCAGGTAGCGACGCCCGCGACGCCTCCCATCGCAAGCTTGCGTCCGTGGATCCATGTCTCGAACGGGATGACCGTCACCGCGGACAGCAACCGTCCGCTCTCGTCGAAGTAGCCCCAATCGTGCTCGGGCCGCCACTTCCGCTTCCTCGATTCGAGATCCGCCTCGCTCATTCGGAATTGGAACGCGAATTGGGACAACGCCATCCGTTCATCGAATTGTTCTTCGCTAAGCTGCTTAATCGCCACTACCCCATTCTCCCCTCTAACGCAACATTATCCTTATCGTACCATTTTCTCGCGATTTCGCGCCAATCGGAGGTTTCGCACGAACGCGAAGAAACCCGGCTCGCGCCAGGTTCCTTTTTCGTACGATATGCTCTCCGCCGTTACAACTTAAACCCAACCACGCGCTTTGAAATACTCGAAGTTCTTCTTCGCGCTGACGAGCGAAGACTCGTCGTACCGCTCCTGCTCGATGATGACGTACTCCACGCCGGTCGCTTCGCAAGCCGCCAACGCCGAATCCCAATCGACGGTGCCGCGTCCGATTTCCGTGTCCACGCCGTCCGCTTTGAAGTCCTTCGCATGGACGAGCGGCAGGCGCCCGGCATACTTCTTGATGTACGCCGCAGGATCTTGACCTGCAACCTTCACCCACCCAAGGTCGAACTCCGCGAACAGCTTCGACGCCGGAACGCGCTCGAGCAGCTGGTCGATGACCAATTGGCCGCCGACGGGCTTAAACTCGAAATCATGGTTATGATAGCCGAACTCAAGGCCCGCTTCCGTAACGATATTCGCCGCTTGCTCGATCGTGTCGATGAATTTGGCCACGTCGTCCGCCGTCGGGGATTGGCCGAGCGGGTACCAAGGCACGACGAATCTTCTAAGCCCGAGCTCTTGCGCCATCTCTACGGATTTCTTGAGGTTATCCCAGATCGCCGCCGGTTCGTTCATCGTCAATCCGATATGCGCCGATGTCGCGTTAAGGCCCGCGTCCGCCAACGTCTTGCGCACTTCCGTCGCGGAATGCCCGAACAGGCCCGCGAGTTCTACGTTCTTATATCCAATGTCTGCGATTTCCCGGATCGTCCCGAGGAAATCCTTCTCGCTGCGGTCGCGTACGGAGTATAACTGAATGCCCACTTGCGGGTTGCTCATTGTCTACACACCATCCTACTCGAATGTGATCGCGTCCTTACTCTTCTTCATTATAGGGGAATGCATGCACCGTTCCGAGCAACCTTTTTGCTCTCTTTATATGGCATTTTGGAGCGATTGCGCGAACGCCCGCACGTTTTTTTCTCCAACGGGAAAACTTTCTGCCGCTCCGAGTCGTATATTTAGCTGAACGCTCTTGGAAAGGATTGGTCCCGTGAACTCCGAACAGCAACCGCCTTCCCCCGAACAGACGCCTTTATCTCCTAGGCTTAGGCCTAAGCGGCGCATGTCCCGGCAAACGCGTAGAATTATTCTATACTCCAGCCTGAGCGTCGTGCTCGCATTATGTCTGGTCATTGCCTACTATTATCACTCGGTCAAGTCGTTCGCCGACGAGATATACAAGAACTCCGAGAATATCCCGACTATGGATACGGCGCCGATCGAAGGCGGTCCTCCCGTGCCGATTCCGGCTCCGCCCGAATGGGACGGCACCGAACGCGTGAACATCCTGCTGCTAGGCGGAGATTCCAGAGGCATGAAAGCCGACTCGCATCCCCGCTCCGACACGATGATGATCGCGTCCATCGATCCGGTCGCCAAAGACATTCATCTGTTCTCCATCTTGCGCGACACGTATACGAGCATCGCCCATCACGGCTCGAACCGGATCAACGCGGCGGTCACGTTCGGCGGACCGCGCCTGGCGATGAGCACCGTCAGCGACCTCGTCGACTTGCCGATCCACCATTACGTCTATACCGATTTCGAAGGCTTCATCTCGCTCATCGACGCGCTCGGAGGCATCGATTTCGAAGTCGACAAACCGATGCGCCGCACGGACAACCGCGACGACCCGAGGTACAATATTAATCTGGAAGCCGGCATGCAGCACATGGACGGATTGACCGCGCTGCAATACGTTCGGTTCCGCAGCGATATTCAATCCGACTACGGCCGATCCGACCGGCAGCGCCGCTTCCTCTCCGCTATCGCCGACGAGATGAAGAAGACGACGTCGCTCATCCGGCTGCCGCAGCTGTTGAACAGCATCGCTCCGTACATCGAGACCGATATTCCGCCGGACGATCTGCTTAAGCTTGCCCGTCTCGGCATGAAGCTCGATACGAGCAACATCGCGGGCATCCAGCTCCCTCAGAACGGAGCGTTCAAGGACGCCAGAATCAACGACATGGACGTGCTCGTCGTGGACGAAGACAAGATCAAGACCTACGTGCAGGAGCAGTTGTCTCTATAAACAGGAAACCGCCAGGGACGCGATCCCCTGGCGGTTTGGTTTGTTGCCGGCAGTTATTAAGGTTACGCGCCGGCCGCGCTTTGAATATCCCCGTAGGCCCAGTGCGTCGTTGGCACATCCCTGAAAATAGGCTTCTGGGTTGTTATAGGCTGTCGGCCGGTAAGACGGTTAAGAATCGTTACCGCTTCCGCCCGGCTTAATGCCTGTTCCGGGCGGAACCTGCCGTCTTTGTAACCGGTCATGATCCCGGCCGACTTCGCCTTCGCGATCGCCGCTTCCGCCCAATGTCCTGCGCTATCCATCGTATCGGCCTCGCTTGCAGGAACGTCGCTCAGCAGATTGGCCGCGATTGCGGCCATCTCGGCTCGCGTCACCGGCTTATCCGGACGGAATCTCCCATCCGGCATCCCCTTCATGAGTCCGAGCCTCGTGACGGCATCGATCGCCCCCTTCGCCCAATACGCAGCCGGGACATCCTTGAATGGAGTCGAAGCATTCGGCTTCGCCGGCAGCTTATCGGCATATAGCTTGTACAGAATCGTCGCCAGCTCCGCGCGCGTTAAGTCGCTCTCGGGTTTAAACAACCCGCCATCGTACCCGCTAATATACGGCGCTTGGGCTGCAGCTTGCTTGTAATCGCCCCAGCCGTCGATACTTAAGATCGCGAAAGTACTGAATTTGGTCACGTCGAAAGTATAGGCCTTCCGATCTCCAAGCTCGGTGACGCTTCCTCTAATAAGCTCCGTCGTTCCGTCTTCATGCTCGATGTAGACGCCGATGTCCGCAAGCCGCGTCTCGCTTGGAGCCGTGCCGCCGAACGGCAGCGTCAGCGTTATGCCGCGCTTGCCGCCGGGCAGGTTCGTCTCGACCTTAATCGGCTTGCCGAACACCGTGATCTCGCCGTTGCCGGCCGTTGCCCGAACAGCCTCATCCTCGCCGGCCTTATCCCCCAGCTTCGCGATCTGCTCCGCATCGCGGATAGGGGCTATGCTAAGCTTTAACTCTTGCTCCCAGCCCTGCAGCGATGCTGCCGGAACGAACACATCCGCATCGGAGGTCGCGATTGATAAAGCGAGCCCTGCGCTAGATAAAACATTCACCGCATCTACCGGCATACTCAGGTGCAGTGCAACCGGCTTAGACGGGTCGGCTGGCGGCATCGACAGCGTCAATTCCGTCCGTCCCGCCGCCTTCAGCTTGGCCGCCGCCTCCCGAGCGAATGTAGCGGACAGCACCAACGTATCCTCGTAGCCGCCGCCCGGCTGTTCTACCCGATTCACTTCCAGCGAACCAAGCGATTCCGCTCCGATCGTTACATTTAATTTATAGGATAGCGTCGGCGCTGCTCCTCCGCCTGCGCTTGGTATGGACTGTGCAGGCGCGCTCGGCGTAACCGCCGCGGACGGGCTCGACGCAGCGGACGATCCGTTCGCGTTGATCGCGACGACCGTGAACGTGTATGCCGTTCCGTTGGTTAGCCCCGCGAAGCTTGCCTTTAGCTCATCATCCGCATCCAGCTCTACTTGCGCTCCGCCAGGAGTTGCCGTTACCGTGTAACCGGTAATCGGGCTGCCCCCGTTGCTCGCCGGCGCGTCGAATGTCACCGTCGCTGCGGCGTTGCCCGCAGTAGCCGTCACGTTCGTCGGCGCATCGGGCACCGCGATCGGCGTTACCGCAAGGGAATGGAGAGATGGCGCCGACCAGCCGATCTCGTTGTATGCTTCCGCCGTGAACGTATAAGCCGTACCGTTCTGGAGTCCCGTTACCTCGATCGGACTGGACGCCCCCTCGGCTTGCGCCGCAACGACTCCTCCTGACCACGCGGTCACGCGGTATTTCGTAATCGGATATCCGCCGTTATCCGGCTCATCGAACGATACCGTCGCCTTGGCGTTCGCTGCCGAGGCGAGTAACCCCGTAGGCATGGCAGGCCCCGTCCCCAAGTGCGTCCATACGGACGTTTGCGCCTCCGTCGAAACTCCCCATGCGTTCATTGCAACGACTTTGAACTGGTAGTATTGGCCGTTGCGCAACCCGGTTACGATTCCGAATGACTTGTCCGCGTCGACATCCACCGAAATCGGATTCTCCGATCCGTCGCCCGGTATCGTCGTGATCCGATAGCCCGTAATCGGAAACCCGCCATTGCTCGCGGACGGCGTAAAGCTTACCGTCGCCCGTTCGTTGCCGCCGGCCGCCGTCACGTTCGTCGGCGCGGACGGCACCGCTCCCGGCGTCCCCGTTAACGCGGACGACTCGGCGGATTCGCCCCTGATATTCTTGGCGACGACGGTGAAAGAGTACGTTTGTCCGTTCGTTAGTCCCGTCACGGTGATCGGCGAAGCGGTGCCGATTCCTATTCTCTTCGTCACCCCGCCTTGCTTCGCATACGCGTAGTACTCCTGAATCGGACTGAATCCGTCGCTGGACGGCGGGTCGAAGCTAACGGCGGCCGTGCGACTGCCGACTACGACTTCCGTTATCGTAGGAGCACCCGGCGTCGTTGACGGCACGAATGTCTGCAAGCTGCTTGGCTCGGAGGTTCCCGCGCCGTTCGTCGCCGTCACCGTAACGCCGTATGTCTCGCCGTTCGTCAATTCCGCCTTGAAATACAAAGTTCCTTCCGTTTCTTCAACGATATCCGCTCCGCCGGAGTACGGATGAAGGGTGACCGTATAATGATGAATATCGCTTCCCCCGTTATACGGCGCGTCGACAATAACCAATACCGAAGCGTCGCCTGCCGACACCGTGTTTAAGGTCGGGGAATCAGGCGCCGCCACGTCCGTCGTGAACGTCCACTCGATCTCCGCAGCCGGGTTGTCGCTCAGATCGGCGAACGCTCCGGCCTCCGCAACGACTCTGTACTTCGTTACTCCCCTCAGGCTAGCCGGAAAGTCAATCGTAGCGACGGCTCCCGTAATGGATACGCTGGCGCTTCCCGCATCCAGTCGCTGACATGGATCTCCATCCTCGATGCAAATCTCGATTCCATGGCCCGCAACGCTCTTAACGGGTTCATTGAACGTTAAGGACAGATTCGCGTTCGCATCCACTCCCTCCGCATCGGCGAGAGGCGCGGTAGATAATAGCACTGGCACAGTCTTATCCGGCGAATACCGAACGACGCCCAGATGGCCGAGTGCGTCCCTGAACGCCAAATACCCTGTCCCGTTATCGCTGAACTCTAATTGGAGCGCGTCCTGAACCGACGCAAAGCCGTCCAAAGACCCCGCATCTATCAACGTTGCTCCGTTCCACTGCTTAACCTGGGCCTTCCCGCTTCGGTCGAAATAAGCCGCGAACGGATCATTCGTCAGCGGATCGATGGCGAGCGCTACCCTCTGCAAACCGTGCGATTCCCATTGCTGCAGCAGTACCCACGTTCCTTCCGTAAGCTTATAGAGATAAGCATAACCGTTATCCGGCGCGTTTCCGGTACTGAATGCAGCGTAAGCCGTGCCGTCGGCAGCGAAGCGAATCGAAGGGTAATTGGCCGAGAAGATCGAGAATTGATCGTTGCCCAGCGTCTGCCAAGCCGTACCGTCGTAAATCCTCGCCGCCGGCCGATAGTAACCGGTAGAGCCGTCCGCGTAGATGAGAGCGGGCTGGCCTTGCGGGCTTACCGCCATATCCGGCAGATTGCTATCGATACCCGACACCGCGACGGCCGGCGTCCAAGCCGTACCGTCGAAGTGGCGAACGAACGTCCGCTGCGAGCCGAGCATTTCTTGATAGTACATGGCCGGATTGCCATATACCGCGGCAACGACACCGACATATCCCGCTCCCTCGGAAGCGGACAAAGTTCCGCCGCCGCCCAGTTCGACCCAATCGGAGCCTTCAAGCTTGCGAACTACCGCCGAGTTAGGGTACCCGCTGCGGTTAGTATAGGCAACGTACATTTGTCCGTCAGATCCGATATCGAGGGACGCGTCGCCGATATTATCCGACGATACGTTACCGCCGCCCACCGTCGTCCAAGCCGAACCGTTCCAAGTTTTGACGATTCCCGGACCTCCGTTAGGATTATAGAACAAGTAGGGCTTGTTATCGTGAACGGCTAAATCGAAGTTAAAAGCGGGGAGATTATCTACGACGCCGGACCCGACCGATTCCCATTGCCATTGACCCGTTCGCGCCGCCTCCGCCCGCTCCGCGACTGCCCAAGTCAGCACCGCCTGCCATGCTACGGTAAGCGCAAGCGCCGTTCGCGCGAGCTTCATCCATTTCCTTCTCATCCGTCAACCTCCGTCTTTTATTCTTCTGCACGTCGTGATTGTTCTCGGACAACTTTACTCCCCCTTCCTCCCAAAATACTCACAAAAAACGCATAGAACGACAAAAAGACGAAACGGGGCTTCCCCCGTTTCGTCCCTATTCACATCCTTCGTTACCCGACCCGCGCCGCCAGCTCCTTCAATTCCGCCGAAGGCGCGATGCCTAGCTCATCGTCCAGCAGCCTCGCGTATCGCTCGTAGTGGCTGCGGAACATTCCCGCCTCGCCACCGTCCGCATAGAGCCGCAGAAGCTCCGCGTTCATGTCTTCGTCCAGCGGCGAGTGCGTCACGAACGCTCGCAGAACGTCCTTCGCCGCGACAAGTCCTCCGCCGCTCTCACGATGCCATCCGGCTAGCCGCCGCGCAAGCGTTCTGCACTGCGAAGCGGCTTCCGCCGCGACTCCCGCGCTCCATGCGTAATCTTTGCCGCCGAACAACTCGCCTCGATAAGCGCGGAACGCACGCTCCGCTGCGGCCGCAGCCTTCTCGTCAGGGATGCTCGCCGCCCCCGCCAGATTTCCCGCGGCATCCCGCAACATCTCCAAGTCGGAGAAACCTTGCGGCGCCTGCATGCGATACCCTTCGTTCGTGTGCGTCACGTCGACCGGCAATCCCGCTTCCTTCAGCGACTTTTTCAACCGGTAGACCGTGTTGTGAAGATTGTGGATCGCGCGCTCTTCGTCCATCTCCGGCCAGAGCAGATCGGCCAGCTGCCACTTGCCCGCCAGCCGGTCCGGATAGGCGAGCAAATAAGCGAACAGCTCCTCCGTTTTACGAGTCGGCCAACTCATCGTTCGGCCGTCCGCCATCCTCGTCTCGAACGTCCCTAGACAGCTTACGGTCGCATGCTCGGACTTGATCGGCTGAGTCTGCTTCTCCGATCGCAACGCATGGTTTTTGGCGAGCCTGGCGACAACCCGCTCCAAGGCGTCCGGCGTTACCGGTTTAAGCAAATAATCCACCGCGCTGACGCGGAACGCGTCGACCGCATAATTCGGATACGCCGTCGTAAAGACGAGTTGCACGTCCTCGTCGATCGACCGAAGCTTCTCCGCGAGCTCGATACCGCCCATCCTCGGCATCTCCACGTCGAGGAATACCGCGTCCGGCTTCAGTTCCTCGAATCGTTGCAACGCGTCCAGCGGGCTCGTGAACGCTCCGACCGCTCCCAGCATCGAATGGCGTCCGACGAGCAATTCCATCAGCCCGAGAATCGGGCGTTCGTCTTCCACGATCATGACGCGAAGCATGGATCATCCTCCTCGTTCATTCTGTCGCCTTCGGCAAATACACCGTTACCCTCGTTCCTCGTTCTAACGCTGAATCGATGGTTAAGCTTGCGCCCGGGATCGCCGCCAAACGCCTGCGCACGTTCGTCATCCCGATACCTGCCCCGTCCGGCCGTTCACCCGACTGAAGCAAGTAGACCGCGTCATCCGGCATACCGACCCCGTCGTCGACGATATCGAACCGCAAGTAGCCGTTACCGTCCGCGATCGTAAGCGTCACCGCGCCGTTCCCCTCCTTCTCGAACAAACCGTGGCGAATCGCGTTCTCGACGAAAGGCTGAATCGCCAAGGCGGGAATGACGTATTCGTTAAGCTCCGGGTCGGCCTGCAGCCGGTACGTTAGGCGAGTCCCGAACCTCGCCTTCTCGATTTCCACGTACGCTTGAATCAGCTCCAGCTCCTGGCCCAGCGCCACTAGCGAAGTACGTCCGTCTTGCTCGAACACCGTCCGCAAATAGCGGCTCAGCATCGAGAGCAGATGAGCGGCTTTCTCCCCGTCCGTGTAACAGAACGCGATAATGCTGCTGAGGGCGTTGTACAGAAAATGGGGTTTGATCTGCGCCTGCAAAAACGCCATCTCGTGCCTCATGGCGCGCTCCATCGACGATTTCATCGACAACAGGGTACGAACCCGGGCGGCAAGCGTCTTCGAGTCGAACGGCTTGGCGATGAAGTCGTTGCCGCCCGCCCGGAAGCATAGCTCGATGTCGTGAAGCGAATCCTTCGCCGTCGCGAACAAAATCGGCAGCTCGATAACGGAACGCTTCTCCCGCACGCTGCGGCACAGGTCGATACCGGACATTTCCGGCATCATGACGTCCAAGATGAGCAGGTCGATCTCCGGATGTTCATCCAGCTTGCGCAACGCTTCCTGTGCCGACGTTGCCGTCAGCACATTGTACTCGTCGCCTAGCAAGTTGAGCAGGATACGTAGGTTCGACGCTTCATCGTCCACGGCAAGCACCGTGTGTTCGCGATCCTGCTTCACGATTTCCATGTCGGCCGATGCCGCCCTCGGCTTCTCATCGATCTCCGACGCCGCGGCAACCATCGATTCAATCGGCACCACCCCGGCCGGAAGAGCGAACGCCATCCGAGTGCCTTGACCCGGTTCGGAACGATCGACCCATATGCGCCCGCCCATCCGTTCGACGAGCTGCCGGCTTATGAACAAGCCGAGCCCCATTCCGGTATAACCGCCTTCCGGCGGCGCCTCCGCCTGCTCGAAATAACCGAATATCGATTCGTGGTTTTCCCGAGCTATGCCTACGCCCGTATCGTTCACGAATACCGCGACTTCGCCGCCTTCGAGGCTCGCCTCGATCTCGATTCGCCCTTGCTTCGTATGTTTAATGGCATTATGGATCAGATTGTATAGCACTTGGCGCACCCGGTTCTCGTCCGCCAGCGCGAACGTTCCCTGCGGAATCCGGTTCGACCATGCGACGTCTTTGCCCGCCAGCTCGAATTCGAGCACCTGGAACGCGGTTTGCGCGGCGACGCGCAAGTCAAGAGTCGACTGTTGAAGTCGCAGATCCCCGTGGCGGAGCCGCACGACGTCCGTCAAGTCGTTCACGAGAGCCGTTAGCTTCGTCGACGTGTCTTGGATGAGCGTCAGTTCATTGCGCTGTCGATCGTTCAGCGCTCCCGCCTTGTCATCGAGCAAGTAAGCCGTAATGTTCTGAATGCCATGCAGCGGCGTCTTCAACTCGTGCGACGTGCTTGCGAGGAACTCGTCTTTGAGCTGATCCCGCAACACGAGTTGATCGGTCAACTGCTCCGTACGGCTCATGGCGTTCGTGAGCCGCAGCGCTAGCAGCGCGTTCATGAATACAAGCGCCGCCAGGAATGAAATACGCCTCCCGATATCCGTCTGCACAAGGCTGAGCGAATATAGCAGCCCGAACGCGAGAATTAACGTTATGGATGTCAGCAAGCCGATCAGCAACAGCGTTTCGTTGCGGCTTAACCGGCCGTCCCGTTTGACGAGTAACCGGATGACCTGGTACGAGTACAGGATGACGACCAGCATGGCATAGGTCCACGGAAGATTGCCCAGCACCCGGTAATCCGGATAAGGAAATACGATAACGGCAGCCAGATAGACGGCGATCGGGGCAAGCAGCGCATAGAGGTATCTGCGGCTCAGCAGCTTGACGTCCAGACAATGAAGAAACATGCCGAGCAGCGCAACATTGGAGAAGCCGCCCAGATCATTCAGCTTGCCTACCCAGCTATAAGGCAGTTCGGGCAATAGCTGCAACGTCAGCTTCTCGCCGTCCGTCACGAGAAGGAAGAGCATCGTCAAGTAATACAACGCGCTGTACAAATACGCCTTATCTTTTAGCCTCAGCAAATAGATCGTCAAATGATATCCCGCGAAGAGAAGCAGGATAAAAACCCCCGAGAACTCCGTTCCGAAATGCACCCGCTCGATGAGCAGCATATCCTTCTGCAATCCGAGACTAATGTCCTCGAATCCGCCTTTGTACGCAGCGTTAAGATTGGCTACCTGCAATACGACGTCCAGCTTTCCGCTCTCGGCCCGCGCGAAAGTCAAATAAGGTTTGTTCTCCGGCTCGTACTCAGCCACGTTATCCGCCGGACGTCCCCCATTGCCGACCAAATGTCCGTTGATGAATAGGCGGTGCGCCGAGTTTACGTTCGGGATCCTAATGCCGTAGCTCCGGTCTTCGTCGCTCACGCGAACGAACAGCCGATATGTCCCGTACCGCGCCTCGCTCGCTTCGTCAACGGGAGAGCTGCCGTACCACGCGTTCGGAATCGTCGCATAGGGTGCGGTTGAAGGGGAGACCCTCCCGTCCCGGAAATCCTCGGGCTCGTACAGCTTGTCCGGATAGAACGTCCATTCCCCGTCCAGATTGACCGTATGCCACGGGCCGAACTGCCATTGGCTCAGGTCGATCTCGCCATGCCGAGCCTTCGGCGCCGATCCGTCAGGCACCGTGTACGAATTGATGAAATATAACAGAGCGAACGAAAGCAGCGGGATCAGCGCGAAACCCGCCGCCCGTAATCCGAATCGCATCCCGTTACCTGATCTTCCGATGATCCCCACCGATGTTCCTCCTGCCGCTTTATCCGCTTCCGACAACTTAACATGCCACGCTCCCAAATGACTCTCAAACCCATTATGACAAAAACCTCTATCAAACGGCACAAAAAAAAACGCCCGAAGGCGTTATATATGCTCTAATTCTTCGCTTCCAGCGCGATCTTAACGGCGCCCCAAGCGGCTTCCCTCTTGGCGGGATACACGATCATATCCGGATAATGCTCGCCAACGATCCGTATCAGCTCCGACCGTACGTGCGCGTTACGGAGCAGCACGCTGCCGGCAAGGGCGAGATTACCGCGCTGCATCCCCAGCTTCTCCGCTACCGGAACGACCAGCTCGAAGAGCGAGTCGGCGCTCTTGCGGGCGATCGCCAGTGCGGCGGCATCCAGGGCGTCGCAAGCATCCGAGTGCAGAGGCGCCAACGCGGCGATATCCCCTTTGTTCGTACTCTTGTCGTGGGCGAACGCGATCAGTTGGCCAACCGAATCCGCCTGCAGACGCTCGTAGACCAGCGACGTAAGCACGGTCGGAGGCAGACGTCCGTCGTTCGCCTTCGCGACCGCGGTCAGCAGCTCTCGCCCGATGCTATAGCCGCTGCCTTCATCGTCCAGCAAATACCCGCAGCCTCCGGCGCGATGCGACGCACCGTCATCGCCGCGGCCGTAGCAGATCGAGCCCGTGCCCGCGATCAGAATGATGCCGCTTCTTCCATCGTGCGCGCCGCGCAGCGCGATCTCCTGATCGCCCACGATGCACAGGGCGCCTTCGAATCCGCAGCCTCGGACAAGCTCCGTCAAGCGCGGAACGACCGGGGGATTGCTGATTCCCGCCGTGCCGATGCATACACGCACGCAGTTGCCCAGCCCTCCGCAGACGCGATCGATCGTCTCGAATATTTCCTTGAAGCTGCGGCGAATGCTCGAAACGTCCTGTCCGCTAACATTCATCGCACCCGACGCGAAAGCATAGACGATGTTTCCCTGTTCATCCGCGATGACGATCGTGGTTTTCGTGCTCCCGCCGTCCATGCCGACTACGTATTCCATCCGACAACCGTCCCCTCCTTATCCGAGCGATCCGAACTTCGTTAGGCTGATCTTTCCGTTAGCTTCGGCTGCACCGCTAAGAATCGCGTTTAGGGAGGATAGCGCCAGACCCGTGTATTCGAACGCGGCCAAGCACGTGACGTCTCCTTCAAGACGTTCTAAGTCATATGGCTTGCCTAGCGCGATCGCGGTAACCCTATGCCCGTTCTTGACGAGCTGGTTCGCGAGCGCGAGCTGGCCCGGATTGTCGACCGCATTGTACAGACCAATAACGACGCGCTCATAAGGCTTGGCCCGTTCCACTACCGACTTCCATTCCGTTTCGCCGGGATTGCTCGACACCGTTGCGTGCGCTGCCGCGAACGCGGTACCCATCGCCTCCGCGAATCCGACTCCCTTGCTCGTCGCGCTCGACGCCAAATCCGCGCGATACGGCGCTGCGCCGATGAACATCGTGCCCGAACCCCCCGCTTGGATCGGTTCAAGCTTCCCGCGGACGAGACAGATGCTACCTTTGCTCATCGACGATGCCGCGCGCCGATGAGTCTCGCAGCCGACTTCGTCCAGCATCTGTTGCGAACCGGTCGAAGCTCCGTATTTACTCTTGCACGCAAGAATACGGGCTACCGCTTCGTCGATCGCCTCCATAGGCAGCTCTCCCGATCGCACGGCCGCCTCGATCGCCTTCACGGCCTCGATCACGAGCTCCGGCGTATGGCTGATGAGCAGCATGTGCACGCCGGCTTTCAACGCGCCGACCGCTCCCCGGGCCGTGCCGTAATGCTTGCGGATGGCGTCCATCTCCAAGCAGTCGGTGACGACCAATCCTTTGAATCCCAGCCGTTCTTTGAGCAAGCCCGTAATAACCTTACGCGACATCGTCGCCGGAACCGGCTCGGGCTCGAGCATCGGGAACAGAATATGCGACGTCATCACGCTTTCAGCCCCTTGGGCGACCGCCTTCCGGAACGGTCTAAGCTCTAGCTGCTCCAGCTCCGCCAGCGATTTGGCGATAGACGGCAATCCGATATGAGAGTCGACTTCGGTGTCCCCGTGTCCCGGAAAATGCTTGACGCATGCCAGCACGCCGCCGGCTTTCAATCCTTTCATCATCTGAACGCCGAACTTCTCGACGACTTCGGCCGTATCCCCGTACGAGCGCACGTTGATGACCGGGTTACGCGGGTTGTTGTTGATATCCAGCACCGGCGCCAGATTGAAGTTAATGCCCAGCGCGCGCAATTCGAGAGCCGCTAGACGACCCGCGGCATAAGCGTGCTCCGGCTTCCCGGTCGAAGCGATCGCCATCGCCCCCGGCACGTTCGTGGCATCCGCGGGCAGACGGACGACGCGTCCGCCCTCCTGGTCGATGGCTATCAAGGCCGGAAGTCCTGTCCAGCCCTTGATATCCTTCTGAAGCTCGGCGCATAACGACCGGAGCTGCGCGGCGTTCTCGACGTTACGTTCGAACAGAATGACGTTGCCGATCTTATAATCGGAGATAAGTCGCTTCATCTCGCCGCTGATGAACGACGAGGGGAATCCGGTGAAGATCAGCTGGCCGATCTTCTCTTTCAAGGTCATATCGTTCATGCACGCAACCTCATCTTTCAGAGACGACTATTTGCGGTGCTTGCTGGACAGGATGTTATGCGTCTTCGATAAATATTTCTTCACGTTCTGGTATTCCGCGCTCGCAACGCCGGCGAACAGAATATCGATTACGTTCAGCATCGCGATCCGCGATCCCATTGCCCCGCTGCGGATCGTCAGCTCCGGCGTCGAAATGTACAGCACGATATTCGACTTATCCGCCAGCTCGCTCTTATTGTACTTGGTGATCGCGATAATCTGGGCGCCGTTCTTCTTGACGATATCCAAGGCTTCGAGAATTTCCGACGTATTCCCGGAGTTCGAGATAAAGATGGCCACGTCTCCTTTGCCGAGCAGCGTAGCGGCCGTTAGCTGGCTGTGTCCGTCGACATAGGCATGGCACATCTTGTTGATACGGGAAAACTTCTGTTCTCCGTCCTTGCATACCAAACCGGAAGCTCCGACTCCGAAGAAGACGATCCGGTTGCTCGCCTGCAGCGCGTTCACGGCGCGGGCGACCTCTCCGCGGTCTAGTACGCTTAGCGTATCCTCGATCGATTTCATATTGTTGCGGGATATATTCGCGATTATCGTCGTCAAGTCGTCTCCGGGCTGGATATCCGTATATTGATCCTTCTGCTCGTCTTCCATCGAGCCGATAGACGCCGAGATGCTGACGATGAAGCTGCGATACCCGCTGAACCCCATCGTCTTGCAGAAGCGCAGCACGGATGCGTCGCTCGTCTTGCTCAATTGGGCGAGCTGCTTAATCGACAGATGCGGGATTTCGTCCAGGTTGGCAAGGATATATTCGGACACCAGTTTCTCGACGGGCGTCAAACTTTCCTTCATGTCCCGCATCTTAATCAGAATATTATCGTGTATCGCCATATTCGCCCCTACTTATCTTATTAATATAATCACGATATTGAAATTTATTTTCATATTAAGCGTACAGGTATGAAAAAACAAGTCATTCCTGAGGTGCCACGACGTAGTCAGGTCATCTGATGACTTCGGGTTCATTATAGGTTACTTTTATAGTATTGTATAGATATGAGATAGCGGGATACACGACTTGTCGGAGGCTGGATGATGCGTCATATGAAGATCGAAACACCCAAAGGACACGAACTGGTCGCGGAGGACGTCCTTCGCCGCATACGGGAAGGCGAATGGCAGCCGGGCCAGCGGCTTCCCTCCGTCGTGGAGCTGGCCGAAGTTTACGGCGTCGGCCGCTCGACGATACGCGAGGCGGCGAGCGCGCTGAAGGCGATGGGCTGGCTGGACGTCCGGCACGGCGGCGGAACGTTCGTCCGCACCGATCTGCCGGACGAATCCGGCAAGAGTAACGGCGGGAATTCGCTGTTCCAGGACGCCGAATCGTTGATCGAACTGCTCGAGGTACGGCGAACGATAGAGATCGGAGCCGCCTCGCTTGCGGCGGAGCGTCGAACGCCCGCCGACATCGACAAGCTTCGCGCCTTGCTCGCGACAATGGAGTCGGGCCTTGAGCAGGGCAATACTTTGGCGGGCGAACAAGCGGATACGGACTTCCACATGGCCATTGCGGCCGCGTCCGGAAATTCGTTGCTCGCGCAACTGATGGAATCTCTCTCCCACCGGTTCTCGGGTTCCATTCGCCAGACGCGCGAGCTTTGGTTCTACGGCGAGAAGGCGACGGCCGCCCGCCTGCTAGCCGAGCATCGGTTGATCTTCGAAGCAATCGACAATCGCGATAAGCAGCGCGCCGCGGCGCTGATCGCCGACCATCTTAGCAAAGTCGAGCAAGTGCTCCGCGAGGCGCTGCCGTAAAATAATAAAAAGGACCAAGCCGTGCGATGATCGCAGCAGCCTGGTCCTTTACTTTTGTAGGTTTTACCGATTACTTGAAGTTTTTGAGGTTGTAGAACGCTTTTTTACCCGCATAGGACGCCGTGGAGCCCAGTTTGTCCTCGATGCGGAGCAATTGGTTGTACTTCGCGACGCGGTCGGAACGGGAAGGTGCGCCCGTTTTGATCTGACCAGCGTTCGTAGCAACCGCGATGTCGGCGATCGTGCTGTCTTCGGATTCGCCGGAGCGGTGGGAGATAACCGCCGTGTAACCAGCGCGTTGAGCCATCTCGATCGCGTCGAACGTTTCGGTCAAGGAACCGATTTGGTTGACTTTAACGAGGATGGAGTTGCCGACGCCTTTCTCGATACCGTCAGACAGACGCTCGGTGTTCGTTACGAACAGGTCGTCGCCGACGAGCTGGATTTGGCCGCCGAGCTTGTCGGTAAGCAGCTTCCAACCTTCCCAGTCGTCTTCGGAGCAGCCGTCTTCGATCGTGATGATCGGATATTTGTCTACCCAGCTAGCGAGCAGGTCGACGAACTCTGCAGGCGTGTAGGATTTACCTTCGCCTTCGAGGTGGTATTTGCCGTCTTTGAAGAACTCGGTGGAAGCAACGTCCATGCCGAGGAATACGTCGACGCCTGGCTTGTAGCCGGCTTTTTCGATGGCTTCCAGGATCGTGGAGAGAGCTTCTTCGTTCGAACCGAAGTTAGGAGCGAAGCCGCCTTCGTCGCCGACAGCCGTGTTCAGGCCTTTAGCTTTAAGTACGGATTTCAAGGCGTGGAAAATTTCCGCGCCCGTGCGAAGAGCTTCTGCGAACGTAGGAGCGCCGACAGGAAGAACCATGAATTCTTGAACGTCGACGTTGTTGTCCGCGTGAGCGCCGCCGTTGATGATGTTCATCATCGGAACCGGCAGTTTCTTGGAGTTGAAGCCGCCCAGGTATTGGTACAAAGGTACGTCGAGAGCTTCCGCGGCAGCGCGAGCTACCGCGATGGATACCGCGAGGATCGCGTTAGCGCCCAGCTTCGCTTTGTTCGGCGTGCCGTCGAGCGCGATCATTTTGTTGTCGATTTCGACTTGGTCAAGCGCGTCGTAACCGATGATTTCAGGAGCGATGATGGAGTTCACGTTCTCTACCGCTTTCAGAACGCCTTTGCCCAGGTAACGGCCTTTGTCGTTGTCGCGAAGCTCAACAGCTTCGTAAGCACCGGTGGATGCACCGGATGGAACGATAGAGCGGCCAAGCGCTCCGGATTCGAGGCGTACTTCTACTTCGACAGTCGGGTTGCCGCGGGAGTCGAGGACTTCGCGTGCGTAAACGTCAGTAATGATCGTCATTGAGAACACTCCTTTTATTTAATAAAAATAGTCGGTCGACGTTGCGACCGAGCTTGCAACGAGTCGGTCGAGTTGCTTTAAAGGCGGGAGAAGCAAAAGCTCTCGGAAGAGTGCAACGTCCGCCTTCGGAGTCCCTTAGCCACCTTAATAGTCAATCAAGCTAAGGGACGAGGACAGCGGCTGGAGAGAGTTTTTGACTTTGGACGCCTGACTAACGCAACTCGTTAAACCAGCGACTTGCCGGTCATTTCCTTCGGTTGAGGCAGCTGCATCAGCTTCAGCAACGTCGGAGCGACGTCGGCCAGGATGCCGCCTTCGCGAAGGTTGTTGCCGGCTTGCGTCACGATGCACGGAACAGGGTTCGTCGTATGCGCCGTGAAAGGACGGCCATCGTCGTCGATGACCATGTCGCCGTTGCCGTGATCCGCGATAATAACCGCTACGCCGCCTTTGGCGATGACCGCGTCGACGACTTTGCCGAGGCATTCGTCCGTCGCTTCGACCGCCTTGATCGTCGGCTCGAGCATGCCGGAGTGGCCGACCATGTCGACGTTGGCGAAGTTAAGGATGATAGCGTCGTGATTATCCGCTTCGATCTCCTTGACCGCCGCTTCGGCAACCTCGTACGCGCTCATTTCCGGTTGAAGGTCGTACGTCGCGACTTTAGGCGAGTTGATCAGAATACGAGTCTCGCCGTCCAGTACATGATCGCGTCCGCCGCTGAAGAAGAACGTAACGTGCGGATACTTCTCCGTCTCGGCAATGCGCAATTGCTTCTTGCCTTGTTGGACAAGCACTTCGCCGAGCGTATTGTCGAGCTCTTTCGGCTTGTACGCGACGAGCCCGCCGATCGTCTCTGCGAACAGCGTCATGCAGACGAAGTACAGCTTGCTAGGAGCGCCAGGACCGCGATCGAAACCACGGAAATCTTCGTTCGTGAATACTTGCGACAGCTGAATGGCGCGGTCGGGACGGAAGTTGAAGAAGATCACCGCGTCCTCGGACTCTACCAGCGCATTCGGCTTGCCGTCCGCGCCCACGATTACTGTCGGCACGAAGAACTCGTCGTACACGTTGTTCGCGTAAGATTCCTTCACCGCGGCTACCGCGTCGGTCGCCGTAGGACCTTCGCCGTAAACCATGGCGCGGTAGGATTTCTCTACGCGATCCCAGCGCTTGTCGCGATCCATCGCGTAGTAGCGGCCTTGCACCGTAGCCAGCGTACCGACGCCGACTTCTTTGATCTTGTCCTGCAGCTGCTGCACGAAGCCGACGCCGCTGTCCGGAGCAACGTCGCGTCCGTCGAGGAACGCGTGAATGTATACTTCGCTCAGCTCTTCCTTCTTCGCCAGATCAAGCAGCGCGAACAGATGGTCGATATGGCTATGAACGCCGCCGTTCGAAAGCAAGCCGTACAGGTGAAGCTTTTTTCCGTTCGTCTTCGCGTGACGCACCGCGCCAAGCAACGTCTCGTTCTCGTAGAAATCCTGGTCGCGAATCGATTTCGTAATCCGCGTCAAGTCTTGATACACGATACGTCCCGCGCCGATGTTCAGGTGGCCAACCTCGGAGTTGCCCATCTGTCCTTCCGGCAGACCGACGGCTTCGCCGCATGCGGTAAGCGTCGTGTGTGGATAAGTATTCCAATAGCGGTCGTAATTCGGCTTGTTCGCTTGGGCGACGGCGTTGCCGTGCGTCTCCTTGCGAAGTCCGAAGCCGTCGAGAATAATAAGCGCTACAGGTTTAGGGGCTGCCATCTCACTTCGCTCCTTCGACAAGCGCCACATAGGACGCAGGCTCAAGGCTCGCGCCGCCCACGAGGGCGCCGTCGATATCGGATTTGCTCATGTATTCCGCTACCGTGTTCGGCTTAACGCTGCCGCCGTATTGGATGCGGACTTTCGCCGCTACTTCGGCGCCGTACAATCCCGCGATAACTTGGCGGATATAAGCCGTTACTTCGTTCGCGTCGTCCGCAGTCGAAGATTTGCCCGTTCCGATTGCCCAGATCGGCTCGTAAGCGATAACCGAAGCGGCAACTTGTTCGGCGGATAAGCCGACAAGTGCGCCTTCCGTCTGCACGCGGCACACTTCTTTCGTCTGGCCGGCTTCGCGCTCTTCGAGCTTCTCGCCTACGCAGATAATCGGAGTAATCCCGTGCTTGAATGCCGCGTGAGCTTTCTTGTTAACGGTCTCGTCCGTCTCCGCGAAATACTGGCGGCGCTCCGAGTGACCGATGATCACGTAGTGCACGCCGAGATCCTTCAGCATGACGCCGCTGATCTCGCCCGTGAACGCGCCGTTGTCTTCCCAGTGCAGGTTTTGCGCGCCGATCTTGATGCTCGTTCCTTTAACCGCTTCTACAAGCGCAGGCAATGCCGTGAACGGAGCGCAGATAACGCTCTCCACGCCGGCTACTTCCGCTTTGCCTTTCACTTCGGCGACGAAAGAAGTCGCTTCGGAGACGGTTTTGAACATTTTCCAGTTGCCTGCGATAATCGGTGTTCTGCTCATTGGATTTCGCTCCTATTTGTCGTTCAGCGCGACTACGCCAGGAAGAGCCTTGCCTTCCATGAACTCCAGCGATGCGCCGCCGCCCGTCGAGATATGATCCATCTTATCGGCCAGCTTGAACTTCTCGGCTGCCGCCGCGGAGTCCCCGCCGCCGATAACCGTGTAACCCGCCGTTGTCGCACATGCTTGAGCAACCGCGCGCGTACCGCTTGCGAAGTCGTCGACTTCGAATACGCCCATCGGTCCGTTCCAGACGACCAGCTTGGAGTTCTTGATCACTTCCGCGTAGATCTCGCGCGTCTTCGGACCGATATCGACGCCTTCCTTGTTCGAAGGAATGCCGTCGATTCCGACGATATCCATGTTAACAGCTTCTTTGAAGCTTTCGGATACAACGATGTCGACTGGCAGGTAGAAGTTCTTGCCGAGCTTCTTTGCCTTCTCCATGAACTCGAGTACGAGGTCAAGCTTGGAGTTATCGCACAGCGAGAGGCCGATTTCATGGCCTTGCGCTTTGAAGAACGTGTAAGACAAGCCGCCGCCAATGATGATGTTGTCGGCGATTTCGATCATTTTATTGATGACGTCGATTTTATCTTTAACTTTGGAGCCGCCGACGATCGCGGTGAAAGGACGCTCGGGGTTGTTCAGCGCTTTGCCGAGCACGTCGAGCTCTTTCTCCATCAGCAAGCCGGATACGGCAGGAAGATGATGCGCAACGCCTTCGGTAGAAGCATGAGCACGGTGAGCTGCACCGAACGCGTCGTTCACGTACAGGTCGGCAAGCTCGGCGAACGCTTTCGCCAATCCTGCATCGTTCTTCTCTTCTCCAGCTTCGAAACGAACGTTCTCAAGCAGCAATACGTCTCCGCTGTTCAGAGCGTCAGCTTTCGCTTTGACCGCCGCGCCGACGACTTCGTCCGATTTCACGACCGGTTTGCCGAGCAATTCGGACAAGCGAGTGGCTACAGGCGTCAAGCGAAGGCCTTCGACCACTTCGCCGTTCGGACGGCCAAGATGGCTCGCCAGAATGACTTTCGCGCCTTTCTCGATTAAGTAGCGAATCGTCGGGAGCGTTTCGCGAATACGCGTATCGTCCGTAATCGCACCGTTCTCGAGCGGAACGTTAAAGTCTACGCGAACGAGCACCTTTTTGCCGGCAACCTCAACATCTCTTACGCTTTTCTTATTCAAGTACGACTCCTCCTCGGTAACTTCCATATCGCCTATCCATGAAGCAGGACACCCATGACGGGTGTCCGAGGGGCAACTCCCTGGCAATCCCCCTCCAAGAGGGGGATCCGGAAGCTACGCAATGCTATATTACAGACCTTTAGCAGCGATGAATGCAGCCAAGTCAACAACGCGGTTGGAGTAGCCCCACTCGTTGTCGTACCAGGAGACGACTTTAACCATGTTGCCTTCTACGACCATCGTCGACAGAGCGTCGATCGTGGAGGAAGCAGGGTCGCTGTTGTAGTCGCTCGATACGAGCGGCTCGTCGGAGTAGTTCAAGATGCCTTTCAACGGACCGTCGGCAGCAGCTTTCAGAGCCGCGTTGACTTCGTCTACCGTTACGGAAACTTTCAACTCGGCTACGAGGTCCGTTACGGATACGTTAGGCGTAGGAACGCGGAACGACATGCCGTTCAGCTTGCCTTTCAGCTCAGGCAATACGAGGCCGATAGCTTTCGCTGCGCCCGTCGAGGAAGGAATGATGTTCTCTGCGGCAGCGCGAGCGCGGCGCAGGTCTTTGTGCGGCAGGTCAAGCACTTGCTGGTCGTTCGTATAGGAGTGGATCGTCGTCATCATGCCTTTAACGACGCCGAATTTCTCGTTAAGAACTTTCGTGAATGGAGCCAAGCAGTTCGTCGTGCAAGAAGCGTTGGAAATAATCGTGTGTTTGGAAGCGTCGTATTGGTCTTCGTTAACGCCCAGAACGATCGTGATGTCTTCGTTCGTTGCGGGAGCGGAGATGATGACTTTCTTAGCGCCGCCTTTAAGATGAAGCTCGGCTTTATCTTTAGCCGTGAAGATACCCGTCGATTCAACGACGATCTCAGCGCCTACGGAAGACCAAGGCAGGTTGCCTGGGTCACGCTCTGCGAACACTTTGATCGACTTGCCGTTGACGATCAGTGCGCCTTCGCCCACTTCAACGGTTCCGTTCAGACGACCATGCGTAGTGTCATACTTGAGCAGGTGAGCCAGCGTGTTAACGTCCGTCAAGTCGTTGATAGCGACGACTTCAACGTTAGGGTTGTTCAGGGATGCGCGGAACACGTTACGACCGATACGACCAAATCCGTTAATACCGATTTTTACCATTGGGGTTTCCTCCTTGTGATGACCACTCTAATTTTGATCTATGTCAAGCGCGGAATCGCGCCGAGACAACTTCCTTAACGATTAACAACCATTTGCAGTTATTATTCGAGCCGACAACCGTGTCCGTAAAATAACAATCATTTGCAGTTATTTCCCGATCCTCCGCCGGATTTACGTGATATCATGGAAAATAACGATCGATTCGTTGTTATTTCGTAGATTGTAGTCAATTAGGTGAATATAACTGCCGATTTGCTGTTATTTCGCATCTTGGCTTCAGATGTGCTTAAGCGCTTCTTCGGCGCCCGCTTCGTCCGTTACCAGCACGTCGTCATGCCCGAATCGCATAACCGACGCGATCGCTTCGCCTTTGCTCCGTCCGCCGGCGATCCCGATGACGATGCCCGCCGCTTCGATGTCCTCGAGCCGCAAGCCCGCCGTAGCCATCCGATGCACGACTTTGCCGCTGCGGTCGAAGTAGTAGCCGAACGCTTCCGCCAGCGCGCCGTCTTTAAGCAGCTCGCTCTTCGTCACGTCGCTAAGCTTACGCCTTCCCGCCATCGTCATAGCGTCCCCGATCCCGTGAACGACGATCCTGGCGCTTCGGATCATGTCGACGACCTCGCGCACGTTCGGCTCTTGCATGAGCGTGACGTACGCTTCCTCGCTGAGGTGATCCGGAACGTGAAGCATCCGGTACCTGGCCCCGGCTCGCTTAGCCAACTCCGCCGCGATCGTGTTCGCTTGGTAATCCACGCTTTCGCCTAGACCTCCGCGCGCCGGCACGAACCAGTTATCGCGAAGCTGCGCCGGCACCGCGAACTGCGACGCCATTCTGGCCATCGTCGATCCGCCCATTACCGCGACGACATCTCCCGAGGATAAGCTTTCGCGCAACACGCGGCTGCCCGCACGCCCTAACTCGCGTTTAATATGATCGGAGGCGTCGGAATCTCCCGGCACGATAACGACCCGCTTCAGCCCGAAAGCTTGGCGCACCGCTTCTTCCAGGTCCGACAGCCCGAACACTTCCTTGACGATCGGCTCCATCTCTTCTACGAGCTGCCTTCCGGAGTCGCTTAACGTCATCCCGGAAGTTCCGATCTCGAGCAGTCCTTGCGCCCGAAGCACTTCAAGCTCCGTCCGCAGCACGCGCTCCGTCAAGTCTACGCTATTCGCCAGCGTACGGCGGCCGATCGTTCCCGTCACGAAGATATGACGCAGAATGTCGTACCGCTTCTCCATCGTCTGGAGGATGTCCGGAATCAGCTTTTTCTGAATGTCTACGATTTTTCGCATGGATCCGCGTTTCCTCCCGGAGACCGACAGTCAATCCTCGGCAATCATGCGATGCGATTCGCTGGACGCGAATCGTCCCACCATTACTCTTTAAGTCCCACCACTATTTTAACGAAAATCCCGGAACGATGCAACAGCAAACGTACACGATTTTCACAAATTTACACGGTCTTGCTTACTTGATTTTATAACGCGGATGAACTATAATATTTTTTGCTGTCCTATTGGGATGTGCGCCCGTGGTCCAACGGATATGACGTAGGCCTCCGGAGCCTGAGATCGAGGTTCGATTCCTCGCGGGCGCGCCAATACCTGCTTGTACGACGTACAAGCCAATCATTAGCATACAGCATAACCGACCGTTCCATACGGTCGGTTTTTTTGTCTTCGCCTAACGGCATGAATTCCGCTATTCCGACACTCCGTTCTTTGATAGAACCCTAACGAAAACATTTCCGCCAATCGATTGGAATGCGCATCGGAGGGCAAGCATAGTGGTAATAACGCAAGTGTTTGACGTTCTTTGACTTTTGATCGCGATTTCGCTATGATAAGAAAACCAAATCATGAGGAGGGACGTCTAATGAGTTTCATTCCAATGGTCGTTGAACAAAGCAACCGCGGGGAAAGAGCCTATGACATCTATTCCCGTCTATTGAAAGACCGCATCGTATTCCTAGGCACGCCGGTGAACGACGTTGTCGCCAACTCCATTATCGCTCAGCTGCTGTTCCTTGCGGCCGAGGATCCGGAGAAGGACATCCACCTCTACATCAACAGTCCCGGAGGCTCCATTACTTCCGGGATGGCCATCTACGATACGATGCAATTCATTAAACCCGACGTGTCCACCATCTGCGTGGGTATGGCCGCTTCGATGGGCGCGTTCCTGCTCGCGGCGGGCGCCAAAGGCAAGCGTTTCGCGCTGCCTAACAGCGAGGTCATGATCCACCAGCCTCTCGGCGGTGCGGAAGGCCAAGCCAGCGATATCGAAATCCGCGCTAGACGCATCCTCAAGATGCGCGATAAACTGAACGCCATTCTCGCCGAGCGTACCGGTCAACCGATCGAACGGATCGAGAAAGATACGGATCGCGACAACTTCATGGAAGCAGAAACCGCGCGCGAATACGGCCTAATCGACAAAGTCATCGATAAAATCGGCGGCTAATACCACAACATTCTCGAACTGTCAACAACAATTCAAATCTTTGAATGCCCCCTCTCCCGTCCGAACAATCCATGGTATGCTAGCATAAGAGGGAATACCATAAACCTCCAGTTCTAGTCAGCACCTAGGAACTATGGAAGAGGGGGATCTGCATGAACCAACGGTCCTATCCGTACGTTGTAAGTGACCAGTCAGAACCGAATATACCTTACCAGCCATCCAGCCACAGACCTATCGATACGATTGCCGCTCGTCGGCTGAGCGATAAAGCTTCACTGCTTCGTCCGCTAAGAGATGAACATCTGCTGGAAGTATACCGGGAAGCGAAGAAGATGAACCTTTCGGCGGAGTTTATTGAATTGCTGGAAGAAGCCATCTCGATGCGTCAACTGGACTCCTATCAAGAAGCCTAATATTTGATCGACTTGTACCGCACCCCTTATCGGAGTGCGGTTTTTGTTTGCCCCTATACACGGACAAAGCCAGAGTGCCGCAACGGGAATCAACCCTATGCAGCAACTCTGGCTTTCGTGTATCCCGATGCAAAAAGCTCCCGCTCGGGAGCTTTAGGCCGTATAGATTTATTGGTTCTCGAGCTCTTCTTTGCTGACTAATTGCACTAAAGCGGTTACAGCTTGCTCTGCGTCAGAACCTTCTGCGCTGATTGCGACCTCTGTACCGGAACTAATCGCGAGACTCATAATTCCCATGATGCTTTTGGCGTTAACTTTCTTGTCATCCTTCTCCACGAACACATCAGAGGAGAATTTATTGGCTTCTTGCACGAACAGTGCCGCCGGTCTGGCGTGAAGCCCCGTTTTTAGCCGAACAACCACCGGCTGTCTCGTCATGGAACGGCTACCCCCTATCTTTAATCGTCCCGCATCTTCGGAACCCCGAGCATCGTTTCTTAGCTATTATAACATTGAATAAACCTAATTTGCTATACGCTTATGCGCCGCCGTTTCGGATTTTTTCAGCCCATTCATCCAGTTTTCTCAGCCTGTGGTTAACCCCGGACTTGCTTACTTGACCCTTGAGCAGATCGCCGACTTCCTTCAGGTTCATGTCGGGATGCTGTAGCCTGATCTCCGCGACTTCGCGTAGTTTATCCGGCAAATTGTGCAAACCGACTTCTTTCTGCAGCAGCTTTATGTTGTCGATCTGCCGAACCGCGGCGCCGATCGTCTTATTCAGGTTTGCGGTCTCGCAATTCACGATCCGGTTGACCGAGTTGCGCATGTCTCTCATGATCCGGACGTCTTCGAATTTGAACAGCGCTTGATGAGCTCCGATAATGCTAAGAAACTCGATAATTTTCTCGCCTTCTTTAATATAAAGAACGAAGCCTTTTTTACGCTCGATGAACCTCGCGTTAAGCTGGAACTTATTCGCGAGTTCGACAAGCGCCTGGCAATGCTCCTCGTACAAGGAAGCGATCTCCAGATGGTACGACGAACCTTCCGGGTTGTTGACCGAACCTCCGGCCAAGAACGCGCCGCGCAAATACGCTCTCTTGCAGCAAGGCTTCTTAATCAGATTCTTATCGATGCTGGGGTGGAAGTTGAAGCCTTCCGTCGTGATCGACAGTTCCTTCAAGATTTCTTCCACGCCGGCGGGAATCCGGACAACATAGACGTTGTTCTTTTTCAATCGCATCTTTTTGCGGACGAGCAATTCGGTAGGGACGTTATAATGGCGCTTAAGCAGCGTGTAGATTCTGCGCGAAATCGCCGCGTTCTCCGTCGCGATGTCCAGCACGACGCGTTTGCCGGTCAACGCTACGGTACCGTTCATGCGGATGAGCGCGGATAGCTCGGCACGCTCGCAACAGCCGTCCGCGACGACCATCGTTAGCTCTTTTTTCGTTTGTGCCGCGAAAGACATGCCTTAGTCACCCTTTCGAATCATCCAATCTTCAACGAGCTGATAAATATGTTCGCTTAATCTAGCGGCATCGTGGCGCAAATACGTACGGAATAGCACCAGCTTGTCGGCGATCACTTTATAGCCACGCCTCGTTACCTCGTCCAAGTCGAGATGGACGGCTTTGGAGCCTTTCTCGGCATACAAGTTTTGGACTTGAGGCGGAATTTCACCGTCGTTCACGATCACGTAATCGAATAAATGATGCCCGATATGCTTATGAATGGCTACCAAATGATCGCTAACGGAATAATTGTCCGTTTCTCCCGGCTGCGTCATGACGTTGCAGACGAACAGCTTCACCGCATCCGAGCCGACGATCGCCTCTGCCAGCTTCGGTACGATAAGATTAGGAATAATGCTCGTATATAGGCTTCCCGGCCCGATCAGGATCGCATCGGCCTGCCGCAGCGCATCGACGGCTTCCCGGAGCGGCTCCACGTTAGGAGGCTCGATGAACACCCGGCGGATCGGTTGCCCCGACTTCGGAATCGTCGACTCTCCGACGACGATCGAACCGTCCGCCATCTCGGCCTTCAGCACGATCGCTTGATTGGCCGCGGGAAGAACCCTGCCGTTAACCGCGAAGATCCGGCTAAGCTCCGTAATTCCCGTTACGAAGTCGCCCGTAATGTCGGTCATGGCAGCCAGAATCAAATTGCCCAAGCTGTGTCCCGCAAGCCCGGTGCCGTTGCTGAATCGGTACTTCAGCACCTCTTCCATCAACGGTTCCGTGTCCGCGAGCGCCGTCAGCACGTTGCGAATATCCCCGGGCGGCGGCATCTGCATCTCTTCGCGCAATCTGCCCGAGCTTCCGCCGTCATCGGCGACCGTTACGATGGCGGTAATGTCGAGCGGCTTTTGCTTCAATCCGCGCAGCATGACCGACAATCCCGTGCCGCCTCCGATGACGACGATCCGCGGCATACGCGGAAGATCTTGTTGCCCTTTCACTGGCGCCACCTCAATTCTGCCTGTCGCGGTCCGAATCGCGATGACTGACCCGGATATGCTCCGTCTCGCTAGACCCGAGTCTTCGTCCTAGATATTCCGCGATCGCTACGGACCGATGTTTGCCTCCGGTGCACCCGATTCCGATGACAACTTGGCTTTTGCCTTCCTTATGATAAAGCGGGATTAAATATTGCAGCATGTCGAGCAGCTTGGATAGGAACGTCTGCGTCTCCGGCCATTTCATGACGTAATCGTACACCTCGGGCTCCTGCCCGGTCTTCGGACGCAACTGCTCCACGTAATGCGGATTCGGAAGAAACCGCACGTCGAAGATCAGATCGGCGTCGATCGGCACGCCGTATTTGAAGCCGAACGAAGTCAAGTTGATCGAGATGTTGTTGCTACCCGGGTCCGTGAACCTTCCGATGATTCTCTCTTTCAACGCCACCGGCTTCAAGTTGCTCGTATCGATGACCTGCGTAGCCCAGCCCTTCAGATCCTCGAGCAGCTTCCGCTCCGACCGAATGCCGTCCAGCGGCATTCCCTCCGGCGCCAGCGGATGTCTGCGGCGGCTCTCCTTGTAACGCTGAACGAGAACGCTGTCCGTCGCATCGAGGAACAGAATCTCGTAATGGATCGTGTAATGCTCGCGAATATAATTAAGCGATTCCGAGAGCGCCGTGAAAAACTCGCGCCCTCGCAAGTCGATGACGAGCGCGACTTTCGCAATGCGCCCTTGCGACTGCTCGATTAACTCCGCGAACTTAGGAATGAGCACCGGCGGTAAATTATCGACGCAGAAAAATCCGAGATCCTCGAGACTTTGCACCGCGATCGTCTTGCCCGCCCCCGACATACCCGTAATAATGACCAGCGTCGGTTGCGCGACCATGTTATCCATAAGCGTCCTCTCCCTTAGGTGGCTATGAACGACAGAACGCTTGACCCGCCGCAAGCGCAGCGGAGCCAAGCGTCAACTCTTCCTGCATCACGCGCGCAGGAACAATCCCGCGGCGCCTACGACGCCGGCGTTGTTGCCAAGCTCGGCGGCAACGATCTCCACGCCTTCGTTCGCGGCCGACGGCGTCAGCTTCTGGAACACCTCGCGAATTTGCGCGAACAGGAATTCCCCGGCTTTGCTGACCCCTCCGCCTAGAATGAACCGTTGCGGGTTAACGACAACCGCAACGGCGGCCAGCGACTTGCCTAAGTAGAATGCCGCGCGGCTTACGATCCGCTGAGCGACTTCGTCGCCGTTCTTGGCGGCGTCGAACACTTCCTTCGCCGCCGTCACTCCGTCCTCGATCAACGCGAGCGACGTCTTATCTCCCCGGGATACCGCATCGCGCGCCATCCTGATGATACCGGTCGCCGAGGATACCGTCTCCAAGCAGCCCATCTTGCCGCAGCCGCATTGTATCGCCTCCAGATCCGGCACGACCGACATATGCCCGAGCTCGCCGGCCATGCCGGAGAAACCTTCGATGAGCCGGTCGTTCAGAATGATGCCGCCTCCGACTCCCGTTCCGAGCGTATAGCACACGCAGTTCGCCACGCCTCTGCCGGCGCCGCCCCATGCCTCGCCAAGAGCTGCAACGTTGGCGTCATTGTTGATCTTAACGGGCTTGCTCAGCTTCTCTTCCATGATTTGCTTCACGTGCACGTTCCGGAACGGCAGGTTCGCGCTGAAATCCACGATCCCCTCCTGAATGTTCAGGAAGCCCGCGATCCCGATACCGATACCGGCTACGGCTTCCCACTCCTCCGTGCCCTGCGGCACTAGCTCGTTTACGTAAGCCGCAATGTTATTCAGCACGGTATCCGTACCGCCCGCAGCTTCCGTCGGACCTTCATGCGTGCGCAGCAAATCTCCCGAAGCGTTGCACAACCCTACCTTGATGGCGGTTCCGCCAAGATCTACGCCTACGTACAACAATTGTGACATGTTAGTCGACACCTCATAAAGAATAATGGTTAACGCGTTATGAATCATTCGTCCAAGTTATAACGACTGGCTCCAATCGTGCGCTGCGGAATGCTCCAAGAATCTCTCGCAATCAAGAGCCGCCATGCATCCGCTGCCCGCCGCCGTAATCGCTTGACGGTACTTGTTATCCTGAACGTCGCCGCAAGCGAACACTCCCGGCACGTTCGTCTCGGACGTTCCCGGCTTCACTCGAATGTAGCCTTGCTCGTCCGTATCGATCTGACCGCCCAGGAATTTCGTGTTCGGGGTATGGCCGATCGCCACGAACAACCCTTGCGTATCGATAACCTCATCTTCGCCGGTCGCGTTGTTGCGTACTTAAAGACCGGTCACGCCGTTATCGCCCGCAACCACTTCGAGCGGGGTTTTGTTCAAGTTCCACACGATCTTGTTGTTCTCCCGCGCGCGGTCCTGCATAATCTTCGATGCCCGCATCTCGTCGCGGCGATGCACGAGCGTTACCTCGGACGCGAACCGCGTCAAGAAGCTCGCCTCTTCCATCGCCGAGTCCCCGCCGCCTACGACGATGATCTTCTTGCCTCTGAAGAAGAAGCCGTCGCAAGTCGCGCAAGTGCTGACGCCGCGGCCTACGTTATCGCGTTCGCCCGGAATGCCCAAGTACTTCGCGGACGCGCCGGTAGAGATGATGATCGTCTCGGCCTGAAGCTGTTCTCCGCCCTCGAGCGATAGCGTGAACGGACGCTTCGACAAGTCCGCTTCGTTAATCCAGCCCGTACGGAATTCCGCGCCGAAGCGTTCGGCTTGCTTGCGCATGTTAGCCATCAAATCCGGTCCCATGATCCCTTCCGGAAACCCCGGAAAGTTCTCGACCTCCGTCGTCGTCGTCAATTGACCGCCCGGTTCGGGTCCCTCGATGACGAGCGGCGACAGATTCGCTCTCGCCAGATAGATCGCCGCGGTCAATCCGGCAGGGCCGGTACCGATTACGATACATTTATGCATCTATGCTGCCTCCTAGTCCATGCTGTCTGAAGATTCAATGGAACGACGGTGTCGTTAAGTCCAGTTTCTCCCGAATGCCGCATGCTTCATCAATTCGGTTCGCATAGCGGCTAATGCTCGCTTGGGATACGCCGTACCGATTCACGAGGTCCGCGTAGGTGACCGTTCTGCGATGCATCTTCGCCGTCCAATATTCAAGGGCTGCGGCCCACCCGTTCGTCTTGTGGAGCTTAGGCACTTCCGGATAAACGCGAGACAGGAAGTCGACCCATAGCGTCATCATGTCGTGCTGCTGCACGACGTCATAGCGTCCGGCCATCCCCGCGAGCGCCTGCTCCAGCACCGCTTGCCAGGCGCTGTCCCACACCGGAAGCCTTGCGGATTTGCGCCTTGCTTCGAGCGTGAGCGTCCGTCCGCCGAACGTAACCGCAAGCGTCTCCTGCACGCCGATCGACCGCAGCACGAGCACGGCTACGCGCTTCAATTCGTCTTCCTCGCCGGCATCGATCAGGAACGCTTTGAGCGCTTCGATCACCTCGTCGTCCGCGATGAGACCGAGCGCCTGTATGACTTGCACCTTCGTCTTGCGGTCTCCGTGGCGAAGCGCCCAGAAGAACGAGGATCGGATAAGCGGCTCGCGCTTAAGAGCTTCCGTAACGAGTCTCGGATTGTTCTCCCATTGCCTGAACTGCTCCTCGAACGGAAGGTGGTAGTGATAATGCGAAGGAGCGCTCTCTTCCCCGGCGCGCACCTTCTCCAGCTTCTTCAAGTAGTACAGCGGAACGGGCGATCCTTCGTCCAGCTTCTCTGCCTGCTTCCAGTGCCTTTCGGCGTCGTCGTACCTGGCCAAATTCGTAGCGGCCACAGCGGCGAAATGATGCAAGCTCGGCTCGCCCGACAACTCTCCGGTGCGCAACAGGCGAAGAAAATGCCGGTAAGCCTCCTTATGCTCTCCGACGATGCCAAGCGTCGTGGCCATCTTGAATACATGCTCGGGATGGAACGGAATCGTCTTGTTCAGCCGATCGACGAGCTTGCGCAGCGGACCATCCTGATTGGAATGCTGGTAGAAAATCGCCAGATTGCATAGCGCGTGCAAATTGCCCGGCTCGGATTCCAGCACCTCGTTAATCGTGACGACGGACTTCTCGAACAGCCCCATATAATAGTATGCCAGTCCGAGGTTGTTGCGCGCCGCCAGAAAGCTAGGTTCTTTCTCGATAATGTCTTCCAATATTTTCACCGCGTCGGCGAAGCGCCCGGCTTCCAGAAGCTCGCGGGCTTTGTCGTGCGCGAATACGTTCTCCTTGGACTTGATCGTGGACAGCTTCGTCGGACGGTTCAGCTCGAACTTAAGCAGATCCAGCAACTCATCCGCCTCTTCCAGAAATTGACCGTCCAGATCGTTCTCCAGATACCGTACAAGCGCCTCTTCGGCCGCCTCGTACAGCTCCATATTGGCGTAGTTGTTCGCCAAGTAGTAATAACATTCCGTCATCGCGGGATCGATGCGATCGAGCACGGAACGAAGAATTTCGTTCGATTCCTCGTAACGGCCCATCTCCGACAGAATGCCTGCCATATTGCAATGGTTGACCGGATTTTCCGGCTCGAATTCGACCGCCTTGCGAAAATATTTCAATGCCCTGTCGTAGTGATAACGATCCAGCGACTGCACGGCTCGTTCGAAGAAGAATGTCGCGTCCAGTCGGATCGGGATCACTTTGGGACGCCGGTTGTTAGCCGCGCGCTTCCGCTGACTCATCGGCAAGGCACCTCCTGTCGTTCGTTTGCTTCTAGTTAACCATCAAGATTATAACACAGCGCGCCCGATCCATAAAATAAAAACCGCCGACCCCAAAGGTTGTCGGCGGCGTATACGCGCGATTAAATGCCGGCGTTCTTGAACAGCGTGCTGATCGAGCCGCCTTCCATGATGATGCGGGTAGCGTCGGCCAGCATCGGAGCGACCGAGATGACTTTGAACCGCGGCGAACGGTCTTCCGGCAGCAGGATCGAGTCGGTAACGACGACTTCCCTGATGTTCGGATGATCGAGCCGCTCGAGCGCGGGACCCGAGAACAACGGGTGCGTCGCGCAGACGAAGCCGTCTTCGGCGCCGCGTTCCTTCAAGCCTTCGACAACGTTGACGATCGTCGTCCCGGTATCGATCATGTCCTCGATGATGATCGGCGTGCAGCCTTCGACATCGCCGATGACGTGAGTAATGACCGACTCGTTATGAGCAGGGCGCTTCTTAATCATGATGGCGAAAGAGCAATCGAGTTGGTTCGCAAGCTTCTCTGCCGTCGAAGCGCGGCCGGCGTCAGGAGATACGACGACGGGGTTGCGGATATTCTTGGATTTCAGATAATCGCTGATGAGATCGAGAGCGGTCAAGTGATCGACCGGGATATTGAAGAAGCCTTGGATCGCCGGCGCATGAAGATCGATCGACACGATCCGGTTCGCGCCTACCGTCGTTAGCACGTCCGCGACCATTTTGGCCGAGATCGGCTCGCGCGGAGCCGCTTTCCGCTCTTGGCGGGCGTATCCGTAATACGGCAGCACTACGTTAATGGTCCGGGCCGAAGCGCGTTTAGCAGCATCAATCATAACAAGCAATTCTACGAAATAGTCATTGATCGGATGAGATAACGACTGAACGATGAAGACGTCGCAATTTCGTATCGACTCTTCATAGTGAACGTACACTTCGCCGCTTTTGAATCGTGAAAGCTTGATTCTCCCTAACGGCATTCCGAGATGCTCGGCAATGTTGGACGCCAACTGCGGATTCGATGATCCGGAAAAAATACGAAGTTTGCTGCTGCTGTACATTTGACCCTCCAAATTGTAATCGACACGCTTCGTGCCGAAATCCGTCAGTTCGACTTATCTATTATACAACCTATAGCAGCGGATTTCAAAAAGAGATAAGAGACCGTTTGCGCCCTTCAAACGTGGCCAAGCGCGTATATCCGATTCTATGCAGCAACTCTCTCGCTTCTGCCCCTTTTTGCCCTACTTTATCGGGGTGATGCGCATCTGAACCGTATGTGACGGGAATGTCCAGCGCTTTCGCGCGCGCCAGCATCCGCTCCGAAGGGTATTGCTCCTTGCACGGCGCGTGAATGCCCGCCACGTTCAGCTCGAAAGCGAGCCCGTGCTTCTTCACCGCCTGCAATGCCCCTTCCTCCAGCGCCGTCACGTCTTCCTCCGGCGGTCTAGCGAATCTCTTGATCGCGTCGATATGGCCGATATAGTCGTAGAAGCCGGTGGCCGCTGCTTTCTGGATCGCGTCGAAATATTCGGCGTACGCATCGACGACGCGGCGCCCTTCCCACCGGTGTGCTTGGCGGAAGTCCGTCACGTCCCATGTTCCAAGAAAATGAACCGATCCGATCACGTAGTCCCAGGGGTATCCTTTGACGATCGCCTCGATTTTCTCCTCGAAGCCTTCGACGTAATCGCCCTCGAGACCGACTCGCACGGAAATCCGTTCCTTATACTTCTCCTTCAAACGGAAGCACTCTTCCACGTACCGGGGCAGCTCGTCCATCGGCATCGCGATGTCGGGGTGCTCCTCTTGCGACAGGTTCACCAGAGGCATATGGTCGGACAAGCCGATCTGCTTCATCCCTTGCGCGATCGCGCTTTGCACGTACTCCTCCAGCTCGCCGACCGCGTGACCGCAACGCACGTTGTGCGTATGGTAGTCGATCGGCATCCCTTGCGCCCGATTGTCGTTCGCGTTCTCGTTCGTCGTCATGGCCGTCACCTAGTCTTTCTTAACCGGCTTGCGATGCCGGAATTCCAGTTCCTCCAGCACGTCGTCGAACGGAATGCCTTGCTCGCGCAGCAGCACCATCAGGTGGAAAATAAGGTCCGCCGCCTCGCCCCGCAGCTCCTTCGCGTCGCGCTTCATCGCCGCGATGATCACTTCCGCGGATTCCTCTCCGACCTTCTTCAGAATCTTCTCGACGCCCTTGTTGAACAAGTACGTCGTGTACGCGCCTTCCGGACGCTCCGCGTCGCGCTGGGCGATCGTCGCCTCCAGGCGGCTGAGCGGACCGAAGCGGTCTGCCTCGGCTTGCTGCGAAGCTTGGGCTTCGCCTTCGGCAGGTTCGGCCGAGCGATAGAAGCAGCTGTACGCGCCGGTATGGCAGGCCGGACCTTGCTGCACGACTTTCACGAGCAGCGTATCGCCGTCGCAGTCGTAAGACAAGGAATCGATTTGCTGCGTATGGCCGCTCGTCGCGCCTTTGTTCCACAGCTCGTTACGCGAACGGCTCCAGAACCACGTCTGCCCGCTTTCCAGCGAGAGACGAAGCGATTCTTGATTCATATAGGCCAGCATCAGCACTTCTTTGCTGAGCGCGTCCTGCACGACCGCCGGCACGAGGCCGTCGGCGTTCCAGGAGATCTGCTCCAGCAAGCCGTTATCTTTAAACTTCGCCGTCATCTTACGTTCACTCCTTTGGCGCGCAAAGTATCCTTGACCTCTTGCACCGTGATTTCTTTAAAGTGGAAAATGCTCGCCGCCAGTCCCGCGTCCGCATCCGCTTCCGCGAACACGTCGACGAAATGCTCCGCGTTTCCTGCCCCGCCCGAGGCGATGACCGGGATGCCGACGCTGCCGGATACCGCGCGCGTCAGCGCGATGTCGAAGCCGTTCTTCGTACCGTCCGCGTCCATGCTCGTCAGCAGCAGCTCGCCGGCCCCGCGGCGCTCCGCTTCCTGCGCCCAGGCGATCGCGCGCAGCCCCGTCGGGTTACGGCCGCCGTGCGTGTACACTTCCCAATCGTTCCAATCGGCGTTCCACTTGGCGTCGATCGCCACGACGATGCATTGCGCGCCGAACACTCGCGAGCCTTCGTTGATCAAATCCGGCGTGCGCACCGCCGACGTGTTGATGCCGATCTTATCCGCGCCTGCCCGCAGCAGCCGCTTCATATCGTCTACCGTAGAGATGCCACCGGCGACGGTGAACGGTATCGTGATCTCGCCGGCCGTCCGCCTGACGACTTCGACGATCGCCGCTCTGCCTTCCACGGAAGCGGTAATATCCAGGAACACAAGCTCATCCGCGCCTTCGCGGTCATATATGGACGCAAGCTCGACGGGATCACCCGCATCGCGCAGATTGACGAAGTTAACGCCCTTAACGACGCGTCCGTCTTTCACGTCCAGGCATGGAATAATTCGTTTGGCTAACAATGTCCGTTCCTCCTTCTACCGCAACCGACTCGGATCGCAAAAGTTCACGACTTCTCTATAGCGAAGCGTCCCGCCGAAAATATCGAGCGCGCTGCCGATCGTAATATCCAGCTTGCCTCCGGTAATCTCGCGGAAGCGTTCCAAGTCCGCGATCGAGCGCGCGCCGCCCGCGTACGTAGCCGGTATGCGGGTCCATTCCGCCAGCTTTGCCGCCAGCTTCTCCTGAACGCCTTCCCGTTTCCCTTCCACGTCCACGGCGTGAATGAGGAACTCGTCGCAGTAGCTTTCCAGCTCGCGAACCGTCGCCTCGTTCACTTCGAGGTCGCTGAACGTCGTCCACTGGTTCGTGACGACGTACCACTTGCCGTCCCGTTCCTTGCAGCTTAGGTCGAGCACAAGACGATCCTTGCCGACCTCGGATACGATCCTCTGCAGATTGTCCATCTGAAGCTGACCGTCGCGGAATACGTACGAGGTCACGATGACGTGCGATGCGCCTTCGCGGAGATAGTCGGCCGCATTGTCGGCCGTTATGCCTCCGCCGATCTGCACCCCCCCCGGAAACGCGCGACGCGCGGACAACGCCGCATCGCGATTGCCCCCGCCCAGCATAATGATATGTCCGCCGGTTAGCCCGTCATCCTTATACAGCGAAGCATAGTAGTCCGCTCCGCGCTCGGAGACGAAGTTCTCCACGACCTTGGTAGCGTCGGGCTGAAGCGTCTCCCCGACGATCTGCTTCACTTTGCCTTGATGAATATCGATACACGGTCTGAACCGCAACTTCGCTCAACCCTTTCTCGCCAGCTGGGTTATCCCGACGAACTTCTCGAGCAGACGCATACCCAGCGCTCCGCTCTTCTCCGGATGGAATTGCATGCCGAACAGATTGCCGCGCCCGACGATGGCCGTTACCGGCTGATGGTAATCCGTCACCGCGAGCAAATCCGACGGGTTTTCCGGAAGCGCGCGGTACGAGTGCACGAAATAGACGTGACTCGGCTCCACGCCCGCGAACAGCGGGCTCTCTTGCTTGAACGTCAGCTCGTTCCATCCCATATGCGGGATCTTGTACGAGCCTTGGAACCGCACGACGCGGCCCGGCAACAGATTCAAGCCTTGGTGCGTCCCATGCTCTTCGCTCTCTGTGAAGAGCAGCTGCATGCCAAGACAAATCCCTAGCAGCGGCTTGCCCGTCGCGGCGTATTGCTTGACCACGGCGTCGAGTCCGATCTCCCGCAAGTTCGCCATCGCGTCGCCGAACGCGCCGACTCCCGGGAGAATGGCTCCTTCGGCAGCCAAGATCGTTGCCGGATCGGACGTGACGACAGCTTCGCAGCCGAGCCGTTCGACGGCTTTGCTGACGCTGTGCAGGTTGCCCATTCCGTAGTCGATAATGGCGATCACTTACAGCACTCCTTTCGTGGAGGGCACGCCCTTCACGCGGGGATCGATGGTCGTCGCTTCGTCAACCGCGCGGCCGAGCGCTTTGAACACCGCCTCGATCATATGGTGCGTATTGCGTCCGTAGTGGACGATGACATGCAGCGTTACGCGCGCTTCGAGCGCGAACTTCCAGAGGAACTCTTCCACGAGCTCGACCGTGAAGCTGCCGACGGTCGCTGCCGGGAATTCCGCCCGAAGCTCGAAGTGCGGACGGTTGCTTACATCGATGACGACTTGCGCCAGCGCTTCGTCCATTGGCACGAATACGCTCGCATAGCGCTTAATGCCCGTTTTGTCACCGAGCGCCTCGCGAAGCGCTTGGCCGAGGCAGATGCCGATATCCTCGACGGTGTGATGGTCGTCGATGTCCACGTCGCCGCGAGCGTCGACTTTAAGATCGAATTGGCCGTGCTTCGCGAACAAGTCCAGCATGTGGTTCAAGAACGGCACGTCCGTCTCGAGCGATACGTCTCCGGAGCCGTCCACGCCTAGCGACAGCGTGATATCCGTCTCGTTCGTGCGGCGGGACACCGCCCCGCTGCGGCCTTGCTTCGTTTCTAATTCACTCATTTGGATTCCCGTCCTTCCAATCGGATTTCGACGGCGCGCGCATGCCCTTCAAGCCCTTCATGGCGGGCTAGCGTGGCGATGCCGGCTGCGTCTCTTAACAACGCTTCCTTGCTGTATCGGATGAGGCTCGATTTCTTCATGAAGTCGTCTACGTTCAGCGGCGACGAGAATCGCGCCGTGCCGTTCGTCGGGAGAATATGGTTCGGACCGGCGAAGTAATCGCCGACCGGCTCGGAGCTGTAAGGGCCGAGGAAGATCGCCCCTGCCGTCTCGATGCGTCCGAGCAGCTCCATCGGCTCCTCCGTCATCACTTCCAGATGCTCGGGCGCCAGCTTGTTCACGACCGCCACGCCCTCGTCCAGGCTGTCTACGACGAGGATGGCGCCGTACTGCTCCAGCGACTTGCGCGCGATGTCTGCGCGCGGCAACGTCGCAACCTGGCGTTCGAGCTCCGCCGCGACCGCCTCTGCCAACGCTTGCGACGGCGTGACCAGCACCGCCGACGCCATCTCGTCGTGCTCCGCTTGCGACAGCATATCCGCGGCAATGTACCGCGGATCAGCCCCGTCGTCCGCCAGCACGGCGATTTCGCTCGGGCCCGCGATGCTGTCGATGTCGACCGCGCCGAACACGGCGCGTTTCGCCAGCGCCACGTAGATGTTGCCGGGCCCGCAGATCTTATCGACGGCGGGGATGCTCGCCGTCCCGTAAGCAAGCGCGGCTACCGCTTGGGCGCCGCCGACCCGGTACATCTCCGTTACGCCCGCTTCCGCGGCCGCCACGAGGATGTACGGGTCGATCCCTTCGCGCCCTCCCGTCGCCGGCGGCGTTACGAGCGCGATCTCCGGCACTCCGGCGACCTTCGCCGGCAGCACGTTCATGAGCACCGACGACGGATAAGCCGCTTTGCCGCCGGGCACGTACAGCCCGACTCTGCGCAGCGGTCTATGCATCATGCCCAGCATCGTGCCGTCCGGCTGCGCGTCGATCCACGAACCGCGCTTTTGCTTCTCGTGGAACGCCGTAATGTTCGCCGCCGCTTGACGCAGCGCCACGAGAAATTCCGGCTCTACCTTCGCATACGCGCCCTGGATTTCCTCTTCGGTTACCCGAAGCTGATCCGCCGTCAACGACACTTTATCGAACGCCGCCGTATAACGCAGCAAGGCTTCATCGCCTTCGCGAGCGATCGCTTCCACGATCTGCTTCACGGCCTCGTTCTGCTCCGGCGTGCCGTATTCCACCTTGCGGTCGAGCTTGAAGCCTTCCGCTTTTCCTATATACATCAGTGACCGACCTCCGATCCGTTCATATCCTTATACGCTAACCTGGATAACCGTACTGAGCCGATCGCATAGCTCTTGAATCGCCGTGTTCTTCAACCGGTAGCTCACTCGGTTGGCGATCAGCCTGCTCGTGACTTGGAACAGCGTCTCCATCTCGACCAGACCGTTCTCCCGCAGCGTCGTGCCCGTCTCGACCATATCGACGATCCGGTCCGCCAAGCCGATGAGCGGAGCAAGCTCGATCGAGCCGTTCAGCTTGATAACCTCGACCTGCTCGCCCTTCTCGCGGTAATACTGGGAAGCGACGTTGGAATACTTAGTCGCGATGCGCGGATGGATGACCGGCTTCCAGTCCGGCAGCCCGATGACGGACATCCGGCACTTGGCGATGCCCAGGTCGAGCAGCTCGTAGACGTCCTTGTTCTCCTCCATCAGCACGTCCTTGCCGACGATGCCGATATCCGCGACGCCGTACTCGACATACGTCGGCACGTCGACCGGCTTGGCCATGATGAACTCCATGTTCGCTTCCGGAACGGGAATGATAAGCTTACGGGAATCGTCGAAATCCTCCGGAATCGGAAGACCCGCTTCGCGGAAGAGCTTGCTCGCTTGCTTGTAAATCCGCCCTTTAGGCATGGCGACCTTCAAGATGCCATTGTCCGTCATGCCTTGCTCCCTCCTTCGAAACCGTACTCTGCGTAATTATCGAACCAAACGCCTTTAAACTCGAATGTCCCTGTTACCAAAGGCAGACGCAGCCCCTTGGCTTCCTCGCGCGTCACCACCGCGGTCACGACCGTCTCGCCCTCGTTCCTGCGCTTCGTCGCTTCCGCCAATGCCTCCGCCTTATGGGTCGATGCGTAGGCGATCAGCGTCCGCTTCCCTTCCTCCGCGGCATCCTCGACCACTTCCATAATCCGCGTCGTCTTCAGCGCGAAGCCGGTTGCCGGCGACTTGCGTCCGAATTGCTCCAGCAGATTGTCGTAACGTCCTCCGCTGCACACCGGAAATCCGAGGTTCGACGCATAACCTTCGAACGTCATTCCCGTATAGTAAGAGAAATCCCCGATCATCGTCAGATCGATGAGCACATGCTCCTGTACGCCGTACGCGGAGAGATTATCCCATATATCGCATAGATGTCGGATCGCTTCTCGGGCGCTTGCGTTACTGCTAAGCTCCAGCGCTTGACTGCACACTTCCTGACCGCCGCGCAACCGCAGTATCCCTTCCAGCTCTTCCCGAACCGAATCGCCGATCACGAGCTTGCGAAGGATGTCGCGATAGCCGACATGATCCCGCTGAAGCAAACATTCCTTGAGCGCCTCTTGCTCGCTAGCGCGGCCCGGCAACGTCTCCTCGAACAGTCCGTTCAGGAAGCCCACGTGTCCGATCGCGATCTTGAACGCAGGCACGCCTGCCGCCTGCAACGTCGCGATGGCCAGCGCGATCACTTCCGCATCCGCCTCGGGAGAAGCGTCTCCGACCAGTTCGACGCCGGTCTGGAAAAACTCCGCTTCCCTGCCCCCCTTGTCCTCGAAAGCCCGGAATACGTTGCCGTGATAGCTAAGCCTCAGCGGAAACTCCTTATCCTTGAGCAGGGAGCCGACGACGCGCGCGATCGGAGCCGTCATATCCGAACGCAGCACGATCGTCGTGCCTTTCTGATTCAATAGTTTGAATAGCTTCTGATCCGACGTGGCGCTCGCTACGCCGACCGTATCGTAATATTCGATCGTAGGCGTCATAATCTGCTCGTAGCCCCAACGTTGCATGCAATCCAGCACGTCGCGCTCAATCCGGCGCAGCTTAGCCACGGCATGAGGCAAATAATCTTTGACGCCAGTCGGTTTCTCGAAAACTTTTGGTTTAGACACCGTACGCACCCTCGTTTCTACGTCCTACAATTCACTTTATCACATTAAAGCGATAACAAGTTACCATACTGCCAAAATGAAGAAGTTAGTCGTAATCTTATCATGCCTCATCTTGTGCGTCAACCCATCGCGCCCCGATCCTGCGCGCTTTCCCATCAACAAACAACCGCTTAATCGCCTCGCGCGATAAGCGGTTGTCGTCTACTATTGAATCTTTACGCCGGCGACGTTCTCCATAAGGTCCCGTATGACCATGTAGGACTCGCCGTTCGTCAGTTTATTCGGATCTTTAAAGTCTTTGACCGTCTGCTTCCGTATCCAGCCTTGCTCGATGAGCCAATCGGACGCTTTGTCCTTCGTTACGGTCTGTTCCGATGCTCGGACGATCATGTAGGCGACGTCCTGCCATTGCAAATTCGTCTTCTTCGCATCCAACAAGCCCGAAATATCGGCGCCCGATTGCAACTTCGGATACTTCTTCTGAAGCTTGCGGTATACGTTAATGAACCTCTGCGGATTGGATAGATCGTCGAGCGCCCATTGGTCGCTGGCGTATCCGCCCACCGCAGCGAAAATATCCGCCGCGGCAAGCAAGCCTTCGAAGTTCTTATGCTTCGTATACTCCGGCTGCTTGAACGGTCTCATCTTCAGATCCATGCCTTGCTTCGTCAAGCGCTCGCGCAGCTCCTTGATGTCCGTCTTCGAACGGGACAACTCCCTCAGCGTCTTGCCTTTCTCCTTGGCCAGCTTCACGGCGACTCCGGCCGCTTCGCCCGTCGCCATGCCGAGCGGAATGACGCGCGCGCTGCCATGCGGCAGCGAATCGAAGCTGGCGGATCTGCCTACGACCAGCAAGCCGTCGATCTGCCGAGGAACGAGCGTGCGGAACGGGACGCCGTACTGCAGCGGATTCATCATGATCGCTCCGCCCGCTTTCGGGCCGCTGCTCTGAATGTCGACCTCGTACGAGCCGTAGGCGATGGCGTCCCAATGGTCGCGATTCAACATCAAATCCGTCATGGACAGCCGGTATTCCCCGATGATATGCCGGGACTCCCGCACGTACAACTCTGGCACGACTCCCGCATAGGTTACGTTCTTGAACGGTTTATATTTCTTCTTCAGAAAATCGACGATGAGCGGAGCTTCCTTCTTGCCGATCTGATAGCCCTCTTCCAACGATGCCGGATCAAGCGGATTGACGCCGTAGATCTGCATCGTATTCAGCAGGATCGTGTTGTCGTCTTGCCGTCCGATATTCAGGCTCCGGATCTTGACGCGGTCCGGATTGCTCGACTGGTATTCCCTCGCGTCTCCGTAACCCCATATGCTCCTGGCGTCTGAACCGACGCCGGGGTAATTGCGCATCGCTTGCCATACTTCGTCCGTGACGCCCCCGATCTTGAACACGAGCGTCACCGCGACGAGCACGTCCTTCGACTCGCCGAGATCTTCGCGGCCGAACGTGAACGGCGCCCCTGCCGCAGCCGCGATATCGGCGTCTTGCGTGGCGTCAATTACGGCGCCGGCGCGTATCGCCAGCTGCTTGCCCTTCTCCGTTACGATATTCATTCCCGTTACGGTCGATCGTTCGACGACCGGTACGGCTTGCTTCACATTCATGAGCAGATCGATGTTCCGCTCGTCCATCACCATCTTCTGAAAGACGTTGGCCGCTCGGCGAACGTCGAACGAAGTGCCTTCGATCAGATGATACCACTCCTGGAACAGACCGCCGTTTAACGTTTTCTGCGGATATTTGGAGTTGATGACGGGCGACTTGTTCAAGTCGAGCGAATTAAGCCCGCCCATCGTCATAAGCCCGCCAAGCATGTTGCGCTTCCGCGGCTCGACGAGCAGCACTTTCAATCCGTTGCGAGCCGCTGAGACGGCGGCTATAACGCCCTCGGGATCCGTGCCGACCACGACGACGTCGTAAGCAGCATCCGGCGATCCAGTCGAGACGAGCGGCGTCGGCGTAATCTTAATGTCATAGGAAGCCGCAAACGGCTGAGGCATGATCAGGAAAATAACAATGGCGAGAACCAACAATGTCCGCGCGTATTTCACAACTCGGTTGGCGTTGAAACGGCCCTTTGAATTCATAACCCTTCTCGCTTTCTCTCTCATTCTCTTTTTATCTAACAGGATACCATGCCGAGGCTCATATTTCGACAGACAAACCGCGGCAAAAAGGCGAATTTATGCGTTTTTTAGGCAAATCAAGCGTTCATTGAGCCTTTCAATCTATTTACATGATGCTAGAATTTAGGTACCATTTGGGTGCTATTGACAAAGACTACGCTAAGGGGACGACATCAGATGAACAACCGCCAACGACTACGACGACGCCTCGCTCCGTTAATGTACGCCTTCCTTCTGCTTGCGTTGATCATGAATGCGATCGGAGCGCCTCATCTATATGCCGCTTCTTATAAAGTATCGCTAAAGCCGCTTTCTCCGATTCCTTCGGTAGCCAAACCCAAAAGCTATTACGACGTCATCGTAACCGGCACCGACCCCGAAGGCGTTACAGCAGCCGTATCCGCAGCGCGCAACGGCCTGAAGGTACTGCTCGTTGAACCGCGGCAGCAGCGAACCATCCTGGGCGGTCTGATGACGATCGGATGGCTCAATTCGCTCGATACGAACAAATCCCCTACGATTAACGCCCAATACCCGTCGCCTTACTTGAACCAGGGGATTTTCCAGGAATGGTACCGGTTAATCGAGGGAACATCCTTCGACGTTGCTCGCGCGGCGAGCTCGTTCCATAAGCTCGTGCAAGACGAGAAGAACATCGATGTCATGATGAACGTGAAGCAGCTTGAGCCGATGATGAACGACCGCCGAATCGTCGGCATGCGCATCGTGAAAGCCGACGATTCGACGTTCGAAGTGAAGACCGGCGCGGTCATCGACGCCACCCAGGACGCCGACATCGCCGCGCTTGCAGGCACCCCCTTCACGATGGGCAGGGAAGATATCGGCGAGCCCGAAGCCCGCATGGCCGTAACGCTGGTCATTAAGCTGAGCGGGGTCACGGACAAGGTCTGGACCGAGTTGAAGAAATATCCCGGCGTAGGCTCCGATTCTCGCAGCATTTGGGGATATGCCGACGCTAAGGAATACCCTTCCTCCAATCCGACCCGCGTGAAGATGCGGGGGCTGAATATCGGCCGACAAGACGATAACACGATATTAATCAATTCGATGCAAATTTACGGCATTATTCCGCTGGATCCCGAGTCGGTTCAGGAAGGCCTGCAGATCGGCACGAAGGAAGCGCCTCTTATCGTCGATTATTTAAAGAAGAAATACAAGCCGTTCGCCAGCTTGAAGTACGCCGGCGTGGCTCCCGAGCTTTATGTGCGGGAATCTAGACACTTGATCGGCGAGTATCGGCTTACGATGACCGATCTCATGGAAAATCAGAATTTCTGGGACGCTATCGCCTACGGTTCCTATGAGGTCGATATTCAATCGTTAAGCGCGACTTCCGGCGGAGCGATCATGATGCTGCCCGAGCAATACGGCGTTCCTTTCCGGACGCTGGTGCCGAAGACGATCGACGGGTTGCTTGTCGTGGGCAGGTCCGCGAGCTTCGATTCGCTGCCTCACGGCAGCGCGCGGGTAATCCCGCTCGGCATGGCCACCGGACAAGCGGCCGGCGCAGCCGTCAAATTAGCCCAAGAACGCAACCTGTCGTTCCGTCAGCTATCCGCTTCCTGGAGCGGCATTACCGAGCTTCGCTCGCGTCTGACGAAGCAGGGCATGGATTTGCGCATGAGGCCTTTCGCGAAGCCCGAATACGCAAGCCATCCCGCCTATGCGGGGTTACTCGCCGCAACGAGTCTCTCCCTGACATCCGGCGGCTACAAGAACGACGCGTGGAAGCTGGACGGTCCTGCCAGCTCCGCCTTACTCTCAAATAGCGTGCACAGGTTACAGCGAATGTACCCGCTTAAATTCAAGACGAACATAGATGATTTGTTGGCGATAGAAAAAACGTCTGCCCCGCTTTCGCTGGAGCAGACGGCTTACATCTTCGCCATGGCAACCGGAGTCGAGACCGAGCCCGGCTCCGCGCTAGAGGCATTGCAGAAGGATTCTTGGATTAGAACTTATACGCTTAACAATATTAACGATGTCAATCGACTGACGAACGGCGATTTGTTTATGATCATTAACGACGTACTAGGCAACTACGGCATTACGTTCCAATAACGTTCGTCAAACTCATCATCTTTTCGGCAACGACTTCACGTACTGGTCGGACAGCTTCAGCAAGGACAGGATATAGTCGTAATCTTTGCGATACTGGCTGAAGTCCGTTACGGGCTGCATCGTCTTGATGTCGATTGCCGTACCGTCGTCGAAGCCTTTGCCGGGGATGAACAGAATATCGTTGTTGAAGAATGAACCGGTAGGAAGATAATATCTCATTCCGACAACGTTATGCTCCGTGTTCAGCAAGTCATGGCCGAACGCGGTATATCCCCGCTCCTCGAAGTCTATACCGAGCAAGTTGGCAAGCGTCGGCACGATGTCGACCTGACCGCCGACTTGCTCTTTTATTTCGCCCTTCACTCCCGGCGCATGAATGATGAAGGGAATATTGAAACGGCTTAAGCGTTCATGATAAGTGATGCCAAGCTGTTCGCTGACCCAAGCCGGATCATTATCTTTAGGCTGAAGTCCGAAGTGATCGCCGTACACGACAAGCACCGTATCGTCCCACATTCCGTTCGCTTTCAGGTTATTAATGAATTCCCCGAGCGCGTAATCGGTATAGTTCAACGCGATCAGGTAGTTGCCGAGCTGCTTCCCTTCTAATTCCGCAGGCACCTTCAATCTTTGCAGATCCTTCGGCACCTTGAACGGATGGTGGCTCGAAGCGGTTATGAATTGCGCGTAGAAAGGCGTCTTGGCATCATGCAAGGCTTTGAGCTTCTCCAAGCCGACGCGGTACAGCTCCATATCGGAAGCTCCGAACGCATTGAACTTGTCGTTGTTGAACGAAGGCTTGTCATAATATTGAGTGAACCCGAGCGCCGGATACATCTGATTCCGGTCCCAGAACGTAACGTCGTTAATGTGGAACGTGTTCGATACGTAATGGTCTTGCGCCAGCATTCTCGGCATGCTCGGAACTTCCCGGTCTCCGTATCCGGTAGACATCGCGATGACGCCTGTCGGATAGATCGAGGTGTTCGACATAAATTCCGCATCGGACGTATTGCCTTGGCCGATCGTCTGGAAGAAGTGCGGGAAGTACAAGCTGTCGTTAATTAAGGCGTTCAAATTCGGCGTAACGACTTGTCCATCGATAGACAGATTGATCGCGAAGTTCTGGAACGCCTCCATCTGAATGATGATCACGTTCTTTCCTTTGGCCGTTCCGAACAAAACCGGAGCGTCGTCGCTTGCCGTTGCGGAAGCGCCGTTATCCGATGCCAACGCTTGCTCTAGATCTTCCTGCAGTCCGGGAATCTCGGTAAGCGCCTCTTCGGAGGAACCGTCTTGGCTAGCCTTGTACCCTGCCGTAAATTCGTAGTTCAGGAAACCGAGGCTCTCCGCTTGCACGAGCTCGTTCGGAATATCGTGATGAGATCGGATGAATCCACCGGATATTACGGCGAATGCTACGAGAGAGATCAGAACGTTAACCGGCTTAGCGATATGGCGCTTCGCGAATATCTTTGTTCCTTTGACCAAGCTCCACAGCCCGACGATCGCCAGCGCGACGACATCGACGAGCAGCAAGTAGTTCGATACTTGAATGGAAGCTTCCACGCTGTCTTGGATTTGCCCGACTTGATCGAGTCCGTATAGCGCCGTGTAGATCGGAACCGTCCCGTAATAGCTGAAATAGACGGTTGCTGCGAATAACGCCACCGAGATGATCGCGTTAACGACTCCGTGGCCGACCGGCTTCCATTTCGCCGGCACCGCGAGCTCGAATACGCATAGCAGCGTTAACAACGCGGCAGCGTCCGCCAGCAAACCGGTGAATTGTATATTATCGAATATAAAGTGACGGAACAACATCATTTTTAACATGAGCAATATGAACGTCAGCACGAATGGCGTTCGAATAAAACTACTCCAAATCGACTTCAATTTTTTTCCACTCCTATCATTCCATGTTGACCTCTACCATTGTAATGGGTAAGAAGTTGAATCTCAATGTTAAAATTTAAGAGCCGCCTTGCGGCAGCTCTCCTCATGAAATAGTACTATTCGATTCCGTCTTTCGTGCGCTCGATCACTCGGATCGGATTGCCGCCGACGAAAGCGCCCGGCGCCACGTCTTTGTGGACGACCGATCCGGCAGCTACGACTGCGCCGTCTCCGATCGTTACTCCCGGCAGAATCGTTACGTTCGCTCCGATCATGACCTCCGAGCCAATCTGAATGTCTCCGAGGCGGTATTCCTTAATTAAGTATTCATGCGTAAGCAGCGTAGAGTTGTAACCGATGATGGAGTTGTCTCCAATGCATATGCGCTCCGGAAAAAATACGTCTACCATCACCATAAGCGCGAACGAAGTATGCCGACCGACCTTCATCCCGAGTATTCGCCGATAAATCCAATTTTTCACCGGCAGGCTCGGACAATAACGCGCGATCTGGATGAAGATGAAGTTGCGTACCGCCTTCAAGCGGGATACCGTTCGATAGACCTGCCAGAGCGCGTTCGGCCCTTCAACCGGATACCGCTCCACCTTCCTCAATCGCCGCCACCCTCAATTCCGCATAATGTGAGAAGCTCGTTCATGTCATGCAGCATATGCACGGCTCCGGAGTCGTACAGCAAGTCCGCCCCTTTAAGCGACCAATCGACGCCGACCGGCACAACCCCGGCAGCAATCGCGGATTTCATGTCGACCGAGCTATCTCCGACCATGAACGCAGCCGAAGCGTCGACCTCGAGCGCGGCAATTGCTTTCGCCACAGGCTCCGGGTGCGGCTTCGCATGCTCTACGTCGTCAAGGCCCACTAGCGTATCTACATACTTATAGACGCCAAGCAGCTCGAGAGCGCGGATAGAGCTGGCACGCATCTTGGTCGTTACGATGCCGATCTTGATACCTGCTTCATGCAACGTTCGCATCACGATATCGACTCTTGGGAACAACGAAACCATCTCGTCATGTCGAAGATGATTGTACTCCCGATACAGGCGAGTCAGGTTTTCCACGTCCTGCCTGCCTGAAAATTGCTGCAATTGCTTCGTCAAAGGTTCGCCCATGCTTGGGATAATGTGCGTTCTTCCGAAGCTCTCCGGCACGATTCCCTTCAGGGCGTGCAGGAAAGATTCGATGATCAGTTCGTTCGTATCGATGATCGTCCCGTCAAGATCAAACAGAACCGCTTCGATTGTCCGTGTTGCCGTCATTCTCCGATGTCTCCGTTTCTTCCGCCTGCGGCTCGGAATCCGAAGATTCCGCCTTCGGTTCTGTTTGTTGCGCGGATGGTTCATGAGAGGCGCCCGCCGTCTTCTTCGTGCTCACGATCGGATCGACGTAACGCTCCTTCGCCCACCCCATCTTACGTCTGAGGACGATCAACACGATACCGACGATGACGATGAGCAGCGCGAGAAGCTGCGACACCCGCACGTTGCCCTCCGCGGGATTCAGATAACCTTGGTCGAACAGCACTTTCATCGGCGACCATAAGCCGTTCATCAACGACGCGAGCCAATCCGGCCCTTGGAACGCCAAGCTGTCCGTCCGCAGCGGCTCGATGAAGAATCGGCCGATCGAATACCAGATGAAGTAGCCGAAGAACAGCTCGCCCGCACGCAGGAAGCTCCGACGGCGAATGATGAACAATATGATTAATCCAACGAAGCTCCAGAGCGATTCATAAAAGAACGTAGGATGATGATAGACGCCTTGCACGTTCATCTGATCCACGATAAAAGACGGCAAATGAAGCGTGTCGCGCAGGAACGATTCCTCGACGTCTCCGCCGTAGGCTTCCTGGTTCACGTAGTTGCCCCATCGGCCGATCGCTTGTCCGATCAGGAGAGACGGAGCGCAGACGTCCACGATCCGCCAGAAGGAATAACCTTTGGCTCTAATGTAGAAGTACCCGCAGATTAACGCGCCGATCAGCGCGCCGTAAATGGCGATGCCGCCGTTCCAAATTTGGACGATTTCCCCCGGATGCTCGGAGTAATAATCCCACTTGAACAGAACATAGTACAGACGCGCAACGATCAAAGACGACGGAACCCCGTACAGCATCAAATCCAAGAAGAAATCGGGAATAATCCCGAAGCGTTTGCCTTCTTGAATAGCAATTAACAGGGCGGCCAACGCCGCAAGTCCTAGAATAATCCCATACCAATGCACCGTTATCGGTCCGAGCTCGAACGCGATCGGATCCAGCAGTAAACGAAACATATTCATCCTCCGTTGCCGTTATTCGAATTCGTCCTCGGCGATTGCCTCGGTAAGCTTATTCGTGAATTGCAGTGCGGCGTTATAACCCATTCGCTTCAATCGATAATTCATGGCGGCCACCTCTAAGATGACGGCCAAGTTGCGGCCTGGCCTTACGGGCACGGTGAGAAGCGGCACATCGGTCTCGATGATCTTGGTCGTCTCCTCATCCAGCCCTAAGCGGTCGTATTGCTTGTCCTGCTGCCAATTCTCCAGCTTCACGACCAAGCTGATGTTCGTCTGATTGCGGACGGCGCCCGCGCCGAACAACGTCATGACGTTCAGAATGCCGAGTCCGCGAATTTCGAGTAGGTGACGAATCAAATCCGGCGCGGTTCCGAACAGTTGATTGTCCGAAGTCTGCCGGATTTCCACCGCATCGTCGGCGATCAGCCGGTGCCCGCGTTTGACGAGCTCGAGCGCGGTCTCGCTTTTGCCGATGCCGCTGCCGCCGGTAATTAGCATGCCGACGCCGTACACGTCGACGAGAACCCCATGGATCGTAGCCGACGGAGCCAGCTTCTTCTCCAGGAAGTTCGTGATCCGGCTGAGCAGAATCGTCGTCGCCACGCTGCTGCGCAGCACCGGACAATGGCGTTCGTTCGCGATCTCGATGAGCTCGTTCGGCGCATCCAGGCCGCGCGTAATAATGATGCACGGCGTCTCCTCGTGACAGAGCCGCTCCATGCGATCGCGGCGTTCCTCCGTTGTCAGCGTCTCTAAGAAAGCAAGCTCGGTTCTTCCGAGAATTTGAGCCCGTTCGCCAGGGTAATAGTTGAAGTAGCCGGCCATCTCCAGGCCGGGACGGTTCAAGTCGTCCGTAACGATCTTCCGGCGCAGTCCGTCTTCACCCGCGACGATTTCGAGGTGAAATTGCTGCACGAGCTCGGATACTCTCACTTTTTTAGCCATCGTACAGCTCCTTTTTTCCAAAATTCCTCTTCCCATCGTATCGAAAATAAACCGACAACGCAACGAGAGTTTCAAGCGGGACGCAAAAAAGAAAACCGCCCGGCTAGAAAGCCGAACGGTTCTCGGTTATATGGGCAAATTCTTATTCGTGTTCGAATACGTTCTCTTCGGTATCTTTATCGAACACGTGAATTTTGTTCATATCGACAGCAAGCTTAACGTTCTGACCTTCGCGAAGCGCGGAACGGCCGTCAACGCGAGCGATAACGTTGTCTTTGCCCAGGCCGGTCAGGTACAAGAGCGCCTCGTGACCAAGGTTCTCGCTAACTTCGATCGAAGCGTTCACGATGCTGTTCGGGGAACCTTCGATGAACACAGGCTCATCGTGAAGGTCTTCCGGACGAATGCCGAGAATGATCTCTTTGCCGATGTAGCCTTTAGCGCGAAGCGCTTTCGCTTTGCCTTCAGGAATCTCAAGGTTGAAGCCCGTAGCGCGGAAACGTACGGATCCGCCTTCTTCAACGAGTTGGCCGTTGATGAAGTTCATCGCAGGAGCGCCGATGAAGCCAGCAACGAACAGGTTAACCGGGTGGTTGTACAGAACGTCCGGCGTAGCTGCTTGTTGGATGTAACCGTCTTTCATAACTACGATACGGTCGCCCATCGTCATCGCTTCTGTTTGGTCATGGGTTACGTAGATGCAAGTCGTCTCGAGACGCTTCATCAATTTGGAGATGTTAGCGCGCATTTGCGTACGCAGCTTAGCATCCAAGTTGGAAAGCGGTTCGTCCATCAAGAATACTTGAGGTTCGCGGACGATAGCGCGGCCGAGTGCAACGCGCTGACGTTGACCACCGGACAATGCTTTCGGTTTGCGGTCGAGCAAGTGCTCGATTTCGAGCGTGCGTGCTGCTTCGCGAACGCGGCGGTCGATTTCGTCTTTGCGGAATTTACGCAATTTCAGACCGAATGCCATGTTCTGATACACGTTCATGTGCGGGTAAAGAGCGTAGGACTGGAATACCATCGCGATGTCGCGATCTTTCGGAGCTACGTCGTTGACGACGCGGTCGCCGATGTATAGTTTGCCTTCGGAGATTTCTTCAAGACCGGCGATCATCCGCAAAGTCGTGGATTTACCGCAGCCGGAAGGACCTACGAGTACAAGAAATTCTTTGTCTTGGATATCCAAATTGAAATCGGTTACGGAAGCTTTGTCACTGCCTGCATATTTTTTGAACACATGCTCTAAACGTACGCCTGCCATTATATTTTCCCCCTAAACTTCGTTTGAAGGTACACGTTTATCTTACCTCAGACCCAAGCCAACTGACTATGCACAAAGCGTACAAAAAATTCATTTCCTTTTCGTGACTTTGTACAATAGCAATAGAATGCGTACTAATACCGCGTCATTAAACGACCTGACATCCAGCCCTGCTTCGTGTTTGATTTTATCCAAACGATACAATAAAGTGTTGCGGTGGATGAACAGCTTCTTCGCCGTTTCGCTCACGTTGCAATCCAACGAGAAGAACGCGTCGAGCGTCGAGATCGTCTCCGAATCGGTGAAGAGGTCCGGTCTCCCCATCATCTCTTCCACGAACCTGGACCGGACCTGTTCGGGGATTCCGCTTAGCAGCCGCTCCAGATGGACAAGCCATGGCAAATGCACCTGCATGCCGACGTGGAATTTGCGCCCTAGGAAAATCGTCTCCCGAAGCGTACCCACGATGCGAACGACGTTCTCAGAAGGAACGATCGGCTCTCCCACCGCGATGTGGCATTCGCCGCCCCACTCCCCGGTCACAAGCTGATGCAAGCCTTCGGCGAGAGATGCGAGCACTTCCTTCGTTTCTTCGTGACCCAGCACTTCGTCGCCGTCCGCTTCCGCTTCCGTCAATACGCGGTCCGTGCTCAGAATCAGCCATTCGTGCTCCCGCAACGGAACAAGCAACGTCTCATCGGATATATAAGTTCGAATCGTCTTCTCTAGCTCATTGTAATTCGGTTCTTTGTCGTCCAATTGCTCGCATAGCAGAAGGAACGGAACCATGCCGTCGAATAAGCGGTTGCGAAGTTCCATACGGTCCGGCACTTCCGCCCGCCATTCGCCTGCCGTCACGGATTGCTGAATCCATTCGCCGAGACGCCTGGCTTGGCGCTCCAGATCGGAAGAGGAGGAAGATGGCTTCGTATTGTTGTGTTGCAACACGTATCCAAGCAGCTTTTGCTCTAAAGGTGTCAGGCCGCCGGACGTCTCTATCACTTGCAATTCCGTCCCGCTCACGCGGGTAATGATGCGTACGCCCTGCTTGAATGGCAGCGTATCCCCGACTTCGGGATTCCGCTTGCCGCCATCGCGCTCCCACTCTGCCGCCGTCAGCGTCTTCGGCAAGACCGGCGCATCAAGCAGCTCTTCTAGTTGCTGCAGTCTGGTCTTATTCATTGCTCGTGCCCCTTGTTCGGTAAGGATGCAATCTCTGCGGTCATTGTACCATATTTAGCGAAATGGATGGCGATCCCGGACACTTATTAACGCAAGGCGAGCAGTACGACGATCGATAATAAGGAAAAGACGGCCGCGATCAAATAGAGGAACGACACCGTCTGTACCTGCGTGAGTCCCCATTTCATTAAGCTGTGATGCGTATGCATGTTGTCTGCTCTATGTAAGCCTTGTCCTTTAATCATTCTGCGAATGAATACGATCGCCGTATCGAGGATCGGCACGCCCAATGCCAGTAAAGGCACGGACAGCGATAGAATCGTCGCTCCCTTTAGCGTCCCATCGATTGCGATCACGGCTAGCGTATACCCAAGGAACGTCGCGCCGGCGTCGCCCATAAAAATACGCGCGGGATGAAAGTTGTACGTCAGGAACGCGAGGCATGAGCCTGCGAGCGCAACGGCAACGATCGCGGTGCTCGGTTGATTCCCGATCAGCGACGCCGCGAACAAAGTGAGCGACGAGATCACGCATACTCCGGATGCGAGTCCGTCGACGCCGTCGATGAAGTTCAGCATATTAATGAGAGCAAACACCCATACGACCGTGACGAAGCTGCCTATCGTTGGAGTGAATAGGATCATGGCCGCGGACGAAGGAGCGGAGACGCCCTGAATCATGATCCCCTGAAAGACGGGCACCAAGGACACCATGATGTACGCGATCAGTCTCGGCCATACGGGAAACTCGCGGCTTCGGGACTTGTAGTAATCGTCGATTAACCCAATCAGAACGAGAACCGTCCCGCCGATCATGAGGGTACGAAATAGGGAGGAGTGCTCTAAGAAGATAAGGGAGGTGCCAATCACGCCTATGAAAATGGCGACGCCCCCGGACAAAGGCACGGGTTCATCGTGGATTTTACGTTTGGAGGGTCGGTCTACGAAGCCGCAGCGTACAGCGAATTGCCGCACGAACGGCACGAGCACGAGCACGACGGCAAAAGCGAGGAGGAGCGCGTACAGATACATCATAGGAAGAAGAGGCCTCCGATCACGGCGGGATGATCTTAAGGTCTCCTTGATTTGGCTAATGCATACAAAAAAACAGACGTCTACACGTCTGTTCGGTTTGTTCGAGTGGTGAGCCATGTAGGACTCGAACCTACGACACCCTGATTAAAAGTCAGGTGCTCTACCAACTGAGCTAATGGCTCGGATCATGGGGTAAAAACTGGTGGAGGCTGATGGATTTGAACCACCGAACCCGGAGGGAACAGATTTACAGTCTGCCGCGTTTGGCCACTTCGCTAAGCCTCCACGATAAGAACCGATACCATTATACCCATTAATGATGAATCGGATTAAATAAATGGTGGCTCGAGACGGAATCGAACCGCCGACACGAGGATTTTCAGTCCTCTGCTCTACCAGCTGAGCTATCGAGCCAAACCTTCCCCGTCAAGGGAGTAAATAAGTGGCGGAGCCGACGGGATTCGAACCCGCGGTCTCCTGCGTGACAGGCAGGCATGTTAGGCCACTACACCACGGCTCCGCATTGTGAAGTGAAGATGGTGGAGGCTGAGGGGATCGAACCCCCGACCCTCTGCTTGTAAGGCAGATGCTCTCCCAGCTGAGCTAAGCCTCCATGGGATATTGAATTGAGAAGGAATGGTAGCGGCGAAGGGACTCGAACCCCCGACCCTCCGGGTATGAACCGAATGCTCTAGCCAGCTGAGCTACACCGCCACACTTATCAACTCAAGGCTTGCGCCTTGAAAACTGGATGCGAAACAAAGCGTTGGTGAAAGTTTGAAACATCCTGGCCATCCGTATCATTAGGATAAGCCCTCGACCGATTAGTACTCGTCAGCTCCACGCGTTGCCGCGCTTCCACCCCGAGCCTATCAACCTCGTGTTCTTCAAGGGGTCTTACGAATTGGGAAATCTCATCTTGAGGCAGGCTTCGCGCTTAGATGCTTTCAGCGCTTATCCCTTCCGCACTTG
>JAEWPC010000006.1 GCA_023460795.1 Bacillota bacterium | reverse complement strand
GTGTTACTCACCCGTCCGCCGCTAACCAAGATTGCAGCAAGCTGCAATCAAGATCCGCTCGACTTGCATGTATTAGGCACGCCGCCAGCGTTCGTCCTGAGCCAGGATCAAACTCTCCATAAAAGTAAGACTTTTATCGAAGAGCCTTTCGGCTCAATCTGTTAAAGCTGGTTTGTTCACCGAAGTGAACGATTTATTACCGTAAATTACGCTCGATGTTCAGTTTTCAAAGAACAAGCTGTGTTGCATTTTCGTGGCCACCGTGTTAGCGGCGACTTTTATAATATATCACAGCTGCCTATCCGATTGCAAGAGGTAATTTTTAACTTTACCGCTCGCCGGCTATTGGGCCGTGTCCGCAACGCGTTTCTTTCGTTACCCGTTTTCAGCGGCGAGAATTAATTTATCACAGATCGACATCCGAAGTCAACGCTTAATTCGACATTTTCGACGATGAATTTTTTAACGGTCGGGCACCTTATAGCATAGCTCCAGCAAGCCCGTCCCGCGAGTACGAAGCGGTCTTGCGATCTCCAGTATACACCCGCGCATCGTAAGCTTCTGCAACAATAAGGAGATATCGATCGACAGCTCGGCCAGGTCCGGATGCTGCAGCAGCTCTGCCGGAGCCCATGGCTCCTGGCGGGAAGCGATGATGCGAATGAGCAGCGCGCAGCAAGACTCCATCTTGGTTAACACGGAGAACTCGCATGCTAGCAACACAAGCTGCACCCGTTGCTCTAGCGTCTCCTGGCTTGTCGTCAATTCCTCGAACAGCTTATAGACGCCGGGATTGACGCGCCGCAATTGCTCCCATACGGTCAACTCCGGATGCAAGCCTTCTTCGATCAAAGCGATATGAGCCCAATAATGAAGCGAAGCCAGGATGTTGGCATAAGCGTCGAGCACTTGACCGTCCTTAATGTCTTGTTTGGCCTGCAAATAAGATCGCGCGAACTTCGAGAACTCGCACAACAGCTTCTGGTCTCGGAGCAAAGGCGACCACTCGATTAATCTCCCGCGCAAATCGGACAAATATCCGTCGCCATCGAGGAGAATCTCGCCTTGCGCGAGCATTTGAACCGCATTGTGATTGTCCCTGCTGAGCAGAAGGCCCTCGAACTTCATGGGCGTGATCCGCCTTACCTGAACTCGATCTCCGTCCAGAAGGATATGTTCGATCTCCTTGCCTGGATCGAATTCGTTCATGATCAATAACGCAATACGGTCCATTCCGTTGATCATCGGCTGATACGAGTAAGGATTCGTGACGAGCAACAGCCCGATCAATCCCTTCTCGCCTCCGAACCACTCCGTATACAATAGTCCCTTTTTGTCCGACCGGACCATCTTCGCCACGCCTCCCAAAGTGATTCGGACAGATCCGATGCCTAACGCTCGCCTGTCCGCCCAATGTACGCTATAATGATATTTCAGGTATGGTGTAGTTCTACAAAGCCCCCGCGGTTTCCTGCTGCGGACGTAAACTCTGGGTCGTAGCGCTAGCAGATTACTGAGAACGGCCTACACGGATGGGAGTTATCCAACATGAAATGGAAAGCAAGCAAAATATCGACGATGCGTACTTGGGGGTTGCTCCTCGTGCTGCTCGGCATGGGTATTATGGTATTCGGTACTAGCGGCATTCTGCTGTTCGGCAGTGTCGGTAAAATAATTGCCGCCGTATTCATGGTGCTCGGCATGATCAGCTGCTTCGCAAGCATGGGCATTTACTTCTACGTAGGTATGCTGTCCACTAGCGCTCCGGTCCTTGATTGCCCGGAATGCGGCAAGAAGACGAAGATGTTAGGCAAGACGGATCGCTGCATGTATTGCCATACGATCCTCACCTGGGACCCCGCATACGCCCAAGAAGACCATGATGAGGCTTCCGAATCCACTGCATCCCCGGTTACTACGACGACTACCACTTAACCCGCAGAAGACATAAAAACCTCCGCCGACGGCTGCCATTAAAGCCGTAAGCGGAGGTTTTCTGTTATCTATTGAGAATTTCCTTGCAACGCCTCGTCCAGCACGCCCCAAATATCTTGCGTCTCGAAGCCGCGCCGCCATGTTGCCACGCCAGCTAAGTCGTACTTCCGGGCGATTTCGGCTCGCGCTTTGATCGACGTCGCATCCTCGATCCATATTCGCATGAGCTTATTGCCCTCCTTATACTCGGCGTAGTGCTGCCCCGTTTCCTCGGAGAACTGAGGCTTCAGCTTTTTGTCCTTGATGATTTGCTGAACCGCGCTCATCCCCAAAGCCTTCGAGCTTACCTTAAGGCCGCCTTTGCCGTTCGGCTCTTCCGTCCATAATCGGGCGTAATACGGAATCCCCATGATCAGCTTGCTAGACGGCACCCCGTCCTCCTTCAGAATTCGCGCGATCGTATTTTCCGCCCATGGCAACGAAGATACGGAGCCCGATTCCGGGCTGCTCGCCCAATGCTCGTCATAGCTCATGACCATCATATAATCGATCGCTTCGCCCAGACGCGCGCGATCGAGGAAGGCCGACCACATTTCGCTTGAAGACTTGGGAGTAACGTCGATCGACACGACAAGGCCGTGTTCATGCAGCAACGGCGTCATCTCGCGTACGAATTGAACCAGGTTGTCCTTATCCTTCGTATACACGTTCTCGAAATCGATATTGATGCCCTGCAGCTTGAACGATTCCGCATAGGCGATCAGCTGCTCGATCATCGCAAGCCGCGTCTCGTAGGAAGAGAGCGCTTCGTGGGTACGATCCGGCTCGAAGCCGTTGCTGAACAACCCCCACACTTGGATGCCCTTCGACCTCGCCCACGCCGTATAGCTTGCGTCCGCTTTGCTGCGGATTTCACCTTTGCCGTTCAACAGCTCGAACCAAGACGGACTTACGACGTTAACGCCTTGCAGCTCGCCGATCTTGCTCGTGTCCGGATTCGCGGAGTACACCGCTTCCCAAGTCATATTGATCTTGCGTCCTTCGCTTTTCCAAGCAACGAATGGCTCTTCGCCGTCCGTCTTCTCCGCGATCTTCTGCTCCCCGGTTAGGTTCACGGAGCTAGCCTTCACGTAACCCAAATGACCGGAAGCCGATTGTACGGCATACCAACCGTCTTGCTCGGACCAGATGCGTATCTTCGTTCCCGCAGGCAAATCTTCTACGATCGCTAGCTTGTGGCTGGGCCCCGTTCGCAGCTTGATCCCCTTCTTGGAGGTTAGCGGCACTTCGGCGGTTCCGAACTCGTCCCCCGGCTCATCGATCGTCACGATCCCGCTGCCGCCGTCCGTATTGGCTTGCAATCCGAACAGCTCTGTCAACGGAGCAAGCGGCAAATACAGCTCGTCGCCCGACTTATCTGCCGCGAAAGCGAGCGAGAAAGGCTTGTTGTTAAGCGTGCCATCGAGCTCTCCCGTCCGAAAATGAAGCACGTCGTGCATCGTAGTCAGAATGACGGATTCGCTTGCCTTCTCGTAACGCAGCCCATCGCCCAGCAGTTGCTGCGCGACCGACAACGGAATGCGCATCCCGTCGCCGTCGCCGAGCGCATGGCTTCTTGTCCATTCGCCGCGCAGCATGATCGGATGCCGCTTCGACATATAATCCGGTACGATCCGTTCATGCGACGACGTATCGCGCAGACCGAACCACCACACGACGGCGACGGCGGCAAGCAGAACAACGACACTATATAGAAGCAATGGCGCGAATCGTCCGCGTCCGCGGCGTCGCCCCGTTATCATCGGTTGATCCAATATCATTCACTCCCCATCTGAGTTGAAAGGTTACGATAACAAAACGATGCTGCTTGCGCCAAAGTTGCTGATCCGCACGAAATAAAAAAGCGCGCTTAGACTTCAAGTCCTTGCGCGCTTTGCTATTCATGCCGTTATGCATGCATCGTCTTGCAGGTCGGACATAGTCCGTACACTTCCATTCGGTGGCCGTATACGCTGAAGCCCGTCGATGCCGCCGCGGCTTCTTCCACGTCTTTGATCGGCGGATGCTCGAAATCGACCATCGTACCGCATTTGGTACAGATTGCGTGGTAATGGTCGGAGAGATCGGCGTCGAATCGGCTGGAGTCGTCCCCGTAAGTCAGCTCCCGCACGAGACCGGCGTCGATGAACACCTTCAGATTATTGTACACGGTCGCCACGCTCAGGCTCGGGTATTGCGGAGACAACGCCCGATAGATTTCGTCTGCCGTCGGGTGGTCGTGAGATTCCATTAAATATTGCAGTATCGCATACCGTTGCGGCGTCATCCGGACTCCTCCGGATTTGAGCTGGTCCACGGCATGCTCGACCCTGGAGTCCATGCTCTTCACAGCCTTTCATGTCAGTTATAGCCCCATTGTACGTGCGAGGTTCGAAACTTGTCAATGGAAGAAGCAACCGAGAGGCTATCGCTCAGGACCGTTCGGACCGTCAGGCCCATGAGGACCGCGCAGCTCCCAAGCCCACATGACGACACCTGCTCCTATCAATAGGACTGCCCCTATAATCGATAACGTAGATTCGATTTTCCAATCCGACCAAGTCTCCTGCGCGAGAAAAATAACCAATAAGATGACGATCGCCACCAGCGCCAGCCTCTTGAGCGGAAACCCTTTGAGCTCGGGAAAAGGGGGCTGCGAGAGTTGTTGAGGCTGCGGCGACATTGAATAGGGATGCGGTTGGACAGGTTGCTGAGGCGGCATCGGTTGAGAATAGCCGTTCGGATAACCCGCGTTGCCGTGCCACTTCGCAGCGGCTAACTTCGCATTGACGTTGTCGGCGCTCTGGATGGCATCGAACAAACTGTAAAAGTAGATGATCGGCAGCAGCAGGCTTAAAAGCACGATGCTGAGCGCGCTCCCCCCACTCATCGCGACCTGCACGATTCCGGTAATGACGCCCGCGATCATCAGCATGATGAAGATCGCCTTGAGCATTTTCCCTACGTACATATGCCCGACGCCCGGAATCAGAAACGACAGCAGTCCGGCGAGCCATTTGCTTTTGCGATGCGGGGGACGTCCATAGTAAGGCGGATAACCTTGGGGCGTCCGATGGCCGCTGTCTCGTTGCCATGGATCGGTATCATTCATCACGGGTTCCTCCGACCTTTCGCGATTACTCCGCGGTTACCGACGTGACGCCTTCGATTCGCCTGAATTGGTCCGCTACCGTCATGAGCTGTTCGCGTGAGGGAAGCATAATATTCAGATGAACATGCTGCACCTTCGCGTCGTCGGCCGCAGTCCTTATGGCTTCCCCGAAGCGGACTTGGGTCAGCTTGGCGCCTTTGTCCGCAAGCAATTGCTGTACGCTTTCCACGAGCTGCGCCTTCGCATCGGCCGTTATCGTGATCGCGTATTCGCGTCTATGCTTTACGAACCTTTTCTCTACGATATTCAATCCCCACAGAATGAGGAGCACGAGCAGGGCCGTCGTGACGGCGGGCATATAGAATCCGGCTCCGACCGCCAACCCGACCGCCATGACGACCCATACGGACGCTGCCGTAGTCAGTCCGGTGATCGCTTTGCCCGTGAACAGGATCGTTCCGGCGCCTAGGAAGCCGACGCCCGTAATCACTTGCGCCGCAAGCCTCGCCGGATCGAGCCTGACGTTCGGTTCGTCCGCGAAAGCGGCAAATCCGTACATCGACAACACCATGATCAAGCAAGAGCCCAGGCACACGAGGATATGCGTTCGCAAACCCGCGGCGGAATTTTTGCGTTCCCGCTCGAAACCGACCAGGCCGCCTAGCAGCACCGATAATAGCAGACGCAGCGCTAGATGCTCGTCGCCGATAATCCATGGATCGTTCATTTCGGTCATCTTCCTCGCCCAATTTTATTCATTGTAGCATGGTTGTTTTCCGGACAACAACGGGCTCTCGCCTAGGCAATCCCAAGCCTTAAGACGGAGACGGGCCGCGTTCGAGTCGTACGAGTGTGATGCCCGGCGCCGGTTGGAACGTTCCTTGTCTCGTGAATCCGGCCTTCTCGTATAGCGCCAACGCCGGCAGGTTGCGAACTTCTGCCGTTACCGACCAATGGGTGCTTGGGTAAGCATCGAGCAGATGGGATAGCAGCCTAAGACCGACCCCTTGGCGAAAACAATCCGGGTTCACCATCACCCTGCAGATGGTGCACCGACCTTCTTGCTCTTGTTCATAAGCGATCACGCCCATCAAATCTCCCTCAGGTCCCCGGAAGCCGCAGAACGTCTCCCGGCTTTGCCGAAGACTCTCCACCGTATCATGAAGCGGAGGCAGATCCGCTACGCCGATCAGCGCTGCTTCCACCCGATAGGCTGCGTGTTGAAGCGACCATACTTCCTCGGCGGCGTCCGCGTCTTTCATTCTTATGATCTCGAACATGCCTACATCCCTCCCGGATGCGCGAAACGACAATTCCGCCCAAGCGGGATTGCCGTTTCCCCGTACGTTCTATCCTTTTAACCGTTCCATCAACAGCTTGTTGACGAGCCCCGGATTCGCTTTGCCTTTCGTCTCCTTCATGATCTGGCCGACCAAGAAGCCGATCGCCTTATCCTTGCCGCCGCGGAAATCCTCCACGGATTGCGGATTCGCCGCGATGACGGCATCGACGACCGCAACGATCGCGCCTTCGTCGCTAATCTGCACGAGACCTTGCTCTTCGACGATGTGCGCCGGGGATTTGCCCGTCTCCACGATGCCTTTGAACACCGTCTTGGCGATCTTCGTGCTGATCGTGCCTTTCTCGATGAGCTGGATCATCTCGCCGAGACCTTGGCCGGTAATCTTCACGTCCTCGAGCTCGAGGTTGTTGGCGTTCAAATAGCCGAGCAGATCGCCCATGATCCAGTTCGCCGAAGCTTTCGCGTCGGTCGTGAATTTAAGGCTCTCTTCGAAGAAATTCGCCAGCTTCATCGAAGCGGTCAGTACGCCCGCGTCATACGAGGACAAGCCGTATTCCGCGATGTAACGCGCTTGGCGAGCGTCCGGAAGCTCAGGGATCGACGCGCGGACACGGGCCTTCCACTCGTCGTCGATATGCAGACGAACGAGATCGGGATCCGGGAAGTAGCGGTAATCGTGCGCTTCTTCCTTGCTGCGCATGCTGAACGTCTTGCTTTGATTCTCGTCCCAGCGGCGCGTCTCTTGCACGACTTGTCCGCCGCCGTCGAGGATATCCGCTTGGCGAAGCTCCTCGTATTCGAGGCCGCGCTGAACGCCGCGGAACGAGTTCATGTTCTTCAGCTCGGCGCGCGTGCCGAACTTCTCCTGACCGTACGGACGGATGGAGATGTTCGCGTCGCAGCGCATGCTGCCTTCTTCCATCTTCACGTCGGAGACGTCGCAATAGAGCATAATGGCGCGAAGCTTCTCGAGGTACGCTTTCGCTTCCTCCGGAGAACGGATATCCGGCTCGGACACGATCTCGACGAGCGGCGTACCGACGCGGTTGAAGTCGGCCAACGAGCCGAGACCACCTTCGATGTGCGTCAGCTTGCCCGCGTCTTCTTCCAGGTGAAGTCGGGTGATGCCGATTCGCTTCGTCTTGCCGTTCACCTCGATATCGATCCAACCGTTCTGCCCGATCGGCTGGTCGTATTGGGAGATTTGGTACGCTTTCGGCGAGTCGGGATAGAAATAATTTTTCCGGTCGAACTTGCACCATTCCGCGATCTCGCAGTTGATCGCCATCGCCGCTTTCATGACGTACTCGACCGCTTGGCGGTTGAGTACGGGCAGCACGCCCGGATGTCCGAGGCACACCGGACACGTATGCGTATTCGGCGGCGCGCCGAAGGACGTAGAGCAGCCGCAGAAGATTTTGGACTTCGTGTGCAACTCGACGTGCACTTCAAGCCCGACGACGGTTTCGTATTTGGAATTTGCCATGATGAACGCCCTCCTAAGACAACGCCGGACGCAGGCTATGGAACCCGGTCTGGCTCTCGAACGCGTTCGCGGCGCGCAGCACGGTCGTCTCGTCGAAATGCTTGCCGATGATTTGCAGCCCGACCGGCAGTCCGTCCGCGGTGCCGCATGGGATGCTGATCGCTGGCACGCCGGCCAAGCTGACCGGAATGGTGCAAATATCGTTTAAGTACATCGTCAGCGGATCGCCGACTTGCTCGCCGATCTTGAACGCCGGCGTCGGCGCGGTCGGGCCGATAATGAGATCGTACTTCTCGAACGCTTGGTCGAAATCGCGTTTAATGAGCGTGCGCACTTGCTGCGCCTTCTTATAGTAAGCATCGTAATAACCGGAGCTGAGCGCGTACGTTCCGAGCATGATCCGGCGCTTAACCTCCGGCCCGAAGCCTTCGCTGCGGGAACGGCGGTACAGGTCGAGCAGGTTATCCGGATTGCTCGCGCGAACGCCGTAACGAACGCCGTCGAACCGAGCCAAATTCGAGGATGCTTCGGAAGAAGCCAGCAAATAATAGGTAGCAATGGCGTAATCGGTATGCGGCAGGGAGATTTCTTCCCAATGCGCGCCCAACGACTCGAATACCTTGAGCGCCTCAAGCACGCGCTCTTTCACTTGCGGGTCGATGCCTTTGCCCATGTACTCGCTCGGAACGCCGATCTTAAGTCCTCTGACGTCGCCGGTCAGCGCGGACAGATAATCCGGAATGTCCACGTTCGCGGAAGTCGAGTCACGCTCGTCGTGTCCCGCGATCGCTTGCAGCACGTACGCGGAATCTTCGACGTTCTTCGTGATCGGACCGATCTGATCGAGCGACGACGCGAAGGCGACTAGCCCGAACCGGGACACGAGGCCGTACGTCGGTTTTAAACCTACTACGCCGCAGTAAGCAGCCGGCTGACGAATCGAACCGCCGGTATCGGAGCCGAGCGTGAAATACGCTTGCCCCGCTGCGACCGCGGCGGCCGAACCGCCGCTGGAGCCACCGGGCACGCGATCGAGCGCCCATGGGTTGCGAACGGGATGATACGCCGAGTTCTCGTTGGAGCCGCCCATCGCGAATTCGTCCATGTTCAGCTTGCCGACCGTAATCGATTGCGCCGCGCGCAGCTTCGTTATCACGGTAGCGTCGTAGATCGGATCATAGTTCTCCAGGAACTTGCTGCCGCAAGTCGTGCGCAAGCCTTCGGTTACGATGTTGTCCTTAATGCCGGCAGGAATGCCGAACAAGAGGCCTCTCTCGCCGCCGCTTGCTAGCTGGGCGTCCAGCGCTGCAGCCTCCTTGCGCGCGTTCTCTTCATTTAAAGTCAGGAAAGCGCCGATCTTCCCGTCGGTCTCCGCGATTCTAGACAGAGAGGCGTCGACGAGCTCGGCGACGGATAATTGTTTGGTTGTCAGACGATTATGTAATTCGGAAAGCCGTAAATCGAACAACGACATGGGGGGTCTGCTCCTTCTAGATTAATTGACTCTTTGTCGGGCTCGAACTAACTCACCCTTATTGTTTCTCCTATTCCAGCACTGCCGGGACTTTGAATTGACCGTCTTCCTCTTCGGGAGCGTTGAGCAACGCCTTCTCGGCCGACAGCGAAGGCTTAACGGCATCGTCGCGCATCACGTTAAATAGAGGCAGCACATGGCTCGTCGGCTCGATATCGTCCGTATGAAGCTCGTTCAGCTTCTCCGCGTATTTCAATATCGCGTTAAGCTGTCCCGTGAACTGTTCTTTGTCGGCATCCGACAGCTCTAGACGAGCTAGATTCGCAACATGCTCAACGTCATTGATACTGATGCTCATTTCGTGTAAATCCTCCTTAAAAACCGTATTTCCGCTCATTCCTACCATTATATCGGACATGCTCGCGCTTAAGCAACAACATGCAATGGAGGGTTAACATGCCATACGAGAATCCATTTCGCAACGATCGATATCCGCTTCCGCTGAAAGACAACGGATACGTGGAGTTCGCTGCGGACAATGCCGGCGCTCGTGCGCTGCTTCGCGACGCGATCCATGAAGTGTCGCCATCCGAGAACATGCCCTTATCGCTGCGTTACGATGATGAGGGGCAGCTGCTGCGCTTAATCAGTACGCTACAAAGACGGCTTCCTTCCGAGGAAACGAAGCGGATACGGTTCCAGTTCGCGAACGATCCCGACTCGAAGCCGGAATGGAAGCCGCTTCCCGAACTATTCGGCGAAGTCGGCGGGAGAAGCGTAGCCGAGACGATCCTGCATCGCTTATTTACGACCTATATGCAGCCGATCGTGCAGTCCGGCGGCCGCATCGAGGGATACGAATTTCTCCTGCGCCCGCTACCGGAGCTGGCGCCGTTCCAGCCCGCGAATCTGTTCGAAACCGCGCGGAGAACCGGCCATCACGCTTTTCTAGATCGCGCTGCGCGCCGGTCTGCCATTCGTCTGGGGGCCAGCCATCTGCCTCCGGGCACGAAGCGTTTCATCAACTTCCTCCCGTCTTCCCTCCATCAACCCGACGAGTGCTTGCAAGGAACGTTCGATTGCATTCGAGAATCCGGGACGAACGCTGAAGATTACGTGTTCGAGGTCATGGAAACCGAACGGTTGGACGACCCCGCACTCGGGCGGGTGTTCGACGTTGCTCGATCGCAAGGCGCACGTCTGGCTTTAGACGACGTCGGTTCAGGCTTCGCTACGCTCCATACGGTGGATAGACTAAAGCCGGATTATGTGAAAATGGACCGAAGGTGGGTAAACGACTGCCATGCGGACGAGGCGAAGAAGCGGTATATCGACGACTTGCTTAATCGAGTCTCGCGGTTCGGGGGTACCGTTCTAGCCGAAGGGGTGGAAAAGGATGAGGAATGGAGTTACTTGCGCCAAGTCGGCATCCCGTTGTTCCAGGGATTCCTATTCGGCCGGGCATCGCCGGTGCCTGCCAGAACGCCCGCGTCTTCGCGATAAAGAAAGGGACGGTGCAGGTAAATCCTGCGCCGTCCCGATTCTCGTTAAATCCATGCTTTCAGGTTGACTTGCTTAATGAACGCTTCCGGACTAAGCACTTCCGCGCTCGCATCGTCCTCCTGCTCCGCTTGAGCTTCGTTGCCGCCGTTCATAATCCGCATGAACAGCTCCTCGTTACGGGTAGCGAGCGCGTAATCGATCAGCGCCTCGCGCGAAGTCCGTTCCGCCTCCAGCTCTAGCAACGTCGTTTCCAATTCAATATCGGTAGCAGGCACGTAGAACTGCCTGTTCGCTTTCGGAACGCGGATAATGTAGTCGAACGCGCTGTCGTTATTACGATCATAAGCGATAATAAAGCCGTACTCGCCAACGGGCATATTCTGCTCGAAGCGATCTTCCACGATTATGATTTTTTCCCCGAGCTTCAGCATCGCTACTCACTCCTACTGTAACAAGATACAAACTGCTATTTCGTTTCTATTAGCTATATCCTACTAAAATCGACAACGCGATGCAAATCGCTGGAAAACAAACAGACGCTTCCGTATAAGGAAACGTCTTAAGAGAGTATAGAGACTACTTGAAAGTAAGACCGTCGCCGACCTTGAAGCGCACGCAGCGAATGCGCTCGGATTCGACGTATTCTTCCGCCGTGTACACGTTCAGAAGCTCGTAAGGCTGACCGGTCCGAGTCAGCGAATATTGTTCGATCGTCATATGAATCGGATCCGCGATCCAATATTCGGGAACGCCGAATTGCGCATAAGTGCGCAGCTTCATCGTCCGGTCTCGCTTGATCGAAGACGGGGACAAGATCTCGATGACGAGATCCGGCGGCCCGACGACCGCGTGTTCCTGCACGATGCGAGCGCGGGAACGATGCACCATCAGGATGTCCGGCTGACGCGTATCTTGCACGGAGAGGATGACATCCATGGGCGCAGCGATAATAATGTAGTCATTCTCGCAGCTATCGAGTAATTGCTTTAAGATTTGCACGCTAATGCGCTGATGAGACGTCGATGCCGAAGGCTTTAACTCTAGCATTCCCGCTACGATCTCGTATTGATTGCCGTTATCGGGAAGCTTCGCGTAATCCTCGTAAGTCCATCCCGACTCTTTAATCAGAAAAGGATCGAACGACGTTCTATCCGACATGACGCTTCCCCTCCGGCGAGCATTATTCCCCATTATATAGCAGGCGTTACACGTCTACAACGGCAACTCGTAGAGGCGCTCCGGCGAAACTGTGATTGCCCTGCAGCCCTTCTCCGTCACGACGTACGTATTCTCGATACCGACGACGCCCCACTCCGGGAACGTAAACTTCGGTTCTACCGCGATGACCATGCCCGGTTCGAGCGGAGCTCGGAAACCGCGGGCCAGCACCGGCCATTCGTCGATCTCGAGTCCGATTCCGTGTCCGAGAAATTTGACCTGGTCTTTGCCGTAGCCCATGAAATGCCCGGACAATCCCGCTTGCGCCGCCATCTCCAGCGCTTCCGCGTATAAATCCTCCGGCTTTGCGCCAGGCATCAGAAGCTCCTCGATTCTTCTAATGATAGAAACCGACGTATCATAGGCCTTTTGTAATTCGGGGCGAAGCTTGCCCACGACGGCCGTGCGGGTCTGATCGATCGTGTAGCCGTCGACGCAGCAGCCGATATCGAGCAATATCGGTTCGTTCCGCCCGATCGGCCTCATGCTCGAGCTTTGAGGCGCAGCTTCGGTTAATCCCATGCCGCCGGCCGGTCCGTCGAAATAAGATGGTTCGGCCGCAGCCGCTCCCGCGGCGACGACGCCGGTCATAATCTCCTGGTTGTACCCTCTCATCCGCATCAATCCGACATGTCCGCGCAGACGCATCGCGTTCTCGATGACCGCCATCAGCTCGAGCTCGGTCATCCCTTCCTTAAGCGCGGCAAGTCCCGCCTCAAGCGAATCCGCCGCAATCCGCGCCGCGTTCGAGATGCGATCAAGCTCGTATTCCGACTTCACGCTTCTCGCCTCGCGCAGCAGCGCCGAACCGTCCGTCCATGCAACCCCAGGGACGGCTTCCATCAATCGCAAGTAGAGCTGTGCCGGCATGACGTCAAGATCGGCTCCGATCATAGGTTTGGCCTCGTCTTCGGCTGCCTTCAACCACGGATAATCCGCCGCCAGCTGCTCGCCGAATTTCCGGAACGAGAGAAGCTCTACGGCGCGAATCTTCGATTCCCGCTCCGCGCGCACGATGCTTCTTCTCACGTAATAAGTCGGCTCGCCTACCGCAGGCACGAACAAATAGCCGGTCTGCATCGTGCCGGAGTAATAATAGATTCCGACGTTCTGCGAGATCAGACAGCCTTGCATGCCTGCTTCGCGCAGCCGCGCCTGAAGCTTCGCGGCTCGATATTGCCATTCCTCCGGATGCGCTTGTAGATGCGTCATGGATGCGATACCCCTTCCGATTCAATAGCCATGAAACCATTAGAGCAAACGGAAGAGGCCTCGTCAACCTGGGTCAATCGGTTAATCGGTTTCTAATAGACGAGCTCCGCAGAGCTTCTGACGTCCCACTCGATCGGGGCGAGAACGCCGAACAGCGCCGGGTATTGCACGTGCACGATCAGCACGACGCCGGGGCGGTCGAACGTGACCTCGTAGTCGTATGGCTCGTTCCGATACGTATACGGATACAAAGTATCCTCACCTAGTACTTCGAACGCGCGCACTTCGACCGCGCTTTCCAATATACTCTCCGCCGTAGGTTGCAAATTTCGATCAAGCGCTAAGTTCTCCATTAAATAAGTTGCTGCCGCTTGCTCCGCCTTGTCGTAATCGATCGTCAGAACGCCCAGCTCGAGCTTGTCCCGGTCTAGCTGCTGGGCGGCGGCATGAGCGGCGCTGTTCACCGCAAGCTTCACGTCGTTCAACGTTCCCATCGCCGCTTCTTCGTCAAGCTGAAGCGCGTGCAGCATCCACCAGACGACGGTCATCAGAATGCCGAACAGCAGCTTGGCCATTCGCCCTCACCGCCCTTCCGTCAAGGCACATACTCGCTCATCCGCATGCCGCGTCCGGCGATTCGCGCATTCTCCGGCGGAGGAGCTATGCCGATTAATCGATCGATGTCCAGCAGCCGTTCGTAAGGATAGGTTAGCTTCAGGCGCAAGCCGACTCCTCTCGGCAACGGTTCGGAAGCGTTCCGGCCATCGTCGCCCGACGTGGAGGTCACCTCGTATTCCAGCCTAGCAGGATTAAAGCCATACTCCCCCAATCTCTGCCGCGATTCCGCAACCATGCTCTCGTCGATATATCCGTAGGATCCGCTGGCTCCGACCTCGAGCAAATAATTAACCTCCTGCTGAAGCAGCGCTTGCCTGATGACGAGCACATGCTTATAGATCGGAGAGAACATGAGCCAGCAGAACATCGCCGCGAACAGAATGAACACGAGCAGCTGCTTCACGGACTCATCTTGGCGATCCTATCCGCCATCCGCGACCCCGAGGACGAGATCAGCTCTTTGGTCCCGTTTTCCCCGCCCACCAAATTCGAATACAGCATAGCGACGGTCAGTAGCAACAGCACGGTCATTAAAATTTGCCTCATCCCTTAGCACCTCCCCGATTATGGCGTCATGTCTTCGAGCGTATCGTTAGTCGCCTTTCCTTTTGACTCAATCTGAGCGCGAGTACCTGTCGTCCCGTTAGCGATGATGCCGTTGAACATCAAAGCCACCACGATCAGCATCATGACTGTGATCAGTATATTCCTCATTCAATACCCCTCCGATTCGAATTATGGATTCAAAGTATCGAACAGCTTCGCGGCTTCCCTGACCCATGGGTACAAGAAAATCTGAAACATGTACAGGATCGGAATGCCCGCCAACACGAACAGCAGATATGACGTCGTCTCCTTGCGGCTGTTCTTCGCAAGCTCGATCTTGTTCTTGTATTCGCGTACGACTTCCCGCAGCAAATCGTAGATCGATTCGCTCTCGTCCAGCCGCAAAGACCTTAACGTCTCCGCGAAACCGTACGCTTCTTCCGTGCCGAGCCGTTCCTTGAACCGCTTCAGCGAAGCGTCGGCATCGTGGTACCATTCGTTAAGCAGCAAACTCATCTCGGTCCGGATGCCACGGGTAAGCGGCAAGCATTTCATCAGCTTAGCGTGAAGATGAAGCCTGGACCCCGTATAGTAGAGCAGTTGACTACTGACCGTAACGATCTCCTTGCGGATCCGGTCCGTTCGATAGCGCTTAAAGGCTTGAAGCAGCGCATGGTCGTAAGCGACAGCGACGAATAGAATCCCTATCGCTAACCCGAAGTTCCAGCTCGCGAACCCGGACCCTATGCCCCGATTAGCCAGCATATACAAGAGTCCGGCGGCTAGCAGACACATGGTCATGGCGAAACGCCGATAAGCCAAATACGCATCGGGCGGGAACCGAATGCCGCAACCTGCGAGCAGCACGCGCCTCTCCTGCAGCGTTGCGCTCTCCACGTGAGCCCGCCAGAGCGCGAGCCACCATCCCGGCGTTCGGTGCAATCGCCAATCCTTAAGCTGAATTCGCCAACGATTGCGCGTGGAGGTTAATGCCTTCAGCAATGCCGCAATACTTATGAACGCGAGAGCGAATTGCAGCACCCAGCCGATCGCGGAATTTAACCCTTCGCCATAGCCCATCATTAGGCTGCCTCCTTCCTCCCGAGTCTTCTCTGAAGCCGTCTAAAGCTTTCGCCGAGATAAGATGAGTCCCATCATGAATGAAACGAACAGCAGGACGACCGCATTCAGCAGCATGCTTCTGCCTCCGGGGTCCACGATGTAATATTGATGGCTGGCTTCCGGATTCATATGGAAGTTAATGCCGAGGAACACCGCTAGGAACACGACCGGGGTGAAATTGGCAATCCGGATTTCCAGCAGCCGATACCTCTCCGTCTGATGGTCCATCTGCGATTTGCGCATATCCGCGATCAATTCCTTCAGATTGCCCGAGATATCGTTGCCTTCTTCCAGCGATACCTTCAAGATGCTGCCGAAATAGTCGGCCCAGACGTGCCCGAACGACAGCGTAAATCTGCGGATGCTGCTCTCGTCCTCCGATCTTATCGATAGATGACGATACAGTTGGTCGAATACGAACTGAACGTGACCGCCAAGCCGTCTCTCTTCGACCGTCTTCTGAAGAGCGGTTCGAACATGCCTGCGGCCCGTTACCAAGTAACATTGATAGAACAGCTCGACCGCCGGCAGAAATTCGATCTGGGTCGCCATCTGCCGATTCACGAGCGACATCCGCAGAAGCAAATACGGACAACATCCGAGAATCGCCAGCAAGAGGATACAAGACTTCAGGGACTGAAACAGCAACGCCCCGATAACGATGCCGGCCAAACCGAGAAGGGACGACATTAGCAAGAAACCGATCGGTCCCGTCTTCCAGCCGAGAGCAAGCAGCAAATCCGTTATATGCTCATAAGGCTTGCCGAGTTTCATGAGTTGCCGGCTTAGGAACTGGCTCCAACGCGTGTCACGGTAAGCTCTCAGCCTGCGCTTGCGAGAGTATCTGTCCGACCAAGCCGATAGCCCGTACTTCAAGCTGACGTAGAGCAGCACGAACAGCAGGATGATTAGCGACGAGAGGGCTATCGTCAGCATTCCGCCACCTCGTACATCCGCCGGATCTCCCCATAGCCTGCGGGATCCATCCTGGCCATTCTAGCTGCAGCCCTCTCGGAGAAACGTTCGGGGAACGCCCATCTACCCGTTTCCTCGTCATAGCGCATGACGGTTCGAACGTTCACTTCGCCGTCACGCCACTCGTACTCGCCGATTCGCACGAGCCTGCGAACGCCGCCGACGATGCGCATCTCCAAGCCGATCTGCGTGACATGCTCCGTAATGCGCCGCGTCATTCGCGCCGGATTCATCCCGCGCCCATCTAACATGCACATATCGGTTATCGTATCGGGTACGTCCTCGAGCGCATTCGCGTGAACCGATGTCAGACTGCCTTCATGGCCCCTCGTGCAGGCGCGTACATAGATGTTCGCGTCCTCGTCCCTGATCTCGGCGTGACATATCCGTTGCGGCGACTGGCGCAGTGCCAGCTTGAACGCCTGCCTCGAGCCATGCTGAGGATCATCCTCCTCCGACTCGTATTCGACGACGTTCTTATCCGGGAAATCCCGCGTCAGCATGAGCTCGAACCTTCCTTCGATCGTCACGATCCGTTCCTCGTCCGGCATTGCGGCGATCAACGCTTTGATCAAATGCGTCTTCCCCGTATTCGTGGCCCCGATGATGACCATATTGAAGCGGCTGCGGAGTACGACGAGCAGCAGTTGCCGCACGTTATCGTCGATCGTCTGGTACTCCTGCCGGCACAGCGTATCGAGTCCGAACCGTTTGACCGTGTACAACCGGATCGTCATCGTCGGCCGCGAAGTGAATCCGAAGCCGGTGAGCGTTACCCGCGAACCGTCCTGCAGCAGCACCTCCGCCCATCTCTTGCGCGGATTGATCCTGTCGTTATTGAACAACACCAAGTTCTGCTGGATTCGTTCCACGTCCTCGATGCTCTGGAACCTGTAGGGCGAAGCCGTCGCCCGGCCATCTCGCACCTCGAAGATCCGCGTGCCGACGACCTGCACCTCCTCTAGCCCTTTCCGGTTGCGAAGCACCAATTCGAGCACGTTAAGGCCGATCACTTCGGCGAACATCGCCTCCGCAAGCGATACGTATTGGGACTGCTCGATCGGCACATGCTGCAATCGTTTCTTAATGATCCAGTCCGAAATAATGGCGAGCATCTCCAGGCGTTCTTGCGGAAATCCGATGACCGCCCGATTCAGCTTCTCCGTATATTGCCTTCGCTCTTCCTCGGTATGGCCTCGCGGAGTGGATAGCAAATGTCTGATCTCTTCCGCGTACGCGCGCATATTGGAGCCTTGCTCTTGGCCCTTCTGTTCTACCGGATCCGGCGAACGAACCTGCAGTTCGGCGGCGTAGGCGGAAGGCGAGAACCGCTTCGGCGACGATGCTTCGCTCATCTTGTTCTGGACCGATGAACCATCAGCCGACGAAGCCAAGGACGATCGGTTTGCTGCAGCCTCTTCGTCCAATTCAGCCGGTGGAGCAACGTATTCGCCACCGGATCGAAGGAAGCCGCGTTGCGATCCTGCGCGCTTAACCACTCGTCCAATCTTCCGCTGTCCAGCTGGAGATGAAGGTTCTCGACCAGCTTCATCTCGGTAAATGCGATGCACCCTGTTTCTTTCCGGACTTCCTTCATACGATATCCCCCCGACATTCGTTCGTTTCCTTGCAGCAGCACCAACTGAAAATGCTCCGGCGCGATGCCGAACATCGAACCGACCTGACCGGTCCATCTGTGGACGTCTTCTTGAAAATGGCTAAGACGATTAGTCGTGACGAGGAACCTATCGTCGGCTTCCCTCATCGCGCACACCGTCGCCGCATTGTCCCAATAAGCGCTGACGTCCGCGATCGTAAGATCGAAGGCATCCCTTGCGGCAGCGAACAGCTGGTTCATATCCTCCGGTTCGTAATACTCCGCCTGTTCCCGGGCCATATTGCCGAATAGCACGCGTAAACCGCCCAGCCGCGGCGATTGAAAGGCGTATTGCCGAAGCTTATCCCCGGTTAACGTTCTCGCCCTAAGCTCCGGCCGTACGCCGTCCAGCGTAACTTCCGGCTTGTCGACGCCCAAGTACAAATGCGACTTGGCGCTCTTCAGGTTCAAGCATAAGTAACCGACGCGCAGCTCCGTCGTGGCCGCGATCCGGTACGCCGTTCCTAGCGCCGTTAACGACGTGCCGATATTCGGCGTGGATCCTGCGAACGCTGCCAATCTTCCCTTCATGGTCTAGCCTCCTTCTCTCCCATGGATGACGCTTGGTAGGCGATAATCAGCTTGGCTTCCCCTCCTTTGCACATAGTGTCCAATGCCAGCCATTGCGCTTCCGTCAAGTTCAGGTTAATCGAGTCGATCGCGCCGTTGGCGTCCCTCCTCGAGGCGTACATGCTTTCCTTGTCGTCGTTGGCAAGCGAGAGCAAATTCGGATTTTTCGGATCGTCGATCTCCAAGTTCGCCGCCGTCTTGACCGCTGCCACGACGATCTCCTCGTCGAATAACCTGCGCGAAGGGGACTGTTCCGACTCCCCGGACACGAACACCGCCACTTGATCTCCCGCGCGAATGCCGTTGGATACCGATTTGACGTAGGCCCGCGGAATTTGGAAAGTCGCTTCGCCTACGCGAGGAAGCAGCCTGTATTTGTCCAGCTTCCAGCGAAGCAGCGGCTCCTCGCCGCCAAGCGGTACGACGGTCTCCATGCCTACCGCGTCTGCCATCGCCCTGACCATCTCCTGATCTACCGCTCCGCGGGGCAGCCATATCGTCTTTAGATCCGCTTCGGCGAGTATCGTACCGACCGGGATGAACCGCTTCGGAGCGACGACCGCTACCGTTTCTTCGAGCTTGATCTGTTTCAATTGAAGCAGGTATACGCCGTACACCAGCAGACCGGACAGCACGGCCGCCGTTAGACTGATCGTCAGTTGCTTGCGTCTGTTCATCTACATCCCCGCTTTCCGGAAAATAAAAAACGCAGGCGTAGGAGTTCAATCTCCTTCGCCTGCGTGCTTCGCAGCGATCATATAGCCTATAACGACTTTGTCACGCTCAATATAACAAATACTCGTACGGGTGTAAAGCCCTTATTTTTACAATTCGTGATTCCCGGCGTTACGCGCTTACATAAGGATTATCCCGCTTCTCTTCCCCGATCGTCGTCTCAGGTCCGTGACCCGGCAGTACGACGACGGAGTCGGGCAACGTATACAGCTTCTCGCGAATGGAGCGGACAAGCTGTCCGTGGTCGGCATAACGCATGCCCGTCGCCCCGATCGAGCGGCGGAACAACGCGTCACCTGAGAATAGCAGATCGCCGACCAAGAAGCTTACGCTGCCCGGAGAATGCCCCGGCGTATGCAGCACCTGGAACGTCTCGCCGCACAGAGTCAGCGATTGTCCGTCCTCGAGCGGATAGTCCGGAGGCGACGCCGTAATCTCCGGCACGTTCGGCCAATTCAGCGATAGGTTGCTATCCGTGTCCCACAGCCAATCCTTTTCCGATTCATGGAGGTAAACCGGGCAGCCATATCGCTTCCGCAGCTCTTCGACGCCGCCGAAATGGTCGAAATGCGCGTGCGTCAAGAGAATCGCCTCGACCTTCAGACCGTCCAACCGCCGCATAAGCGCTTCGTCCGCCGTACCCGGATCGATAATGACCGCGCGCGTGCCTTCCTCGTTCAAGACGACGTAAGCGTTCGTCTGTACGACGCCGAGACAATAGGTGCGATAAGTCAGCATCTTCGGTAGCTCCTATTCCGCCATCCGCCTGATCGTTATGCTCTCACGTACGGGTTGTCCCGCTTCTCTTCTCCGATCAATGTATCCGGCCCGTGACCCGGCAATACGATGACGGAATCGGGCAACGCGTACAGCTTCTCGCGGATCGAGCGGGACAGCTGCTCTTGATTGCCGCCGGGCAAATCCGTGCGCCCGATCGAACGCCGGAACAGCGCGTCGCCGGAGAATAGCAAATCGCCGACCAGGAAGCTCACGCTTCCCGGGGAGTGTCCCGGCGTATGCAGCACTTGGAACGTCTCTCCGAGGAACGTCAGCGACTGACCGTCCGCGAGCAGTTGCTCCGGGGCGTCCGTCGTAATCGGAGGCGTCACCTGCGCCCAGCGCAACGAACCGTTCTTAGCCGCGTCGGTTAACCAATCCTTCTCTTGAGAATGAATGTAAACCGGACATTCGTATCGCTTACGCAAAGCGTCAACGCCGCCGATATGATCGAAGTGCGCGTGCGTCAGCAGGATGGCCTCGACCTTCAAGCCGTCCAGCTTGCGAATAAGCGCGCCGTCTGCCGTACCCGGATCGATGACGACCGCGTGCGTACGCGCTGCATTAACGACGGCATAGCAGTTCGTCTCCAGAGCGCCCAGACTATAGGTGTGAAAAGTCAACATGTTGTCGTAAACCCCTTATACCCCGGACAAAAGCTCGCGCAGCTCATCCAGAATCAGCTTCTGATATTCCGTGCCTTCGCCGTAACGCGCCATGATTTCCTTGCGCGCCGCAGCCAGGTTGTCTTGATAATCCGGCGCTTCGCGGTCGGGATTGTCGCGTTTGAAAGCAACCATCGGCTCTTGGATATATTTCGGACGAGGTCCCCATTTGCCAAGCAAATGACCGCCCGTATCTACGATGAGCACGACCGGAATCGAACGTCCGCCCATCACGAGGAACTGGTCGATCAACTCGAGGTGCTGCTCCATAATGTACATTTCCGTCGGAATGCCGGCTTTCTCCATCGCCGCGAGAACGACGGGAACGTTACGAACGACGTCGCCGCACCATTCCGCCGCGATGATCATGCAACGCAGATCGTCGCGGTTGTTCTGCGATTCGAAGAAATACTCCGTATCCGCGTCCGGCCATTCGAACTTCTCCTGCCACGAACGCAAAGCTTCTTGATTTTTGGCCATTCCGTCTATGAATTGCTGTGGCGCAATGCCTTTTCTCAAGTAATCTCCCAACTGTTGGCTCATCGTAATCTCTCCTTAATAAAATTGAATTGTCGTCGAGCTCGAACGAACTCGCTCTTATAAGTTTTTACCCCGCTTGCGCACGTAGTGGAAAATAAAATATCCGATGAGAAGCGCCAAGGCGATCAGAATGATCGGTTGGACGTAGCTTGAGGCTTTCTCGTTGATATTCTCCCAATTGTCCCCAAGCGACTTGCCGAGCCATACGAACAAGATCGACCAAGGAATCGAAGCGAGCAGCGTCAGAATCGTGAATATGCCCAGCTTCATGCGCGCCATGCCTGCGGGAATGGAGACGACTTGTCTCATTACAGGCACGAAACGCCCAGTAAACACGATGATATTGCCGTACTTCTCGACCCAACGCTCGGCGATATCGATATGCTTCTGTTTAATATGCAGGTATTTGCCGAACTTGTCCACGAAAGGCCGTCCGCCATACCGTCCGATCGCATAAAGCAGCCACTGCTGCAGGAGCGCGCCGATTACGCCGCAAATGACGGCGACCGTGAACGATACTTCTCCTCTGAATACGAGATACCCCGCGTAAGCCAGGACGATCTCGCTCGGTATGACTTCGATGGCGAGACCAATAATAATACCCCAATACCCTAAATCCTCAATCCATAACAGCAATTGGTCAAGCCATTGGTGAATCGTATCCATCATCGCTTCGAACCCTGCTTTCTCTCCCATGATTACCGTTACCATTCTAGCATATGGTATGTCGCTTGTTCCACTTCAAGACTTGTCTCGTTAATTCGTACGGGCCTGTCATGACGGAGCGGACAGGCGCATACACATTCGGTAGGTGGACAAAGTTGAAGAGGAGAGAGTGGCATGAGCAAAGTCGTATTACTTAACCGGAAAAAGATTCAGTTTTACGGTATTTTGGCGCTCGTCGTCATCTTGGCGGGGGCATACATCGGGTGGCAGCAGTCCAAGCCTGCGTCGGCGCCGGCTGCGTCCGGCGATGTGCAAGTGTATCACATGGTGACGGGCGAATTCACGGCGGACATCGGCGGCAAGAAACTAGAAGCGTACCAGTTCATCCCCGGTTCCATCTACGTCAAGAGAAACCAGCCGGTAGAGCTTCGCATCTCGGGCGTCAACGGCCAGTCTCATCCATTCGTTATCGAAGGACTCGGCATCTCGGCAACCGTCAATAAAGGCAAAACGACGATCGTAAAATTCACGCCTAAGGAATCCGGAGTCTACAGCATCATTTGCGAAACCCACTCCGAAGAAAACTCCAGCACCCCGATGATCGGTTACTTGTACGTACAGTAAGTATAGTCCCGCTCGCGAAGAACGCTCTTCATTAGAGCGTTTTTTGGCTTGTCCCGTAGACGTTCGCCCAACCCCGTGACCTCTCCCCTGCCCTCCGCATAGGGTATCGCAAGAGAGGCATGGTGAAGCAAGGATGACGATGTTCAAAGAGAAGCATACTTCCCCGCTTCCGTCCCCGCGCAGCATTCGGCGGGCGTGCGGCAATGAATTGTACAGAACGGTTAAGAGGTTAAAGCTGCACGTCCCCGCTCCGCTCGTCAAGCAGGCAGAAGAGATATACGTGCGCAAGGTGATCGGCAACTTGCTCTGGATCCACGAGCGCCGCAGCAATCGCAAGGCTCTTGCCGATTGGTGGGACGAAGCGGTCAGCGAAGAAATCGCCGCGCTGTGGAACGTCGACCTCGAGCGTCTGCGGCAAGCGTTCAGGGCGGCTTTCGGGGGTTAGGAAATGAAAGGCGAAGTGTGACCGCTGTCATACTTCGTCTTTATTTACGTTTAATACCAACATTTAAGCTTCAAAATACATATCTTCTTTATTTTTTTAAGTAGAATCTCTACTTCGATAGGTTTCGCACTTATAAACGCGCGTTTATTATGGATGTATATGAAAGGAGATGGCTGTCCACAACAAAGTTTGAAAGCGCTTTAGTCATTTATTTATTCTGTCTAGGGGGAAAGAATTCAATGAGTAGACGCTTTAAACGGTTTTTGCTTTCATTGTTAGCCATTGCATTATTAGTGCCGCAATTCTGGAATACGCCGAAGACGCATGCGGCAACATCGATCCCTGTCGTCCTCTATCATGTCATCACCGATAATCCATCCGGAGATTATCAGTATAGTACGGCCAACTTTAAGAAACATATGAAGTATCTCAACGATAACGGCTATACGACATTGTCCGCCGAACAATACGTCGACATCGTCGTGAACGGGGCGACGGCGCCCGCCAAACCTATTCTGCTGACGTTCGACGACGCGACGCCGGATTTTATTACGAACGCTCTGCCAGTATTAACGCAGTATAATATGAAAGCGGTATCATTCGTAATACAAGATAACATCGGTTCTTGGGGGATGACGCTCGATCAATTGAATGCCCTGAAGACCAACCCTAACATTAGTCTTCAGAACCATACGAAGTCGCATGATCAGGCCGTGTGGACGACCGCAATTACGAAGGCTGCGGCGGGGGCGGAAATCCAATCCGCTAACGCGTTCTTGAAAGGCATTACCGGACAAGACCCTATTCTGCTAGCCTATCCGTACGGCGCCTATAACGCCGACGTCAAAGCCGCAGCTGCGGAGAACGAAATCAAGGTCGCGTTCAAAGCCTGGGCCGGCGATGAAGACGCCATGGCGATGGGCCGCGTTCTCATCATGAAGAACGACACCCTGAACACGTTCGCGGCCGCGATCGGCGGACCTGCTCCTCCGGCTCCGGAAGCGATCGGAGACGTCGTACTCTCCAACGATTTCGAGGGGAGCACGCAGGGCTGGTTCAAACGCGGGGCCGAGACCGTTACGGCCTCCACCTATTCTGCGCACGGCGGAACCGGCAGCCTCCTGGTGGAAGGACGAGAGCAAACCTGGAACGGTCCAGGCTTTAATCTTGCAGCCACAGGCAAGTTAAACAAAGAATCGACTTACGAGTTCTCCGCTTACGTCAAGCTTAAAGAAGGAACCGTAGGCTCCCAGACGATCCAATTCGGCGCGCAGCAGACCGGAGCGGCTAACGAATATGCCAACCCCGGCAACCCGGTGACGGTAACCGCCGACGCATGGGTACAAGTCAGCGGCGAGTATACGTACGATATGGACGCCGCGGTATTGCAAGTGTACTTGCAAAGCAACAGCAGCCCGACCGTGGACTTCTACGTCGACGACTTCAGCGTCAAAGTCCTTAAGCCTGCCGTCATGCTAGAGAAATTCGAAAGCGGCCAAGCGGGATGGACGGGCAACGGCGCCACGGCGACCGTTACGAGCTCCGTCTACCGCACCCCCGGTAACAGTCTAATCGTGACGGGACGCTCGCAAAATTATCACGGTCCGAGCCTCGTCTTGACCGACGCGCTTGAGAAAGGCGCGGAATACGAGTTTACGGCTTATGCTAGACTTGCCGCCGGAGCCGCATCGACGCAGCTGAAAGCGACGATGGAACAAACCGGACTTACCGGCGACGATCAATACAAGCAAGTGATCGCGTTGACGGCGGTCAACGACAGCGCCTGGGTGAAGCTTAGCGGCACTTACGCCTACAACTCCGCCGCAACGGCGATAAAGCTGTATTTCGAGTCCGAAGACGCGGGCAAGACGACTAGCTTCGCGATCGACGATGTCGTCATTCGCCAGACGAAAGCCGGCGTCGTATCGCCTCCGGGCTTCAACGTACTGTCCCAAAGCTTTGAGGACGGGCAACCAGGCGGCTGGGCGGACCTCGGGTGGAACGGTACCGGTACGGTTTCGGTGTCCTCCGACTTTGCTTCCGACGGAACGAAATCGTTGCTGTATGCTAACCGTACGGACAGAAGAAGCAGCGTGGCGCTGAATCTGACCAACACGTTAGTATCCGGCCATCAGTACGATATTTCGTTCAAGCTCCGGTCCGCGCAAGGAACCGATACCTATCACTTAGGTTCGAAAGTCACCTCCGGCGGCACGGACGACTACCCGTGGATTATCGCTAACCAGTCCGTTACGGACTCCGCTTGGCAGACGTTCGAATTGAAAGGTTATGAGGTTCCGGCGAATATGACCGAATTCCTCGTATGGATCGAAGCGAACATCTATGATAGCAACGGCAACGTCGATCCTACATTGACTGCTAAAGCCGACTTCTATTTGGACGAATTCGTGATCAAAGACGTTACGCCGGGCGCCGAGCCTCCTCGAACTCCTGCCGTTCCTTTCCATACCGCAACGTTCGAGGATCAAACGAACGGCGGCTTCGCAGGAAGAGCCGGCACGGAAACGTTGACCGTGACGAACGAAGCCAACCATACCGACGGCGGAGCTTATTCGTTGAAAATAGAAGGCCGTACGGATGCTTGGCACGGCCCGACCATCCGTGTAGAGAAGAACGTGGATAAAGGCTACGAGTACAAGGTTACCGCTTGGGTGAAGTTGATCTCTCCGACCAGCTCGCAGCTTCAGCTGTCGACGCAAATCGGCAACGGCAGCGCCGCCAGCTACAACACGATTAACGCCAAAACCGTAGCCGCCGCCGACGGATGGGTCAAACTCGAAGGCAACTATCGCTACACGAGCGTAGGCGACGAGTTTGTGACCATTTACGTGGAAAGCTCCAACAATAAGACCGCTTCTTACTACGTTGACGATATCAGCTTCGTCGACACGGGCGCTGGCGCCATCGGCGTACAAACAGATCTCACGCCGATCAAAACGAAATACCAAGACGATTTCTTGATCGGTAACGCCATATCCGCGACCGATCTCGAAGGCACTCGCCTGGAGCTTCTCAAGATGCATCACAATGTCGTCACCGCCGAGAACGCCATGAAGCCCGATGCGACGCAAGCGGTTCAAGGCACCTTTACATGGGCCGATTCGCTCGTAGACAAAGCGATCTCAGAAGGGCTTCAAGTTCATGGACACGTACTCGTGTGGCACCAGCAAACGCCTGCCTGGATGACCACGTCGAACGGCACTCCGCTTAGCCGCGAAGATGCGCTCGATAACATGAAAACTCATATCCGGACGGTTATGGAGCACTATGGGGACAAAGTCATCTCGTGGGACGTCGTCAACGAAGCGATGAACGACAACCCGCCTAATCCGACGGATTGGCAAGCTTCGCTGCGTACTTCTCCATGGAAAACGGCGATCGGGGACGACTACGTAGAACAAGCGTTTTTAGCTGCGAGAGAAGTGCTGAACGCTCACCCGGAATGGGATATTAAGTTGTATTACAACGATTACAACGACGATAACCAGAGCAAAGCTACGGCCATTTACAACATGGTTAAGGCGATCAACGACAAGTACGCGCTGACGAATCCGGGCCAAAAGCTGATCGACGGCGTCGGCATGCAGGCTCACTACAACATCAACACGAAGCCGGATAACGTTAAAGCGTCCTTGGAGAGATTCATCTCCTTGGGCGTCGAGGTCAGCGTTACCGAGCTGGACGTAACGGCCGGCAGCGGCGGCACGATTACAGAGCAGCAAGCGATTGCGCAAGGTTACTTGTACGCGAAGCTGTTCCAAATTTACAAAGAACACGCCGCGAATATCGCGCGCGTAACCTTCTGGGGCTTGAACGATGCGACGAGCTGGAGGAACGATCAACCGCCGTTGCCGTTCGACAACAACCTGCAAGCCAAACCGGCATATTACGGCGTTATCGATCCAGCCAAATTCATTGCGGAGCACCCGCCAGCGTCGGAAACCGCCAACCAAGCGACCGCAAGATACGCTACTCCGGTCATCGACGGTACGATCGATGCGGTATGGGGCCAAGCAGCGGAAATTTCCGTCGATAAGTATCAAATGGCCTGGCAAGGAGCTCATGGCAAAGCCAAAGCGCTATGGGACGATCATAATCTGTACGTACTCGTCCAAGTCGACGATGCGCAGTTGGATAAAACGAGCGTGAACGAATACGAGCAAGATTCCATCGAGGTATTCGTCGACCAGAATAACGAGAAGTCGTTCTCTTACCAATCGGACGACGGACAGTACCGCGTCAACTTCGACAACGAGACTTCTTTCAACCCATCGGACATAGCGGAAGGTTTCGCGTCGGCGACGAGCATATCCGGAACCAACTATACGGTCGAACTAAAAATTCCGCTCGATGAGATTACGCCGGCGAACAATACGCAGATCGGCTTCGACGTCCAGATCAACGACGCCAAGGACGGCGCTCGCCAAAGCGTAGCGGCATGGAACGATACGACCGGCACCGGCTATCAAGATACTTCCGTATACGGCGTTCTTACGCTGACAGGCAAAGGCGGCACGCAAGGCAGCGTGTATATCCCGCCAGCCGAAAATACGGCCGATCCAGCCACAGGCGCGGTTACCCTTAAACCGATCGTCTCGTCGGCGAACGGAGTCGTGTCGGCTAACGTGTCCAGCAGCGCGCTAGAGAACGCGCTGAAGCAAGCCATCGCGAACGCCGCAGGCAAAAAACAAGTGATCGTCGACGTTCCCGCGCAAGCAGGCGCAACGGCATACGGCGTGCAATTGCCGGTATCCGGCCTGAAAGACTCCGGATCGTCCGTCATCTCGATCAAAACCGAGAACGGTACGGTAGATCTGCCGGGCAACATGCTGGCGGGCACCGACGTAGGCAATGCGGGAGACGTAACGGTTCGCGTAGGCAAAGTCCCGGCGGATAGCCTCAGCGAAGACGTTCGCAAGCAAATCGGAGATAAACCGGTGATTAACCTTGAAGTGTTGGTTGGCGACTCGGTCATCGCTTGGAACAACCCTAACGCGGCGGTTTCCGTGGCGATTCCGTATACGCCGACGGCTCAAGAGCTATCCAACCCGGACCACATTATCATCTGGTATATCGACGGAAGCGGCAAAGCGACTCCGGTGCCTAACGCGCGTTACGACGCGGCGAGCGGCACGGTCAAGTTCTCGACGACTCACTTCAGTAACTACGCGGTCGCTTTCGTGGTCAAGACGTTCGACGATCTGAAGTCCGTACCTTGGGCGAAGAAAGCGATCGAAGCGATGGCTTCCCGCGGCATCATCAACGGTACGTCCGAACAAACTTACGATCCGAACGCATCCATCAAGAGAGCGGACTTCCTGGCGCTGCTCATACGCGCGCTGGAGCTTAGAGGCAACGACCAATCGGTAACGATGTTCTCCGACGTGGCTTCCTCCGCGTACTACTACGATGCGGTTAAGATCGCCAAGCAGCTAGGCATCGTCGAAGGCACGGGCAGCAACCAGTTTAGTCCGAACAGCTCGATCTCTCGCCAAGACATGATGGTTATCGCGGCGCGCGCGATTAAAGCGGCGGGCAAAGCGTTGCCTGCAGGCGGCACGTTGAGCGCGTTCAGCGATGCGGGATCGGTTGCGGCTTACGCCAAAGACAGCGCGACGGCGCTCGTGCAGGCGGGTATCGTGGAAGGCTCGAGCGGCAAGCTTGCGCCGAACGGATACCTCTCCCGCGCCGAAGCGGCGGTCATCCTGCAACGGATTTGGAGTAAGTAAACAATCCTAGCAACACGAAGAGGCAGCTCTGCAGATCTATCTGCGGAGCTGCCTCTTTTCTTGATGACTACCCCACTATTACCCGATGACGACGAAAGTCTCGATGCCCGCGGGGATCGTTCTCGTACGGAACAAGACGCCGTTCCCGTTGAACAGACGAAGCGTAAAGCGAGAGGTCGTTAACGTTCTGACGTTGTTGAAGCGCGCCACGCCGAAGCGATCGAATCGCGTCGTCGCTACAAGCGTCCCCCCAATAGACAAGCTGGCGAAAAATCCGGTTGTATTAAAGGGAACGCCGTTCCTTTGCACCCATTCGACCGTTAGTCGGGTAAAAATCGGTCCCGTGCTCGGGGTGCCGGGTCTTCTGATCGAGGTTCTGCGCACGATTCTGGATCGGCCGGAATCGGACCTCGGAGGCGCTGGACATCTGGCAGCCATGGAATCACTCCTTGCAGCTGTATATTTCAACTTCAATGTATGTGATTCCATCGTCGACAGCTACGGACAGCTTCCTAAGAGCGCGTCCAATTATTCGTCCAGAAGCTTTAGCGCCATCTCCTGCCAATCTCCGTCGGCTATTCGAACGATCTCGCGCAGCAACTGCTCGGCTTCTTGGCGCTCGCCGAGGATGAGCAAACACCTCGCGGCATGGTACTGGGCGGCGACCGTGAGCGCGAATTGCCGATCGTTCGCCGGATGCTCCATCGCGGCGACGTGCTGGGCGAGCTCGCGATAGCTCGCGTAGAACGCCGCCCCGGCGGCCGCGGACTCGCGTGCCGCGCCTGCGTCGCCGGCCTCTTGGCGGGACTCCGCCAAGTTCGCCATCGCCGCCAGCGCGGCGGTGTGTCCTTCGCGGCTGTAGCGATCCAGCCGCAACGCCTCGCGCAAGCTGCTCCGCGCTTGCGCCACGTCCCCCAGCTCGGCATAAGCGATGCCGAGCTGCAAGCGCAGCGGCGCGGACTGCGGCTCATACCGC
>JAEWPC010000005.1 GCA_023460795.1 Bacillota bacterium | reverse complement strand
TGGTTGGGTGGTACCTCCATTTTACCAAAGAACGGTTTCTTTTTGGTTTTTTCGATGAAGAATAGAGGGGCATGTATCTCCTGGAGGAGCGGAGCGTTGGCCTTTGCCGTCGTGAATTCACCTCGTTACGAGGTTACCAATTCAAAATTCACGATGGCAACAGACACCGGAAGGAGATACATGCCCCGCCAAAACTACAATCGATAACTAATAAACTACAGAGGTGCCTCACAAAGTCATTAGTAATGACTTATGGGACACTCCCTTGCCGTGCGCGGTCAAGTTTATAAGCCGTTAAATCACCAAGCGTACCGAATCAACGTCTTTATCCAGCTGGAAGCTCGATTTCTTATCTCCGCAAATCAGATCGTACTCGCCGACGAATCCATGGAAGGAGACCGTTCCGTCATTATCGGTCGTAACCGTCACATGGGTGGACCAGTCGCCTTTGATTCGCTTCTTCAGAAGCTCATAAGAAGGCTTCGGCGTATTATCCACTCGAACGATTCCGGCCGGAGCTCCGAGCCACGCGCCTTCGTCGCTGAAATTCCAGGTCGTAATGGCTTCCACCAGAGGATGCTTGAACAGAATCGAATACATCTCGTCGATCTCTCTTGCCTGACGTTCTTCGAATTCAGGCGTGGACGGCCAGTCCGGAATCTGATAGTCGTTCAAGTCGTCGATTTCCGGCGGCATAATGTGACCGGACGTTAACGTATTCTCCGTAAAGTGGATCGGCAGACCGAAGTGGGAGAACCGCTCCAACACCTCTTCGAGCTTCTCGCGTCCCCAATAGCCTTGATGCTGGTGGGACTGAATGCCGATGGCGTCAATCGAAATCCCCGCGTTCAAGCACCCGTCGATTAAGATCTCGTAGTTGATCGACGTGTTGAAGTCGTTCAGCAGCAAAGTGGCGCCGGGATTGCACTCGCGCGTCTTGGCGAACATCTCCTTGATGATTCCGATTCGACCGAGGTCTTGGCTAATTCTCGTAATGCCGTTGTCGTACTTATCGAAGATCGGCATAATGACGACTTCGTTGATGACGTCCCACGTATCGATCAAGCCTTGGAAGGCGGTTACGTCGCGCTCGATTCTAGCTAACTGCGCCTTCAGGATATCCTCGTTGCTGAGATCCAGAAGCCATGGCGCCGTTAGGGTGTGCCAGCAGAGAGGATGGCCTTTGACCGCAATATTCCTATCCTTCAGCCACCTCGCGGCCGTCTGCAATTCCGGAATTTTCGGATTTCCCTTCTCGGGTTCGTACATCGCCCAGTAGAATGGCAGCGTCGCGCCATTGAATACATCCAGGAATAAATCCAGCTTCTGTTCGAGAAAAGCAAGCCTGTCCGCCGGCACGTTACGGTTCGCTACCGGGATCGCATCGAATATGCCGCATCCGAAGATGAACTTATGATTGGTTTGACGTAACGTTACCTCTTGACCTGCAACAGGGTTTCCCGCTCCGTCGATAAGCTTGATCGTACTGCTAGCCATACGGTGCGCCAATTCGTTATTCTGCACGTCTTATCCCTCCAGTTTCCGTTTGTACGTTAGAAAGCGTTTTCAGAGTGCTAACTTACACTATACCACTGCTTTCTTCGTTCCGAAAACCGTCCGGATTAAAGGACTTGATTAAATAATTAAAGCTCGCCCTAGTGGATATCCTTCTTGCTGAAGTTCCCGCCTCTGACCTCCGCGACGTCGTACACGGCGATGAAGGCATGCGGGTCGATCTCCTGAATGATCTCTTTCATCTTGCTTTCTTCCATTCGGTTGATGACGCACGCGATTTCCTTGAACTGTTCGTTGGAATATCCGCCTTCCACAAGGCTATATGTAGCTCCGCGACCTAGGCGATCGCGAATCGTCTCGACCATGACCTCGGGGTATTTGGTAATAATCTTGAACGTCTTCGCGCCGCTTAACCCTTCTTCGACGATGTGGATCATCTTGGAAGCGATGTAATAAGCGATTCCCGACAGGATTGCGCCCTGGAGGCCGAATACGGTCGATACGATGATGAATACGAACATATTCAAGAACAGGATCAGATCGCTCGTGCCGAAGGGTAGTTTGCGCGACAGCAACACGGCCAGCATGTCGATGCCGTCCAACGCGCCGCCGTTCCTTAGCGCAAGACCCATGCCGAAACCGATGATAATACCGCCGACGACGGTGATGAGCAGCGTGTCGCCTTCGATGATCGGCGATATTTCGTGCATGACGACGGTGCCTATGGCCAACGAGGCGATTCCGAGCACGGAATAGATCGCGAAGCTCTTGCCGATTTGCTTATATCCTAGGAATACGAACGGAACATTAAGAATGGCGATCAACACGCCAAGCGGAATCCCGACAAGCTCCGAGCCTACGATGCTTATGCCCGTGACGCCTCCGTCGGATACGTTGTTCGGAATGAGCACGGCTTCCAGTCCATAGGACGTGACGAACGCCCCGATGACCACCGCTAAACCCCGTAACCATTTTCTTAGAGCAGAATGTTTGTGTTTTTTCTCCATGTGTCGACCTCGTTTCGATAAGCTAGTATTCCCGCCATTCAATTTTACCTTTAATCCGACAAAATAAAAAATCCCCCGATTAGAGGGATTGGCGTCGAGCTTTGTTCCGCTCGGAGATGAGGAGGAGTACGAGAAAACAAGCGCTTAGCAAATAGGCGAACACGTCTCCATACCGGGTGTAGAAGGTCGGCGTATTTACGACGAACGTCTCTCCCGCTATCGCCCCTCGCTCGTTCACGCCGCTCATCGCGGTCATTTCGCCATACGGCGTGATGACTTGGGCAACCCCGGACGTCGAGCCCGAGCCGATCGCCATATGGTTCTCCACCGCACGGAACACGGCGTCGCCGGCCGCGAAATAAGGAAACCGCTTGTTGCCGTTAAAGTCGTCATCCGCGGGTATGAGCGCGAGCTGCGCGCCGCTGCGCGCATATCCTCTCAGTATGGAAGGATCGTGCCGGTCCCAACACACCGCCAGCGCAATCTTGCCTAGCTCGGTATCGTATACGTTGTAGTCCCGTGGCCCGGAAGAGAAGCCGTGAGCCTCTTCGCCCCATAGCGTGAATATTTTCGGCGTTCTGCCTGCCTCTTCGCCCTCGGGGGACATGAGCAACGCGGTATCGTACATGGCATCTTCCGTCTCCCAGACGGTATCCGCGGCTATATAGGCCCTTAACTCTCTCGACAGCGCAGCGAGCTGGTCCACCATGGCGGCATCGCCGAGATTCATGAACTCGTTCTCGCCCCACACGAGGATATCCAGCGGGCCCTCCTTCTCGGCTAACTGCCGGGACAGATCCCGATTGATCTCGAAGATTCGCTGCTGCATCTCCGGCGTATCCGCTAAGTAACCGTCGCCCGCCGTTGCCTGGCTTCCCAGAGCGATAACGCTAGGGTCCTGATTAATGAGATCGACGGTCGCGCCGATTCTTATCGGGCCGTCGGCTAACCGGGCATGGCTATGGTTCAGCACGACCGTGCCGAAGATCGCATTAGCGACAGGTAACAGCAGCAACGCGATGGGAAGCAGAATCGCTCGTCTAGCTAATCGGAATTCCGCGATCAGCTTGGCGATGCATGCGTTCGCAAGCAGGATAAGGAACGACAGGCCGATAAACCCGGTGTAGGATAACAGCTGCAGGTGCGCCGGAACCGTCCACTGCGACTTCGCGATTAACTCTATCCACCACGTCTTGGTGAAGGGGATAATCGTCTTGACCCACTCCAGCACGCTGAACGCGATCGGCAGCGCGAATAGGCCGTACCATCTCGGAATGCGCCGGCTCATGTCGTACCCGATCTTAAGAATAGCCCCGTAGAACAGTCCTCCCGCGAGCATGATGAGATAACCGGACCATCCGAAGATCGACGGGTACCACACATGCGTCCCGACCGACCAGACCATGGCGCATACGTTGATTAACCAATAAGACTGCAGAGAGGATTGGTTCCTGAGCGCAAGCAAAAGAGGAACAAGACCAAACCATGCAAGAATGGAATAGTCGTGTCCCGGCATGCTTAGCATCATCAGAGATCCGGATAGGATCGATAGACCGTATGCTGATAAACGTCTCATTTTATCGCCCGATACTCATGTTCAAGGATACTCATAAGAATCGAATCGTAATATTGATGATCGTAGTACAGCGCCTCTCTCTGCACGCCTTCTCGCTTGAAACCCAGCTTCTCGTACACATGCATCGCGCGCTCGTTATAGGAGAATACGTTGAGCTCGATACGGTGAAGATTCAGGATGCCGAAGCCATAGTCCAGCATGAGCCGCAGGGCTTCCGTTCCATACCCTTTCCCTTGATAAGCCTCGCTGTTGATGGCAATGCGAATATTCGCGTTACGGTTCATCGTGTCGATATTCTGTATGGCAATGTCCCCGACCAGCCGGTCGTCTTCGCAAGTCGCGATCAACAGGAGGACGGACGAGCTATCCTGCGACTTCCCGTCGATGTATCTGGCGATCTGTTCCCGGCTATAGTGCTTCTGCGTGCCGGTGAGCCTTCTTGTATTCTTGTCGTACAGGCTGGCGAAATACCAGTCCGTATCGGCTAGCTCGATCGGTCGCAAATAGACTTTCGTTCCTTCTAGAAAACGTACGGGTGCCATTCTATCTATCTCCTTTAGCTGCGTGTCTATATTCTAAATTAACACCATTCTGTATACTTAAAAATGTACAGTTTGATCATTTTATAGACGACAGTCGGGAGGAGACAAGATGCTCTACACGCCGGATATGTACTCCCCGTCGGCATCGCCTGTCTATATTGCTCTATATGAAGCGATTAAACGGGATATTATCGGAGGAAAGCTAGCTCCGAATGACCACTTGCCGTCCATTCGGGCGCTTGCCAACCATTTGTCGTTAAGCACCACGCCCGTTGAAACCGCCTATCAACAGCTGCTCGCCGAAGGGTTCATAGAGAACCTGCCCAGGAGAGGCTATTACGTAACGCATCTGCCCGATTCTTACGGAAAACTCGCTTTAGGAGAGTACCCGCAATCGCCCGCCAACGGGGTAGCTTCAGGGATGGCCGATTCGGTATATGCATACGACTTCCACATGGCCAAGAATGATTTCACTCCTTTCCCGGTCACGACCTGGAAAAGGTTGTTGAACCATACGATCCGAGACGAATATGCCGAGCTCCTGTTCTATGGGGATCCGCAAGGAGAGAGGGGTCTGCGCGAAGAGCTGGCGACTTATCTTGGGCGATTCCGCGGAGTGGTCTGCCGTAAGGAACAAATCGTGATCGGAGCGGAGCAGCATCTGCTCATGAATTATCTCGCCGTCATGTTAAAGGAGGTCTCGCTTGGCATTGCCGTAGAGAATCCCTGTTACCCCCTCATCCCGTCAACGTTCCAAGCGCAGGGATATCAGGTGTTGCCCCTAACGGATGCTGACAAGGGAATTTCATCCTTGAAGCTTCATCGCACGACTGCTCGTATCGTCGCGGTTTCGCCCTCGCATCAGTTTCCAAGCGGACGAGTGATGCCGTTCCAGGAGAGGATTGCGTTACTGGAGTGGGCCAAGGAGAATCAAGCTTATATCGTGGAAGACGACTACGGGGGAGAGCTTCGGTATCATGGGCAGCCGGTGCCCGCGCTGCAGGGACTTGATCCGACCGCGAACGTCATCTATGTCGGGGGATTCTCGCAGATTCTCGCGCCGGACATATGCATTCACTACCTGGTTCTGCCGGAAGCGTTAATCGAGCCTTACCATCGGATTAGACGGAAGCTGATGTTCGAGTTGTCTTCTTCCCGGCTTTATCAACGAACCCTTCAGCGATTCATGGAGCAGGGGTACTTCGAGAAACACGTCCGCAAGATGAGGAATCTGTATCGCAGGAAGAACCGCGTCCTGTCCGACGCGCTTAACGTTAGATTTAAGGGAAAAGGCGAAGTGATCAACGGGGAGACGGGAATGCACCTGATCCTGAAGCTTCAGGCGTCCCTAGCGGAGCAAGAGATGGTCAAGGCCGTGCAGCCTTATGGCATTCGAGTTGCGGCAGCCTCCCCGTTCTACTCGGGCGGCATTCCCCAGACTCGGGAAAGAAGCTTCATTATCGGCTTTGGCGGCATCGCGCTGGAGCGGATCGAGGAAGGCGTGAGCTTATTGAGGGAGCTATGGGACCCCTACCTGTAATCCGAGTTACCAGACCGGCCGGAACGGCGACGATGGGGAGTCGGGGAACGCTTGAACGATCTGACGCATCGAGGAACGAAGCCGGTCCATCTCGTCATGGCCGAGTACGTCGACCCAGCGCCTCTCAATCGCGGTAAAGATCGCTTCGGTAGCGCGAATGCACTGCCAGCCGCGTTCGGTTAAGGCGACTTGCTTCCCCCTTCCGTCGGAAGGATGGGGAGCCCTCGTCACATACCCATGCTGTTCCAAGTAATCGATGATTACGCTGGCTGCCTGCTTCGTAATCCCCAGATGTTCGGCAATTTCATTGCCGGTCGCGTTGCCCCAAGACAGCTTCTGAAAAATAAATCCGTGAGAAGGTTTGACATCGTCGAAGCCGACGGTCGCCAATTCGCGATGCAATTCATCGACAGCCAATCGGAATGCGGATGCAAACAATAGGGGCAGCTCGTACCCCGCCGGTTGTTGTGCCATTAGGTTCGTCCACCTTGCCTCTCCACGGAATCAACACAAACCCTATTGTAACATGCTTCGAACTAATAACTAAGGCTGCCGTTACGGCAGCCTCAGCGAATCCATTAATTTATTCGACATGCGGGATGTTCGTTCAGTTCCGCACCGATCTGCCGGAGCAACGAGGCCGTATCGAGTAACGCCCAGTGCTCGGCTATTCTTCCATTCGCCAGGCGATATTCCCGATACACCCTCACTTCAATCCGATTCTGGGTTGCCTCCGTGCCTCGGAAGCTCCCTTTATGCGTCCCTTCCAACCGTAATCTCGCAACGACGCGATCGCCCTGCGCAACGATGCTTTCTTCCACCGATACTTGATCCGGGAATGCCGTATGCAGCGAGCCCGCCGTCAGTTTAAGTCCGTCTACGTTGCCCGGGACGTAGGCATGATCGATATAATCCTCCGCCAAGAACTGCTCGGCGCAACCGAGGTCGCCCTCGTTCCAGAACTTCTGAATGAACTGGCGAACGATCCTGATATTGTCTTCCATGCTCATGGTTTCATCCTCCTATATAGTCAATTTGTTTGACTATATTTCTACTTTAACCCCTTCGAGGTATATAGTCAAGTAAATTGACTAATTGGGTATAAAGAAGGCCATCATTGCTGATGGCTTCCTCACCCATCGTTTATACCTGTACATCCGTAAAGATTTGGAAGGTGACTCCGAATTTATCGGTTACATCCCCGAATCCGGGGCTGAACGACTCCGTCTGGAAAGGGAGATTGACTTGACCGCCGTCCTGCCTCAAAGCCTCGAAAATTTGCCTGGATTTCTCCACATCGTTCGTGGTAATGCAGATCGTAACGCGTTTGCCCGATGCGATCGATGCGCCTGTCGGGTTATCGGAGAACATGAGCTCCGATTCGCCAACCTGTAATTTGGCATGCGCCACCAAGTCCTTGTGTTCGTCATTGAAGGTGGACGGCATTTCCGGCATATCCCCGTAAGTAAACAGCATGAGAACCTTGGCATCGATAGCTTGCTCGTAGAAACGGATCGCTTCGATAGCCTTGCCCTCCAAATTAATATAAGGGGTGAGTTTTAGAGTCATACATGTGGCCTCCTAAAGTTTGGCGTTCGCGGATTCATCTATACAGACGAATGCGCGGCCATAAATTCATCGGTGCTCGGTCGATTGAATCATAAGGATATCCATTCGGTGAAATACTCTCTTAGACATCACGGGAGGTGAGCGATACGTGAGCTCCAAAACAAAACCCGATAAGAACAACCCAAAGCATAGCCCTTCGCGATCCAACGATCCGAGCAATCAAGGAAAATCAAAAATACAACAGCATTCTTCGAAGTGACGGTTGCGCGCAAGCGACCAAGCGCCCCGGCAGCTCGTTCGCCTTGCAGCGGGAGCAGTCGGGGCGCTTGTGGTTGATGGCGCTAATCGTTAGTTGGCGTGTGCGGCGCCTGCGGGAGTTATCTTGCCGTCTCCGCGAGGCTTCTTGAGCTTGGCGTACGCCTTACGCAGAAGCGGGATCAGGTAGTAGTCCAGTCCATAGCGTCCGGCATTAGTACCTGCGATGAACACGAGGACTCCGAGAAGAACAAGCCATGGGTTCGTGTTCAGCGTTCCGGCGAACATGAACATGAAGTTCATTAACAGTCCGAAGAAGGCAGCCGCTGCGGTCAATCCCCCGAGAATGAGTCCGACGCCTACGAGGAACTCCCCGAGCGGGATGAGGACGTTGAACACTTTGACGTTAGGCAACGCGAAGTGCTTGATGAAATATACGAAGTTCGGATATACCAACTCTTGCGTTGTTTTATCGACGATCGGCTTGCCGATGGCGTTATTCAAGAACCCGCCGGCATCGAATCCGCCCGTCAGCTTGTGCCAACCTGCCTCGATCCATTGGTATCCAAGGTAGATGCGGACGATAACCATAAGAATCGCGGCGTATCTATTTCCTCTGAGCCATGCTACCATGACAATCATCTCCGATTTTATTGTGAATGTTTTCACTTAGTATGGTAAAAATAAATCAGCTTGCGGCTTAATGGATTCGGTTAGAGGGTTGGCCGGATTGTCGAGATCGCTCGGATCCCTTGCCCTTAAGAATACGGAATTTCATGATCCATCTTCCCTTCTTCTTGCGGCTACTGTGTTGCTTTCTCCTTGCATCTTTACTTTAACAGGGTTCCATCGGTTGTGATGTGAAATAAATCACAATATTACTCATTTCCTTGATGAACGGTTCCGAAGAACACGACGCATACGGCCCGGGTTATGGAGAAAGTAATGAGCAACGATCCCCAAGTCCAAAACCAATTCCACTCGATATAGACGATCAGGTTCGTATACCTTTCGATCACTACCTCACCAATAGTTAATACGGAGGAGTAAAGTACATAATAGCCTATCTGCGTTAGCCGGTTGCGGCCCACGGGATAATGAGCATTGAACACGGCGCTAACCATGGGATAGGCAAGAAACTCATAGATGAAGCTCGTTCGATTGACCTCGGCGAACTCACGAACCGGATAGATCAGGGCGCCGGAGTCGACGACGACGTGACCAAGAATCGTGGTCATGAATTGAGTCGTGAGGAAAGCAACGATCGCAAGCCGGTATCGCTGTCTCGGGATGACCAAGATCAATAATAAAGAGACGACCGTTACGCCAACCAGAATACCGCGCTCTAAAGTCATGCCTTCCCCCGATCCCATGACGATAAGGGCAGGTTGCCAAAAAACCATCGGACAACCGCATTCGAGATGACAAGGATAACGCCGAATACGAGCTCCGCGACCAACCAGTAGTAGCTCTTGTGATTCTGTAAATCGCTGGTATGGGAAATGGTTATATCCGTAAAAGTCGCAACGCTCGTCCACGACACCAAGTATAAAGCGCGTATAAACCTACTCTTCCTAGGCTCATAAATTACGTATATAGCCGTGTAGAGAGGCATGAGTAGAATCATTAACGTAATACTCATATCCGAAGCCTTCGGGAACTCCCGCACCGGAAAAGACAGAACGTTAAATTGCAGGAACATCAACTGCGCAAACCAATCAAGCCCCTGTGCCGTCATGAAAGCGATGTAAAAAGAATGCCGCTTACCGCTAGGTATGCAGGCCGAGACCACGAGCAAGCCGAACAACCAGATCACCAGAAGCAGATTCCATTCCAACTCCATGGATTCGCCGTCCGCCTTCCGTTAAGGGGAAGTGATTCGCGTTAAGTTTACCCTTCCTTGAGCGAGTAAATTCAAAGACTGGCAATATTGGGCAGCCCGATTACCGGCAACCTTACTCCCTTAGCTCTCGTTATGTATATCGAACGCATAATCTAGAAGGGAAGTTGAAGGCAATGCCATCTTTGAACCTCACGGATCGTACACGAAAGCTGCTTCTGTCTCTTGCCGTCGTCATGGCATTCCCTGCCGCTTCGGCGCTTCCCCAAGGCACCGCTTCTGCTGCCGCAACGAAATATTCGATCGTCTCGCAGCCGTTCAAGATCAACGGAACGAGCTATCATATCGGCACCATCAACAAGAACGGATCGACCTACATCGCGCTCAGGAGTATCGACTCCGCGTTAGGTTTAACCACGAGATATGATCCCTCCAGCCGGCTCGTGCAAGTGTCGGGGAGGAATCGAGCGATGAGAATCGGCCTATCGACCGGCTCCATCAGCCTGAACGGCCAGCCGAGAGTCGGACCGGAAGCCATCTTGCAGAACGGCACGACGTATCTTCCGCTTCGCTTCCTATCCGAGCAATTCGGGTACGAGGTGACGTATGACAACCCTACCAAACTCATCGGGTTGAAGGCTCTATCGGAAAACAACCTCTCTATCTCCGCAGAGACCATCGGCGCCGACGGGGACGGCAAATCCTTAACGGTGTTCTACCCTGTACTATCGGGGCTTGATAACGCCGACGTACAGCAGAAGATCAACAGCTTCTTAAAGGATGAGGCCAATCGATTCGTTAAGGCAGGTTCGGAGCAAATGATTCCTGTCGTGCAAGCGAATAACGAGCTGTTGGCCAAAGACCCCAATGCCACGATTCGCCGTCCGACTTTCGATGGCCGTTACACCGTCACTTACAATGAGAAGGGTCAGCTAAGTCTCTATGCCGACTATTCCGTCTACCTGGGCGGAGCCCACAGCAACACGGCCCGCGTGGCGTACACCTTCGATTTATCGACGGGCGAGAGACTTTCGCTCAAGGACGTCGCTGGCGATCGCACGGATTACGTCGCTACGGTCAATCAAGCGATCAAGCAACAAATCGCGGACCGCGGGTTGAAGCTAATTACGCCGTTTACAACGATTGAGCCGGATCGCGATTTCTTCTTGCGCCATAACGGAGTTGTCGTCTACTTCACGCCATACGAATACACGTCCTTCGCGGATGGCATGCCGGAATTCGTCATTCCTTATTCGGCCTTCTCGCGGACCTGATGTTCGCGATCGAGAACTAGCTCAAGGGCCATCCTATACAGGATGGCCCTTGCTTCAAAGTTCGACCTTTACCCAATTGGCGTTCCATTAGGCGTCTCGATATCCGGTTTCAAGAGAATGACGTCGCCTTGGTCCGGTACTCCCCCGAGAACCAATACCTCCGATTTGAATCCCGCTATGCGCCGGGGAGGAAAATTCACGATTCCTACAACTTGCCTTCCTATCAATTCTTCAGCCTTATAACGCTTCGTTATTTGCGCGCTGGACCACTTCATCCCGATCTCCGGTCCAAAATCAATAAAAAGCTTAATCGCGGGGATTCTTGCCTCGCCAAAAAACTCCGCTTCCATAATCGTTCCCACGCGTATATCCAATGCTGCAAAATCTTCGATCGTTGCCAATTTTGTTCCCCCAATAAAGTCTCTGATTAAATCTCACGCCTCACGAACTGAAGGCGTATAGAATACGTCGCCATGCATATGCCGGATCTCGTTCCAGTTGGCGGGATTGGTCGTGTCCGGAGATCGACCCTCCAGAATGGCCTGATAGAGGACCGTCTTTTGCTCCAAATGAGCGACGTGACGCCGGACTTCTTCAAGCTTAATGAGCGCCTCATCCTTATGCTCCATGATGAGCTTATAGCGTTGCGGAACAGTCGAATCCCCTTCCAGACAGAGATCGACGTACGTCTTTATGACTTCGATCGGCATCCCGGATTGCTTTAGGCATTTGACGCCATGCAGCCAGTTGATCGACTCTTCGTCGAACATCCGAATATTATTCTCGTCGCGCCGTAGACTTGGCACCAACCCTTTATCCGTGTAGAAGCGAACGGCATGCTCGGTGAGTCCCGTTATCCGGGCGGCTTCTTTGACCGTATGCATAGGAAATCCTCCTTGAAAAAAATACCGCGAAGAGTGTTGACTTCGTGTAACACGAAGTCATTAAGCTGATTGTAGCGCAAATCGCTATCCATTCAAACCATAGGAGGAATGACCATGCAAACCGTAACTTTGAACAACGGAGTGAAAATGCCGATTATCGGCTTCGGCGTCTACCAGATTCCCGATGCAGAGCAATGCGAGAACGCGGTATATGAAGCGCTGATGGCCGGTTACCGTCTGATCGACACGGCATCCGGTTATCTGAACGAGGAAGCGGTCGGACGCGCGATCAAGCGCAGCGGCGTTCCGCGCGAGGAGCTGTTCATCACGACCAAGCTTTGGGTTCAAGATGCCGGTTACGAGAGCGCTAAACTGGCGTTCGCCAAATCGCTGAAGAAGCTGCAGCTCGACTATCTCGATCTGTATCTGATTCACCAGCCGTTCGGCGATTACTACGGCGCATGGCGCGCGATGGAAGACCTCTACCGCGAGGGCAAGATCAAGGCGATCGGCGTCAGCAACTTCCTTCCCGACCGTCTGACGGACCTAATCGTGCATAACGAGATCGTGCCCGCAGTCAATCAGGTCGAGACGCACCCGTTCTACCAGCAAATCGAAAGCGCCGCATTGATGAAGGAGCAAGGCGTTCAGCACCAGTCGTGGGCGCCGTTCGCCGAAGGACTTAACGACCTGTTCGGCAACGAAGTGCTGGCATCGATCGCGGCGCAGCACAACAAGTCCGTCGCCCAGGTCGTGTTGCGCTGGCTTGTTCAGCGCGGAGTTGTTGCCATTCCGAAATCGGTGAGAAAAGAGCGGATCGTCGAAAACTTCGACATTTTCGATTTCGAATTGAGCACGGACGATATCGAGAGAATTTCCGCTCTCGACACGGGGGAAACTCTTTTCTTATCGTACCACGATCCGAAGTTCGTCAAGATGCTGGGCACTTTGAAAGTGGATCTGTAAACAACAATAAGGGCACCCGCGAGGGTGCCCTTATTCGCTCATTTGCTCTAAGTAAAATACTCGATCTTCGCCTCGGGAAATTTATCGAAGATGCGCTCCGTAATATACTCTCTCAGCGCGTCCGCTTGATCCTTCGGATACACGTATTTGCCCTGTCCCCAACGTCCCCACTTATATTGACGCTTCGCTTCGTCCATCTCCAGCTTGGATTTGGGGTATCTCTTCTCGATGATCGTCTTTGCCGTCTTGGTAAATCGGTGTTGGATGAGTTCGAACGTAAGGTCGCGCGTCGCTTCGCTCGGAAGCGTATCGGACAGCTTATCGAATAGCTCGCCGTATCCTTGCTCCCATTCGTCGTACCAAATGATCGGCGCGACGATAAAGCCGAGAGGATACCCTGCCTTAGCCACTTTGCCTGCCGCTTCGATTCGGTCGGCGAAGCTTGATGTCGCAGGCTCGAAGTTCTTGATGACATAGTCCGCGTTCACGCTGAAACGGAAACGGGTATGTCCATGATGCTTCGCGTCCAACAGGGAGTCCACATGATGAAATTTCGTTACGAATCGGAGACGGCCGAGTGGTTCCCGACCCATGAACTCGATGTATTCCTTCAACGATCCCGAGATGTGCTCGATTCCTACCGGATCGGACGTACAAGCGGCCTCGAAGCGCGTAATCTCCGGCGCCCGCTCCTCGATATACCGCTTCGCTTGCGCGAGAATGTCATCGGTGTTCACGTATATCCGAATATAGGGCTTAGCCCCTAAAGTCGTCTGCAAATAACAATAATGGCAATGCCCCATACACCCTGTGGCGAGCGGGATGGCGTATTCCGCGGAAGGCTTCGACGTATCGAACTTCAGCGTCTTCCTAAGTCCGACGACAAGCGTACGTTTGGCGATCTTGTATTGCTCGAGCTCCGACTCCCCGGGCAAATTCGTAATTCGATTATGAGAAGTCGTCATCCGATAAGGGATCCCTTGGCTCTTGACCCATTCGAAGATTCGTTCGCCTTTGGGATAGTTAAGGGCATCCGGCTCGAAGTACGCTAATTCAGGCGTGAATTCCCCTCTAGAACGGCTCATGACGGCGGCACCTCTCGTCCAAAGTGCACTTATTGTGCCGCAGTACATGGACCAATATCCGCACGACAGGGTTCTCAGCCCAACGTTACTTTTTCCTCACGGGAATCCAGATCTCGCCTTGCGTATGCCCAGGCATTCCGTAATACATCTCGAACTGGGGACCTTCCACTTGTTCGTATCCGGAAGTCGGAAACCATTCGGAATAGATACGTTCCCATAGCTTCTGCAGCTCGCATTGCGGTTCCGGGAAAATAACCCACGTTAGCGCCGGCACGGACAGCTTCGTAAATTTCTCCGGAATTTCAAGTCCCTTGGGCAGATGATAACAGACCATGTACTTGAAGGATTCTCCCGTGTGATCATATAGGGCGGCATGCAACACGGAATTGCCGAACCGCCCTAGCAGCCCGTTCATTAAACCTACGCTGCCGTCTTCGTCGCATTGTTGTCGGAACTGAGGAACATCGCTGAATGCCTGTTGCATATTCTGACTAACTACGCCATATACGCCGAACATCTCGAATGGCCCTCTTGATTCAATTCTGTAATTCATCTCGATATCTCCTTTAATTGAGATATGGAAGGACATGCGAGGATAGGCTTTGAGAGACACGCCCGCATCGCGCGCAGATATAGGCATAATCCCATGGAGATTCTTGAACGCTCGCGTGAACGCTTCCGGCGACTGGTAGCCGTATTTCATGGCTACATCGATCACCTTGGCATCCGTTGTCTGCAGTTCGAAGGCCGCCAATGTCAATCGTCGACGCCGGATGTACTCGGATAACGAGACTCCGGTAATGAACGGAAACATTCTCTGAAAATGATACGTAGAGCAACAGGCGATCTGCGCGATATCGTCATAGGAAATATCGCCCGCCAAATTCGTCTCGATATAGTCCATGGCGCTTGTCATTCTCTCCAACCAATCCATCGTTGTCCCTCCCCTCGAGATCCATCCTATCGCAGATGGGAATCGTGTTCCGTGCAATTTGTGCACCAAAATATCAAGCTTTCCTTGCCTTGATGACGAAGGTTACGGGAAGCATCGAGGCTTTCCGCCCAAAATCGCCGTTGCTCGCCTGCAGGATATCTTCGTCGGATTCCTCGATAAGCTGCTCGATGACGAATCCCGCCTTGGCCAACGCATTCACGTAGGTTGATAGTTTGCGATCCGATAAGGTCAACGTACTATCGCCAAGCGTAACCGAATACCAGGATTCATCGAAATAACATTTTTTGAACACAAGGGTATCGTTCTCCGGGGCCACGCATTTATGGATCGGATGAGACCAACTGAAAATAAATACCCCGTCTGGCTTGAGGTAGGAAGCGATGCGGCGAAAAGTTCTCTCTAGGTCGGTTGTCCAGCCAATGGCATATATCGAGTATACAAAATCGAAATAGTCGGCCGGTATGCCGCACTCTTCTTCCATAGGGGAACAGATTAAAGTCGCCGATAACCCGGACTCCGCCAGTAGCTGCCTTGTCTTCTCGATCTGGTTGGCCGATAAGTCCATTCCCCATAGTTCGGCCGGTTGGCGTGCCCCCAAATACAGTAACGATTGACCGCTCCCGCAGCCGATTTCCAGCACCTTTGCGCCCGAGATATCGCCGAACAGCTGATGCTTGTCCTCCGAGACGAACGCGCCATAGTAAGGAAGCGCGGTTGCTCCTAGGACATCGTTTCCTTTCGTATCCCAGAATAGGCTATTGGTTGCATGAATACTGCGCTTGTCCATTTCGACCGAGACGGCTCCTACCTCGCTGCCGCCTATCATGTTCGTTCTAGGTGCAACGTTCTTGTCCATTACGACGCCCCCCAATCTCATCACACCTTAAACCGATACCCCGCGCCCCACACCGTCTCGATATACTGATGCTTCGCTGGGTCCTTCTGAATCTTGTCGCGGATTTTCCCGACGTGGACCGTGACCGTAGCGGAATCGCCGAAGTAATCGATCCCCCACACCTTATCGAGCAGCTCCTCTTTGGAAAAGACCCGATCCGGATGGTCCGAGAGGAAGAGCAGCAGATCGAATTCCTTGGCGGTCATCGTGAGCTCTTGTCCGTTCAGCGTCACCCGTCTAGCGTCAACTTGAATTACCAATCCGCGTATGTTCAGCTCGCGCGCCTTCCGAGCAGGCGAAGAACCGGGGCCTGCAGCGGCCCCGGTCAATCGGTCATATCGTTCGAGATGCGCTTTCACTCGCGCCACGAGCTCCGACGGGCTGAACGGCTTCGTTACGTAATCATCCGCTCCAAGACCGAGCCCCCGGATCTTGTCGATATCCTCCTTGCGGGCGGACACCATCAGCACCGGGATGAACTTCGTCTCGCGAACCTTTCGCAGAATGTCGAAGCCGTCCATGCCGGGGAGCATCACGTCTAGAATGATGAGATCGTACGCATGCTCCAGCGCTTCCTCCAGCGCTTTCCGCCCGTCTGCCCGAAGAGTCACCTCATAGCCGTGTACCTCGAGGTAGTCCCGCTCCAGCTCGGCGATCGCTTGATCGTCCTCGACGATTAACACTTTCCGCTTCGTCATCTTCTTACTCTCTCCCGTCACGCTCGAGTCTGATGGATCGGAATCGTGAACATCACCGTCATGGAATGTCCGGGCTCGCTTCTTGCGGTAATCGTCCCGCCATGGAATGCGACGATCTGCTTCACGATGGCTAACCCCAACCCGGAGCCCGCCACGTTCTGATTCCGATCGGCGTCCGCCCGGTAGAACCGATCGAAGATCCGCTCCAGCTCGCTCTGCTCCATACCCGGACCGTTATCCCTCACCGCGATCACCCACGAATCCGCTTGCCGGCCGATATACACATGGATATGCGGTTCCTTCTTATCCATGAACTTCACCGAGTTGCCGACGATGTTCAGGATCGCCCGCTTCATCTTCTGGGCATCCATCGTCGCGACGGCATCCGATCCGGCCTCGTATTCGCCCGTCAATCGTATGCCCGCTCTCTCGCATTCCATATGCAGCTCGCTCATGGTCTGCCGATAGAACTCCTCCAGCGAGATCGCGTCGAAGTGGAACTTCTCTTGCTCGAGATCCAGCTTCGACAGCAGGAACAAATCGTCGATCATCCGGTCCATGTCGAGCGTCTTCGCATGAATCACGTCGATATACTTCCTCAGCTTCTCCGGATCGTTCGCGATGCCTTCCCGAATCCCTTCCACGTATCCCTTAATCGAGGTCAGCGGCGTCTTCAGGTCATGCGAGATGTTCGAGATCAGCTCCTTGCGGTTCTCTTCCAGCGCCAGCTGCGCTCCGATCGATCGCTGGAGCTCTCCGCGCATTTGCTCGTACGAGCGGATCACGCTGCCTACTTCGTTGCGCACCTTCGTATGCAGGCTGAAATTCAGATCCCCCTCCGCGATCCGGCGGGAACCTAGCTCCAGCTGCCGCAGCGGTCTGACGATATCCTTCGTCGTGATCCAGATCAGCGGGACGAGAATGATCCCCAGCAAGACCGCAATGCCAAGAAGCACGAAGAACGGGAAGCGGTCGCCCTTCTTCCACGTCTCCGTCACGTCGATGACGAGGTAATACGTTAAGGGATCGTCGATCTCCGGAAAATCGTACTTCAGAGCAAGCCAATCGCGTCCTTCCCACGAACTCATCGTGAACGCGCCGTCCGCATGCTTGCCCGGCTTCGAGACGTCTTCCCGCAACTGCTCTAGGAACGTATCGTCTTCCTTGAATGCGCCGTAGCTTGCCCAACTTGAGCCGTCTTGGACGACAAGGAAGCCCTCGAACGGCTGCAGTTGGTCTCCTAACTGACTCGCGAATGCGGGGGAGGCAAGCTCCTCCGGCTTATACCGCTCCGCATAGCGCAAGTCCACGATTACATCGACGCCCCGCGTAAGCGCCTCGCGCGGGGATTGATCCTTCACGATGCCCTTCGCAAAATAAGAGACGATCCCCGTGACGAGTCCGATCCCCGTCACCGTGACGATCGCCGCGGTCAGCAGAATGCCGATGATATACGTTAAGATAAGCTTCAGTCGAATGGACATCTGTCAGATCTCTTTTCTTTGGAAGGCTAACAAACCCAATATAGTGCCCATGATATAGTAGGCGGTAATAAATAGCAATGCCGAGATCGACGCTCCGGCGTCGCCGGTATACAGTAGAGGCTGCGCCCAATCCGCGTAGTCGGTGACGAAAAATCGGCTGAGCTGCGGCTCCAGCAAGCCGATGACGCCCATCGCCAGCCAGAGCACGACGCTGACTGCCAGCCCGATTGCGCCGCTCCCCACCCATAAGGCTACGCTGTTCACGAGCACCACTAACAATCCGCAGAATACGATCGCGGCGCCGAGTTCAGCCAGGCTCTCTCCCAACTCGGAGAGTGAAGGTACACCTTGGAGCATCAGGCTTCCGATCAACGTCGGCACGAACATGCTCAGCACGATCATAGCTCCGGCGATCCATCCTGCGAGCATTTTACCTATGAATAAGGTCTCTCGGCTAACCGGCAGCTTCAGCCCATGCTTGATCGTACGATCCTTAATTTCCCCGATCATAAGGTCGCTCCCAAGCGACGCCATGAATAAAGGAAACACGATGGTAAGCAACAGTTCCAGCGAGGTTGACGGGAGGTTGTCGTCGAGCCCGATACGGTTGCCGATGAAGACGAAGAAGATGCCGATCAGGAAGGCGAGCAACAGCAGCACCTTCAGCTTGCCCCCGCGGAGCAGCTTGCGAAGCTCCTCGCTCGTAAGATAATTCAATCGCGCGATCATGCTACCCCGCTCCTTTCCTGACCGATCCCGTGCATATAATAGTCTTCTACGCTAGGGAACGATTCCCTAATATCCGCGACGCTCGCGGTCCCGGCATGCCGCCCTTCGAAGACGATGCACGCATGCGTGATCCAATCCTCGATGTCTCGCACCTGATGCGACGAGACGATGATGCTCATCCCCGTGTCGGCGACGAGTCTCCGCAGTATCGTTGACATCTCCCGGCGTCCCTCGATGTCCATGCCCGAGAACGGTTCGTCGAGCAGCAGCAGCTTCGGCCGATGGAGCAGCGCGCTGGCGAGCTCGATCCGTTGTTTCATGCCGGTGGAGTACTTCTTGATCTTGAGCTCTTGATGCTTCGACATGCCTACGAGCTCGATCGTCTCCCGAATACGTGCCTCATCGACCCCTGGGTACAATCTGTGATAGAGTCTCAAATACTCGTAACCCGTAAGATAGGGGAACGGCGTCGGCTCGCCGATCATCAAGCCCATGTGCGGTCTCGACCGCTCAGGCTGTTCGGCGACGGAGACGCCGCTTAGAAGCGCATACCCGCGGTCGCACTCGAGCCACCCGGCCATCGCTTGCAGCGCTGTCGTCTTCCCGGCGCCGTTCGGTCCCAACAGGGCGACAACCTCACCGGGAAGTACGGTGAGATTGAGCCCTTGGATACCGCGGCCGCCGGGATAGACCTTAGACAAATCGTTCACTTCGAACATAAGACAGGCCCTCCCGTTGTCGTGATGTTAGCCGCGATCTTCGAACGTTGCCGCGTCGATGATCTCGATGTTCTTGCCCGCAGGGTTATACACGTCCGGCGTCGTAGCGTTAATGCCGCTGATATCTCCCTCGCCCTCGATCTCCACCGTGTGGGCGACTCCCGCTTCGTCCTTGCCGCTGACTTCAAGATCGCCGCGAACGTTCTGAAGCTCATTGTTCGCGTTCACCGTGAACTGAAGCGTCACGTGCTCAATCGCGAAGTCTTCCGTCAGCTCAGGCAATTGCTCTTCGAAGTTGATGTCCTTCAGTCCTTGGAAGAACGGCAGCTCCTTGATCCGCTCCCATTGTTCCGGGGCTTCCTTCTCGTCCTTGCGCTCCATCCTGTCGTGAGACTCTGCGACGTCCATGATCAAGCGAATCGGAAGCGGAATATCCTTCTCGTCAATGTCAACCGTAATCGTCTTCGAGCGGTCCGCATGGTTCGTCACGCTGAAGTTATTCTTGAGGTCGCCGACCAGAAAATCGAGGAGTACTTCTTCCGCTTTGCTCATCGAGCGGTTATGATCCGGCCGCTCGCGGCGTTGCTTTCCGGCGTTATCTTCGTCCGGTTTAATCACCTGATAGTTAAGCCCGTGCGTGCGGTCGACCACATAGACGCTATCTTCGCCGCCGTTGTACAGACTGCCGCTGCGCTCGACGCCCATGAGGGTGAAGTCGAAGTCGCTGCTCACGAGGTGTCCGTCTTCCACGTCCGCTACCTTCGTTGTGCCGTTCGCATCCAACACGTGCTTGCCATCTACCGTCACGGTGAAGTTCCCATTCATCGTCGCGCTCTCGAACGCCTGGCCTGACAATTGTTTCGATTTCAGCACTTCTTTGAACGCGTTGTACCCTTCCGTATTCGGGGTGTACGCGAACGCCGTCGCCGTGAACAACGTCACCGCAGCTGCCGTTCCGCCGATCATCATCCATTTAGTTCTCTTTTTCATAACATCCTCGCTCCTTTATGATTGTACGGTTTCTCTTGCTTACAACCTTAGTCTAAAGGAGGAGTCTAAACTCCCTCGAAACCAATTCGAAAATATTTCTAAAATGTGCCGTAAACGAATCAAACCCCTGTCCATCTGCCGGACAGGGGTTCATGATAAGCGATCGTAGCGACTCCGCCTTATATTCGCGCGAGTTCCTTTCGATCCGGCGCGTGCGGAGGTTCCTCCAGCCATTCGTACTCGATCATGAGATCCATTCCCTCTTTGCCGAACTTCAAGATTTCCGGGATCAGCTTCGAATACTCCGAGACCAGATCAATTCTGGTGCAGGTCGACAACGCATGTCCGATATATGCGACTCCTTGCGCAGTGAGTGTCGTAACCAAAAACATCATTAACTTGTCCGAGAACGGCGAAACGGTGGATGTGGATACTTCGGAATTCACCATGATCGTCCCGAGAAGATCGTCCTTGATGAACGTCTTATTCAAAAACTCAATTTGCTCCTGAGCTAACTTCCTCCCCTTAACCAGAAGTTGCTTAACCTTCTCGTCTTTGACGACTTGAATCAATCCGGTCAGTAAAATCAATCCGAAGTAGTTTCGCTCAATGTTAAAGAACATCTCCGATATTTCAATGACATTGAGGGGGCGTTGTTTCTCAAACCACTTCGAAATAAAAGTTTCCTTGTTCCTTATGAACTCGACATGATCCGGATAGGGAATCATCGGCGGTCGATCGTATATTCCTTTATGGAGCATAAGCTCGATGGAACGATTGTATAGATCCAGCGTCGACTGAAGACACTTCGTGAAAAATAATCGAACATCCTCGCGAGCTACATTAGATACGATCTTCCCAAAAGTCACCAGGCCTATTCGGCTCATGCCGTATATATAGCTGACGGAGAATGAAGCGAAGAACAATGCTGGAGCCGTAAGGTCTACATCATCGTCCGTGAAGCCCTGCGGAATGGGGATGTTCTCTTTCGTGAAAAGGTTATGGATTTCCTTCATGTGCTTCTCGGACAAATCCAACGCGTTCTGAAGCAGAATTCCAACGTCTTTATGTTCATTGCACTTTTGCAGATGTTTGGTTAGGCAAATCGACATGCTCTCGTTGATATACACCGACCACAGCCAGGCTATCTCGGTGGACGATAACCCGACCTCATGCGTCACGTTCATGTTCATCTCTCCGCCTCGCATCAGATTCAAGCGATTCTGCTTTTTTTTATCATCTCCACATTTCTAAATCCAATCAATGAAATGATCCGACACGAATCGAATCTCGCTCTCATAATGCGCCAAGTGTCCCTCATCGGCCATGGCTTGAAAAGCGACATTCCCTTCGGCAGCTCCGTTCCTCAGCGTGTCGCACAATGTCGTCAGTCGTTGAATGATCCACCGTTGAAGTTCATTAGGGATGGGAATTCCGTACGATTCGAAAAACAATCGAATACGGCGACGGCGCTCGGCTGCGTGTAAATCCGATTGGTAGGCTATTGTTGCGCCCGAGGAGTCTGGTTCAAAGCTCGCAAGCGGAACCGACGTATACAGGGAATAGGCGATATCCCACATCCGCGGACCGGGCCCAGCCATGTCGAAGTCGATCAGCGCCACGGGAGCCCCATTCCGGAAAACCACATTATACAACGCGGCGTCGTTATGACAGATCACTTCGTGCTCTCGATCATCCGCATAACTAAGCTGCCATTTGCCCTTCGTGATCAGCGCGGAGCCTTCAGTCGCATCATGAAAATGACGCAAGAGTCGTGCTAACCCCTCAAGCGTTCCATCCGACCACATGTAGGGTTCGAGTTCAGGGTAATCATTGCCGGGGACTTCTCCCGGGATGAACGTTAATATTTCACGATCCGTCTCGTCGACTCCGACCAATCTTGGCGCTCCCTCGAAGCCCTCCCTCTCTAGATGTTTAAGCAATTCATGTACGGAGGGGCTCCAATAGCCAACAGGCCGGAGCACCGTATTTTCTTTGCGGACCACGTGATTTACGTTGCCGCCTGTTAGAACCTCTTCCTGCGCCACTATGCCTCACCCTTCTCTGTCTTCATTTCATAGATTTTGCGGAGCGTGCGGATGTACTTCGTCTTCTCGTCATCGTCGTCTGCATGGAGATATCCTTCCACAAGTCTGTACCCGAATACGAGAAGAATCATTTCGTAGACGCAAGGATCGGCGATCGAGGATACGTCCGCATATTCCGAGAAGCCTTGGTAATACGCAGGGACGCATCGCCGGTAGTACTCAACCATATGATCGATATCCGCTTCGTCCGCGATCAGGCTTGCGAGATCCTCGCCCAGGTAGCCCCATCCGGACGTATCCCAGTCAATAATCGCAATCATCCCGTCGGCATAGATCAGATTCGTCATCCAGAAATCCCGGTGACATAGGACGAGGGGTAATCGTTCGATGCGGGCGAATATTTCGTCTGCGCGTTCATCGATGTCGACGAGCATCTGCCGCACGTGTGGCGGGAATTCGCACTCCTCCGAGCGTATATAATCGTAGACGATGGGCCATGAGCGGTAATGGCGATACCTATTCTTCATGAAATCCGCATGGCTCAAGTTGGCGAGGCTCTGCAGCACGGCTGGCCGGTCCGCGTACAGCTTGCCCTGATAACGCCCTAACTCCAGCGCCGCCTGTTCATACATATCGATGGTCAATCCCAATCCGGTTACGCCATCGATATATTCCAGCCATAGCTCCCATTCATTCTCTTCGGCGTTGATCTCGGCGTGATAACAAGCCGGCCAGCGGAAGGTATCCGAGAACGACGACCCCAAGTCAGACGAATAGAGATCGAATTCCCGTCTCCACGATCCCGGATCGCCGTAGCGCTCCCATTTCTTTTGTATTTTCAGCACGATACGGTATGGCCATTGCTGTCCATTCGCGGTTTCGGCGAGCCCCGTTACCAGGGACACATTCCCCACGGTTCCGCCCCTTAACGGAACGGTTTGGTAGTCGGCCGAGACGATATCCTTCTTGAACTTTCGGCTTAATACATAGGTCAGCTTGTTCAAATCCATCTTGATAGATGTCAACTCCTTATTCTTACTGTTCTGAGGACGCAAAAATGCCGCGGACAAGCAGCCTCTAAAGAAGCTGCTGTCGCGCGGCATCGCATCCTGCACACGGCAATATTCACGAAAGGTTACTTGGATGGCCTATTCAATTTTAAGACCCAACCACCATATAAGTAGATGCCATTGGAACCATCTCCCTTCGCGTCCGGAACTAGCTTATCGCTAAGCTTTCTCTAAAATAATCTATTTTGGAAATCATTTCAATACTAAAGATGCCTTAGCTTCTCCGGATTGGCAACATTATAGATCGATTCGATCTTATGGTCTCGATAATCGAAAGAATACACATATTGGGCTCCTTCACCCAAACGAATGCGGATTCCAGGGAGCCCATTCACCATAAGGTACGAGAACGTAAGATTACCCTCATGCAATCGGATCAAATTCTGATGTAATTTCATTACTTGTTCGAATCCGACAACAGGCACTTGCGCCACCCTTGCTTTGCCGCCGCCATCCGAATAGAACACGACCTGATCGCTAACCAGTTCAAGAAGCTTCGACGTATTTCCTTGCAGCAGCGATTTCACGAACTCTTTGATTTTCTCTTCCGCAATGGACACCGTCGGCTGTTGGTCCGGGTCGAAATGAAAGCTTTTCTTGGCGCGGCGGAAAATTTGCCGGCAATTCGCACTGCTTTTCCCGACGATATCGGCAATCTCCTCGAACGAATAATGGAAAATCTCACGAAGAAGAAATACCGCCCTTTCCGTTGCGCTCAATTGCTGCAAAAGCAGAAGATAAGCCATGGAGATCGACTCGGACCGCAAATACTTATGAGATGGGTCCTCCGCCAACCACAACCACATCTACCTTGTTCATTGCTCATCATCCCTTCGCCATTTTACCTGTATGACGGGGAAGGGATTCGAAGTGTGACAGATCCGCAATCCTAATCGCATAAAAAATAAAGACGCCCTGACAGGCGCCTTATACAACCATCAATATTCCCCTTTAATAACGAAGAACGAGCCTCGGATCGTCCCCGCCAGCTTGGACTTCTGTCTGGCGAATTTGAACTTCTTCTCTTCCAGTTCCTTGGGTACTTCCATCCCTTCGGATAGCTTGAATCCAACGGCCCGCTTCTTCGGATCATCCAACGTATAGAGGACGTTGATCGCTAGACCGTCCTCGTAGAAGACGAAAGCCCAATCGATATTCTCCACTTGGAAACGGGACGTCTCCAATGGCCGGGCCGCGAACGCGATGCCGCGCTCTTCTCTCAGAACCCGGTTCACATACTCAAGCGTATCTTGGCTTTCGCTAGCCGGTACGACCGAAAATTCGTGCTTGTATTTGTTCATGAAATAACGGGCTTCGTTCGCGCGCAAGCCAGCCAGCGCTTCCACTACCGGCGAAGATTCCAGACCGACCGTAGACACGTTTTTAAAATCAACGATATGGGACATTCTCGTTCCTCCTCATCATCTCGTTTATTTCGATACAACCGGAACCCACATTTCACCGTATACAAAACCGTCTCGCTGCCCCATCTCAACCGTTGCGTTAGGTCCGCCGACATAGGCATATTCGTCCGCTGCCGGCAACACTTGACCGAAGGCAATGCCGGTAAGCATGTTGCCGAGCTCATCGGCCGACTTCCCTTCGCCTTTGACGACGAGGTATTGTCCTTTAGGGAATTGGATTACCCGGTGTTCTTCCGGTATCGATGAATCCGTCATGACTCCGGCGTAATACATCATTTTGTGGTTTACAGCTTCGCTTACCGCGAATATATAATCGTTCGCAGCGATCGATTTCAACGTGTCCAGCGTGCCATCCTGCTCCACTTGCCGCCAGAAGGTTTCCTTCTCCTTGTTCATGCCGGCATAATCCGTATAATCGCTCTTCAGCTCTGTCCCGATACCAAGAACGATAAAGCTGTCTTTTTCCTCGAAGGTATAGGTTGCCATCTTCTCAGCCCCTTTAGGTGAATGGGATAGGTTTACTTTAACCATAATCTATCTTGCCAAAATATGAAACGATTATCAGAGTCTGCGGTTGTTCGGACGCAGCGCCCAGGAGGCGATGCCAAGCGCGGCATAGAAGAGCGGGAGAATCACGTGGAATCCGCCATCCCCGTAATCATGGGCGGACAGATGGGATAAAGCCGCACCCGTCATTAGAAAAAAGATACCGCTGTACGCCCATTCCTTCAGCCGAGGGAGCCCTGGGATTAAGATCGCGATTACTCCAAGCAATTTCCACGTCCCCAGAATGTTCGTGATATATAACGGGAAACCAATATCGGTCACCAGGTCGACATTGCCGCCATATCGCATCAATTGTCCGATCCCGCTTAACGTAATTGAGAATGCGAGAATAACGGTGACGATCCAATAGGCGGCCGTCTTTCCGAAAGGACGGGCTTCAACCTTTGCCATCTTGTCATTTCCGATCATCGTGCTCATACTCACTCCTCCATGATCATTTTGTTTTTCTCTTGATGGGTTTATAATAATCTTTAATCATGTCAGAAAATGATACTGTTTAGAGGGACCGATGAAAAAAGTAGAACGGATCAACGTGATCATGCGGTACATCAACAACCGTGCTCATTTCACCATTACGGAAATCATGCAGGAGTTTAACATCTCCCGTTCGACGGCGATCCGAGACATCAGGGAGATTGAAGCGATGGGAATGCCTTTAGTCGCCGAAGTCGGGAGGGACGGGGGCTATTCCGTGATGAATAACTCCGTTCTGCCAACCGTTCGCTTTACCGACAATGAGATTAAAGCTCTCTTTATTGCCTTCATGGCCACAAGAAATCTGCAGTTACCCTATCTCAAGAGCCGTCACTCGTTAGCGGAGAAGCTGCTCGGCCTCATCTCCCAGAACCAACAAGACGATCTGGTGCTGCTCAATCAAATCTTGCTCTTCGAAGGTACGAACCCGCACAATCCCGACCTGCTTGATCTGTCCGATCTGCCTCATCCGATGTTGGAACGTCTCATCCAGATCCTGCTTGAAGACCGGTATCTATTGGTTTCCACCGAAGAAGGAAGAGTCGTCAAGCCCTATCCGCTCTATCTCCTGCGCCTCTATCGCGAGAAAAGCTCTTGGCAGATCGAAGGCTTCGACCTAGAGGAGGAGAAAAGGCGGATTATTCCCGTAGACCATCTTGCCGATGTCGAACCTTATCCAGGGAAAAGGAAGCTAAGCCCGAAGAAGATCGCGGAACAGCTAAGCAAGAAGGAAGAAGCGTTCAATCTAGTGCTCGAGCTTGGTCCCAAGGCTATTGCCCAATTCAAGAAGTACCATCCTATTAAAATTTCTCTTGCCTACACTAACCCTTTCCAAACGACGGCTATCTTAAAGACTTACCTCAATGTTCATCAACCGGATGAACTGGCCGAAATGACCAATTGGCTGCTGTTCTTAGGCGGGGATATCAAGGCGAGGGAAATCCCGAAGGAAGTCGTAGAGGGATTGAAGCAGAGAGTGGAAGTGTTGGAAACAGGACGATAACGAAAAAGGCCCAATTTCTCGGCAAGTCATGGAGAAATTGGGCTTTCGTTATGTCGCTCGGTAAGGTCATATTCGACATGCCTCTTGGAGGCGGCGTCGTTCAACTGCATTATTCAGCACCTATCCTTATAGCTTTCTGAGCTCCCGCAGAATATCCTCCGGATCCAACCGCTGCATAAAGTCCGGGTTCACATAGGCTGAACGGATGATGCCGGACTCGTCGATCATGAAGGTGGAAGGAATCGGCAGAATCCAGCGGTTCGTCGCATTGTACTCTGCTAGATCCATGCCCGTCTGTTGCATGATGTCCTGGATGTAGTCCGGAACATCGTAGAGGATGTTATAGATAGCGGCCGTAAGTCCGTTCGTGTCGCTAAGCACTTGGAAGGTCAGCTCTTCCTTCTCCTGCTGGGAGAGCGTATTGTCCGGGCTTTGCGGGCTGACGGCGATCAGTTGAGCCCCAATGGCTTGAATCTCCGGCAATAGCTTCTGATAAGACTTAAGCTGCGTGTTGCAGAACGGGCACCATCCGCCGCGGTAGAAGGTCAGTACGACCGGACCTTTGGACAGTTCTTCGTAGAGGTTGACCGTCTCTCCCAAAGCGTTCTTAAGCGTGAAATCTTTAGCCTTCTCGCCCACCGACCGGCCGTAGAGGTTACCGGACTCCTGCTGCTCCTTGATCTGCCGGAACATCAAAGATTGAATCTCGAAAGGGGTATGCGCGACGAATTGCTGTTTGACTTCCGCTAAAGTTTGCGTTAGTGACATGTTTTGTTCCTCCTGATTGATCGGTATCGGCAAATGTTTTTGGATTAAACACTCCATTTTGTACTTGAGATCATCCTAACCGATATTTTTTGGAGTGTCAACTCCAAAATTTAATTACATGCTTCTTTGTAAGTCTCGAATTTCCTTCCACGATATAAGATGAATCCGCTCACTGTGCATCAATTGCTTCATTTCGATATCTTTTAGTAGACAGTACTCTATTTCTCTTTCTTTATAACAGTTCGTAATCGCTATTAACTGGTCTGTTATTTTTGACGGATGTACGGTCAGTTGGGTTATTCCAGGTCTTATGTTCTTTAATATACCAGCTAATTGTTTTTTCACTTTGCTGTACTCTATAACGGGATTCAAGCAATAGGGAAGAGAAACCATATCGTCAATTAATAAGATTTTTCTATTTTTTGCCGAAGCGATCCTTGTTTGAAACAACCTCAGTTGATCCGCATTTAAAAACGGTTGTTCTAATATCTTAGTTGGCAAATTGTATGGGAGACGATATTTTTCACACAAATCAAATGCTATTTCCAGAAAATCCCGACCCGTGAATAGTCCCATAATGCTTCCCGCGTGACTATCAAGGTGGGTTGGATCCATTCCCTTTAAGATTGCGCTTTGAATCTGTGATTCCATTTCCAATCGAACCTCATCCTCATCGGAATTACTTTCCATATAAGCAACATCGGCGTGAAAGTATCCATCTGCGGAGATTAAACTTTTCAAAGTTCTTTTATTGAAGACTGGCTGATAAGGATTCAACTCGCCGCTTGTTAATGTCAGATGGATTCCAATATTCCGAATGCTTTTTTGGTTGCATATCTCCATAGCTTCATTCGAATCTGAACAAGGGATCATAATCGATGCGGAGGTTATGGAGTTTTCTTCAAACAAATGAATAATGGCTTCGTTAGTTCCCTTAGTCATTCCAAAATCGTCAGCGTTGATAATTAACAATCGGTCATTAGCTGTAAAGCCTAACTTTTGAATCATTGAGCTTCCTCCTGTAACTGATTGATATAAAAGCAATATAACAAAGACGCAATCACTGTGAAGTGATTGCGTCCTTGTTATTTGTACTGCTTCCCCGCTTGCGATCGGTTACTTCGATGCAGCTTCAATAAGGTTTGACTTGATATGGTCCAACATGGCGTCCAGACCGGCTTCGAGCGGACCGGCTTCCTTGCGAACCTTGGACAGCAGCAGCCCGCCTTGAAGAGCGGTGAGCAGCCCCAGCGCAAGCTGCTCCGGCTGGGCGTCGCTGCGCATCTCGCCGCGGTCATAGATCGCCTGAAGCCCTCGGCGGATCGCCAGCTCCCACTGTACGAATCCAGCCGCCAGCTCCTTCCTTGCGGCAGGCTCCAGGTCTGCCAGCTCGCTGCCGAGCGAGCCGATCGGGCATCCGCCTTGAAAGCCAAGCTCCGTCTGGTACCGAACAAGCGCATCGCGCCACGATTGCAGGGCTTCCATGCTATCAAGATGACTCAGCAACGGTTCCTGCGAGCCGAGCACCTGCTCGTTCTGGAAGAGAATAACGGCAAGGACGAGCTCCCGCTTCTCCTTGAAGTAGTGGTACAGCTGAGAAGAGCTGACGCCCGCCTCTAGCTGGACATCCTCCACGCTGGTGCCGGCAACGCCGCGCTCATACATCAGCTTCGCGGCGGCAGCCACGATGCGCGCCCGCGTGGCCTGTCCTTTTTTCGTCAGCTTCTGGACAGGAACGGCCTGCGACTCCCTATTCGTTTCGGTTGGGGGATTCGTTGTCTTTTTCATACGCTTAGTATAGCAAAAATGGAGTCATCGAACCAAAAAAAATATCGCGTGGATCAGCCAACGTCTGATTGCTTGTCGCTTGCATCTGTGTACCGATTGGTCTACAATAATCCAAAAGGTACAGAAAGCGAGGGGTTCGATTGACGATACTCATCCCCCCATTCACGTATGAATCCGCAACGCAGAAGGTTCGAATGGCTGAAGACAGCTGGAACAGCCGCGACCCGCAACGGGTATCCCTTGTTTATACCGAGGACAGTACTTGGCGCAATCGCGCCGAATTTCCCGTCGGACGCGCGGAGATTGCGGCGTTCCTAGCAAGGAAATGGGCGAAGGAACTGGACTATCGCCTTATTAAAGAACTGTGGTCCTTCACCGATGACCGGATTGCCGTGCGCTTCGCATACGAATGGCATGACGACAGCGGCAATTGGTATCGTTCGTATGGGAACGAAAATTGGGAGTTTGCGGCCGATGGCTTGATGAAGCGCCGGTTCGCCTCCATCAACGATATGCCCATTCGCGAAGAGGAACGTAAGTTTCATTGGCCGCTCGGGCGGCGCCCCGACGATCATCCTGGGCTATCCGATTTAGGCTTATGACCAGGATCGTTCACGAAAAAGCGGATGTCATCCCTATGATTGCCGAAGTATTCCGCGAGCTAGGTTTCGAGGGCGCATCGATGAGTAAAATCACGGCCCGTACCCGACTGTCCAAAGGGAGCCTCTACTACTTCTTCCCTGGCGGCAAAGATGAGATGGCTGCCGAGATTCTCGCGCATATCGACCAATGGTTCATCAGCCACCTGTTCGTGCCCCTCGAAAAAGACGAGCCTCTCGCGGCTATTGAACATATGTGGCGCGAGGTTGACACGTACTTCCAGTCGGGCGGGCGCATCTGCCTGGTCGGAGCGTTCGCCCTTGACGAGACGCGCGACCGGTTCTCCTCGATGATTCGGCAATATTTTGAACGGTGGATTCAAGCTCTAGGTACTGCCATCGTTCGAACAGGCGTATCCGCCGAAGCGGCTAGCGAACTTGCCGAAGAAGTAGTCAGCGGAATTCAGGGGAGCTTGCTTCTCAGTAGAGCTCTCCATGATAAGTCCGTCTTTGAACGAAGGTTAGCAGGCCTGAAGGAACGAGTATCGGATTTCATCCAGTTGACCTCGCGGCATGAACTAACCTAAGAAATCCCGTATCCGTTCTACTTGCCCCAAGACAGCATGTCCCACGTTCGGCAGGAGAACTGAAGTGACGTTCGGAGCGGTGCGCTCGATCCGGCCGATACTCTTCTTGGCGTTTAAGAGCATATCGTTCTCGCCGAATATAACGAGGATCGGCATGGTAAGACGGGAGAGCTCGCCGTCGCTGAACACGGGGAGCGTTGCATAACGAGGTTTCTCATATTGATTGATGAGAAGGATATACTCCAGCGTTCTGCGGAACTCGTCTGTATCGCTAATGCCCTCATCTATGCCTAATACGCCATTAATGACTTTGGATTGATCGCCGCGAGCAGCGATGGATCGTAACAATACTCTGAACAGAAAATCCCGCCTTTGCCTCGCAAGCCCGCCAGGACACAGAAGAGCGAGATGGCTTACCTTGTCCGGATGAATGGTCGCGTAACGAAGCGCCATCCAACCGCCCAGAGACTGACCGGCGATCGCGCATGGCTTAATGCCGAGGCGAGCGATGACCTCATCCAACCATTGCTCGTAAGCTCCGCTTTGATAGGTTGGCCGGCTTTCCGCGGAAAGGCCGGCCTCGCCGAGCAGATCAACAGCGAACACATGGAATCGCTCGCTTAGCAGTGCTACGTCGCCATACCAGGAGAAAGAGTTCGACAAGCTCCCATGAAGCAACACTAACGCCGGACTTGTCGGATCTCCGGATTCAATGACGAACGTCTCGCCGTATGAAGTTGCGATATAATACTGTTTGTTATCAACAGGCCAGTCCGCAAGAATCCTTCTGTATTCCGCCAACACCTTCTGTTTACCTGCTTCGCTCTTATATATCGTAGTCATTATTTATCCTCCAACAACCAGCTTTCCGCTTGCCCCCGATCCTCAAAGGCATGGAATAGCCTCCCGCGGTTGGCTTCTACAAGAAAATCCTTAAATTTACCTCGAGCTTTGTCAGCATCAAGCACCGCAACGGCCTTGATGTTGTAGTTGGTGAGCTTTTGCAGCACCATTCCTGCTACACGAGTCGAGAGCTGCAGGAACTGCTCCGACAAGCACGCTGCGGGAAGCATCACCTTGTTCGTGCCGTTCTCCGCGCATGCCGCCACCAGATGAAGACCATCCTGCTCTTCCTTGATTTCACCGGCAACGACTTCGATGTAATCCTGGCCGTTCTTATGAACCTTATTGAATTTCATAGTAGAATGACGTCCTTTCTCTTTCATTTCAGGTTTGTCCGGCGCAAGAGGGAGAGCGACCGACCGCACCTTGTCGATCCATCTCAATTCGGACTCATACATCTGGCGGATGTTCTCCATGACCAATTCCCGTATCGCCGATTCATAGGGCGTACTAAGATCGGATGAACCATTGTTGTTCACTGTAAGCGCCATACCCTTCACTTCGCCGCTGTATTGTTCAAGCAAGGATTCAAGCTCCGGTCGGGTAAGGTTTCCGCCGAACACCAGCTGCATCAGAAAGGTTTTGCGTATTTCCGGCGCCTCGGGAAATCCTAGCGTTAATCGATGCAGTTCCTCTCGACCTCGATTCGTCAACGTATAGATCTTTTTGGTCGGGGAAGCCTCGCCATGTTTGATCTCGACGCTGACGAAGCCCTCGTCCTCAAGCTCGGCCAGCGCGCGATAGATTTGGCTATTGTTGCCCGACCAGTAGATGAACGGCGACTTCTGCATCGCTTTTTTCATGTCGTATCCCGTGAGAGACTGATTTCGCAATAGCCCCAGAATCGCGTGTTGAATGTTCATTCGCTATCCCCTCTTATCGTAACATAGGTTTAATGTAACATATGTTCCCACTTACACACAAGTGCGCAAAAACTAAAAAAGCCCGCCAAGCCGAAGCTTAACGAGCCGTGACAATCTTCTAATTGTTTCCTGACCCAATCCATTCACATCTTAACTTCATGCAACTTTAAGATAAAGACTGTCGCCACGATAAAGAAGGATAAGATCAGAAAAGCTAGTCCAAGCGCCACCTGATCTATTGCGTACAAGGCTGCCGAAGCCAGCACGAAAACTACGAGCTTCAAAGCCGTTCGAACGGGATAGGTGAAGACGGGGCGCGAAGCCTTCGGGGAAAGAAACATCCCCCATAGAATGGCGACCGCCAGCGGCAAAGCGATCGCCAATAGGATTCCGACCGCTGTCCCGGTGCCGATATGGTATCCGTAAGCTCCGAGCGCAATCATCGCAGCGATCTCGAGCAGAAAAAATACAGTGAGTATCATTCCATCTATCGGCTTCATGTTCATTCGCCCCCAAAGGTTTCAGGATCCCGATTACCCGCGTTCTACCGCGAATCTTGAGGCCGGTTCAGCTAACCCGCGCATATCGTAGCCCGTCGGATTCTGGTATACTCGCAAGCCAAACTCCGATGCCACGGCCAAGCAATGGTCGAAGATGTCGGCTTGAATCGCTTCATAAGACAGCCAGCGGATATCGCTTGTGAACGCGTAAATTTCCAAAGGCAAGCCGTGTTCTCCCGGAGCCAGCTGCCTGACCATGGACGTCAGTTCCTTATGAATAAACGGGTGTTTCTTCAGGTAGTTATCTATATAGATTCGGTAGGTGCCGATATTCGTCAGGTTTCTTCCATTCACTCTGCTCGAAGGATCGATGCGGTTCTCCTGATTATAGGCTTCGATTTCTTTCTCTTTGGTTTCTATATAATCCTTAAGAAGGTGGATTTTCTTGAATCGCTCGATCATCTCATCCGTACAGAATTGGATGCTGGACGTATCGATGTAGATGGATCGTTTGATCCGCCGGCCGCCCGTGTCCTGCATGCCTCTCCAGTTTTTAAAGGAGTCGGAGATGAAGGCATAGCTGGGGACCATCGTAATGGTTTTATCCCAGTTCTTAACCTTTACCGTATTCAGCGTAATCTCGATGACGTCGCCGTCGGCGTTATATTTCGGCATCTCGATCCAATCGCCGACGCGAACCATGTCGTTGGCGGACAATTGGACGCCGGCCACGAGACCGAGCAGGGAATCCTTGAAGATCAACATCAGCACGGCCGACAGAGCGCCAAGCCCGCTTAACAGCAAGAGCGGGCTCTTGCCGATCAAGGTGGCGATGAGCGTAATGCCGCCAACGATGAAAATGATGATTTTGGCGACTTGGATGAAGCTTTTGATCGGCCTGATTCTAGACTCTTCGTACATTAAATAAATATCGTTGACGGCATCCAAGAAAGCGTTCAATGCCAGGATCGCCACAATAAAAATATAGCAAAACGCGCTCTTCTCGATGAGCGCCTGATAGTCCGGGAACGAGGACGCAAAGTTATAGATGGTAATGGCCGGTACCAGATGGGAAAGCTTCTGGAACACCTTTCGCTCCAACAGGATACTGTACCACTTGAATCTGCTTTTGGTGATGACGTGGGTAATGACCCGAAGCACGATTTTCTTAGTGATAAAATTAGCCGCAACGCAGAGCATGACGATAAACATAATCATGATGATGTTCGAGAGATAGAGAGCGACATCCTCTTGAACTTTGAGATCAGCTAGAGCGTCTTTGATTACTTCCATAGTCAACTCCTTGTCAAGCTTGTTTGATGTTAGGGACTAGTATAGTATAGGTCGTCCTTTCGTTCAAACCATCCATATCTAACCTAGTAGTTGTTTGCGGAAGGTGGAGGAGTCTAGTTAATATATGAAAAAGGAGTGAGGCGCAATGAATAAGCGGGATTTTCCGAGAAACCCTCTAGAAAAAGCCGGGTACATCCTCGTATACAACGACGACTTCGAGACAGGAGAGCTGGATCGGACGAAATGGCTGCCCTATTACTTGCCGCAATGGAGCAGTCGCCCCAACACAATCGCAAATTACCGGTTCGATAACAGTCAGCTTCTCTTGCGAATTACCGAAGGCCAACAACCGTGGTGCAAAGAATTCGATGGAGACGTGAAAGTGAGCAGCCTGCAGACGGGAGTGTTCGCCGGGCCTCTCGGCAGCGCGCTCGGACAACATCGATTTTCGCAGAATTGCCGCGTTCGAGAGGAACAGGCAAAGGAGCGGTTGTTCGTCCAGCAGTACGGCTATTTCGAAATTCGGGCCAAAGGACTTGGTACGCCTCGGAATGTCTGCGCGTTCTGGATGATTGGCTTCGAGGATAAGCCCGAGCGTTCGGCGGAAATTTGCCCGTTCGAATTGAAAGGGTGGAACGTGAGGGACGGAGCGTGCACGCTCGGCTTCGGCATTCATGCGTTCGGTGATCCTGCGATTGAAGAGGAGTTTTTCGAACGGGAGTTGGCGATGGACCCGACGCAATTCCATATCTATGCGATCGATTGGACTCCCGAAGGCGTTGACTTTTATGTTGATAACGAGTTGATTCATCGCTCGCGTCAGTCGCCAGACTATCCCATGCAATTGATGCTTAACGTATATGAAATCCCTCCCCAGAAGAACGGAAACTTCGAGTTGCCTGTTTATCCGAGCGAGTTCGCCATCGATTATGTAAGATGCTATCAAATTGATCTTTAATAGACAACAGGGGTGTGCCGATAGTCATGTTGTATAGACTACCGGCACACCCCCTTCGCACTCCGCTCTTATTGCGCTGGAGCCATATTGTTATAGATGTTCGTTGCGTTCACCTTGCCCGTGCCGATGTCGTCGGTCGTGAAGCCGGACACGATGTTCCCTACTTTGAATTCCTTCTGCAGCAGCTCTTCGGAAGGCTCCGCTGCGGTAGGTCCGTCTATGCCCATCTTCGTCTCCGGAGTCACGGTAACCCACAGATCGCCGACCTTGAAGCTCTTGCCGTCCTCGCTTACTTCGGAGATGACGCCGTCGATGTTCACCGCCACCTTGCCCATAATCGGAGGCTTTGTCGTGTTCGTCGGAGTGGAAGTCGAAGACTGGGTCTCGGACGGGGTCGCAGATTGAGACGAAGGCGTCGACGCCGGGGAGTTCTGATTGAGAGCAATAAGGCCTACCGCAAGCACCGCGCACGCCGCTATTCCAGCCATCCAACCCGTTGCTTTTCTCTTCTTCGCCAATTCCATATTCATTCTCTCCTTATGTTTCATCAATTTGGTATAAGTCGCTTCTTGGAAATCCTCGCTGGTCTTCAAATGGGACATCGCGGATTTATAAACAGATTTCTTCATCCTCCGTGCCTCCAATCATTTGCTTAAGGAGCGCGCGTCCTCTCGCCAGCCATGTTCCCACCGTGGCGGGTTTAGCTTCAAGAATCGTCGCGATCTCCTGAATGGAATAACCTTCGTAATAGTGCAGATGGATCGGTATCCGATATTTCTTGTCCAAGGCTAACACGGCTTGCAAAACGTCGCTCTCTTCCTTGGGGAGGTAGCTCAGGTCTTCGGGAACCGGGTTGCGGCTGCGGAACCATCCGGTTTTCAGCATGTTTTTGCTTTTATTGATGGTCGCTCGGATGAGCCAAGCTTTCTCATGTTCGGCGTTATCGAATACGGGGCGCTTCTGCCAATAGACGAGGAATACCTCTTGGGCTACTTCTTCCGCGTCCGCCGTGTTTTTCAAATACGCGAAGGCAATCTTGATCAAGCTATGCGAATAAAGTTCCAAGGCCCGTCGCACGGATTCATTGAGCTCTAATGAATCGTACACCTCAGCACCTCCTTTCATCTTCAATACAACTGAGGGCGCCTTTATTTTTCACGGGCGCTCCATTTTTTTAGAGAAAATCCTTCTCATCGTTCTAGACGTACCGATACACGCTATAGGGTGCAGTCTCCGGGCAGTAAAAAAATCCCGCCTCGGGATTGAGGCGGGATGCATCTTATCGGTCATTTATTGATCCATAAACTCCATAAATAGCAACAAACGTTTCAGTATGACGGCCGCTTCCGCTCTCGTCGCATACGCCGACGGCGCCATCGTATTGTCCGTCGCCCCAGCGATAATGCCGGCCTCGACGGCATGCGCGACTGCCATTGTCGCCCACGAGGAGATGTCCGAGCGGTCGGAGAACTTATGTAACAAGCTCTCTACCCGACTGACATCCACTCCGGAATGCCCCGTAATCGATAATGCATTCGCCGTCATTACGGCCATCTGTTCCCGGGTGATCGGAGCGTCCGGCGCAAAACGGCCGCCCGAACCACTAACCAACCCCGCGCTTACCCCTGCCTCGATCGCCGATGCATACCATTGATCCCGGCGAACGTCCTGGAAGGTGATCTTCTCGACGTTGTCTTCTACCCCGATCCCCAGAGCGCGGACGAGCAATGCGGTGAATTCGGCCCTGGTTATCCGTGTGTCCGGCGCGAACATGCTATCGGATACCCCTTGTACGATCAGCCTGGATGCCAGCAGCTCCACGTCCCGTTGCGCCCAGTGCCCCTTTAGATCGGCGAAAGACGGATGATCCGCTTCCACAACGGCATAGATGCTGTTATGCGGCGCTTTCATCGCCATCTCTTGCCGATCCGCGCTCCCTGCCGTCATCACGGCGGGAACGAAGCGGAACTTCTGGCCGACAGGGTCATACCATACGGCCGTCAAGCGGGTTCCCCGCTCGACCTCTCCCAACATGATTGACCGGACCATGTACGTACCGCCGAAATCCTTGATTTCAACCGTTTGTTCACCCGCCGATACGGTCAGCATATAGTCAATCGCCTGACTGACCAGCTTAAGTCTTTGCTTACCGGCAGCCTGCTCCAGTTGTTCCTTTGCGGCTCCCGTTACTTGCTTCATCGCGACCTGCACCTGCATCCGATCCGGACTGACTCCGAGTTGTTCCGCCAATTCCGCCAGATCAAGCACTTGTACCTGCAATTGGAAACTAGCTCCGTTCAATCTGACTTCGAATACGGTATCGGGATAAGATTCCTTAATAGCCCCCACAGACTTTGCGGGAAGCTGCACTTGGACAGCTCCTTCCGAGTCTTCGACATCGATAATCACCAACGATTTGCTTGCCGTGGCAAGCAATCGCAACGCTTGTTGAAGCACCTCGTCGGTCAGTGCCGCCTTCTCGATCACCGTTCCGTCTTCCTGCTTTTCCTTCACCAAATTCGCAGGACCGATGGCAATGACAATACTTCCATCCGGCGCTTTGGTGACTGTCGGCGTATAAGAAGGTAAATATACGGTGCCAGCCGGCGGAGGCGTTGTGCCTATATTACCGACGTCGATCTCCTCTACCGCTTCATTGCCTAGAGCATCTCTGGCATATACGGTATAGGTTCCGTTGTCCTCGACCTCGAAGAAATCGCCGACGAGCGCGGTGCCGCCACTGGCAAAATAAGATTCGGTTTGCCCTCCGGCCGCCCATTTGACTTCCGCAATGCCGCTTCCCGTTCCGTCGGCTGCAATCGTGAGCTCGACCTTATCCTGGGTTAGCGTACCTGCGGCAGGATCTTGGGTAATCACGATTGTCGGAGCCTTGGAGTCGATCTGGATACCATCTCCGTCGACCGACGGCAACCCAAGCGGTACGACTGCGCCCGATGCCGTAATCCCGGCACCTCCGGTTAACTCGATGGCTGCTCCAATCTCGATGCCGTCGAGATCGAGGAGCCCCGCTTCCACGACATATTCGAAAATGAGCTTATTCGGCTCGCCGAACGGCTTACCCGTAAATCCGGCATACACCGTTTCGGTTCCCGACCCATTATCTATCGTGATTGGAATTCTCGGGCTGCCGGTTACGCTCACATCGTCCTCATAGGTTACGATGAAGGTCAGCGTGTCGCCCGCTCCGTAAACCCTCTCGATAGGAAGTTCGAGATCCGCTTGCCCCGGTCCCGGAACCCGGATCGTCAATTGGTACGCGCCTTGCGCGAAACCATTGACGTCTGTCGTGGCGATCCCGATCTTATTATCGCCCGGTGTTACCGGGATCGTGACGGATACGTCTTCGGTTCCGTCAATGACCACCTTCGTTCCCGCAGCGGCGGGACTAGCAGTGACATCGACAGCCGTAATGAACTCACTTGCTAGAATCGTGTATTCGCCATTCCCCGATACGAACGCGCCAGGGCTCCAATTCAATGTCCCTCTCGAGGTTCCTACACCCACGCTGCTCAGCTTGACGGATTCGTAATGGCTTGGAAACATCGGATACGTCGTCCCGTCGATCATCGCCCAAGTCCCTGTGAAATCCCAGCCTGCCGTTTGGAAAGCCGACTTGACCTGCATGTCCGCCGTTGCTTTCCCGATCGCTCCGCTTCCTCCTCCCGAAGCCGTCAGACCGTTAATCGACGTATCCCAGAAGGAGTCGGTCACGCCGTCATGATCGGCATACCCGATCAATCCGCCGACTTGATCGTTTCCGCTCACGGTTGCCGCAGCATACGATTCCGACACGTTGCCGGACGAGAGGCTTCCTGCTAATCCGCCGACCTCATTACCTGCACCCGCTACATTCCCGGTTACATAGGACTTCGTGATCGTCCCGCCGTCAATCTCTCCGGCCAGTCCTCCCGTCTTGCCGTTCCCTGTAACGTCCGCATCTACCAGCCCTAGACGGTTAACCACCGTATCTGCACCTGCCAACACCGCAAACAACCCGACATGATCTTCCCCGCTTCGATCGATGAAGAGATTGGAGATCACGTGCTTATTTCCTTCGAACACACCCGTGAACGGGTTCGCTTCATCCCCGATCGGATCCCATCCGGCGCCGAGGTGATAACCAGTCTCGCCCGCACTCAGGTAATCGGCTAAATCAATGTCGTTCATCAATTGATAGGAGTCGTCCAACCCATAGTTGCCCGACCCGATGGCTCCCAGCTGCTCTGCGGTCGTGATGCTGTGAGGATAATCCTCGCTGCCGTCTTCCCGCGCGATCGTAAGCGTGTATTCGACGACGATAGGGTTCGGCAATGGGTCCGGGCCGGGTAACGCCACTCCGGTGCTGGACACTTTTATCGAGATTGGATTCTCTCCTTCATCCAACGGGACAGACTCCACGCCGCCGCCATCGCCGACGGATACGCTGCCTTCGGCATACGTGGATACCGTGACCGATGTATCCCCATTCGGAACGATAGCCTTGTATGCAAACTGATCCGCTTGGAAACTCGGTTGAATCGCGATCGTGCCGCTGCCATCCGCCACTTCCAACGTATCCAATAAGAGGCGATTGTAGGTTGCGCGATGCATGGGATAGGTCACGCCTTCGATGATTCCCCAGTTTCCCGTGTTGGAGAAATCCCAACCTACACCTTCATAATTATTGCTATTCGTCATCTCATCCTCGGTCAGAGGCGTCCCGACCGCCGAACGGTCCGTCAGATCCGAATTGTAGTATGTAGAAGTGGCATTGACGACCCCATCTACTTTACCGACCAATCCCCCGTATTCCAATTCTGGATCTAACCCTACAACCTTGACAGCCGCGTAGGAATGACGGAGGTTTCCATTCGCTACGTATCCGGCCAGTCCGCCGACAGCCATTCCCCCTGAGATGGAACCGGTTACGTAAACGTTCTCGAATGTCATATTCCCACTGTATCCGACCAAGCCCCCAACGTAGTCTCCGTTGGCAACGTTAATCGATACTTCGTGCAAGCCGATATCTCGAAACGTTGCATTGTCGGATCTCGCGAACAAGCCGCGATAGCTGGGGCCAGCAGGCCGGGTGTCTATCGTCAAATTCGATATCGTATGTCCCTTACCATCCAAAGTCCCCTTGAACGGGGCTGCGAAGCTTGCGAGCGGGACCCAATTCGCGATTCCTCCCAAATCAAGATCCGCGCCCAATTCATAATTTTTGGTTAGATTGTCGGCGGAATCATCCACCTCCAGCAATTGCGCTATTGTCGTAATGACGCAAGGGTCTTCCCCCGACCTCCCGCATGGCTCATCCGCAAAATCGGCAAACACCCTGCCGCTTTCCCCCATCGGCAATAGAGCTCCGAACAGGAGCATAGCGGCTAGCATTGTCCGCCCTATTCTTTGGTATAGGATCGTCACATCCGTTTCCTCCCGTAAACTGTATTCCCGCAAGTTTTCACGCGCTGAAAATTATAGCAGAATATGTCTGAAATGAGTCTTAATGAAATCTTAATAGAATGCAAACGATGTCAGAACTGTCACGACAGTGGATGGAAACCCGTGGTATGATAGGACCAATAATAGGAACACCATCATACGAATCGGCGGTGGCGACTGGAATGGAACGAATTCTCGTGGTTGACGACGATCCGCAAATTCGCGAAGTCATCCGCGCTCATATCGATCAAGCGGGAATGACGGCGCTCGAAGCGGAGACCGGACGACAAGCCATTGAACGGTTGAACTCCGACCGCATAGACGTCATCGTTCTGGATCTCATGATGGATGAGGGCGACGGACTCGAAGTGCTGCGCTACTTGCACAGTCGCCAATCGGACACGCTGGCGATCGTCGTTAGCGCAAGAAGGCAGGAGCATGACAAGATATCGACGCTCGGGCTCGGAGCCGACGATTACATGACGAAGCCCTTCAGCCCCATGGAGCTCATGGCCCGCATTCAAGCCGTCCTGCGCAGACGATATCCTGCATCAAGCCGTTCATCGCAGGTCATTCGGTTGAACGCCTTGATTCTGGATGTCGATAACGTTACCCTGCTCATCGCGAACGAGAAAGTATCCTTAACGATGATGGAGTGCGGTCTGATGCAGCTGTTCATGCAGAACCCGGACCGGGTCATGACGAAGCTCGAAATCTATCAACAAGTGTGGCAGCACGAACGGTACGACGATAATAACTTGAGCGTGTACATGAGCCGTCTGCGAAAAATGTTGGAGCGGTCGCAGTCGTCCTGGGAAATTCAAACCGTACGCGGCGTCGGATATCGGTTGACGGGAGTTGGCTTATGAAATTACGCACCAAGCTTTGGCTCGCGCTTGTTCTTGGCGCCATGTTAAGCATGGTGCTATTCGTCGTTGCCTCCGTGTGGGTCGGGAAAGTCGCAAACCAAGGGTACGCGCTATCCCAATTAAACCCTTTGGCGCAATCCGTCGCGGCATCGCTTGAGCAGCAGCCAGAATTGGATAGATACGTACTGAAGCGAACGTTGGATCAAGCCCGCGAGCAGTATCCCGATATTCGATGGTTGTGGATGGACGAACAAGGACAAACCCTCTACGATACGGCCGGTATTCATCCCCGCTTTACGTTCCGCGATATGGCCATGCTGATGCAGGATATGCCGAAGAACTATTTGACGGACAAGGATGTCCCCGTCATCACTCCGGCAGCCGCGGGAGGACAATCGTACTACTTGCTCCTCATCGTTCCGGCCTCCGCCATGAAGCAAGGCGAGATCTATTTCCTTATCCGCTCGATGTCATCGTTGCTGACCTTGGTGATACCGCTCATCCTATCGTTCTTGGTTCCGTTCCTGCTAGCCTTATGGATGTTCACTTCTATTAACCAAAGAATTCGCAAGCTGAATCAAGCGCTGAATCAACTGAACATTCTTAGCGACTCTCCCGACGTGCAACTGACCGACTCATCCAAGGACGAGTTGGGCCAGCTGACGCAGCACTTTAATTCGATGGCACAACGCATCCGCAATCAAATTGCCGAAATTCAGCAGTTCGAGAACAAACGCAAGCTCTTGCTCTCCAACCTGTCGCACGATTTGCGCACCCCGCTCACCACGATGCTCGGTTGCGCCGAGATGATACGCACCGGGAACTATCGGGATCAGCAGGAACTCCAGGCGAGGGCCAAGATCATCCTGCAGCGCTCCAGATACATGGACAAGCTGCTGGATCAAATGCTGGATATCTCCCGTCAAGACACGGACGGCTTTGCCATCAGACAGGAATCTCATAATCTATCGGAAATCGTACGTAAACTGGCAGCCGAATATATGATGATCCTGGACGGAGAGCAGATCGCGTTCGATGTCGATCTCCCGGACGAGGATGTTCATCTGAACATCGATGCCTCCCTGATGGAGAGGGCTATACGGAACCTTCTCGACAATGCGATCCGGTACGGGAAACAAGGACGTTATCTCGGCATTCAATTGGCGACCGATGCGTCTTCCGTTCTTTTAAGCGTAAGCGATAAGGGGAGGGGCATACCTTCGGAGCATCAAGCGCATGTGTTCGAACGGTTCTACCGGGTGGAGGGCGGAAGGCAGGGAGAGGGCCTAGGGATCGGTCTTGCCATCGTCAAGGAAATCGTCGAAGCCCACCGCGGTTCGGTAGAGCTTCACAGCATCCCCGACGTGGAGACGACGGTTCGGATCGTGTTAACGACAAAAGCGGTGGATGATTAAGCTATCATCCCCGTGATCATCCTAGTAAAGGACGCCCCGACAGAGAGGGCGTCCTTTACCTTAATGACTCGCATCGATAACGACTGTAGGATGCGTCCCTTGCTCCTTGGCGGGCCGCTTGAGCGTGAACGCCAGCAGCAATCCTGCTCCCGCAAGCAAGGCGATCATGAGATACGCGTTGTGAAATGCGTGTGACATCGCATCCGGAATCGGCGCCTCGCCTTGGTTCGAATAATGATTCGTACGGCTGACGAGCAGCGTCGTTAATCCCGCTATGGCGAACGATCCGACGACTTGCTGGGCGGCGCTTGTCAACGACGTCACCTTGCCGACCAGTTCCTTGGGTGCCGTCTGAATTAAATGCGTATTTAGCGCGATGAAGGACATTCCCGTTCCGAACCCGATCAACGCACGGGGAACCAAGAACAACCACGGACTGTCGCTCGGGTCGATTAGCGAGAACAAGTAAGAGCCGACCGTAATCAAGCTCAACCCGCCGATGACGAGCGGACGCGCGCCGATTCGGTCGTACAATCTTCCGCTTAACGGCATCATGGCGATGGAGGCTAACGCCTGCGGCAAGGTCCATAATCCTGCCTCGAACGCACTCATTCCCATTAGACGCTGCATGAAGTACGGAACGGCGAAGATCAGCCCGAACATAGTGAACTGCATGACCCATTGCGCAACAATCCCGCGTGTGAATTGCATGGACCGGAACACCCTAAGCTCCAACAAAGGCTCTCTCTTCCTGCGAAGCTCGACGACGGCGAACAAGACCATGGCGACAGCGCCGACGGTTAGACCGACGATCGTCCTCGCAGAAGACCACCCTTCCCCCGCCTCGCTTAACCCGTACGACAGTCCGCCGAAAGCGAATGGAGCAAGCGCGATGCCCGCGTAGTCTAGCGGTGCCGACGCTTTCCTCGGGAGATTCGGCAAGAACAGGACGCTCATAACCACGCCTGCGATTCCAACCGGTATATTAATGAGGAAGATCCACTGCCAATTCACGTAGTCGACCAGATACCCGGATACGATCGGACCAAGCGCCGGCGCAAGCAGGACCGGCACTCCCATCATGCCCATGATTTTGCCTACCGACTCGGGAGGGCTGATCCGGTAGGTCATCGCGAAGGCGATCGGCATGACCATCCCACCGCCTAAACCTTGCAAGATTCGGAAGGCGATTAGTTGCTCCGCCGTGCCCGCGAACGCGCAAAGAATCGAACCGATGATGAACAAAATAATCGATACGATGAACGTTTGCTTCGCGCCGAAGCGGTCGGAGAACCATCCCGCCATCGGAATCACGACGGCTTGAGCCAGCGAATAGCCCGTGATCGTCCATTGGATGAGGCTTAGCGAGCTATGCAGATCATCGGCTAGCACCGGAATCGCGACATTGACCGCCGTCGTATCCAAGATCACCATGAACAGACCGACCACAATGGCGATCAGCGGAGCAAGAAGCGAACGGACGGGCATAGCCTCGTTGGCATGAACTTCTGTGGACATGTACATCTCCTCCAAGCATTTTCATTTACATGGCAATAAAATAGCACAAGATTTCATACAAAGTAAACTAATTATATAAAAAAAGTTTAATTCGTAGATGTGGTTTATAAAAACGAAAAGGTGTTTTATACTATACTTGGTCATCCAGGAGGTGTAGCGAAATGCCGGAAACCCCACGCGACCCGTTATTAGAGAAACGGGAGAAGCTTGTCATGCGATTGATGCCCTTCGTCCAAGAATTCGGCTTCAGTTCCTTGAAGATGGACGATGCCGCCAAATATATGGATATCAGCAAAGCAACGATGTACAAATATTTCGCGTCGAAAGACGAAATCGCGGAATGTATGATCGATAAATTCGCGACGTACGTCGCCAATCAAATGTTGTCGGAGGCTCCTCCGACGCTGTCGCCGGAGCCGAACGCTCGACCGTCCGACGAGGAACTGAGGTTCTACAACGAATCTTTCGCCCAAGCGTTCAAGCTCGCGATTAAGCTGTCCTTCTACTTGACGGACACGCTGCTTCAGGACTTGAACGCGAGCTATCCCAACTTGTCGGCCAAGCTGGCGCAAGCGGTAGAGCTATGCAAGAACAAGCTCTCCGACTACTTCGAGAGCGGCATCGCGCTTGGCGTATTTTATCCGATGAATGCGCGCATCTATCTCACCCAAGTCGATCTCGTTTTCCGCAAGCTATCGGATCCCAAGTGGCTAATGCTGCAAAATTTCACGATGAAGCAGGCGCTGATGGACTTTTACAAGACGATGAAGCACCAGGTGTTCTACGAGAAATGGATGATCGACGACGACGACGCGATTAGCCTCTTTTTCGATAAATTGATCACGGGAATGCGAGCATACAATTGACAAAAACAACATTGATCTTATAGGAGACGTTGTCATGGAATATCATGTATCCATACAGGGGAATGATCAGCTGCAAGGAACAGCCGATCAACCTTTTCGCACCCTATCGCGCGCTGCGGCTCTCGCCAAGGCTGGCGATACGGTAATCGTTCATTCCGGAGTATACAGGGAATGGGTTAACCCGGCTAATGGCGGAACGGCGGAGCATAGGATCGTCTATCGATCCGCAGGAGACGGGGAAGTCGTGATTACAGGAGCCGAACGGATTACCGACTGGAAGTCTGAAGGAGACGATGTCTGGAGCACGGAAGTATCCAATTCCTTATTTTCCGTTCGTAATCCCTTCGAAGTGGAGTTGAGCGGAGACTGGGTGTTCGACGGGCCTTTCCCGGTTCATCTCGGCGATGTCTATCTGGATGGCAAATCTCTGTATGAATGCGATAGCGTCATCAAGGTTCGCAAGCCCGAGGTTTGGCCCGAGGCCAAATATCCCAAGGACTCGCTGTTGCAATGGCATGCCGAAGTCGGTTCTACGACAACGAAGATCTGGGCTAATTTCGGCGATAAAGATCCTCGCAAGGAAAATGTGGAAATCAGTGTCCGCCCTTATTGCTTCTGGCCCGAGAAGCCGGGACTTAACTACATAACCGTAAGCGGATTCACGCTTCGTCAAGCCTCTCCGGGGTGGGCGCCGCCTACCGACTACCAGGAAGGCTTGATCGGACCCCACTGGAGCAAGGGGTGGATTATAGAAAACAATATCATCAGCGAATCCAAAAACGTGGGGATCAGCCTGGGTACCGCAATCGGTACGGGTCACGCCAAGTCTTCGGAGAAGCATATGAAAGGCGGTACTCAACGCGAGCAAGAGGTTATTCTGCGAGCATTGCGCTCAGGCTGGCATAAGGATACCGTCGGCAGTCACATCGTTCGAGGCAACGTGATTCATGATTGCGAACAGGCAGGTATTGTGGGTCATATGGGGGCGGCCTTCAGCCGCATCTACAAAAACCGCATATACAATATCCACCACAAACGGCTCAGACACGGTGCCGAAGTAGCGGGAATCAAACTGCATGCCTCGCTGGATACCCAAATTAACGAAAATATGATCTATAGCTGCTATCGTGCGTTGTGGCTTGATTGGCAGGCACAAGGTACCCGAATCAGCCGCAATGTATTTTTCGACAACCTATCCGAAGACTTATTCGTTGAAGTTTGCCATGGTCCATATATGGTCGATCATAATCTGTTCCTCTCCCCTATGAATTTCAGAAACATGGCACAGGGCGGGGCGTTCGCCCATAACTTGTTCGCAGGCAGATTCGTCGTTCGTTCCGAGATTACCCGAACGACGCCGTACCACTTCCCTCACGAGACGGCGATGGCGGGGTACTCCAATATTACCGGAGGCGATGACAGGTACTACAACAACATCTTCCTGGGGGATAACGACGCTAATATGGAGCCTGTTCCCATCACCTTTTTCGAGCATCTTCCGCTGAAACCAAGGGATGAGGTCGGAGAAGATGGGAAAACCGCCATGGATGGCGTTCCGGACAATTCCATTTGCTATCTGCATGCCGTGGGGCTGGGGAGCTACGACAAGCATCCTAACGTTAAAGAGAAGCAACTGTGGGAATATACCAACGAAGAGCTCGCTGCGCTCGGCGATGCTGCAAAGGATTTCTTTATGGGTAATGCCGTTCTTCCGGTGGCTATGGGCGGAAATCTTTATCTTAACGAAGCGGTGCCGAGTCGTCATGAACCCCATGCGAAGATTTATTCGCAGAACGGCATCAAAGTTGAGATTCATCCTGCGCAAGGGAGAGTGCGAATTCAGGTCAATGAGCCCGAATGGCTTCGGGGAGCCTCCGCCATGTTGGTTACCACCGACCTGCTTGGCAAGACTTATCACGCCGATATGAAGTTTGAGGAACCGGACGGCGCTCCCTATCGTATGGACTCCGACTTCCACGGAATGAAGAGACCTGATGCGGATGTCACGCCGGGTCCGTTTGAATTGCCCGACAAGGGTACCCTTGATTTTGAATTTTAGTTTATTGTTGAGAGTAAAGCCTCTACCCCGCTAATCGGGATAGAGGCTTTACTCTTTGGAAACCTATATTTGCCCTTCAATATAATATTCACCTAGCAATTCATGAGCCGTGAAAGTGTCCACAGACAGTTCCTTGTGAATATACGTTTCAACGGCATCCGCTTGAACGTCGTACAGGACCTCGATCTCCTTCGAGAACAGCAGACCTTCTCTCCTCAGCATCTGCTGCAAACCGGGAATTTGACGGGGCTGGATCGTTTCGTTCGGCAACACTTGCTTCAGGGCGTCAACATAGCTCTCCAGCTGTCTTGCGCCGACTATTTTGACCCCTTTTTTCTCTTCGTTGATCATCATAATCGTCGGAAATCCACGAGCGCCCAGCGATCCAGCAAGAGCAAAGTCCTGCTCCAGCCATGCGACGCCATCCTGTCCTTCGGCTTCCTTAACGACTGCCGCTCCGTCTAGACCCATTTGATTAACGAGGTCGACGAGGACATGGTTATCTCCAATGTTCCGATTAAAGGCAAACACAGCCTCGCGTGCGCGACGCAAAAATGTTCTCGCTGCCGCCTCGTCTTCGCGTTGGATGACTTTGAACACGCGGGAAGCAGGATACGACGACTGGATAGGGTTGTTCCGCCATAAGGAACCGTCAATCGGCATCCGGGAATGCTCCCCGACTTCTCTCCAATGATCGGCTACATCCGAGGGACTTCGGATTCCGTTCTTAACGTCGGCGAAGCCATCCCAATTCTTAAGTAGTCCTCCCATTACGGTGCGAAGCTTGAAATATTGGCCGTATTCCTCTTCAAACCGCCGCAGTACCGGCTCCAATGCCCAGCAATGAGAGCAGATCGGATCGGTGAAGTAATATAAATCAATCTTCTGTATAGGTTGATTGAAATCAATGATTTCCAAGCTTTCGTTCCCGACTTCGCCGCATACTCCCGTATTTATATCGCAAACCATTTTATTCATAGTAAGATCTCTCCCTATTAACTGTCTCTATAATGCTGCGCCCACTGTTGGACAGGCTTGAGCGCCTCCGCCAAAGTTCTTCCTTTTTCCGTTAAAATATACGAAATGATTACTGGCGTGCCGGCCTTTACTTCCTTTCCGATTAATCCATACTCCTGAAGCTCCATCAATTTTAGAGATAGTGCCCTTGGCGTAATTTCCGGCAAATCCCTCTTTAAGTCGGAGAAGTGAGCTTCGTGGTTCGGAACAAGCGATAAGTAGTGCACAATCAAACCGTTCCATTTCTTGCCCAAAATTTGAAACGAATACTCTAAGTTCGGACAAATCTGAATCATCATGAACCACCTCTCTCTGCAATCATTATATCTAATATAGTTTATATATCAAGTATAATTATTATACTAACCAATAAGAGAGGCGTATATTCTACGCGAGCAAATGAAAAGGCCCGCATTAGCTTCACAATCAAGCTAATCGGACCTCGTCTTGCTATACCCCGTAATCAGCGGATACCCCAATGTATGTTAGTTGCAATGCCTAATCGATAGCTTCCTCATTTTCCGCCGTATCGGACGAATGACAAGCTCTTGAAGAAGAATGAGCAGCAAGCCTAAGCTGATCGCATGGTCCGCGAGGTTCGAGACTCCTCTGCCGAAGTCCAGGAAGTCCGTTACCTGCCCGAAGAGCAGCCGATCGATCGCATTGCCGATCGCGCCGCCGGCGAAAATAGCCGCTCCGACTTTCAGCAAGATCCCGTTCAGAATGCCTCTACGGATAGAATCAACAAACCAAATCAAGACCAGAACAGCCGGAATAATGAACCATCTGCCATATCCTTCGAAGCTGCTTCCCATCGCCCCTGAATTTCGGAATGACGTCAATTGGAACCCGTCCCATACCGGGATCGATTGCCCCACTTCCATCTCCAACCGTACCCACACCTTAGCGGCTTGATCCAGCAGAACGACGCCAAGCATAATGACATAGAACAAATGGATGACCTCCAAGTTCTCCTACAGTCTCACTCTCTATCATACACCTCGATGGCCGTCATTACGAAATCGCTCCCGCCCTAAGTTGATATATTGCTCATTTTGATGTGCTGTAAAATTGACGATGCAGCTCCCTGACTTGGTCAGCGAGTTCGGGAACAGGACCGTCTACGACCGTATCACGAATGACATCTTGAATCCTAAGGTTACGAACGCGCGATGCGGCAACCCCCATTTCACTCAGCCATTGTGCCAACTGCTCGGAGGAACTTGCATACACAATCCGCCCCAATCCCACCCAACCGTGGGCTTCCGCAAGCACAACTCCATCAGCGGAAACAAGGACTGAACCGAATGGCTCATCGCCAACCTCCAGAGCTGCCCGTGCCAATTCCATACAACGTTGCAGATGCTTTAGATCGGAATCATTGATCATGATCGAACCTCCTGAATGGTGCGGTTGGTAGAACAGGTGTACAAGGAGGATAAGAATATGAAAAAGCGGTTGCTTTTACTCGGTCTCGTGTTATCGGCGACGATTATGATTACCGGATGCATGAATAAAAGCGATACCAAGGCAATCACGATCAACGCGAAAAACTACGAGTTCGACTTGAAGGAAAATAAACTGAAAAAGGGCGAGACCGTTAGCATTAAGCTGAAAAACAGCAAAGGGTATCACACCATTCACATTGACGGTTACGATCAAGAAATCAACAAGTATAAAACGGTTACTTTCACTGCTGATCAAGTCGGAAAATTCGAATATAGGTGCTCTACCATGTGCGGCAAAGGGCATGCTGATATGGTAGGCACCATAATCGTCGAAGAATTCTAGCCATATTCTTGAAGGATTGATTCTTTCTTATTCAGTTCGCCGGTTAAAAAATACATCGTCGTGGCGTTTAGGCCACAGGCGATGTATTCGTAATTTGTATGCATGTACGGATAAAACACGCCTCGCTTTCGGCGTGCTTGAGCACTGAAGCCTTAAATCCGTTCATAGGGCTTCCATTGGGACGTCGATGATACCGCGTATTGGGTCGGCCACGGCCGGGCGGTCGCCCATTCGTCGGCCTCTTGCCGCACATCGCTCCAGATCGCCTCCATTTGCGCATAGGAGATCCGAGTAATAGCCGCTTCACCCGCTCCCCCCGAAGCTTCTGCCTTCATGCGGGACGCTTCCTTCACGACCGTGTCCAAGCACGCCTCCATAATCCGGCGGCCCAGCTCTGGACTCGACTCTTCCGCATCCGCGCCGAGCGCCAGACGACCGCCCGAACCTGCCTCATGCTGCAATGCCGCCTTATCCATCTCGATGAGCTCCGGACGAATGTACATGAGCTGCGAAATTTCGAATTTGCCTGCATGATCTCCTTCGTACAGCCCTTCGACAAGCTCCGGATCGCTGCGGACCCATATGTCCACTTGAGGAAATTGGCGCATAAAGCGTTCCGCCGCCCGTCTCAAATCGTACTGGTTGCCTCCGCTGTGACCGGACAGAACGACGATTTTGCGGAAACCCGCATTGACGAACGCTCTCACTTGATAAAGAAACAGATGGATGAAAAGAAACGGCGGAATGCCGGTCATATGCGGATTTTCCTCGCCTATCTCTTCCTCCAGCCACCTGGCATGATAGCCCGATTCGTGAATGTGGTAGCCCATGGTGGGCGCAACGACGCCTCCTATGGCCTCAGCCGCTCTCTGGCATAGCCACTCCGCTTTGATCGTATCCAATCCGAACGCGCTGACCTGGCCATGAGGCTCGCACAAGCCCAGCGGCAAATAGACGATCGGACATTCGTCCAATCGTCTTCTGAACTCGTAAGGAAGCAGCTCCGACCACCATACTTTAGTTCCAGTACTTGGTCTCATAGAAGTTCCTCACCCATCTGTGATGTCGTCTGATTTCCTCGAACACTTCTTCGGGCAACGGCTCGCGATCGACGGCGGCGATGTTCTCGTCCGCATACTGCGGCACATGCATAGAGCTGATGGCGGTCGTCACGCCAGGGTGGTGCAGTACGAATTTGATCGCCAGCTCGGCAAGGCTGTTCGCGTATTTCGGCACGTACGCTTCCTTCAGCCGGTTGACGCGTTCGATGTACAGGCGGCGCGGTAAATATTCGAAGTACGATTGGCGGAAATCGCCCTCTCCGAATACGGTATCCTCCTGCAAAAATCCAGTCAGCCCGCCTTCGTCCAATATACATCTCGCAATGATCGCCACGTTGTTCTCTTGGGCAATCGGAATGAGACAATCGAGCGGCAGCGGATCGAAGATATGAAACACGGTTTGCACGGAATCGATTTTCCCGCTTTGCACGAGCGAGAGAACAATATCATGCCGCTGATCCGGGACGGAAATGCCGATGCCGCGGATTTTCCCCTCTTGCTTCAGCTGCATCAACTCATCCATCCAGTAGTCCACGCGGTCCCATTGCGGCCAATACTGGTGAAGCTGCATCAGATCGATCGTCTCCACGCCAAGCAGCCGAAGCGAAGTTTCCGTGCTCTCTCTGAGCCAGCCCTTCGGAAAAGCTGTCTCGACGGGGATCGGCTGACCCCAGCCTAAGTTGCCCGGTCCTTTCGATTGGATTTTGGACGCGATGAACGGACGATCGCCCTTCCACTCTTTCAGCGCCAAGCCGAGAATACGCTCGGAATCTCCGTAATTGCGCGCGGTATCGATCATATTGACGCCTTTTTCCATGCTGTGCAAAACCGAACGAACCAAATCCTTCTCGTCGTATTGGCCGAAGGAGCCGCCTAAGCCCATCGCTCCAAAACCTAAACGGGACACCGAGGTCCCTAATTTTCCGAACGCGTTATATTTCATTGGTTTATTCCTTTCAAGCGACTGCAAATCAACCGCGCAGCAGCTCTTTTAATTTTCTGGAGGAATCCGCCAGAGCTGCAGGCTCCGGCTTCGCTTGCTTCTCGATCAGCATCTCCGCCATCCGAAACTCCTTCGCGAACGCGCCTGTAGGGCCCATGCCGCTGACGGATACAAGTCTACCTTCATTCGAAAGGTGGAAAAAGAGCTTGCCTGCCTCTCCCAAATTGCGTTCCACGGTCGTGTCTGTGCTATCCGACAATCCCGCCACTTGAAGCGTTTGATCGTATTGATCGGACCAGAACCATGGCAATGCTGCGTAAGGGACTTCGTTGCCCAGCATATTGCCTGCCGCGTGAGTCCCTTGATCCTGCGCGTTGCGCCAAGCTTCCAACCGAATTCTTCTACCGCCATAGAACGGATGAGGGAATGAACAGCAGTCACCGGCTGCGAAGATGTACGGATCGCTCGTAACGAGCTGCTCGTTTACCTTGACGCCGTTATCGACATCCAGCCCGCTGTCGACAGCCAGCGTTGTTTCCGGGACTGCCCCGATTCCGGTAACGATCGAATCGCAACGAATGGAAGTGCCATCGGCCAGCGAAATAACGTATTCTTCGCCGAATTTATCCACGCTGTCGATCATGACGCCGATGTTGAAGCGCACTCCCGCGGCGCGATGTCTGGCTTCTACCATGGCGGCGATTTGCTCCGGCACGCCGCGCATTAAAATCCGAGGCGCGACCTCGATCAGCGTAACCTCGCAGCCTTTGGCGATGGCGCTGGCCGCAACCTCAAGGCCAATAAACCCGCCGCCGATGACCGCCACCCGTTTGCCCGATTGCAGCCTCTCCCGCAGTCGAAGCGCATCTCCGAATGTGCGAAGGTACAGCATTTCCTCTGCGGCATTCCCTTTCGCGAGCAATTTCCGAGGATTCGCTCCGGTCGCGAGCAGCAAGCGTTCATACGGCACTTGAAGTCCGCTCGCCAGCTCTACGAAACGAGCCTTCCGATCGATTCGGACGGCGGCATCTCCGGTTATAAGACGGATTTGATGCTCGTCGAGTCGCTCGTCGCTTACAATCGTCACTGGAGAGGGTTCGCCGGCTTCAAATAATTGATGCTTGGATAGAGGCGGGCGCTCATAGGGCCTCAGCTTTTCGCTGCCAATCATCGTAATTGGACCCGACCAGCCCTGCGTCCGGAGCTCAACGGCCGCGCGGGCACCTGCTTCGCCGGCTCCGACGATGACCATTCCGTAGTCCTTCATCGTTAGCGCTCCTTCGATCTCATATCTGGATGTATACTTTATCTGCTTCGATTTTCACCGGGTACGTCTTCAGATCCACGCATACCGGCGCTCGTTTCGCTTGGCCGGATGCAATGTCGAAGCGCCCGTTATGCTTCGGGCATTCAATGACATTACCCATGACCAGTCCGTTGGACAAATGAAATCTTTCATGCGTGCAATAGCCGTCGGAGGCGAAAAAATCCCCCTTATCCGTGCGATAGATCGCAAAGGTTCGGTCTCCATGGTCAAAACGAATAACGTCCTCGACCTCGATATCATCCACTTCACAAGCTTCAATCCATACTCCGGCGCTCATCGGCCACACTCCTTGCGATCATCTGGTTGTATCTCTATTAACCTTCGACTTTAATGTTCATTTGGTGATCAATGCCGTACATATAAGGACGAGCCGTGCTAGGCAGCGGTTTGACGACGACGTAAGCCGGATCGTTCTTCTGTTTGCGCAGCGCGGTAATGACTTCTTTCAATGCCGACCACAAGCTTGGACGCGCCGCCGGGCAATCGTCCTTCATCTCCGCATGGAGCTTGGAAAGCGCATGATACGGCACCATCGGGAACATATGATGTTCGGTATGATAGTTCATGTTCCAATAAAGAAATCGCAAAATCGGGTTCATATAGATCGTACGGGTGTTCAAACGGTGGTCCAGCACGTCCTCATACAGTCCGAGATGCTGCGTGATGCCAAAGGTAATGACCACGAAAGCGCCATAGAAGGAAGGCAAGAAGATGAACATCGCCGGCAATAGGCTTCCTGCGTATACGCAAGCGCCGATGACCGCCAATATAATGAGCAGGTACACTCTCGCTTCCCAGAACACTTTTTTGTTTTCGGATGCCGGAATATACTCCTTCTCATGCGTCTCTAGCTTGCCTACCGTATGAAGGAAAAACCGTTTGATCTCGACAGGCCCGCCATATAGATGGAAAATTTGCATCAGAAGAATGCGCCAAATCGGAGGTCTTTCCGTAATGATCTCCGGATCGCGCCCGACGATAATCGTATCGGTATGGTGTCGCGCGTGGCTCCATCTCCATGGCGTCGCGGACCTCAGCACCATGAAGGATGCGACTTGGTAGATCACCTCGTTCATCCATGGCGTTCTGAAAGCCGTGCCATGTCCGCACTCATGCCAACGGGAATCTCCCGGTGTCGAATAAAGGATGCCATAAGCCAAAAAAGCCGGAATCGCCCACCAGGTTCCCCAGGAAAGAAACGCTAAGTAGCCCAGAATGGCAAGGCCGCCGAACCAAATGATCGTATCGCGGATGGCCGGGCCGTTTCTACGCTTCATGAGCTCCTTCAACTTCGGGCGCGGAATCGGACTCGTATACCAATCCGCCATCGCCAGCCCTTTTTCTTGCGCCCGTTTGCTTTCCGGACCCGTTATGCTGTAATCCCTTTTCTGAACTACGATAGCCATGCGTAACCCCACCTCATTCCTATCAAGATGTAACAGATAAGCGCGAGTATTGTCGCGCTTATCCGTTGTCCAATTCGCTTGTCCGCAAGCTTGAATGCGATTAGACGCCGATTTTTTTCAATTTTCCATCGAGGAAGCTCTTCGCGCGCGGAATATCCGACTCGTCCAAGTGCTCGATAATGATCGGAATGTTCGGGTGCAGCTTTCCGAGCCGTTGCAAATACAGATCGTAGTTCAATATGCCCAAGCCTGGCGCCGGGAGCTCGACTGCGCCTGCGCCGCGGAACGTATGCGCTTCGGAAGCATCGATGTCCGCATGCTTCTCCACCGTATTTTCTGCCAGCTTAATGTCTTTGGCATGCGCGATTTTGACTTTGTCGCCGAGCGTATTGAGAATACGGTTCAATTCATCGTCAACGTGGTGAATGTTGTGGCTATTGAAATAGTTGGTCGGATCAAGCAGCAGACCAAGTCCCGGATGGTTTACGTCGGAGAACAGGCGAGTCAGCTGATCTACCGAGCCAATGACGTTTTGCACGTAGTTTTCCACAAGGAACATGGAGCCGTGGTCGTAAGCGAATTTCGCCAAATCCTCGAGCGTGCGGCATACTTCCTCGTAGGCTTCTTCCGTGCCGTTTTTCGGATCCCAAACCCAGTCGCTTTCCGTGTTGTACGTTCCCGTTTCGCTGATGACATACGGGGTACCCAAGTCGCGAGCGAAGCGGAGCAGGTTTTTCAAGCCGTTGAGGTTTTGCTCGCGTTTGACCGGATCGGGATGAATGATGTTCGTGTAGCCCGAGATAGAGACGATCGGCAAGTTCGCATCGCGGAAAGCATCCCGAATGACGTGCGCTTTGTCACGCGTTACGTTGTCCGGCGAGACGTCCATGCCTTTGAAGGCCAGGTCCAATTGGACGCAACTGAAGCCGTCTTTTTTGATTTTGGCAATTTGCTCTTCGAGCGTGTAAGGATAATACCCGTTGAAAATACCGACTGAAATCATGTGTGAATCCTCCCTTAATTCGGTTGATTTATGCGTTTTACGCGTTAAACGGTGTAACCTCGGAGAATGCGACGGTGCGGCCTTCCTTAATCGACTTGTAGCAGGCGTCTACGGCAGCCATCGTTCTCAAATTGTCTCTGCCGCCGATTTCCGGCTCGCTGTCCGTCTCTACGGCGCGAAGCAGCTGCGCCATCGTCCCTTGGAACGCGTCCGGGAACCATACGGAATCCCATGACGGCCGATGCCACTTGTTCGGGTCTTGCTTCGTTGTAAATTCAAGCGTGCTCGGCGTTCTTTCCGGATAAGGCCAGCCGATGAATCCTTGCGCGAGACCATCGAGGCCGACGACTCTCCATTTGATGTAGACGTCCTTCTCGGCGCCTTCGCCAGGCCATGCCCACACGTCATCAAGACTCGATGCCATCAACTCGTTGCTGTATTGGAACGTATATTGGGAAATGCCGTCGATGTGATTGAAGGTCGTTCTTGGGTCCTTTCGCGTCAGAGCCGTAATTTTCTCCGGATCGCCGAATAAATAACGGAACGCATCGATGTGGTGTATGCCCATGTTGAGAATTTCGACGCTCTCGTATTGTTTAAGGAAATCCTGCCAATGCGGAATCGCCCGCATTTCGATCGTGGCGAGGACAGGCTCTCCGAGATAACCACGGTCAAGTATCGTCTTCAATGCGCGAATCGATTGGTCATATCTCATGTTGGAGTTAACGGCGATTTTGATGCCCGCGTTCTCGCACAGCGAGACGATTTCTTGCGCTTCACGGGAGTTCATGGCAAGCGGCTTTTGGCACAAAATTCCTTTAATATGCGGCTGCTGAACCGCCAATTTTACAACCTCGAGCTGCCGGTCCGGAGGAAAGGCGATATCGAGAATTTCAATCTCGGGATCTTGAACGAGCTGCTGCCACGTCTCATGCACTTTCGGGATGCTCCGAAGTTCTGCAACCGCTTTCGCATTCGCGTAAGTACGGGAAGCGATCGCGACGGGATTAAAGCCTGCGTCACGGTACGCGACAAGATGACAATCCCGCATAATAAATCCTGAACCGATGCAGCCAATACGGAAATCTTTGCGTTTGGGCATTACCGGATCAATATTCAAGTTCAAATCCACAACGCTCAATTGTGATTCCTCCTTGTCAACCAAGCCTTTGTTATGCATTAATCATAAATTTCCGCGCCCTTGAATCCGACTCATAAAATCAACTTCTTAGGAGTGTTTTTTATACCTGTTGAAGCGCTTTCTTTTCGATGGGGGACACTAAAAAACCGCCAGCGGCGAATCGCCGTGACGGTTGCTTGCGCGTATGTCTACTCCACCCACATGCTCGTGCTGAACCGGAAGGTTGAGCCGGCTTCAAGGCCCTTGGCTCCGGTCAACTCTTGATCGTAAGGAAGGTTGAACGCGTCGGTTACGTACGTGTATGGCTCCAACGAATAGGCGGATGACCAATCCGGACGGAACAGAACGACATAAGGAAACTCCGGACCGAACCGATAGGCGATCGTATAGCCCCTGTTGTTCATGAACATGCGGCAGGTGCTGCTTTCTCCCGCTGTCAATGACAGAAGCGAGCAGCCCAGCTGCGGATAATCGGAAATCGAGACGCCTTCGTTCAAGCTGCGGCTATAGTCGGTCATCGAGGGTTCGCCTGTAACTAGAGCGAGGTTCGAGACCGGCCATTCCGCAGTCGATGGGACTTGAAGCGTGATCTCTTCCTCAGCGCCGAACGGAATCGAGAAATACGGATGAAGCCCGAACGCGAACGGCGCTTCTTCCTCCCCTTCATTCGCGATCGTCCCGCTGAAGGCAAGACGACCCTCTAAGAGTCTAACGGTCACCGTAAACGTCAGCGGATGAGGGAAATAAGCGAGTATCTCCGGATGCTCCGCGTAACGGAACTCGCTGACGACATAAGCGCCCTCCTCATCGGAGGCCCCCGTCTCGACCACTCTCCATGCCTTCGAGCAGATCTCGCCGTGCAAATGAAAATGCGGCGGTTCATTCAACGGGAGTTGATACGCTTTGCCTTTGTACGTAAATCGGCCGTCTCTCACGCGATTCGGCGGGAATAGAATCGGCGTGCCGTAACGAAAATCAGCGAATTCCTCGTCTTTGAACGCGCTGACCTTCGCAGGAGGAACGAGCACCTGCCGACCGCCGCTTTCGAAGCGGTAGAGGTTATTTCCGACTTGGGGAACGACTTCCGCGCAGGCGTTTGCTTCCGCGTCCGTCAGCGCGATGATGTTCATGCCCTCTTTTTCGATTCGGCTAACTGAGTAGCGACTCATTCCGCATCCGCCTTTCTTTACGCTTTATTCGCAAGCATCAGGATGATTTTTGTCTGCCGTACACGATGAGCAACAGCAACAGGATGCCGCCGAAAATCATTTGACGACCGCCCTCGCTCATCTTCAACGTGACGAGAATGCTGCTGAGCGTCGTCAGCAAGATCGCCCCTGCAACCGTGCCGTTATAGCTGCCCAGGCCGCCTGTTAAAGCAATGCCGCCGATCACGACCGCAATTATTGTAGGGAGCACATACGACGAGCCGATATCCAAGAACGCCGTGCCCGTATAGCTGAGCAGCATCATGCCGCTGATCGCCGCGATCGCGCCGCTTGCGCCGTATACGACGGTTCGCACAACCCTCGTTCTGACGCCGGACAATTCCATCGTCAGTTGATTCGTTCCGAGTCCGTATAGCAGCTTGCCCCATTTCGTGCGGACAAGAACCACGGTAAGGATCAACGCAAGAATAGCCCAAAGAATAACGAGATTCGGAATGCCTGCCGTTCTGCCCGTTCCGAGCTCCTTCAGCAACGGCGAAGCCATCCCTTTCGGCTGGCCGTTCGTATAGACGAGCGAAACCCCTTGAATAACGCTGGCCATCGCCAGCGTCATGACGAGCGGGGGCACTTTGAAATAGGAAATGCCGATGCCGCTGACGCAGCCAACGATAAACCCGGCAATCAGCACAATGACGATGGCGAGCAGGAGGTTGCCGTCCATGCCGTTGATGATTTGCGAGGACATCACCGCGCCTAACGACGCCATAGCGCCTACGGACAAATCGATCCCTTCGCCGCCCGATACAATGACGAGCATTTGCGCCAAGGCGACAAAACCAAGCAACGCGGAAATATTAAGGACGTTCATCATATTCGAGAATTCGCCGAAGCCGGGAGAAATGAGTTGTCCCGCTATGAAAATAAGGACGACAAGCACATAAGCGATCAGAACCTTATGGCCGCTTAAATTACGGGCTTTCCTCGCCATTGAAACCGGAGTACGCGCTTCGCTCGTTTGCAATTGGTTCATGCTTTGGTCAACCTCCCGTTAGGCAAGCGCCTTCTTCCGAATCGTCGGAAGAATGGATAGCGTCAGCGCGAAAATAATAATTAAGCCTTTGATCAGATCCTGGTAGAACGAAGAAAGCTCCGCGAAGAAAATGATATTGGATATGAAGCCGAGAATAAGCGCGCCGAGAACGGCGCCGAACAGGCTGCCTTTACCCCCTTGGAGGCTGATGCCTCCAATGACGACCGCGGCAATCGAGTTCAGCGTATACGCGCGGCCCATGTTCGCATCGCCGGTCGCCGTTTGGGCGACGACGGCGAGCGCCGTCAGAACGATAAAAATGCTGGCGATCATGAAGGCGTACAGCTTGATCTTCTTCGTGTTGATGCCATTCGCGAATGCCGCCGGCTCGCTACCCCCGACTGCATAGATGTAACGATAAATTTTACGCCTTCTAATAAATGCCCAAATAAGTAGGCCCACGATAATCATCACAAGCGGCATCGGCAGAAAGGAAGCGATGTTCGTTTGATACGTTTCGTAGAAAGAATAAGGAATGTACCCGCCGGGCTGAGGCATAATCAGCAGCGCGGCGCCGTAACAGATCGAGGACACCGCAAAGGTGGAAATAATCGGCGGCAGCTTCAAATAACCGATCACGAAGCCGTTTAACGCACCTACTCCTAGCGTCGCTACAATTGAGAGAATAATTCCGAACGCAATGCTCGAAGAGGAACTGTCCATTGTCGCGGCCATAATGACCGTCGCCAAAGTGATCGACATGCCGACAGATAAGTCGATGCCACCGACGAGGATGACGACGGCTTGCGCCATGCTCGCGAGCACGAGCGGCGTAAAGCTCGCTAAATTCGATTGAAGAACGTCAAACGAAAAAAATCCGGGCTGTAAGTAGGCATTCACGGCAACGACAACGATAAAGATCATCACGATCGGAAATAAATTGTGATGCAAGAGCTTGCGCAAACGATGTTGACTGTTCAAGTCGACTCACCCCAAAATAAAGATAATCTATTGGCTAGCAGCCTTATCCGAACGCAAGGATGCTGACACGAATCGTTGTTCGCTATAATCGTCGGGCAGCAGCTCGTCTACGATTTGATCCTCGAACAGGATGAATACCCGGTCGCATATGTCCATCAGTTCCTCATGGTCGCTTGCGTAAAGAAGTACGGACGTCCCCTGTTCGGCCAATTTTCTCACGGTATCGTACAATTCTTTTTTCGCTCCGATATCGACGCCTTTCGCCGGATCGCTAAGCAGCAGCACCTTCGGCTCTAACGGAAGCCATTTGCCCACGACGACCTTCTGCTGATTGCCGCCGCTCAAGAACTGAACGACCTTTCCGGGATCTCTCGGGACGATGTTCACCCGCTGAATCAGATCGTCGGCTTGCGCTCGCTGCTTACTCGGGTTCAAGAAAAATTTCGTTTTCCGAAGCGCGAATTGCGGAAAAATCAAATTAAACTGCACGTCATGCTGCAGGAACAGCCCTTCCTTATGCCGGTCTCCCGGGACAAGCACCATGCCTTCTTTGACGGCGTTTTTCGGATGCCGAAGCTTCAACTGCTTCCCGCCGATCGAAATTTGTCCGCGCTTGGGCTGAATCAGACCGGACAAGACAAGCAGCAGTTCCTCCTGTCCTTGTCCTTGCAACCCTCCAAGACCAACAATTTCTCCTTTCCTTATATCGAAGCTCATTCGATCCTTCGTTCTGCGGAGCATGAGCTCCCGGACTTCGAGCATCTTTTCCGATGGAATGGGGCGATTCGCTGGCGCGTGATCCTTGGCATGCTCATAATCTTTACCGGAGATCATGGAAATGATCAAGTTCTCGTCCTTCGCCTCTGTGGCGAAATCAATGGCGCCGATCGTTTCCCCGTTGCGGAAGACGACCACGTAATCGCAGATCGATTTGATTTCCCATAACCGGTGGGAAATAAATATAATCGACGTTTGATTCGCTGTCAGCTCTCGCATCACGGCGAAGAGCTTTTCAACTTCGGATTGCTCCAACGGAGCGGTCGGTTCATCCAGAATAAGCAGCTTGGGCTTCTGGGAAATCGCTTTGGCGATTTCAACGAATTGCTTTTGCGCGAGCGATAAATCTTTGATCTTGACGTCAATCGAAAGCTCAGGCGAAAATTTGGCCAAATACGTCTGAGCGATTTCTTTGGATCGTGCGTTGTTCATAAAACCCATCGAGCTTTCCGGTTCGGAGCCGAGGGTCATATTTTCCCAAATCGTCAACTCGGGCACGAGGCTAAGATGCTGATGCACCATAATAATCCCCTGTTTTTTGGCCTCTTGCGGATTCGCGATGTTCAGTCGTTTGCCTTCGAACCAGATTTCCCCGTCATCCGGTTTCACGACGCCGGAGATCATTTTCGAAAAGGTCGACTTCCCCGAGCCGTTCGCTCCGAGCAGCCCGCATACTTTCCCTTGTTTACAGATCAAGTTACCGTCGCGAAGTGCCGAGACACCGCCGTAGGACTTGCGCAATGATTTCGCTTCGAGTAATTGCATGGCCAGTCTCCTCTTTATTCAAAAGAGGGAATACCGCAGTACTCCCTCTCTCGTCTATATTACCGTTAAGCGTTATTCAAAAAGCGCGTTCAATTGCTCTTCGGACATCCATTCATCAAGCGTATACGTATCTGGCTTATCTTTGACTTTGTTCAATTCCGCTTCCAAGATGTCGTTCTTGATGTGCGTGCTGATCGGATAGTAGAACGTATTGCCGTCCATTGGAAGATTGCTCTTCTTGCCTTGAAGCATGCGGACGCCGATGCCGAGCGCAGTCGCCCCGATGCCCGGAGGGTTGTTTTGGCCGTAAGTGCTGAAACCCTCGCTGTCCTTCAATTCCTTCCACTTTTTCAGGAAGGCTACGTTGTTTTCGCCCGTGATGACCGGAAGCGCTTTGTTCGCCGCTTGGAATGCGTTTACGACGCCCAGCGCCATGCCGTCTTGCGTAAGAACGCCATCGATTTTCGGATACGACGCGATCAGGTTCGAAGTGACCTGCTGCGCGTTCGCTTCATCCCAGTTGCCGTTTACTTCCGTCAATACTTTGATGTCCGGATTTTGATCCAGCACTGCCTTCATGCCTTTCAGACGATTGACGTTAGCGGAGCTTCCCGCAAGACCGCTTACGATAACGATATCGCCTTTGCCGCCCAGCTCGTTTACGAACCACTGAGCCAAGTTTTCGCCGAATTTAACTTGGTCGATAACGACGTTGATGACCTTTTCGCTTGTCACCGGCTGGTCGAAGGTGATGACCTTAATGCCTTTTTTAACCGCTTCTTCGATAACCGGGTTGAGCGCGGTTTCAGAGTTCGGATCGATAAGGAGCAGGTCGACTTTCGCGTTGATCATGTTGCGGATTTGCGCGATTTGGTTGTTGACGTCGACGCCTGCGTGTTGAACGATGATGTCCTTGATCCAACCTTTTTCTTTGTACTCGGCTGCGAGATTCTCGATCGCTTCCGTCATTTGCGTACGCCAACCGTTGCCGATATAGCCATTGCTTACGCCGACGACGATCGGTTTAATTTCGCCGGAACCGCTTTGCGAGGCGCTGGCGCCCGTTGTTCCCGCGGCATTGTTCTCATTGTTCTTCCCACAGGCGGATAATGCCAATACCGAAGCCATCAGGATGCAGAGTACGAACGTCAAACTTCTTTTCATTGATAAACCCCCTCTAAAAATGAAAAATCCATGACTCCCACTCAACAGCATCCCAAGATGTATGCGCTTGCCTTTGCGGGTAAGGGTACCTGTCTGAGACCTAGGTTATCATGGATGACAGCGCTTGCAGACTCACATAATCAACTAAACAAGTGCAAAAATTATACTACACGTTCATCGAGGTCGGTTCCTTCCCCCGATTTTCAACATACTGGCTTGGGCTAATGCCGAAATGTTTTTTGAATACTTTGCTGAAATATTTCGGATCTTCATAGCCGACGATTTCCGAAATTTCTTGCTGGCGCAGCGAGGTCGTCTCCAGCAAATATTTCGCTTCCTCCATTCGGATTCTCGTAATATAGCTGTTGAAGCTTTCTCCGGTGTACGTTTTGAAAATCCGGCTGAAATAAATCGGATTGATATGATACTTTTCCGATACGATGCTTAAGGTGAGCTCCGCGCTGCAAAATTCCTTGATATACGCCTGCACCCGATAGACGATCTCTTTGCCTGTGGCGTCTTGGCCGCCGATCAAGTGCTGACATTCATGCTCTAAGTATTGATAGAGCCAATCGACCATTTGGTCCATATGGCTGAAGCCGGTCACGATTTCCGTCAGATCCGCGGCATGGCCTATCGCCGTTGTATCTGCATGCGCAACCGATTCCTGCTGGGCGAACTGCTTGATCGCGAAATATACCTCGAAAAACAGCTCGTGCGCCTGCGTATGATTCGCAATCAGGTTTTTGCGAATGACATGCTTAAACAAATGATCGATATGCTCCTTGACCGTGTCCCACTTTTTCTCGGTCAAAAACCGCGTCAGCATTTTCATGTCCGCAGAGAGATTCGGTTTCTCATGTTGAACCCTCGCGCTCGCGTAGTCGATCACTTTGCCCGTCCCGGCCAGCAGCCGCTCTTTCACGGCGAATACCGCTTCGCGATAGGATGCTTTAATGTCCGCCGCATGGGAGTAGGAACAGCCCACTCCGACGGTGACCCGAACGCCGAGCTGCTGCTCCAAGCGATGGAGGAGCGGCTCGAACAATTGAACGATATGCTGGGGGCTGCTGGACGGCTCTGGATGAAGCAGCACAATGAAATCATGCTCCGGCCGGATATTCTTCATGACGCAGCCTTCCAAGGTCGTCATATATTCGCGGCAAGCCGTTTCTATTTCGTTAAGGAGGACAAGGTTGCGGACTCGATTCGGATCCTCCGCGACAGCATCCGGCATCGGCTCGGCTTTGATAACGGCGACCAAAAACCGGCTTTTGGAAAGCTCATCTCCCCATGCTTGTTTGACGTCGGCGGGAGCCGGATTCGACTGATTCGAGAGCCAATGGAGCATCGCCTCTTCCTTTAGCCTCAACTGCTCTTTATTTTCCCTTTCTTTGATCCAGGCGCTTTCGGAGCTCATGATCTCTTCTTTCACCGCCAACAAGGACGCCTGTAGCTCGTTTTCCTTAATCGGCTTTAGCAAATATTCGGATACGCCGTATTTCATGACGGTGCGCGCATACTCGAACTCACTGAACCCGCTGATGACGATATACTTCACATCTGGATTCACCTCCGCCGATTGACGAATGAGGTCAAGCCCGTCCATGACCGGCATCGAGATGTCCGTAATGACCAAATCGATCTCGCCGCTTGCGATCTTCTCCAGCGCCTCCGCGCCGTCGCTCGCTTCCGCAGCCAATTGCAACCCTAGTGCTTCCCAGTCGACTTTCATTCGGATTCCGTTGCGAATATGTGTCTCATCATCGACGATCATGACTCGAATGTGCATGGCTCGTTGCCCCTTTCTTAAGTTAAACCCTATGCGATATGGTTGTCCGGAGCGACTGGCGGAGATTCGCGAACGATCGGCAGGGTAATGGAGACCTTCGTGCCCATCCCTTCGGAACTGACGATCGTAAGCCCGTAAGCTTCTCCATAAAAGCTTTTGATCCGATAGTATACATTCGCGAGTCCGATATGAGACCCGCCATCCGACTTCTTGTGAAGACGATTGGATGAGGTCTCCAGTCCTTCGACTAAAGATGCCAAATCCTCGTCCTTAATCCCCGCGCCATTATCTTGAACGGTGATCGTCAGTTTGTCGCCGTCCGGCAAAACCATCACTTTGATCATGCCATTATTCCGCACGCCATGGTTTACGGAATTTTCCACGAGCGGCTGAAGCAGCAGCTTTACGATTTGGCAATTGCGCGCGTTCGGGTCGACAATAAATTGCCAACGCAGGCCTGCGCCATACCGGATTTGCTGGATATGCAAGTAGCGCTGCAATTGACCGAGTTCCTCATCGATCGACGCCACATCGTTGCCGTTCGTGCTGTACCGGAATATATCCGCCAGCATCTGAGTGATCATGCTGATTTCCTTCTCCTGCTTCACGGTGGCGATACTGTCGATGACGGACAACGTATTGTACAGAAAATGAGGATTGATTTGAGACTGCAACGCTTTAATCTCGGCGTCCTTCTGCAATATTTCCGCCTCGTACACCCGATCGATCAGATGGCCAATTCGTTTGAGCATTCGGTTGAAACTGCTGCCTAGCACGCCGATCTCGTTGTTGCTTTGCACATTCACGAACACCTTGAGATCGCCGTTCTCGACTTTGCGCATGGCGGCAACGAGTCTTTTCACTGGACTGGAAATACTGATGGAGATGAGCAAGGACACGATGATCGCCAACGCGAACAACACGATATCCAGTTGAATCGTGAGTCGGCCCACCGAGACGATCCGCTCCATCAAATAGCTGTATGGAATCGCACTGACGACATACCAGCCGGTCGCCGTCGATTTGGCATAGGTCACCATGAATTTCTCATGGTTCAACTCGGCGGAAAACATGCGCTCATCCTCCGCGTGGGACCCGATGATCCTTGGAACGAACGAATATTCCGCCGGCTTGGTCAGCTTATTCTTGCTCAAATGCGATACTACGTTGCCATTCTTATCCATAATGAAGACGAAGCCGTTAGGACCGAGATCGATATAGGAGAATGTATCCGCAAGAGCGAATTCCTTCGTGCCAAGCACCAATATGCCAAGCGCCTTCCCGGAGGACGGATCATAAATTTTACGCGTGAGCGTCGTTAAATACTCATAGAGCATCGACTCCCCGCGGTTTTGAATCGTTCCCCGCCAATATACCGGTTCCGGCTGAGTTAAGGCTTGCGTATATTCCGTCGACATTTTGTAATCGCTGGGCACCATCGTCTCTCCAGCCGTAATCGCGAGATCCTGATCCGCCATCAATATTTGCGCGCCGACGATTTCTCTTTTGGAGCTCATAATTTGCACGAGCTTTTGCTTGAGACTGGCGGACTCTTTCTCCCAAGCTTCAGGCGTCGCCTGCGTAGCGATCCGTCTGATCGATTGTTGAATATCGAATGTGGACACGATTTGAAGGCTGATATCTTCAATCCCGGTAAGCAGGGTGTCCAGTCGCCCGGCGGACTGCACCATAATCTGCTCGGAATACAGGCCGGTTTTCTCTTCGATCGCTTTGTAGGCGTTATTGTATAGGAGGTACCCGATGACGATGGCCGGAATGACAGTTAGGATCATGAAAAAAACGAACAGCTTCCACTGCAATCGCCCGAAAAACGAGCGAACCCATCGACCCCATTGACCGAACACGTTGATCCCCCCATTCGAAGAAGCAGATCTGAATGCGCTTCCACCCCCCATCATAACGGGTATCTCGGATAAAATAAACCGTTTTAAAGTTCCATCCCAACTAAAGAGGGGCACGCTTTTTCGAACTTCTAATTGCCGATGTATGCGTTTTACTGTTAAGATGATGCTATCATCGCCTCTTGCTACGGGGTAGCGCACCTGCTTCCGGCCATGAGGATACGAGGGACTAAGATGAACCGATACGAGGCCGAGTTCAGTAACCTAGTGAAAGCTTACCGCAAGCAGCATATGGGCAGAGGGCCTACCCGGATTACGACGACATTCTGCAAAAACTGGGCGATCTGCGAGATGGAAGGCAACCTGTCTCCCGTCGAGAAGTTCATGGCTTCCGCCAATGAAGGCAAAAACATGGTGCGCGATGCGCGCACGCTGTGGGTAAAGGACGTGTACCGTAAGCATCCCCCGGTCGAGATGGAAAAGTTTCTCGGCGCGAAATTTCTCGATCTGTTTCTAGACATCGATGTGGACAAAGATTTCGGCATGTCCATCTTCGTGTTCGATACGGATTTGCAATTGAAGTTTTCAACTCCGCCTGACGGAACATGAGCAATCGCACATCTTAGGATTGGAACCAGGCAGCGCACCTGCTATGGACTAACCGCGAGACATGAGTTCTTCTACCAGAGGACTTGTTGGCTTAGCGGTTTTTTTGCGATAAATTTATGCGATAAATACGAGGAATGAATGCGGGGAGGAATCGGGATGGGAACGACGAAGCACCCAGGCAGAACGAGGCTGCCGGGACGGCCTGATCCGAAGCTATGGGTAAGCAAGGTGCCCTTCGGGCTTGGCAGAATCAAACCAAAGCATATTCGGGAAACGATGAAAATCATGTGGGATAACCGCGATAATCTGCCCTATGCCTACCGGATTTTAACGCAGGGGGTTTGCGACGGATGCGCGCTAGGCGTGTCCGGTCTTTACGATCAGACGTTGAGCGGTCCCCACCTGTGCACAACGAGGCTGAACGTGCTTCGGTTGAACACGATGCCCGCGATCAAGCCCAGCTTGCTCCATGCGGATCTGGACGAACTTCGCGCCATGGACAGTACGCAGCTAAGGGCACTGGGCCGCATCCCTTATCCGCTCATGCGCCGCAAGGGCGAACGGTCGTTCAGGCGCGCCACCTGGGAGGAAGCGCTCGACCGAATCGCCGGCAAAATCCGAGACATCGACCCGAAGCAGCTAGCGTTCTATCTCACAGGTCGCGGCCTCACGAATGAATCCTACTATGCGGCGGCTAAAGCGGCGCGCTTCATCGGCACGAACAATATCGATAACGCCTCGCGCATTTGCCATTCTCCTTCGAAGACGGCGCTGAAGCGCTCGCTCGGCATCGGAGCTTCCAGCTGCAATTACAGAGACTGGATCGGCACGGACGTGCTCGTCTTCTGGGGGAGCGTCGCCGCCAACAATCAGCCGGTATCCACGAAGTACATGTACGCGGCCAAGCGTAAAGGCACGAAAATTATCGTCATTAATCCGTACCGCGAGCCGGCGATGGAAGGATATTGGATTCCGTCGATTCCGGAGTCGGCCCTGTTCGGCACCCAGCTTGCGGACGATTTCTACCAAGTGAACATCGGCGGGGATATCGCCTTCATGAACGGCGTCATGAAAACGTGGTTCGAAATGGAACGGGAGCAACCGGGCTCGGCGATCGACCACGCATTCGTTCAAGAGCACGCGAACGGGTTCGAAGCTTTGAAAGCGCATGTCGAAGACCAGGAATGGGACGTTCTCGAACGCTCCTCCGGCTTGACGCGCGCGCGGATCGAGGAATTCGCCCGGCTGCTGGCTGGCGCCAAGACGGGCGTCTTCGTCTGGAGCATGGGCTTGACGCAGCATCGGTTCGGCACGGACAACATTTCTCAGGTAGCCAATCTTGCGCTTCTGCGAGGCTTCATCGGACGCGAATTTTGCGGGCTGATGCCGATTCGGGGACATAGCGGCGTTCAGGGCTCCGGCGAAATGGGCGCCGATCCGTTCAGCCTGCCCGGCGGCGAGTTTTACGGCGAAAACCTCAAACGGATCGAACAGGTTTGGGGCTTCGAGCTTCCGAAGTGGCAAGGAGACATCGTCGGCGTTTCGCTCGAGAACGCGCTGCTGCCTAGTGATCACGAACGCAAGCTCAAGCTGTTCTATACTTCAGGCGGAAACTTCCTCGAGACGATGCCGGAGCCGGATTTCGTCAAGCTCTGCTTGGAGCAGGTAGATATCCGCGTTCATCAGGACATCGTGCTGAACACCTCAACGCTTGTTGACGCTCAGGAGGAGGTATGGGTGCTCCCGGCAATGACCCGCTACGAGCAGCCTGGAGGCGGGACGTCCACCTCCACCGAGCGCATGGTGTATTTTTCACCTGAAATTCGGGGTCCTCGAATCGAAGAAGCCCGTCCGGAATGGGCGATATTCGCCGATTTGGCCGCGCGCGTCAAACCGGAGCGGCGCGATGACATCTATTTCAAAGATGCGGTGCATCTTCGTGAAGAAATTGCTCGCGCGGCTCCGAACTATGACGGCATTCAGCATCTGTCGAAGCAAGGAGACGTGTTCCAGTGGGGCGGCGCATGGCTGTGCGAAGGCGGCATCTGTCCGACGGATGACGGCAAGGGTCAACTGCTCCCGATCGAACTGCCCGAGCTTCGCAAGCCGGAAGGGCGCTTCTACGCCACGACCCGCCGGGGCAAGCAATTCAACTCCATGGTCTATAGCGAGGTCGATCCGTTTAACGGCGCGAATCGGGATGACATCCTCATGAATGCGGACGACGCGGCAAAACTCGGCATTCAAGCGGGAGAGGCGATTGTCGCTTACAACCGCTTCGGCATCATGCACGGCCGATCCAAGCTGGCGGACATCGCTTCGGGCAATATCGAGCTATACTGGCCGGAAGGAAACGTACTGCTGCCCAAGGGCGTGTACGAACCGTTCGCCGGCATTCCCGAGTATAATGCCGCTGTCGTCGTCGAGAAGGCCGATTCGTATCATGCGCTTAAGGACACTCGTTATGTGGAGCGACGCATCGAGGAACTCGAGCTGGATTTACCGGAATGAGGAGGTGTTCGCGATGGATAATTCGTCTTGCGCGACATGGTTGACAACGAGAATCGATGGCGAACATTGTCTGGAAATCGAGGATGACATCGCGGCCGAGTTCCCGCTCACGGTCCGATTGGACGGCGAGGAATTTGCGACGCTCGTCTGTTCGCCTAGCGATCTGACCGATCTTGTCGTCGGCTTCCTCGCTTCGGAAGGCATCATCCGCACGATCGATGACATTCGGGCGTTGTCGATCGATGAAACTAGCGGCTTCGCTTACGTCGATCTTCATCGGCCGCAATCGACGGCGAAGCAGCTTCACTCGAAACGAATGATCGGCTCCTGCTGTGGCAAGAGCCGTCAATTTTACTTTCACAACGATGCGAGAACCGCAAAAACCGTGATCGGCGGCAAGCCGATTGCCGCGGAGCGGTGCTTCGAGCTGATGAGGCGCATGCAGACGAGCTCCGCCGAATTTCTCCTGACCGGCGGGCTCCATAATGCCGCGCTGTGCACGGAGGACGATCTCTTCGAGGTTCGGTCCGACATCGGAAGGCACAACACGCTGGATAAGCTCTACGGTCATTGCCTGCGGAACCGCATCCCGACGAAGCCGTGCGTCATCGTCTTCAGCGGCAGGCTTTCATCCGAGGTCGTCCTCAAGACGGCGAAAATCGGTTGTCCGATATTGCTTTCCAAGTCCGCTCCTACCGATCTCGCGCTGCGGTTAGCCGAGGATCTCGGCATCACCTGCGTCGGCTTCATTCGAGCGGAATCCATGAACATTTACACGCACCGCGAACGGATTTCCGTCCTGCGTTAAACCAAGGATTATCCATTACAGCCCGTCAATGTCTACCTCTAAACCGTTTAATCGCTTCCTCGGTCACCGGCGCGAAGAGATTAAGAAGGTTGCCGTCGGGATCGCGAAACAGCATGGAACGGTTCCCCCACGGCATCGTGGTCGGTTCCTGTACCCAATCATCGACCAATGGCTTCAAGCGCGCGTATTCGGCCTCGACATCGTCGACGCGGAACTCGATAATGACAGTGCGATTGCTGGCCGCCACTACGGTATCGGCGCCGAATAGCCGCGCCGTCTGGGAGTGGCCGATGGCAAGGGTACAGGATGGCGCCACGAGTTCGGCAAATACGGGCGCGGGCCTCTCCGCCGTAACCCCCGTGACTTTCTCATAGAACGCGACGAGGCGATCCACGTCGTCCGTAATGATGCGTACAGAAGCGATATTCACAAGCTATCATCCTTCCTCATATAGGTTCGGTCCCATTATATAAAAACGCTACTGACACCATTATGTCAGTAGCGTTCAAGAATTTTCTTTTTACAGTTTGAATTTGATGACTAGTTGTTGTAAGGAAGCGGCCAATTCAGACAACGCAGTTGCCGAGGATGATACCTCTTCCATAATTGAAAGCTGCTCCTGGGAAGAAGAAGCCATTTTTTCAGTCGCTTTAGTTGAATTGTTGATCACATCTAAAAGGTGTTTTATCGATAATGACACTTGCTCTGCTTGAGCCGAGAATTGCGTAGCTACAGCTGATATATCCTCCGTTTGCGGGTTCAATGTATTCATGTTTTCTAAGATGTATCCGAATTTATTCGCAGCTTCTTCAGTTACTTTAATCCCGGCCTTAACATTATTTTGGACTACGCCCATCATCTCTACTGAATGATGGGTATCCGTTTGAATTTGATGAATAAGTTCCGCAATCTGCGAGGCGGAATCGCGAGATTGTTCAGCTAACTTGCGCACCTCTTCAGCTACGACGGCAAAGCCTCTACCATGCTCTCCAGCTCGCGCCGCTTCAATTGCAGCATTCAATGCAAGCAAGTTTGTCTGGTTGGAGATTTCAGTAATCATATTAACAATGGAATCGATCTCAGCGGATTTGTCGCTTAGCTGGTTTATTGTTCGGCTAGAATCGTCTACTGTTTGTTCAATTACGCCCATCTGTTCTAAAGCATGATTAACCGTAATATTTCCTTCGTTAGCGAAGCTAGTTGTTTCGTTTGTTAACGTTGAAATACTTACGCTATTCTCAGCTATACGTCCTATTCCCATCACCATTTCATTCATTGCCTGAGCACTCTCAGCTAAGTTTACGACCTGTTGTTCCATCTCTGAAGCAATTTGATTCGTCGCACTTGTCATATGCTCTACCGAAGCAGTTGCTTCCTCCGCACTCGCATTTAACTCCTGGCTTGATGCAGATACATGACTTGCGCTATTGGTAATTTCTCTAACTAAACGGTTTAACTGCTCTGTCATACGATTAAACGCCGTTTCTACTTGCTTCATTTCATCCTTAGTTTGTAGGTCTAACCTTACGTTTAGATTACCCTCTGCAACTTTGGTCGTTCCTTCTTCTAAACGTCTAATCGTTTGTCGAATGGCCATATAGAAGCTCACAAATAATAATAACGAAATTACAAATGCAATGACTAATACAAAGGAAGTAAAGGTTGCCTTTTGTTGCACGCTATCGTACTCGTGATCTAACTGAGATTTCATCAGATCAAGACTGGCATTATATAAGTCAAATACATCGTCCATTGCTGTTGTTGCAATATCAACATACTCGCCTGCTGTAATTGTTTTAGCTTCTATTTTGTCAATCGCATTTAAATAAAAAACGGTATTAAAATTCACTTCATCTAATAACGGCTGTATAGTAGCTGCTATTTCGGGGTTGTTATACATGAATTCCGAGGTAGCCATCACTTTTTCTATATTATTCTTAACAGGATAGTAGATCGCATATAGCTGCTTCTGTTGTAGGCTACCTAATGAACCACTGTTGATCATGCTTAAACCCATTGAACGCATTCGGCCATAATATTCAGTTAATGTCGGCAACTCAATCGTTGCATTATAAACGAGATTGAAGTCTTCCTTTGAAGTGGATAATAGAAGCTCTGAATTGTTCGTTGCTTTTGTCATAAGGCTCAATATATCTTGGATTACATCATTATATTGATTAAGTAATTGAGTAGAATCGGTCCACTCCGTTTGTTGCAATGTATCCCACTTTGATTCTATGGCATTCAAGTCTTCGCTTGTATGAAAATTGTGCGCTAACTTTGATTCTAGAGCCTTTACATCTTCGTAAGCTTGATTTAACTTCTCCGTTGTTTCATCTCGTACATCTTTAACTGAACGATCTGTGAGAAGCGATACATTTAACATTCTGGATTGTTGCGTCAACTGTAATAGATCCTTTAAAGCAATATTATAGTTAGCGCCTTCCGTCCTTTTTTCAACTTGTTTCATATCGTCATTTAAGGTGTATAGATATAACAAACTGACTACGGCTAGCGGAATAAGCAGGATAAGACCAATAGCCATAAATTTGCTGCCGTATTTTAATCGATTTAAGAGTTTAATAAGCGGTTTAAAGAATGTCATGTTGTTTGCCTCCAGGATGTTCATTGAAATGGTTTCTTCCTCACCTAAAGTAGTCAGGTCATCTGATCTCTTACTGCGTATATTCCCCTTAGACTGTTCTGTTGTGAATCCACGCCTCCTCTAAAATAAAAAGACCTTTCCTGAATAAAGGAAAAGTCCCATTTCACCATTCCGCAATTGGCTGACATAACATTATTCAATGAGCGTACTTTTACCTGCTATTAAATTCGGTAATTCCAAATATTTCAATTCACTTGATGATGCAGTCTGATTATACTTCTAAATTTCTACTCTTTCAAGGAAATGCTTCACAGTTATCATCCGTCAATAGCGTTCTAGGATTGTTCGAACTTCCTCACGAATCCGATCTCGGAAGGTTTCGGGTTCCAACACGATTACGCCCGCTCCCCAGCTAAGCACCCATTGCAACGCTTCGTCCGGCTGACGAACGCGCAAGACCACATCCAGCCCGTCCTGATGCTCTTTCATATCCTCTATGTAAGGATAGTTCGACTCCTTCACCTTATCCGCGATGTCAGGGTTAAATCGAAGAGATACTCGCAAGTGACGATCATCGGAAGGCGTATATTCCTTTAAGTCAAAATGCTCCGGGAGTTCGAATCGTTCGTCCAGCACCGATAGCTCAGTCATTCGGGACAACCGGAAATGGCGGATGTCTTGGCGTAGGTCGCACCGGGCCACTAGCATCCAAGCCCCTTCAACGAGTACAAGGCCATAGGGGGCGGCGCTACGCTCGCTTTGACGACTCCCCGTGGAGTCCGACATCCTTTTCGAATAATGAAATCCGATCTTTCGCCCATCTAATAGAGCTCGGCGGATCTTATCGAGATGGTCCCTTTCGATTGACGAAGCTATCTGTCCGCCAGGGGCGAGCAATCGCAGCGACCCGCGTATACGGGATGCCTCGCCGCGGACACGGTCTGATAGAATGGTCTCGATTTTCCTCCTAGCAACAGTAGCTCTATCGCGATAATCATCATCGAATCGTTGCTCGATAAAGTCTGTTCCTATCAGCAAGGTCACGGCTTCTTCTATGGTAAAACTAATCGGAGGTAGAAAATACCCCTCCATTAAGGAATATCCCGTGCCTGTAGTACCTGTAATCGGCACGCCTGCTTCGCTTAGCGCCTGGATGTCTCGATAGATCGTCCTGACGCTGATTTCGAAGAGTGCCGCCAAATCCTCGGCACGTACCACTTGCCTGCCTTGCAGCTCCAGCACAATGGCCAACAAACGATCTGTTTTGTTCATGGAATGCTCCCTTGCGCGAACCAAGATGCAATCGAAACCGTTCGCAAACTGATCAAAGGCATTGACACGGCCATGCTGACGACGATTTCGGATGAAGAGCTCAATTGATTTCCTGCACCGTCTCTTCCCGCAGTCTTTTGATGTCGCTGATCGGAGGAAGACCAAACAGCCTCGCGTATTCGCGGCTGAATTGGGTAGCGCTCTCGTAACCGACACGATAAGCTGCATCGGCTGCATCGAGGGATTCCGCTAACAGCAGACGGCGCGCTTCCTGAAGACGAATCCGTTTCAGGTACTGCAGCGGGCTCAGTGCCGTCACTTCCTTGAAGTGACGATGGAGCGACGAGGGACCCATATGGGCCATTCTGGCGAGTTCGTCGATATGCAGCGACTGGGCATAATCAAGCTTGATGCGGGCGATGACTCTAGCGATCCGGCTAGTACCGCTTCCAGCGAGCGCAAGCTGTTTAAAGGCCCCGCCTTGGCTCCCTTTCATTATCCGGTAATAGATCTCGCGTACGACTAGAGGTGCCAGATGAGGAATGTCGCCAGGCGTATCCAGCAGCCGGACGAGCCGAACTGCCGCGTCCAGAAGTTCGGGACTCGTCCGGTCGACGAAGGCGCCCCGTTTCGCCTCTCTGCCATCCTCAGCGTCATCGCCTTTCATCATTTCCAGTACCTGAACGGGATCCAGTCCAAGCCGCATGCACAAATAGGGCGCTTCGGGAGACGCTTGAATAAGCCGCGAGGTGACCGGCAGATCGACCGACACAACAAAATGCGAGGACGGGCCATATGTAAAGCTATCTTCTCCCAGCATAACGATCTTCGTGCCTCTAGCTACGATGACGATTGCCGGCTCATAAACCGTATTGACCGGCAGTGTGGTTTTTGAGCTGCGAATCAGATGCAGCGATGGCATAGATGTTCCGAACATTCCGTCTCTGCCCGTATGGCGCTCGATTAACCTGCCCAACTCAGCAAGCTGGTCAACCGGCTTATGTCCATAGTCGAATAAATGTTTGTCTTGATCGTCTTCTGACAGCGGCTCTGCGAGTTTTCGGTGCGTCATTTCCCGACCCCATCCTTATCCCTTTTGGTACGTTCATTATAACATTGAGCGGAAGCGACGACTGTTAGATTGGAGGATTAGGCAATAACTTAATACAAACCGGCTACTCGGTTGGGCGCCCACCGTCGCATAATAAAGACGTAGATCAAATTACGGGAATAGAGAGGCGAAACCGATTATGAAAAGAAGAACGTTGGGTAAGAGCGGCCTAGAAGTGTCTGCGCTCGGGCTTGGCTGCATGGGCATGTCCGACTTTTACAGCGGAAGGGACGACGAGGAATCCCTGCGCACCATCGATCGTGCATTGGAACTGGGCATCAATCTACTGGATACAGCGGATATGTATGGCGTCGGTAGAAATGAAGAGCTGCTCGGCAAAGCGGTCAAGGGACGCCGCGATAAGGTCGTATTGGCGACCAAATTCGGCAACATGCGCAGCGAGGACGGCAAGTTCCTAGGGATTAACGGGCGCCCGGAATACGTCAGGTCCGCTTGCGAAGCGAGCCTGCGTAGGCTCGGTGTCGACTATATCGATCTCTACTATCTGCACAGAGTCGATCCGAATACGCCGATCGAAGAGACGGTCGGCGCAATGGCAGATCTGGTGCGCGAGGGGAAGGTACGATACCTTGGCATGTCCGAGGCCGCTCCGGCTACCATTCGCCGAGCGGCTGCCGTGCATCCGATTGCCGCGCTTCAGACGGAGTATTCGCTATGGAGCCGCGACGTCGAGGACGGCATCTTGGCTGTATGCCGGGAGCTCGGCATCGGCTTCGTGCCGTACAGCCCGCTCGGCCGCGGATTCCTGACAGGACAGATTCGAAAATTCGAAGATCTGGCGGAGGATGATTACCGCCGTTTCTCCCCTCGTTTCCAAGGGGAAAACTTCCAGCGAAATCTGGATCTCGTTAAGCGGGTCTCCGAGCTGGCCGCCGATAAGGGCTGCGAGCCGTCACAGCTGGCGCTTGCATGGTTGCTGGCGCAGGGGGAAGATATTGTGCCGATCCCCGGTACGAAGAGGATCAAGTACCTGGAGGAGAACGTAGGCTCGCTAGCAGTCGAGTTGACAGCCGCAGACTTGGCGCGCATCGACGAAGTGGCTCCCCGAGGAACAGCCTTTGGTTCGCGGTATCCCGAAGCTGCGATGAGCAGCCTCAACCTTTAAGGACGAATCGCATAAATTAGCTAGATACGTGAAAGGCAGCCGATCTCAAAAATCGGCTGCCTTTGTCGCCGTTACTTAGGATACGGCTCTCCGCGCTGTCTATAACGGCGAGTTAGGGGTTCTTCGCTGAATACCAGTTCAACACACGTAAGGCCCGCAGTGTAATCCACCGGCTCGCCCGTCCCTCCCCCTCATTCAGCTCGACCGGCATCGTGCCGGGGTGCTGGCACTCGAGAAGCCACCGGCCTTCACTGTTCCGCTTCGACTCCACCCATTCAATCGCCTCAGCCATACGCTCGTCTGGCGTAGCGCCGGCTTTGCGCAGATATTCGAGTCCCCGCAGCACGTCGTAGTGCCACCAAGTCGGAAAGGAGAATCGCGTCCAGACCGTCCCGCCTTTGCGGTCTCGCTCGATCGCCTTTCCTGTAGACAATCTCTTGAAGAGTCTGCGATCGAGGAGATACTCTTGCCCGCGCAGGCGAGACTCCGTTACCTCGGCCCTGCTTCCAAAGGCCAGCTCGTATTCGAGCAACGCTTCTAACGCGCAGATCGTTGTGTTAAACGAAGAGCGCGGTGAGCCGTTCTGAGCTTCGCAGTTCCAACCGCCGTCTGGCAGTTGCTCCTTAAGCAGACGATCGACGATTCGCTGAACATTCTGGCCGAAATAGGCACCGCTCGCCGCCACTTGGCCGTTGATGCAAGGCTCTACCTCGCCTGCAAAGAAGGGATTGCCTTCCCATTCCCATCCCCGCCACGTTCCGTCCTCGTCCCATCCCCGCCACTTCACTTGATCCCGAACCAGGCTCACCGCTCGAATTGCCGCCTCGCATGCGGGATCGAGGCCTAATTCTCTTAACAGAGACAAGACATGCATGGTGGAGTCCCACCCTCGGTTCCATGCCGCGCCGCCCCATGACCCGTCGGCCTGTTGAAGAGCAAGCAATCGAGCGCCGACTCCCTGGGTCGCGACCAGTGCTCGTTCTGCTGCAACCTCATCTGCGGACGCACCGATCAGATCGCGCATGACTTGCCAACGGATCGAAGGGTCAGAATCAAGTAACCACTCCATGACTGATCTTGAAATCACCATCCGGAACCGAATGGCTCATCGCCAGCCTCCAGAGCTGCCCGTGTCAATTCAATACAACGTTGCAGATGCTTTCGATTGGAATCATTGATCATGCTCGAACCTCCATTGATTTTTTATTTGTCAGTGCGAGAATCACCACTTGCCGAAAATTATACCGTATTTAATAACTTACTGATTCGTTTCTTTCCGAACGATCGGTTTCAACGATTCCATGAGGCTTACCGGTCATACGACTTTCTTGACCCCGGGAATCCAACGAAGCAGCGATGCCGCAGAATAAGTCAGAGTAACGGCAATACTGCCGACGAGCACGAATTTCACCATTGGCGGCCAGTTCAAGTGCCGGAACGCAAAGGCGGTATAAGTTACAATCAGCGCATGAAGGATGTACACGAGAAAGGCATGGGCGGATAGCCACCCGGTGAGCCTGTTCACCTTACCGTTCCATCGCTTGCGGAACCATACAAGCAAAATGAGGGAGATCCCCAATCCCATCAGCGGATCAAGCAAGGCATAAAAGGCCGCTTGCCAGCTCATTCCTCCCATGAACACGGAAGTATCGCCTTCCAATGCGCCTCCCAGAGCCATTCCGGCCGGGAGCATAATGATCATCAACAGGACCGGCCATCTCCATTTGCGGACCGATCGTTCATCAAGCCGCTGAAGCCAATTGCCTCGATACGCCGCAATTCCGGCCATATATAGGCCGATATAGGCGGGGAAATAGCCCAACTGCAGGTTCAGCCATTCGGTTCCGACCGGATATACCAAGCGCACAAGAAAATTCGCTGCAACAACGAACGCAACATAACCTGTCATTAAACGCGGAGTCAGCATAAGAGGCTCGCTGCGAAGCCGGCGTTGGAATAGTTTGCGGTAAAGGGCATACCCCAAATAGAAAATCAGCAGCGCCTCCAGGTACCACAACGGCCCGACGGCAAACTCTTTGACTCCCTGAAGCGGAGAAATGTTGTACCCCGAGGTTACAACCTGTAGAAGGGGAATAATGATCAGCATGTAAAACAAGATCGGAATGCCGAACCTAAAGAGGCGGACCTTCAGGAAACTCAAGCCCCCTTGTCGGTCGAAGGAAGCTGGGGTGACATAACCGGAAATGAAAAAAAACAACCCCATAAAAAATGATTGATTCACCGCCGTAAACGTCGACAAAATGGCCTGTGCAACGATGCTGTCCTGCGGTTCGTAATAATACCAACTGCCCGCCCCGCCATAGATGATCGAGGTATGGTGCAACACAACCAACACCGTCAAAAATACTTTTAACCGATCCATATAAAATAAACGTTTCTCCATGTTTCCACCCTCTTTATCGATTTCACGCTTTTACGATAGCATGGCATCCGGGATATCTCACCGAAATCACTGCCGGAAACCGCGCAAATCGTATTTCGGAAATTCGAGGGTGTTTTTGCGGTCTGAACCGTTACGTTTACGGTGTCCGCAACAAATCGATATTGTAAAATAGGAATATTCGAGTATGAGCGCAGGGGGTTCGTCATGAAGCATATTTTATTGGTGGATGATCATAAGACATTTTTGGCCGGGACTGCTCTAATCCTGGAAAAGCACGAGTTTCGCGTCACTACCGCCTCAAGCGGGACGGAGGCGTTGGAGCTGATGGAACAGTGCCCATTTGATCTATTCGTGTTCGACTTGAAGCTGCCGGAAATGAATGGCTTCGAATTATCGGAAGCGGCTCTTCGTCGTGATCCGGAGGCGACGATCGTCATTCTGACCGGAGAAGATATTACGGAGCACTATGATAGGCTGATTGATCTCGGGGTAATCGGAATTTTGGAAAAATCGCTCGGGGAGCAAGAGTTTATCCATTGCATTCACTTGGCGATGCATCATCTAACGGTTCTCCCCGTGCACCTCGCAAGGAGGCTGAGAACGAAAGACAGCCGCAATGTAATCCAGGGTACGGAATCTGGTGCAGGGAACAAGTCGTTATCGGACAAAGAAGTGGAAGTCCTTAAGCTGATCGCCCAAGGATATAAAAATAAAGACATTGCGGGCCGGCTATTCATGAGCCAGCGCAATGTCGAATATATGATTTCGCGGTTGTTCGAGAAGCTAGGTGCAGCCTCCCGTCAGGAAGCCGTGGCGAAGGGGATCGAGCAGAAATGGTTGAGCTTGGAAGTGTAAGCTCTACTAGAGCGGTATGGAGCACCGGACGGCAACCCCTTTGCCCAACGCCGAATCTAAAGAGACTTGCCCTCCGAGCATGCGAATTCGCTCTAAAATGCCTCTTAACCCCAATCTGCTCGTGGAAGATAAGATGGCCGCGGTATCCATGCCTTTCCCATTATCCTCGTATCGGATATGCAAAGCCTGATCATGCTGCCCAATTTCCAAGATGACCCGGGCCGCTTCCGAATGCTTTACCGCATTGTTGATAAGCTCCTGCACAACCCGGTAAATGGCCGTCAACTGCTCATCATTCAGCGAGGCATTGATCGGCAGCGCCTGAAATTCCAGCTGAAAATCCGCCCTAAGCCGTGTTTTCTCCACGAGACTGGATATGGCGTGCAGGATGCCATGATCCTGCAGAAAGGAAGGCATAAGCTCCCGGCAAGTTTCCCGGATCATAAATTCCGCGTTATCCAGCCCTATTCGAAGCTGCTCGTATTGTTCCTGTCGCAGCGATTGTTCGGCGGGAATACGATCCAGTATGCGGCGGATATGCAACAGCTCCTGCAATACTTCGTCATGAAGATCGGAGGCCAGCCTTTTCCTTTCCTTTTCAGCGATCTGCATGAACAGCTTGGACAACCAAGGCGCGCGCTCCGCCGATCTTTGCTCCAGCTCCTTGAACCGGCTTTCGATCAATTGGAAATATTCATAGAAGAGCGAAACATATTTGGACATGAGCCGCAAGGCGAAGGTTTCCCTTTCTTCCATAGCTAGCAAACCGCCATCCTTGAAATAAACCACCAAGAAGAGTCTGCTATCGTCTGTACGTCCCGCTGCCCCGAATACCATTCCGGGAGTAACCAACACCTCGCCGGATGTTAAGCGACTCCCCTCGGTGCGTAATGCCTCTTCCATATCCCGTCCCGGAGAGAAAGAACCATCGATCCCTTCAAAGCCGACCGTATTTGCCGCTTCATTGTATTTTACCATTGCAAATGCGTGCCGCTGAAAATATTGTTGTCCTTCTCGAAGAACACACTGCTCTAAATCCGCTGCCCGGTACGTCCGAAGCAGGAGGGAAAACAGCTGATCCAGCCGCTGGCGGGTTTCCACTTCCAGTTCCAGCGCGGAATTTTTCACCTTTAGCTCTTCGGAAACGGCTTTATTGTCATTCATCGTTTGCACGAAACGGCGGAAAAAAACGATCCCGAATACCCCCAGCAGCGACAGCAAAGCCCAAGAGAACGTATCCTCCAGACATTGCTCCCAGAACGCCGGAAGGTAACCGAGCCTGCGCCCCTCAATCAATTCCAGCAAATCTTTAACCGGATCCGGCAGAAGGATGATCGAAAACAAGATGAATCCGGACCCGATAAACCGCAGCTCCTCTTGCTGCCTGTTGTGTCGAAGCAAGGAGATAAATTGCCAAATGCAGAGCGTCATATTCAAAAACAGGTGTACCAGAAAAAGCAGGTTCAGCGCGGCGAACAAGGAATCGCCGGCCGGCAGCAGCAGCGCGGCGAGAATGGCCGCCCACAGAATCCCGCCCGCCCGGAGGAAAGCCCGAGTGATCGGTTTATCACCCGTTTTCAGCATATAAGCGGCCAAGGAGAACGACAGGAACGTCATTCCACATTTGACGAGCAGCGATCCATGGGGAATGTCCGGCCATGGTCCGAACAAAAGCGCTTTGTCGCCCCAATCCCAGAACAGCTGCAGGGAGGTCAGCAGCGAAATCATCCCCAAGTATAAGTAACCGCGCTCCCTTGGGAGAACGGCGAACATCGCCCAAAAGACGAGCGCCAGAAACCCAAACAATAGAATAAATACGCCATCATCCAAATGGTAGCGAAGACGGTCCAATACATCCCGCTCGCCATTCACCGGTTGAATCAGCGAATAGTTGATCAGACCGTTCAACATAAAGAGAAAAAGTGCTGTCCCAAGCCATTTCCAGCTAGATTTCAACATCGTCCTCTTTTTCCTTCCCTTCAGGTTATATCTACGACTCTAACATTAGCATGGTTCTACGCTTGTAAGGGTGTTAAAATGATAAAAAGGCCTTGCGGAGGGGACATGATGAGGCCATTATCGGTAAGAGTCATCCCGGTCCTAATCTGCATCGTCCTTGCGGCAAGCGGTTGCGGAAATATAGGAAGTACGGGCAAGGAACACGTAAATGCGAGCGATCTCATCATTCCCGTGGATATTACCGATGTATTGAAGTATCCGAAGGCGGATGTGCTTAAATATTTCCAAGATAGCCGTGAGAATTTAGAGAGCCTGGGCAACTACATGCTCGAGAATGAAAGTGTATTCCAGACCCGCCCCGTCATCCTCCATCAAGATTACGACGTCGATAAAATCCAAGTCCCCGCTATTCAGTCATTCGCTCAACGGCTATTCCAAGAAGGTATAATAAAACGGGTCTCATCCTTAAACGATGACCCGACTAAGACGATTGATATTATAATTGACGATGATCCAGGCTTATATCAACAAGGCATCACCTATATCAGCCTGCCGGAAATGCTCAAAGACGACCCTGCGAAACTTAGCTACAAAAAGGATTACACGGATCTGGGCGGCGGCTGGTACTATTATGTCTACCACTATGATGATGTTAAAGAGAAAGACCGGTATCGAGAGCTGGCCTGGAACCGTCTGTCTGACGAAGAAAGAAAAACTTTGACCACTCCAAGAGAGAAAGCCATCGTAGCCCTAGAGGCTGGAGAACACGTTAGCCGTTGGATCGAAAACAGTGAACTCACCGTTGTTGTATCCGTACAATTTAACACCGAGTTGGATGGCTTACTGGGACCCATTACGATGTATTTCGATCCATTGACCAAGGAAATGGTAGGAAGCGCTCCGCGTTACTAGCTACGTCCTTCTTGTGATACGGTTCTCCGGGTTTTCATGGGTGTGATAACCTCCATGATCCGGTGAAATCCACAATAATGGATGGCAACGTAAACTGACCCATTCCAAGGAACGGAATCGGTCTGATCATCACGGAGGGCACAGTCATTAACCATCTGGCGTCAGCCGACGATCCGAATGTGCCCCATGTCTACGGACCTGCATTGGAAGGATGGTCGTCTGAAGGAACTCACCATTCATGGACCACTGAATGCAATGATCGATCGTCGTATCCTTTGGAGCGTCTACCAGATGCCCACAAGTATATATAGACCGAACGCAAAAAAGGTAACGTTCTGAAACCAACCGTTACCCTTTTGTTCAAAAACTTTCCATTATTTGCGGTACGGTTCACCGCGCAGTCTGTAACGGCAAGTTTTTTCGAAGGCTATCCTTTGCGGGGTCCACTGTCTTGAAAAAGAAGTCTCATAAAGTTTCCATTTTCTTGTACTTGACCTTATGTCAACGAGTATACTCAAGATATTCCGCACTAAAGGAGGCATGAGATATATGGAGAGCCAACGTTCTTCATCCTCATTGGGCGAATTCATCAAAACGCGCCGATATCGGCTTCAGCCTGAAGCAGCGGGAATCAAGCCATTCCCCGGCCGAAGGCGTACCCCGGGACTTCGAAGAGAAGAAGTCGCCTATCTCGCCAATGTCAGTGTAACTTACTATACCTGGCTGGAACAGGGCCGAGAGATCAATCCTTCCCCTGATGTTTTGTCCCATATCAGCCAAGCGCTACAGCTGGACGAGGACGAGCGGAAGCACTTGTTCGACCTGGCCGCACCCGATCCGGTCAGTTTCAGTATGGCATCGAAACCGGATAAACCCGATGTCGGATTTCTGCAAAACCTTGTGGATCAATTGCGTTATCCTTCTTTTATCGCAAATGAGGTTGCCGATATGATCGTTTGGAATCGGGGAGCAGAGCTAGTTGTTGCAGATTTTGGCCGTCTGCCGGAAAGCGAACGAAACATGGTGACGCTATTATTTCTGGATCCGGAGTACCCGAAAAGGCTGGTGAATTGGGAAGAATTCGCCCGTTACATGACGGCGTTGATCCGGGCTAGCTTTGACCGTTACAAAGATAACCCGATGTACATGGAACGATTCGAGCGTTTGAAACGGAATAGCGAGGACTTCGTACGTTTGTGGGAGTGGCATGAAATCCGGCAAAAAAGCACTGTCTCGGTTCATTATCGCCTACCGGACGGACAGAAGTTGGAATTCACGATCCATTGCGCTGCCGCCATCGACAATGATCCTGGGCTGCACTGGTGCTTTTTCGTTCCGACACCTGGTTCAGGCACGGAGGAGAGACTTGCGCTCCTGCTAACACAAGACTCCGAATCCTCACCGTCATCCTAACCTATTAGTCCCGTTAATAGTATGAAGGTACTGTGGTTAGCCCCCTCCTGTCGTTGGTATGATCTAGACAACTTCAACGACAAGGGGGCTTTATCATGAACTCATATCATTATCAAGGGAAGCTGGCTATGGTCACCGGCGCTTCTTCCGGAATCGGTGAGGCGTATGCCAAAGCGCTGGCGGCACGAGGCTGCCATGTCGTACTGAACGCACGTTCACAAGATAAGCTGGAAGCGTTGGCCGAAGAAATCAAACGCAAGCACGGCGTGCAGGCGTATGCCCTTCCCAGCGATTTGTCCAAAACAGGTGCCCCGCGCCAACTAGCCGAATCCATCCGCGAACTCGGCCTGACGGTCGATATTCTCATCAACAACGCAGGCTTCGGCACGTACGGCCGCTTTGAGGATATAGATCCGGAGCGCGAGCAGGAAGAAATTATGCTGAACACCGCCGCGCTTGTCGACCTGACGCATCATTTTCTGCCCGCCATGCTGGAGCGCAAGGACGGAATCGTCGTAAACGTGGCATCAATGGCCGCATTCGTGCCCTGCGCTTATTCGGCTGTTTACGGTGCTACCAAGGCATTCGTGTTATCTTTCTCCGAAGCGCTATGGGCGGAAACCCGCGGACGTGGTGTCCGCGTACTTACTCTGTGCCCGGGTGCGACGGATACGGGCTTCTTCGATGCTGTCGGCAGCCGGGACATGGCGGCGGGCAGCGCGATGTCCACCCCGGAGAACGTAGTTCAAGCCGGATTTCGTGGAATCGACAAAGGAAGCAGTTATATTATCGACGGGCGAAACAACTACATGTCAGCCCAGATGGGCCGTTTTCTTCCTCGACGCAGAGTAGCTTTGATCATGGAACGCATTTCGCGCCCCAAAGCACACTGAGGGGATGTGAGCAGTCGAATTACTGACTTGCGTAATATTGAATCTGAGTTCTATTTATCTGAGGACTAATAAAACGGGACGCTGAAAACTTGCCGTTACTTGTGATAAGGTTCTGCGCGCTGTCTGTAACGGCAAGTTTTAAAGCCATGCGATGTGTTATAATGACAATCAGTTACTCTAAGATGAATTGGAAGGATGAACATGGACCCCAAGGACGACATGGTTTCAAACGCACCCCGCGGGCGGCCAAGAAGCACGGAAGTTCATCGGAATATTCTTGATGCCACGTTGACCTTACTCTCCGAGGTTGGGGTCGAGAAGTTAAGTATCGAGATGGTCGCCCAACGAGCCGGTGTTGGCAAAAGCTCTATTTATCGGCGGTGGAGCAGCAAAGAGGCTTTAATTGTTGATGCGCTCGAGCAAATCAAACCTGAAATGAACACATCTCTTCAAGGGGATCTTCATGAGGTTCTATTCGAAATGTCCCGAAGCTTCCTCCAGAGTATGAACACCCCTTTCGGTAAACAAATGCTATCGCTGATGATTTCCACCTTATCCGGTAACTCCCGAATAGCTGAATCTTTCTGGGAGGTCCACTCCCTTCCTAAGACAAAAGAGATCTCAGGTATAATTGAACGCTATCGCCACAAAGAACGACTTCGTGACGATATCGATTTGGATTTGGCCGCAGACTATCTGATTGGCTTTATGATGTACCAGCTATTGCTTAAGCCTCCTTCCTTGAACGTGGACGATTCCCTCAAGCAAGGTATTGATTTGATTTTGGATGGAATGCGACGCAGCGAATGAAGGTCTTGCGGTGGGAGCAAGACTTTTTTTATTGACATTTATAATACGATACCGTATCGTATCGTATTATAAACTAAGAATTGGGAGGAAATTTTATGAAGAGAGCTACAAAATCGATCATCATTACGGGAGGAAATACGGGGCTTGGACTCGAAGCGGCAAAAGTCATTGCGGGCGCCTCGTCGGAATGGCATGTCATCGTGGCAGCACGCAGCCAAACCAAGGGGACAGCAGCCGTACAGGCTTTGATTCAGTCCACGAATAATCCCCATATCTCCTCTATGGAACTGGATTTGTCATCGCTCGCATCTATTCAACGCTTCGCCGAAAGATTCTCGCAAGCCGGCCTGCCACCTCTCCATGCTATCATCTGCAACGCCGGCGCCCAATTTGTGCAAAATACTCAAGTAACTGTGGACGGCTTTGAAGCAACCTTTGGCGTGAATCATATCGGCCATTTCCTGCTTGTAAGGTTGCTCTTACCCCAACTTCAGGAGTCGGGACGAATCCTCATCGTAAGCAGCGACACCCATGACCCCTCCAAAAAAACAGGAATGCCCGCTCCCAGCTATTTTCCTCCCGCTAAGATGGCTGACCCCGCCGCATCCGACAATCTTCTGGACGGTCTCTCTTCATTGGCTAAGGGGCAAACCCGTTACACGACTTCGAAATTGTGCAATCTGTACTTCGCATACGAACTTTCGCGTCGAATCGTGCAAACGGGAAGCTCCATTTCCGTCATGACCTTTAATCCTGGCATGATGCCGGGTAAAGGCTCGTCGCTAGCGAGGGATTATAGTCCTCTCCTTCGATTTATGTGGAACCATGTGTTGCCTCTTATGCGTTTCTTCCGCTCAAGCATACGGACGACGAAGCAATCCGGCGCCGATCTTGCCAATCTGATTCTGCGCGATGATATATCCAGTTCAAGCGGAACGTATTGGGATGGCCCGAAAAAAATCCTTTCCTCCGAGGAATCCTACAATCGCGATCGCGCAATGGATTTGTGGAATTGGACTTCCAAGAGACTTAAATTGGAGGCTGATATCTAAGGAATGTCTAAATTTTCATCCTGAAACTTGCTGTCACTTATAATACGGTTCACCGTACTGTCTGTAACGGCAAGTTACCACATTGCCTTTATATCGCCAACAAAAGCATGAAGCATTGTCTCCTATTATTTTACGGCTTACTGCTAACGGCAGGAGCTTGGCGGATAAATCTCGTGTCTGTCAGTTGTTTGTAAATGAACGCTGCCAAGTCCGCCCTCGTCAGCTTTGTGTCGACCGTTCCATGACCGTAATAGCCGGCCTTGGGATCTCTACCGGGTTTGTCAGTCAGAACCGGAATTCTTACAAGCGTCCAATCCAGGTCGGAAGCGCGAATAATCTCCGCCGCCCTGCGGACTTCCCTCACGTTGCGGGGAATGATTGTGCGAACCATCGCAATAAGCAGCAAGCGACTCATTTGAAAGCGGTCCATCGGATCCCGCACGCTCAGTGCAGAAGCGGCGATTAGTCTCCGCACCCCGTGCTTCTTCATTGCGGCGATGATGTTCGCGGTCCCATCGCTAACGGCTCCCATCAATTCGATGACCGCATCCGCTCCTTCCACCGCCCGTTCAATCCGTTCGCGGTCCGTGACCATCCCTTCGATGACAATGAGCTTTTCGTGGCTTAGACGGACGTTTTCCGGCCGCCTCGCAAAGGCGACGACGTTGTGTCCTCCTTGCAAAGCCATCTCCATCACCAAATGCCCCGTCCGTCCGGAAGCGCCGAAAATCGCTATTTTCATTCTCATTGCCCTCCTAAAATCGATTGCTGTTGACTACACTACACCTGTCAATTAGTATCATAAACAACAACCCCGCGCGCAGGCCATGCACAGATTCTCCGATTTGTCGGCTAAACGACATTTCCCTCAAATTGGCGATTAAGAGCACTGCACCTGAGTTGCCATGGAAGGAGCTATGCAAGATGACGGCTTACGTAAACAAAGACGACCCTCGCGCCAAAAAAACGCGAAGGTCGCTGCGAAATGCATTGATTGAGCTGCTGGCGGAAAAAGAGTTTTCTTCGATTACGATTCAACATATCACCGATCGAGCCGAACTGAATCGGGCGACGTTTTACGGCCATTTTCAGGATAAATTTGAGCTGCTCGATGAGACGCTAGGGGAACTGCTGGAAGAAGCCATCCGACAGCGCATTCCCGACGATCCGGGCGATGACGGGTCCGCCCTCGTGCGTGGCTTGATGCTGGCCGTGTGCGACTGGCAATTGAAGACGACGCGACACCTAAACCGCAAGTTGACGTTGTCCGCTTCCCTCGAAACAAACGCAAAAAAGAAGCTCTACGAGATCGTCCGGTCTTGCCTTGAGCAACTCGAGCCACTCGACGCTCAATATTCCCGAAAGCCGGAGATCAAAGCGGCGATGATCAGTTGGTCGATCTATGGCATCGTCCTGCAATGGTGCGAACAAGCCCGAGGTGAGCCGGCGGAGACACTGGCAGAGCAGGCATTGCCCCTCATCATGGCCGGAGTCCGAACGCCGTGAAGCGTTACGCGCTAACGCTCAAGGTACCCAAAGCCTGCTCCGCCATTCGCCCCCCATCATACATCTCGGTCAACGGGCTTTGATGGCTCCTGGTTCCTCCCATAAGACGGGGCGGAATATTGCTTCGCAACGATTTGTACCCGAAGAAGTTGCTTAAAAAGCTTGCCGTTATTTATGGTAAGGTTCCCCCCACTATCTATAACGGCAAGTTGAAGGCCATCCTTTGCGGGATGGCCCTTTCTTTGATATCGCTTCATTCAACTTTCATATCCATTTTCTACTCATCCTTTAACCGTCGTTGGTACAAAACAACAGATACAATCGTTAATACAACCGTCCATACCAAAGTAATGAGGAGGGGTTTTAATAAATCTCCCGTCGTAAAGTCTATATTGCGTTTATCAAGCAAATACACAAGTTGACTGCTTGGTACATAATCCAGCACTTTGAGAATCGGAAAATCATTCACTTGTGACGCCCCAAACGGTGCACAAGTGAATACGATCACCACTGGAAATATAGATAATGATGCTTCAAGCACCGACTTGGAGAATAAGCCACATATCGTCCCGACTGCTGTGTATAGAATAATCGAAAGAATAATTGCTGCCACAAACGCCCATGTACTAGCTGGCTCATATCCAGATATATACGTAGCAATAGCCAGAACAACAGTGGATATTGCAAAGGCTAGAGCACTTTTACCAATCAGAACATCCTTGGTCGTGGCCGGAGTCATCATTAATGATCGTAAAGTGTTACGCTCCTTTTCTTCCGCAATCAAGCATGCTTGTACTAAACTCGGTAGCATCGTAAACGAAATATTTAGAAAAAAACCGAAAGCTCCAGGCCTCAAAAATGGGTCTCCATATCGATAAAGAAGTGCCAAGAGAATCGGAAAAATCATGATGATGGAGACCGCATAATTTCGCGAAAACTCTTTATAATCCTTCACAAATATCGCTCGTATACGTTTTAATGAGATCCTCATAGTAACTCACTTCCTGTCAGTTTAATGAAGATATCCCCTAGACTTGGCTCTTTCGTTTCCAATCGATCAATCACGTCTTGTTTCATCCAGTCGGCTATTTGATTAGCCGTTCCTTCACCTAGCGGAAGCTCATATGCTTCCCCATTTATTAATTCAACACGGACAACGTTGTCCCGATGCTGTTTTTTAAGTTCCTTAGGTGTGCCAATGGTTTGGATTTGCCCTTGATACAAAATGGCTACTCGGTTACATAACAGTTCCGCCTCAGACATATCATGCGTAGTTAAGAAAATCGTTGTCCCCTTCTTGTTTAAGTTGCGTAATCCTTTATAGATATGTGCTGAGTTTACCGGATCTAATGCCGATGTAGGTTCATCTAAGAATAGTAATTCCGGTTCATGGATGATCGCACATGCCAACATGACACGCTGACGCATCCCTTTCGACAAGACCTTAACTTTCTTTTTGCGCTCTTCACTTAAGTTTACGAATTGCAGCACCTTATCAATCGAAGATTTAGGAAGATCATATAATTGACAGTACAACTCCAGATTTTCCTCAATCGTTATTCTCTCATACAGCCCGCTACTATCCGTCAAAATTCCAAAACGTATTTTCTGTGCAGCCTGATGCATTGTCTCTGCTGGCTGGTTAAAGACACTCGCCTGACCGCTCGTTGGATTTAATTGCGCAGTTAAAATCTTGATTAATGTCGTTTTTCCTGAACCGCTCGGACCTAGAAAACCAAAAATTTCTCCTCTCGGAATTGAAAAAGATACGTCTGCTAACGCATCTTTACTTCCAAACCTCTTTCGGATATGTTCGACTTGAATAATATCCATCAACGCTCCACTTCCTTTAAGTTGATGCCTTAAGCATATAAAGATTGCATGCTTCCAGCCATCAAAACCCGCCGAAATGTAGCTATTATTGCCTGAATGGTACCCTAGCTCGCTTCATTGGTTCGGCATTTCTCCGAAAATCAAATGTTAAGAAGCGCTTTTAATTCTTGTAATTTGGAACGAGATAACGGGACCACCGCATCTTTACCTGTACTTAATCGCAGGCTATAGCTATTCTTCGTCCATGTTATAATCTCTCTTACTTTTTGCAGATTCACGATGTAGGATCGATGACACCTGAAGAATCCGAAATTTAATAGTTTTTGTTCGAGTTCAGTTAGTGTCAAAGCGCAGTCATAATTTTCTCCACCGACATGAACGAGGATCGAACCTTCTATACTCTCTATAAAATCGATTTCAGGCGGATTAAATAAAATCACCTTATCATTTCTTTTCGTAGAGATCTTCTGCAGGGTTATATTGGACTGATCTTGTTCCTGCGCTTCCTGTTTATCCTCGTCTGAATCCCGAATATCCAATTGATGTAATCCAAATTCATTCAATCGATAAATGGCATCGCAGGAAATGATGGCATCTTCTAGATTCGAAGTTAGAATTAAAATCTGCTTTTCCTTCGAAAGGTCATCTAAAATTCGTTTAAAATGACGACGATCTTGTTCTTCCAAGTAAAAATAGGGTTCCTCAAGTACAAGTGTAGGTTGATGTGCAAAAAAGACACGCAGCAATGTCACATACATTCTTTTCGATGGGGCTAGGTCCTTGATTTTTACCTGCCGTTCTCCCTTTAATGCAAAATAATCCACCAACGGAGTAACACGCTCATTCCTCTCCGCTACATGGATTAGAAAAGTTATGAGCTCTTCCACCGTTGTACGCATATACTCGCCTTGTTGAGCTCGAAATAAATAATATTGGGAATGATCCACTAATTGATTCATTAAAAGCTGTCTTCGCTTTAAGTCCGTTATAATGGCAATTGGTTGATTTGATGTCATATTGAATTCGACCTTCGGTAGAAATAATTCCCCGTTATGATACATTGGTTGAAATTGCATGCCGTCCTCCCGCTCAGTGCCGCTTTAGGATATATACAATGATACCGTTGGGAGGCTTTTTTGTCAGTTTTATTGGAAAATATAAGGCTTTAACCATGCATAGGTCGCTGGCTGAAACGGCAAGTTGAAGGAAAGCCGTAAAAAATTCGCCCTACTTGTGATACGGTTCACCGCGATTAATCCGCATCGCCCGATAAATCTGCTCCACGAGAATAAGCCGCATCAGCTGATGCGGATAGGTGAGCCGGCCGAAGCTCAGCTTCTTGTTGGCGCGTCCCAGCACCTCGTCGGACAGACCAAGGGAGCCGCCGATGACGAAAGCGACATGGCTGGTGCCGTAAGTCCCGAGCTTATCGAGGTGGGAAGCGAGGTCCTCGGACGACCAGAGCTCGCCGCCGATCGCGAGAGCGATGACGTGCGCGTCGTCCTTGATCGAAGATAGAATCCGCTCGCCCTCGCGTTGCTTGACCTGCCGTTCTTCGGCGGGACTGAGCACCTCGGGGGCTTTCTCGTCCGGCACTTCGGTAAGCGTGAGCTTAATATAAGAGCCGAGACGCTTGGCGTACTCGGCGATTCCTTGAACGAGGTATTTCTCCTTGAGCTTGCCAACGGAGACGATCTGAATATGCATGGTCGATGGGGTTCCTTTCAGTCGAGGTCGAAGTTCGTCATGAACACCTCTAGATCTTTATCGGCCTTCGATTGATTGCACAGGTTGCAGGCGCACACGCAGTTGTCCGGCGTCGTATGACCGCCTTTGGCGCGGGGGAGCAGATGGTCGATCGTATCCCCGTATTGCCTGCAAAAATAACACGTATACTCGTCCCGCTCCAGGATCATCCGGCGGAACTCCTTGTTGCCGTAGATACGTCGAATCGTATGACGGTTAACGACGACGGCGGCGTTCTCCTTCACGAGCACGTAAGCGAGATAGGGGTCGATTTCCTGATACCACTTGCGTCCGTTATCCGTCTTGCCGCGCATGCGAATGAAGCCGCCCCAAGTCGGTTTCAAGCCGACCTCGCGAAGCTCCGCTGCGGAAACTTGCGGTGCCGGTACGACGGGAGGTTGCTCGGCCGTTACGGCTACGGTCTTCTTCTTCGATCTCCGACGCCGTTTTCTGCGTTTCTTAATTGGCGCCTCGGCTTCCTCTTCCGATGCTTCGACTGCCGACGGCAAGTCTATCGGAGTTACTGCTTCAACCACCGGTTCCATGACAGGCATAACGTCCGTCTTGCTCTTCTTCGAGCGTCTACGACCCCGTCTCCGCTTCTTCTTCGGCTTAGCGGGGACTTCTTCGTTCACCGATTCGATCGGAGCATCCGCCTCGGCAGGCGTTGCGACGAGCGGCGTGACGTTCGGCTTGTTCTTCTTCGACCGTCTGCGTCGTCTCCTGCGCTTCTTGACCGGTGCGACTTCCTCTAACACCGTCATTGCGGGGTCTCTGGGGGAATGATATTTTGCACGCGTCCGACCTGTCCGTCCGAGAGTCGCACCTTGATCCCATGCGGGTGCTGCGGCGAGTTCGTCAGTAGATCCTTCACGATGCCGCGCGTAAGCTTCCCCGTCCGTTGATCCTGCTTCAGCACGATATCCACTTCAAGCCCCGGCTTCACGTCGGAGCGCAATTTTCCGTTACCAGCCATTATCTTTCGTCCGCCTCTTCTATTATCAGTTGATTCTATCGTACCACAACCCCGCAAGAAGCCAAAAGCCCGGCCGCCCCAAGGACGACCGGACTCTAACTGCAATTTAAGCTGCGATAGCCTTCGCTTTCCGTTTCCGCAATCCAGATGCAAGCAGCAGTACCAAACCAACGCCGACGATCCACCATAGCACCACGATATTCGAGGATTCAGCAGACACGTCTGCGTAATACATCGAGTTACGAATCTCGCCCGCCACGAATTTGAATGGAGTCCATGCGTACAGCCAATCTTGCGTCGCCTGCGGCAGAAACTCTTGCGCCATGTTCACGACCGGCATCGAGAAGAACATCAGCAGAATGAGAATCGGCATCGCCGGGAACCCGATCCAGTTCAGCAATGCGGACTGCAGCATGAAGAAGGCTAAGCCCGCCAACGTCAATACGAGCCAAGTACCTGAAGCGTCTGCGAGATCCATCCCGTACCACGAGGACGCCATCCAGACGAGAAAGCCGGATACGGCGACAACGAGCACGATGCCCGCAATAGCCTGCGACATAGATAGTACCCATCCCCGTCCCCCGGCGGCTGCGGCTTTCTGCGACGACAAGAACAAGAAAATGCTGACGACCAAGCTGCCGATCCAACTAATCTGAGCGAGCATGCCGGGCGCGTTGCCGCTGGCGTTATTCGCTCCGATCGGATGCACCGTCTCCTCTTGTAACGCGAACGGAGTAAGCAGCGCTTTGGCCGCGTTTATCGGAATCGTCTCGGATTGCCGGCTAATTTGGCCAATTAATTGCTGCGATAGCTCGGCACTGACCATACGCGACACTTGCCCAAGAACCTGCTTCACGGCTGTTGCCGCTTGTACGCTCATCCCCTCATTCGCAATGATCTTCACCGTAGCGGGCTTCGGTTCGGACGTAGGGAGCGACGCAAGCCCTGCGCTTAAATCGGTGGGCAGCACGAATGCACCATAGTACTCCTGCCGATCGAGCCCTTCGCGCGCTTCCGCTTCCGTTCCGACTTCTTGCCACGCGACCGGCAGCTCGCTAATCGATAGCAGCTTCTCCTTCACCATCGCACCTACGTTCAACGTACTGCCGTCCGGTAACGATACCGCTTGATCTTCCACGACAAGCGCGACGGGCAAATCCTTCGGCTTCGCCCCGAGTACCGACCCCATCATTGCCACTCCGAAGATCGCAAGCACCAGGAACGCGACGATCACGCCGATCCAAAGTATTTTCTGTTTAAATAATGCCATTAGAGCTCTCCCCTATCCATTCATTTATAATGTACAACTTGTTGATTAACGTTCACATTGTTAATTATAATGAGGATAGTGAGCGAAACAATCGTTAATGTCGAGCAGGAGTGTTAAGTAATCGGCACTTCGTCGACAGAGTGTTCAATAAATCGTGGATTTGGGAAAAATGGGGGGCGGGTCATCTTGAAAGATAAAGTCGACCGCAGGCAAGCGAGGACCAAACAGATGCTACGTAAGGCATTAATCGAGCTCATTGAGGAGAGAGGTCTTGAGGGGCTGACGGTCACCGACATTACGAACCGGGCCGATGTGAACCGGGGAACGTTCTATCTGCACTACCGCGACGCGCCGGATATGCTGCAGAAGGTGAAGGAGGAGGTTTTCGAATCGGTTTACAGTCTGTTGCGGCAGATCGATATCATGGAGCTGATGAGTTATGCCGACAAAGACGAAGCCTATCCGAAAGCCGTCGTCATTATGGAAGAATTCAAGCGCAACGGCGACTTCTTCAAGGTGATGTTCGGGCCGAAGGGCGATCCCTCTTATGCCTTGAGAGTCAAAGAAGTGATGCGCGAACATATGGCTAGCCGGCTTGCCTTCTGGCAACCGAAAGAAGAAGACATGCTCGTGCCCCGGGACTACTTGCTCGCTTACATCACCTCCGCCAACCTCGGCATCGTAACGCATTGGATCGCGTCCGGCATGCGGGAATTACCCGAGGAAGTCGCGCTGATGGTGACGCGGCTCATCAATTACGGACCGTTAACGTCGACCGGGCTTCGGAATCAATCGCGGGGGAAGGTGTGAGCGCGGCGTGGATTGCGACTTGAGGCGGGAATTAGACGGATTCGGCGACTAACTCCGGGCGGATTGCGACTTGAGGCGGGAATTAGTCGGGTTCGGCGACTAACTCCGGGCTGCGCAGCAGACTGCATCTCGCGAAACAATAGAAAAGCGGCACCGTCGCCCGTGAAACTACCGGATGACCGTGCCGCTTGTTACATACTATCTGCCCCGAGGCGACCGCTTGTTGGCCGGACGTCCGCCCGCGCCGCGACTGCCGCCGCCGCCAGCACCTGGACCGCCGCGGAATCCGCCGCCTTTCGGCCCTCCGCCGGAGCGGCCTCCGAGCCCGCCGCCGCGTTCCTCCGAGAACTTGCGCCCCTCGGCCGCGCGTTGCTTGATGCTCGCGCCGCTGGCGCCGCGTCCGCCTCTGCCCGCATCCGCTGGCGGTGCACCACGGCCACCGCCAGATCTAGCGCTCGGGCCATCGCCGAAAGAGTCGCTCTTGCCGCGAGGCGATCTTGCCGGAGAGGCAACGCTCCAACTCGGGTCACCGGCGCCTCGAGCTTGTCTACCACCGCCGCTTCTGCCGCGTCCGCCCGCTTCGCCGAAGCTTTCGCCGCGGCCGCCGAATCCACTGTCGCCGCCACGCGCTCTGCCCGCCGCGGAACCCCCGCGTCCTCTCGCTTGACCACCCGCACCGAAGCCAGCAGCGCCTTCATCTCGTCTGCCGCTCCGACCTGTGCCACCTGCACTGCCACGCTCGCCAGCTCCACCGCTGCGACCAGCGCCGCCTGCACGACCGCGACCGCCAGCACCGCCGCCGAACGAGCCCGCCGAATCTCCGCGCCCCCGCCCTGCATCGCCGCGACCGCGTCCCGCTTGCCCGCGCCCAGCGGCCGACGTGCGTGCCGCAGCGCTGCCCGCATCGCGACCGTACCCGCCGCTCATCCGCTTCGTCCCGAGCGCTCCGCCGCTTAGCGATGCGCCTTCCTCGGTCCGCCGCTCCAGCACCATCTCGATGCCGTTCTCGATGTCTGCCAACTCATGCTTGTCCTTCGGCGCGTACAGCGTGATCGCAAGACCCTTCTCCCCCGCGCGTCCCGTCCGTCCGATCCGGTGAATGTAGCTCTCCACGTCCTGCGGCACGTCATAGTTGAACACGTGCGTCACGCCTTCAACATCGAGTCCGCGAGCCGCCACGTCCGTAGCCACCAGCAGCTGCAGCCTTGCGTCGCGGAACCGCTTCATCACTTGCTCCCGCTTCGCCTGCGACAAGTCGCCGTGTAGCTCGTCCGAGTCGTAGCCCATCTCCTGCAACGCCTGGTTCAGCGTGCTCGCCCGCCGCTTCGTCCGGCAGAATATAATGCTCAAATACGGTTGAGTCGTCTCCAAAAGCCGAACCAAAGCATCTTGCTTCCCGCGATCGGTCGTCTCCACCGCCCATTGGCGAATGTCCTTGACCGTAACTCGTTCCGCCTTCACCGTCACCTGCTCCGGGTTACGCAGAATGCGGCCAGCCAGCTCGCGAATCTTCGGAGGCATCGTCGCCGAGAACAGCATCACTTGCTTCTTATAAGGCGTCTGCCGCAGCACCTCTTCGACATCCGTCAGGAAGCCCATGTGCAACATCTGATCCGCCTCGTCCAGCACGAGCATTCGCAAGCCCTCGAGCGAGATCGTCTCACGGCGCAAATGGTCGAGCAGCCGACCCGGCGTCGCCACGACGACATGGTTGTGGCCCTTCAGCTTGTGCAGCTGCGCCTCGACGTCCTGCCCGCCGTATACCGCCAGCACCTTGATCTCCCCGCTCGGGTCCAGCAGCTTCTTAACCTCTGCCGTAATCTGAATCGCCAGCTCGCGCGTAGGCGTCAGAATAAGCCCTTGAACTTCCCCCACGTCCGTCCGAACTTTATCCAGCATCGGCAGCACGAACGCGAGCGTTTTCCCCGTGCCCGTCTGCGCCTGGCTAATCACATCCTTGCTCTGATAGACGATCGGAATCGTCTCCGCCTGTACCGGCGTCGGCTTGGCGATGCCCATTGCCTTCAATCTATCGACTAATCGCTCCGATACGCCTAATTGCGCGAAATCCGCCATTTCATCCACTCCATCCTCTAGTCACCGCGATCGATCTTAACCGATCCAAGCTGCATACCCTCTATCCTACCACATTCCGCCAATATCATGCCGAAAAACCCGCCGAATCCCGAGCACGGGATCATAAGCGGGCGCCGCGCACGTATAAAGCCCTTACCTTCGTCCATCCTACAATAGAGGGGGTGAATGTTATGGCCAAGGACGTACTGTGCGAAGTGAACTCTTGCCGCTATTGGGCAGCAGGCAACGAATGTCGCGCTTCCTCCATCTACGTGGTGAACAATCGCAACAAGCAAGCCGGAAGCTCCGATGAGACGGACTGCAAAACTTTCGAGCCGAAAATGTAGGGTTTTCGCTTGATCGCGCAAGGGCACCTTCGGGTGCCTTTGTTCGTTTGTTCGTTGCTCTGCCGGTATTCGCGTCTATCCATCCCATCGTATTGTTGCCCACACTGAGAATTATTATCATCGGCTTGTCAGATTATGCACAAAAAGCTAATCGAGCATAGGGCGTTCTTCCGATATATAAGGTATAACGGTTCGGAGGAGGGTTTCCTATGCCAGCGTCAACGCCAACCATCTACGTGTTCACCGGCACCAGCGGTTCCGGTCGCAAGACGGTCGCCCGCAAAGTCGCGGACGGACTCGGCTGGACCGCCGTTCGCTCCTGCACGACCAGACCTCCCAGAAACCCGGCCAACCCCGACGGCGATTACCATTACGTGACCCGCGAACAGTTCGACCTATGGGATCATGAAGGGAAGTTCGCGCAAACGACCGATATCGACGGTAACCGGTACGGCGTACTGCGCCATGAACTCGATGCTATGCTCGCAGGCGATCGTACCGTCTATCTCGTGCTCAACAGAGTTGGTGCCGATGCGATCGTGAAGCTATACGGAGACCGCGTCGCAAGGATTTTCATCTACGTGGACAAAACAACGGTAAGAGAGCGGCTCGAATCCAAGGGAACGCCATTCGACGTCGTCGAGCGCTACTTGGATCATTACACCGAAGAAGTGACGTATCGCGGCAAATGCGAGCATGTATTCGAGAACGTGAACGCGGATCGAACCGTGGAACTGATTAAACAAGCGGTAGCCCGTTGACCATACCATAAAAGCGGCGCCAGGACCCCCCGGCGTCGCTTTCTAATTCCTATAGCTCAACTTCCGCTGCAGCCCGGCAATCTCCGCGAACGACTCCGGCAGCTTCTTGCATAACCTCGTGTACACGCCCAGCACCTCGCGGTACACCTCGTTCGCTCGCCGATTCGGCTCCAGCACCTGATCGGCCGGAACCCAAGCCTTCGCCTCGCGCCAACTGCCGATCAGTCCAAGGCCCTGCATCGCCAGCACCGCCGCGCCGAGCGCCGAGGCCTCCGTCACCTTCGGCACGATCACAGGTTGGCCGAGCATATCCGCCAGCATCTGCCGCCATAGCGGCGACTTCGTGAATCCGCCGGAAGCCCGCACCTCTCTCGCCGGTCCCGCCAGCTCCTTCAGTGCTTCCGCCACCGACAGCACCGCCAGCATGACGCCTTCGAGCCCCGCGCGGACGAAGTGATCGCCGCGATGGCCGAGGTTCGCGCCGAAGAACGTACCGCGCGCCTCCGCGTTCCAGATCGGAGCCCGCTCGCCGGACAGGAACGGCAAGAACAGCAGTCCTTCCGCGCCCGGCGCTACATTCGCGGCTGCAGTCAACAGCTCCTCCACCGTAACCGAGGACGAACCGAACATCGATTCCTTCAGCCATTGCAGCACGATGCCGCCGTTATTCGTCGCCCCGCCAATAATATAAGAAGATCCCGACACGCTATAGCAGAACGTCCGCGAGCTCGGATCCGTCGCCGGGCGGTCGGTCATCATCCGCACCGCCGCGCTCGTGCCGATCGTTACCGCCAGCTCGCCTGCGTCGATCGCCCCGACGCCGATGTTCGCGAGCGCCCCGTCGCTGCCGCCGAGGAACACCGGCGTATTCGCCGGCAGCCCCATCGTCTCCGCGTGCGCGGGCTTCATGCCGCTAAGCCGATAGGTTCCCCCCCGCACCGCAGATAGTCTGTCCGCGGTGATGCCCGCAACTCGAAGCGCCTCCGCGTCCCAGCTCAGAGAATCCAGTGCCAGCATCCCCGTAGCCGACGCGATCGACGTATCGACGACCCATTCGCCGAATAGATGGAACACGACGTATTCCTTGATCGACACGAATTTGGCCGCCGCGGCGAACACGTTCGGTTGATTCTCCCTCAGCCATACGATTTTCGGCAACGGAGACATCGGGTGAATAGGCGTGCCCGTACGGCGATAGATCGCTCCGGCCTCTCCGGCGATCCGGCGAGCCTGCAGCTCGCTTCGCCCATCCGCCCAAGTCATGCTCGCCGTCAGAGCCTGTCCGCTCGCATTCACCGCGATCAGCGAATGCATCGCCGTGCTGATCCCGATGCCCGCCACGTCGACGCCCGCGAGCCCGCTGTCCGCAATGGCGCCCTTCACGGTTGCCAGCACCACGCGGAAGATTTCCTCCGGATCCTGCTCCGCCCACCCCGGCTGTTCATGCCTCAGCGGGTACCCGATGTTGCAGCTCCCCAGCATCGCGCCGTCCGCTCCGAACACGACGCTCTTCGTGCTTGTCGTTCCGATATCGATTCCAACAATCGCTTGCGCTGCCGCCATACCTTTCTCACGCTCGATTCCATATAATAAGTTATAAGTGTTATACCATATACGCGTGTGAGGGGGAATAGCGATGGACTGGGCTGCTTCGATCGCCAACGAGAAAATCCGCGAAGCTCAACTGCGCGGAGAATTCAATAACCTGCCAGGCGCCGGCAAGCCGCTGCCTGAGGACGAGCTGCGCGGCGTACCCGAGGAGCTCCGTATCGGCTTCAAGCTGCTGAAAGACGCCGGAATGCTGCCGGAGGAGATGCAGCTTCGCAAAGACATGGTTACGCTCCACGACCTGCTGGTCGCTTGCCGGGATGAGGAGGAGAAAGCGAAGCTGCTGGGCCAATTGAACGCCAAGAAGCTCCGCTACCGCGTGCTTATGGAAGATCGCGGCTGGAGCAGCGTCGGCGCTTTCGCGGATTACCAGGAACAAATCCAGCGCAAATTGACCGAGGAATCGTTTAAACACGAACGGCGGTAAGCTTCACCCTTCCATTCCCAGCATCCTCATCACCCATTCGCCAAGAACGTGGAACACCCGGTCGTGAAGCGATATGATCGAGAATACCGGCAGCCGATACAGCTTCGCGAAGCTCATATACATGCAGCAAGCAACGACAAGGACGAATAAGACCAACTCGAGCTTTCGTCCTTGCTCCTTAATCGCGCGCCAGCCGCCCGTCATCAGAATTGCGTACCCCGCCAAGCAGAGGATGATATTCTCCATCGCCCTCGCCCCCTAATCCTTCTCGGTCTGAAGCTTGTACGATTTCGTGCTGAGTCCCGTTCGCTTGATCGTGATATCGACTTCTGGCCGTATTTCGATCTGAAGGAATGTCGCCTCCCAATTTGAAGAGAGCTTCTTCCACTCCTTCGGGTACTTACGGTGGATTCGATCGGCAAAGCCTACAATATCCGACTTCAACTTCTTAACCGCAAGCCACGATTCCTCGATATCCGCGGCGATTTTCTTCTCAATCTGCTCTTCCATGGCTTTGATCGTATCCGGTTTATTCAAATCGACAGGACAGTTCGTCTCCAACAGCGTACCCTCGCCTTCGACTTTAATGTCCATGACGAAGCTATTCCCCGATTTATGCGGGGATACGCGGGTTTTGCTCTGCATGAGCCTGAAGGCAGATTCCTCCTCCCTTGATTCGGCATTGCATGGAAAAGAAATCGACGTCATATGCACCCAATCGCGCATGAAGCCCACCCCGATTGCTTCCTGTCTGGACAGCCAGCCGATCAACTTGTCTTGTCCCAGCACCGCCAGTCTCCCTAATCTCAACTTCGAGCTCAGCGCGGTCTTATTCAGCGCGTCCGCGGAAGTCACGCCCGGCGAACCGGAGATGACGATCTCCGGGAGCACCGCGCTCTTCGCCGACCCGAGCAGCTCCATGGCCAGATCGTACATCTTAATGCTCGGGAGGATCGATAAGTCCTTCGCCTCGCCGACCATCGTCTCTTGGATGCCGTCACCTGGAATAATCTGTATTTGCATGAGTTGCTCGAGAATCGTACGCGCTTCGCCTTCCGATATCAGCACGTTCACCGTCTCGCGGGAATCGGGATTGCGGAAATAAACGTCGATAAGCGGCGTCAATCCTTGCTGCGTGGCTGCCGCGCTGACGACGAGCACCCTCGTGTGCGAGAAGAACAACCGGCGAGGGCTCTCGAGCGCGCTTTTCCACACCGCTTCGCGAATCGTCTTGCCTTGCGTCGAATAGACGATGACCGGCAGCTTAGCGGCCCCGCCCCCTACCGTCGTCATGGCTGCCGAGATCGCGGAAGGAATGACGACCTGGTAGGATACCATCCACTGCCCGTCTTTATAGTCGATTGCCGTCGCCGAAGTGATCGCGATCTGATTCAATTCTTTGCGATCCCAACACCCCGGCAACAGGAGACAGATGACGCACACGAAGGCAATCCGTCTTATCAATCGCGCGCGCAGGCTCATCGTTAACCACCCGCCCTCAGTTTCAATCGTTTCGTTATTCCTAGAGCCAATAACAACATGAACGGCAACACGACGTTCATGGAAAGCTTGAACGGGACGATCGCGTACCGTTGATACTCGCCAAGCTTGACGTTGCTTTCCCAGGTGTATAATGCCGTCAGCAAGGCCAGAACGCCGAACGCCACATAGAAAGGTTTTCGGTGCTGTACGCGGAACACGGACCGGAAGCAATGCAAAGTGCCAAAGAAGAACATGCAAATTTTCAAATAGACGGTCGCGATCCAGCTGAAAATGAACAGGATGTCCATTCTTTCCACGAAGTCATAATCGATTGTCTCCGCCGCCGCCGAAGTCGGATAGGCCATGATCCCCGGAAGAGAAGGGCCAAAGACGAGAATCGCGACAACGACCGCGGCCAGCAGGAACAAAGCAGAGAGCGACATTCCCCACAGGCCGATCGTTCGCACGGCGGCTTGCCGGCTCACGTATGGAGCTATCAGCAGAAGGACGGAGCTCTCCGAGAACCATCCGATCGCCGGAAAACTTCCGCTGACGATGTGATTAAGGGGAGCTTCTCCGATCGGGGATAAATACTTCAAGTGCAAATGGTCGACGAGCAGAACGATATGCGCGAAGAATAAAAACCCGCTCACCCCGAACACGATGATGCCTGTCCTAGCGACGACTTCAAGGCCATGGAACGCGGAATAGACCGCTACCGCCACGGCAACGCCTCCGATTACGAGCAGCGGCGTTCTCATTAATACGGCGTCCGACAGGAAGTCGATCAATTCTCGAACAATGACCGAGAGCGTGCTTAAATAATATTGCGCCATCACCAGTCCGACGATGGCGGCAACTACGCGCCCTAACCTTTGTTCTACGAATTCCAGGAAGGGAACGCCGGGATTCTCGCGGGCGATGCGGCTGTACATCAGAATGAAACCCATTCCGCAAAACCAAGCCGCTATTATCGACATCCATGCGTCTTGGCCAGCCTCGCCGATCGCGATGGACGGAATCACCAGCATGGCCGTCGGCGTAATCGTGTGCACCAGCAGAATCGTCGCCTGGAAGGCCGATATTTGCTGATACGGCACCTGCTCTTGCGACATCGGCCTTCCTCCTTCTATTCTTCCGTTCTGTCCCGTTCATGGCCTGTCGTCTTCGGCTTCTCCGGCATCTGCCCGCTCCCTTGCCTGGTCAGGTTTCTCGCGGACGACACCGCGAGCGGACGTTTCTTCATCGCCCAATGCGGCAATCGCACGAGCACGTCCTTCCAGTTCGGCCAGATGAACGGCGAGAAAGGCGCCGTGTAAGGGACGCCGAACGATCGCAGGCTCGACATATGAATAAGCAATATCATTAATCCGGACATAATACCGAACAGGCCTAGCGTAGCTCCGAGAATCATCATGATGAATCGGATCAGGCGCGCGGCGCTTGCCATATTGAAAGCCGGGATGACGAAGTTCGCAATCGCCGTGAACGAGACGACGATGACCATCGCCGCGGACACCAAGCCTGCTTGTACGGCCGCTTGTCCCAGAACGAGCGCGCCGACGATCGAGATCGCGGGGCCGATGACCCGCGGCATCCTTACCCCCGCTTCCCGCAGCACCTCGAAAGTGATCTCCATGACGAGAGCTTCGATGATCGCGGGGAACGGCACGCCTTCTCTCTGCGCAGCCAAGCTGATCAGGAGCGGCGTTGGGAGCATCTCCTGATGGAACGTCGTAATGGCGATATAGAGCGAAGGAAGCAGCATCGAGACGAAAAAGGCGACATAGCGGATAAGCCGCAGGAAAGTCGCGATATCGTAGCGTTGATAATAATCCTCGCTCGATTGCAGGAACCGGATGAACGTGACCGGGGCAAGCAGCACGAACGGCGTGCCATCCACGATAATCGCGACTTGGCCTTCGAGAATGCCTCCGGCCGCCGCATCCGGGCGCTCGGTGTTCTGTATCGTCGGGAAGACCGTAAACGCGGCATCTTGAATGAATTCCTCGATATACCCGCTCTCCAGAACGGAATCGGTTTCGATCCGATCCAGTCTCGACATCACTTCCTGGACAACGCCGTCCTTCGCGATGTCCTTCAAATATACGACCGCAACGTGCGTCTTCGTCTGTCTGCCGATTTGCTTAAACACGACGCGAAGCGCGGGAGATTTAATCCGCCTGCGGAGAAGCGACATATTCGTGTTGATATTTTCCGTAAAGCTCTCCTTCGGACCTCGAACGACGGTCTGCGAGGAAGGCTCCTCCACCGACCGCTTCTCGCCTCCGGCCGTGCTCGCGGCCATCGCCGTACCTGACCCCTGCAGCATGATGACCGTATTGCCCTCCATAAGCTGCGCCAGCGCCTCGTTCAAATCATGAAGATCTTTGAGCCGCCCGACGAAGAGCGCCTTATTCTTAAGCAATCCGATCCATTCGGAAGGACTCATCGCGTTCGGATTCGTGCCGATCTCCGCAAGAACCGGCTGAATGAGCATTTGGTTGATCGTCTGTTGATCGACGAGGCTGTCGATATAGAAGAATACCCCGTCCAAGCCGTTGTTCGCATTCGAGAACGTGCGCACGACGATGTCCGAGCTTGCGCCAAGCTCGTCGTATAGCCATTTCACGTTACTCGGCAAATGCTCGGAGATCGGAAGCTTCGTACCTTGTTGCATACCCATGCTCGTATCCTCGCTTTCATAGGGACGTCAGGGCTGCCGGCTGCCGTCCGCGCGCAAGCGCGATCTGACCAACATGACGAGCAGCAGCAGCACGGGGATATAAATCTGGAAGATCGGAAAATGGTACTTAAGATTGTGCTCGAATCCGAACCAAATGTGCTGCATGTAACTTCTGAAGGAAAGCGCGCCGATGAACAGCACCGCGCCTACGCCGACGACGAGATAAAGCCGCTTCGCCTTCACCAGATGGCTCCCGACCAGGAAAGCGCCCAAGAAGTAAGCCGTCATTTTGATGAGCACGCCTGCGAAGATCAGACTTGCGGCCAGCGGGTCCAACCGTTCGATGAAGGAGGCGAACTCCACCTGGCTCATGATCTGAACGAAGGGCACGACGCTGATCTGAGAAATCGGGCCTAAGCTGGCGACGATAATAATATTGGTTAACGTAAGGAAGAGTCCCGTGTACACGTAGCATCGGATCGTTGTCCTGAACGTTTTTTGCTTGGAGGCAACGTATTTCCACAGCATGAGGAATAGCACCATCTCCCCGAACGGGAACGACACGATTTCCGGCAGCGCTGCTTCTACCACCTTGCCGAAACCTTTATCCGCGATCGGCTCGATCCGGTGAATGTCGAACAACCCCGACCCATAGATCATCAAGAAAAAAGCGAAGTAGATCAGAAGAATGACGGGCATGATGATTTGAGTCGTTCGACTGAACGCCTCGATGCCGTGCCATACGGCGAATCCCGCTACGAACAGCACGCAGCCGATTACGATGAACAGAGGCGTGGAAGGCAGCAGATAGAGAATCATCAGATCGCCGAATTCCCGAATGTTCCGAACCGATTTGTAGGAAAAATAAACAAAATACGAGGCGGCGAACGCATAACCGATTACACGGCCGAAGTACATGGTGAACATCTCGACTAAGTCTTTGTCCGGTTCGAGCCGGCGAATCTGCAGCGTCAGTAGCGCTAGCAGGAGTAATCCCGCCACCATAGCGACGAGCACGGCGATCCAAGCATCCGCTCCAGCCGAAGAGCCGAGCAAAAATAATGGAGAGCTGCCGATCTGGAACATGACGATCAGGGCGGCCAACTGCGACTGGCTGATCTTCTCCATCGTTCGTCCTCCGTCTTGGAAAAGAATAGCAATGCACCTCTTACTATGGCCATTTTGCTGGTTTTCATGCATTCTATGGAAAGCAACAAAGCCGTTCCAAGGTCGTATTCGACCTTGGAACGGCTTTGGTTAAGGCTATCATTTCATGGTGCAAAACTAGGCATCTATGCCGCATTCAAACACTTGGAAGTTGGTTCCTTCGCCATATCCATCCTTCACTTCATGCCATTGAATGGACCCGAAGCCATTTGCTCGGAGGATACATTCGAACTCTTCCCTTTCATAAAGACGAACCGGAAAGTCCATGTTCTCTGTTGCGATTACCCGGTCTTCTTTGACTAATTGGTATTTAAGCTGGGTGGTAAGCATGAAATTCTCTCGATTGTAATGGACTTTTCTATAGCCGACAATCCATTCATCGTTCACTTGCCACTTCCCTGATTCGATCCATTCCGGAATCTCTTGTATGTCATCGCTCTTAAACATGATGGTAAGCAAAAGCCTTCCGTGCGCCTTAAGCACGGATTTCATATTGGCGAGGCTTTGATTAACCAACTCGCTTGGTATAAGCGAGAAAGATCCGAAAGGAATCATGATCAAATCAAATGGATTGGGGCTAGCGAACTCTTCGATTTTTCGGCAGTAGACCTGCGGCTTCAAATTTAGCTTTATGCCTTTCTCCCTGCAAACCTGCAGCATATCCTCCGAAATATCGAACCCTTCAATAGATATGCCCTGTTGCATGAAAGGGATCAGCATGCGTCCGTTTCCGCACATCGGCTCAAGCACGCGAATATCTTTATTAACCGCGAAGGAAAGATAGAACTCCAGTTCCTTGCCTGATGCTAGCGATTTGTCGACTTCATATATTTTCGTGCAAAGCTCTCCATAGTAGCTCATCGTCAAAGGATCATCCTTGTATTCAGCTAACCTTGCTATTCGAAAAACGTCTTCGGATATTGCAGCTCGCCTTCAATCCGCCGGCGCGTATTCTCGAGCACTTCGTACACCATGAAGACGTCATCCGGCACCTCGAACTGCTTGAGCTCGAGCCCGATCGGCCTGGCCGGCTTGAAGCCGAATTTCGGATAGTACGATGAATGCCCAATCAACAGGACGAGCCCGAAGCCCAGCTCCTTGCATCTAAGCAAGCCTTCGGTAATCAACTGCGATCCGATGCCTTGGCGTTGATATTCCGGAAGGACGGCGATGGGAGCCAGAACGATTACCTCGTTAGAGTCATCTTCGTTAATGATCGCTGCCTTGCTCAGCAGCAGATGCCCGGCGATCCGGCCATCCGTCTCCGCCACGAGGGAGAGATAAGGGATATATCCTTCGGACTTTCTAATACGATCGACGAGATTCGCTTCGTCATCCCGTCCGCCGAACGCGCGGACGTTCGCCTCCCGAACCTGCGCGTAGTCGGCAGGCGTCTCCGTACGTACAAGAATGGCCATAGATCTTTACACCCCCGCTCCTACAGCCCCGCCTTGCTGAAGCTGATACATCGCGTAGTACTTGCCGACGTGCTGCATGAGCTCGTCGTGATTGCCGCGTTCGACGATGCGCCCGCGGTCGAGCACGAGAATCTGATCCGCCGCGCGGATCGTCGACAACCGGTGCGCGATGACGAACGTCGTGCGCCCCCGCTTCAGCACGTCGAGCGCTTGTTGGATGATCGCTTCGGTCTCCGTATCGATGCTGGCCGTAGCCTCGTCGAGGATGAGGATCGCCGGATCGAACGCGAGCGCGCGGGCGAACGAGATGAGCTGCCGCTGTCCTGCGGATAGCGTGCTTCCCTTCTCGATGACCGGAGCGTCCAGACCGCCCGGAAGCTGCATGAACATATCGTATGCGCCGACATCGCGAAGCGCTTGCTCGATCTTCTCCCGCGTGATGGACGGATCGTCCAGACTCACGTTGGAAGCGATCGTGCCGGTGAACAGGAACGGATCCTGCAGCACGATACCCATGTGCTGGCGAAGCTGCTGCTTCGTTAGATCGCGCACGTCGGTGCCGTCCACCGTAATATTTCCCCGCTCCACGTCGTAGAAGCGGAATAGCAGGTTCAGAATCGAGCTTTTGCCCGAACCGGTATGGCCGACAAGCGCGACCGTCTCGCCTTGCTTCGCATGGAACGTAATGCCCTTAAGCACGTCCTCGCCCGGCTTGTAGCCGAACGTTACGTCGTTGAAGCTGACATCGCCCCGGTAACGCGGGATCGTGCTGTTCGTAACTTCAACGCCCGGTTCGTCGAGCAGCGAGAATACACGCTCCGCCGATACTCGCGCGACTTCGAGATTGGACAGCTGGTTCACGATGCCGACGATCGGCTGCATCATCCGGTTCATGTAGTCGATGAACGCGTACAGCACCCCGACCGTAACCGCCGCGCCCAGCCAATCGCCCGCGAAGCTCCAGATGACCAAGATGAATAACACGTTCCGCACGACGTTGACGAGATTGTGAGACGTAATAGAGTTAAGGCTGAGCAGCTTATTCTGATATTTAAAATACTCGTCGTTCATTTCATGGAATTCGTTCATCGTCTGCTTTTCCTTGCGGAACGCTTGGATGATCGGCATCCCTTGGATCGATTCGTTGATCATGCCGTTAATATCGCTCAGCCGACTGCGGATGACGTGATTGTATTTGCCCGCGAATTTGCGGTACACCACGATCCACAAGTACAACATCGGTACAAGCGGCAACGCGATGAGCGCCAGACGGTAGTCGAGCACGAACAGCGCCCCGAGAATCGCCGTCATGTAGATAATGCCGGAGAAGAAGTTCGCGAGAACCGCTACGTACAATTCTCGAATCGCCTCGGTGTCGTTCGTCACTCTCGCGACGACCTTGCCCGCAGGCAAGTTATCGAAGTATTGCACCGGAAGCTCTTGAATGTGGCGGAATACGTCATTGCGCATCCTCCGGACGATTCGGTTGGCGGATACTTGCAGCAAGTATCTCTGCCCGTAGGCGAATACGGATCCGAGGATCAGCAAGCCAACGTAGCTGAATCCCATCAGCATAATGCTGCGGAATTCCGGCTTATAGAACGCGTACACTTCGTCTCGCGACAGCTTAGCCGCCTGGTAGGAGACGGATGTGCTTGTCGTATCGTCGATCCTTGTCGTGATGGTCAGCTTATCGCCTTCGATTTTCTTCGACCCTTGGGCCGTTACCGGTGAATCGATAAAGTAATAAGACCGGCCGACTTGCAGGACCCTAACCTCGCGGCCTCTCGGTTCCCCGATATCCATATGATCCGCGCGCTTATACCAAGCGCCGTTATAAGATACGGCGTAGCTCTCTTGCTGCTGGACTTCGTACCAGCTTTTCTCGATGCCCATGATATTCGTGTCGATCATGCGCTTCGCCAGGAACGGTCCGACGAGCTCGACGATGACCGCGCACGCCAGTAAGAGCAGGGCGAGCAGGATCGAGCGTTTATAATGCAAGGCATATTTAAATAATCGTTTGCCGTTGTTTCCCATTGGGGTTGTCACCTTCGTTTCTTCGTTAGCCTTCTACGATCTCGGCGAGCTGCTGACGATCGTATTGTTCTTTGTACCAGCCGCCGAGCTCGAGCAGCTGCTCATGCGTGCCTTGCTCCGTGATGCGGCCCTCGTCCATCACGATAATCCAGTCGGCGTGCTGAACCGCGGACAACCGGTGCGTCGAGATGAGCGTCGTCTTGCCCGCGCGCTCGGTCCGGATGCCTTCGAGAATCTCGGCTTCGGTCTTCGCGTCGACAGCAGACAGCGCGTCGTCCAGCATCAGGATTTCCGGGTCGGCGATGACCGCCCGAGCGATGCTGACCCGCTGCTTCTGGCCGCCTGACAGCGCTACGCCCTTCTCGCCGACGAGCGTCTCCAGCCCTTCCGGCAGGAAAGTGATGTCCTTGCGGAACGAGGCCAGCTCGAGCGCGCGATTCAGCCGATCTTCGTCGGACGCGCCGTCCTCGGCGCCGAAATAAATATTCTCGCGGATCGTCTTGCTGAACAGCACCGGCTGCTGCGGCACATAACCGATCCAACCGCGCAAGCGCGATAGCTCTACTTCCTCGATCGGTACGCCGCCTACCTTCACGGAGCCTTGACCTGGCGGATATTCTCGCAGCAGTTGCTTGAGAAGCGTCGTCTTCCCGCTTCCCGTCCGCCCGACGATGCCGAGCGTCTGACCGCGGCGAAGCGTAACGGAGATATCGACCAAATTGTCGATCGAAGAGGACGGATATTTGAACGTTACCGCGTCGAACACGATAGAATCCGGCAAGTCGATTGCATTCGGCGACTCGGCTTCGTTCACGTCGGGCTTTACGCCTAGCGTCTCGCTGATGCGATCCAACGAAGCGTTGCCGCGCTGCATAATATTGATCAACTCGCCGATCGCGAACATCGGCCAGATCAGCATCCCGAGGAACAAGTTGAAGGTAATCATCTCGCCCAGCGTAATTTCGCTGTTATACACGAGCACCGCTCCGTAACAGAGGCCGATGAGATAACTGAGTCCGACAAGCAGCTTAACGGTCGGCTCGAACAAAGAGTCGATCTTCGTAACCGCGATATTACGCGCATATACTTCGTCCGTCGTGCGGCCGAACCGCGCTCGGTCCGCCTCCTCCTGCACGAACGCCCGAACGACTCGCACGCCGGATACCGATTCCAGCACTTGGTCGTTCAAGTCGCCGAACGCATCCTGTTGCTTCATGAAGCGATCGTGAATCTTCTTGCCGAAGTACGTCATGCAGAGCGCCATGATCGGCAGCGGCAATAGCGCCGCCAACGTCAGCTTCCAGCTGATGAAGACAATCATCATGAACAGGATCGTAAGCATGAACAGCGTCGAATCGACCAGCGTCAGAATGCCGAAGCCCGCCGTCGTCGATACCGCGCCGAGGTCGTTCGTAGCCCGAGCCATGAGATCGCCCGTGCGGTTACGTTCGTAGAACGTCGGCGACATTCTGAGGAAGTGCCGCATGAGCCGCGAACGCAGCATGCGCTCAAGCACGAAGGCGCCTCCGAACAGCTGATACAGCCATATATACGACAGTCCGTAGCTAGCTACGGTCAATCCTACCCAAAATAGCAGCACCTCCGTAAGTCCTCCGCTAGTCAGAGTTCCCTCGGAAATTCCGTCGATCGTGTAACCGATCAGCTTGGGAGGAATGACATCGATGATGCCGACGATAATCAGTAAGAAAATCGCTATAGAGTACCTTTTCCAATGCAATTTGAAATACCAGCTTAGCTTTCTAAGTACAGTGAACATATATGAGAACACCTCTCTCGATGATGACAAGACAGAAAAAGGACGCATCGCCGCAAGCGATACGCCCTTTGCGACCCGAAGCCGGCTGCAGGCGCGCGCAAGCGATCGATAGATCGCAGCCCGCTCCGGCCATCGGATGACAAATGAAAAGCGCACGATTACGACAATCGTAACCGTGCGCCAATCTTGCGCGTCGTTGGGAAGCCGCTGCCCGGGCCCCCGCATACGAAGCGTCTAGATCAGATTCGCGAGAAGGTTACGTTCATGCCGATTGTATGCTGCAGGATGCAACACCAATGCCACGTCAATAAAGTCCTTGTTGCGCATGTTCGTAACCCTCCCTTCCGTTCATCAAAGTTATATGTGTCACTTTACCACCCGTTCCCATCGGCTGTCAACGGGGTTTGTGAACATTTTTAGACCTTTTTTAGGTACCTCGGACCGCTATTCGCCCCTTCAGACGTAGCCCTAACAAAATAAAAACCGCCATCCCCCCAGGGACAGCGGTCGAAAGTCACACGACCAAGATTTCGACAGGCTCGCCGCACCATTCGCATTTCTCCGGCGGCTGCCAAGCCGAGAACGATGTCGTCTGCAGGTTGACCAAGTCGGGCGCGTCTTCGTATTCGTCTACGAATTTGTCGATCGCAAGCTCTACGTGCTCGCGGCATACACAGTACATGCGTGAGTTCCTTTCCGTCTACGTCCGATGATGTACGAGCGATGCGCCCGCGTTATTCCTCGTCTTCCTTATCCGCAAGCTTCACGGTCAATTCGGACTTCTTCCCGTCGCGATAATACGTTACTGTAAGCGATTCCCCGATCTTCTTGGACTTATACAAATATTTGCGAAGATCCATCGTGCTCTTGATCGGGTGTCCGTCGAGCTCGGTGATGATATCGCCCAATTTCAATCCCGCATCCTTCGAAGGTCCGACCGCTTCCAGCACGATGACGCCGTTCTTCACGTCTTTCGGAAGCTCCGGCGCTGGGTCTTTGAAAGCGCCGGCTTCTTCGTCGTCCGAGTACTCTTCGTCTTCCCCGTCTTCGAAAGCCGCTTCGTTGTCAGGCTGACCGTCTAGGTACGCTGCCAAGTCCATCGTATAGACGCCCATATACGGTCTTACGATCTCGCCGTCTTCAAGCAACGTGTTCAATATCGGCATCGCGTCGTCGATCGGAATCGCGAATCCGATGCCTTCAACGCCGTATTCCGCTACCTTCATGCTATTGATGCCCACCAACTTGCCGTTCAGATCGATTAAAGCGCCGCCGCTGTTGCCTTGGTTGATCGCCGCGTCGGTCTGAATGACCTCTTGCTCCCAGTCGTAATTGCCGTCTTGATTAAGAGAAACCGGAATGATCCGATGCGTAGAGGATACGATGCCTTGCGTAAGCGTGTCGCCGAATCCGAGCGGATTGCCGATCGCGATGACCATCTCGCCGACGCGAAGCTTCTCCGACTTGCCGATCTCGACGACCGTGTCGATGCCTTCGTCATCAACCGACAGTACCGCGAGATCCGTGACGACATCCTGACCGACGATGTTCGCGTCCTTGCGCTTGCCGTCGACGAGCACCGCCTGCACTTGAGCGGCGTCCTGAATGACGTGCGCGTTCGTGATGATATAGGCTAAACCGTGTTCTTTCTTGAAAATAACGCCCGATCCGAGACTTGCGTTCTCCGGGATATATTCTTCGTCCGTCCAATCGACGTCTTCGTCCTGAAGCTTCATCGCTTTCTCCGTCATGTTGATAATGCTGACGACGGCCGGCCTAACCTTCTCGGAGGCCGTAATAATCCGTTCGGACGTCTCGACCAATGCCTGCGTTCCCGTAATGACGGGCTTGCTGACCTGCGTCTCCTCGCCCCCGCCGCCCAAAGTCAAGAAGAGGATGAGCACGAACGCGGAGCTGGCCAGCGAGGATATAAGCGCCACCCGCAATACGGAGCCTTGTCGCAATCCGCCGCCGGAGAACCGGGACCCGCGGCGATCGCCGAGCCTTGATCTGTTAGATACCTTCGTACTATAAAAATCGTCTTTGAACAAGCTCATGCTGATCACCATCCTCTTCTTGGACCCTTTGCGGCAGCCCGGACCGTCTGTTGATATCGTAAGCAAACGATAGGAATGTTTCTTAAGGTTTTGACTAGAATAGTAATAGATCCGCTAGAAGAGACGGTATAACACAAGTATAGCAAATTTAACCCGAACTGAATCGTTATTCAAGCGAAAAGTCTCTCATAATTCATATGAAAAGAAAGGAAAGATCATGAATGAATAACGCGGCGTACGGTTGGCATTATCTTGATCTCGCTTCCCGGTTGTCCGATCTGAAAGACGACCATTACAGACAGCTGCTCGCGCTGAGCACGCTGATCGAGCTGCTCGTGGAGAAAGGCTTGCTTACCGCTGACGAAATCCGCGAGAAGGCGGCGGAGATGGAAGCCGAGCTCGATCGCCAGCTACTCTTGTAAGCTATTATTTCTATTAATTCGCAAGCTTAACCGTATCCCATAACGTAGGACGATTATAGTGCGTGTCGCATAGGACAAGTTCATTTTTCTGATAGAAAATACCGTTGTCCTGCAGTACGTTATCCACCGTCAGCTTGGCTAAGTCCATTAAGTTGTGCTCTTGGCTAAGATGCGCCAGATACACGCGTTTCAACCTGCCGTTCAGCAGCTTGCACAGCGCGTCCCCGGCCGCTTCGTTCGACAGATGCCCCTCGTCCCCGAGGATGCGCCGCTTAATGTTCCACGGATATCTTCCCATGCGAAGCATATTGACGTCGTGGTTCGACTCCAGCACGAGCACGTCGGATTCCTGCAGCTGACGCATGACCTTGTCGCTGACGTAACCGAGATCGGTCGCCAGGCTCAGCTTCGTGCCGTCCGCGCAGAAGCAATAGCCGACGGGTTCCGCCGCATCGTGGGAAATCGCGTAGGATTCGATCCGCAGGTCCGCGATTTCCATGACGCTGTCGGCGGGCATAATTCTGCGCTGAGAGTCCGCCAATTCCCCGACGTGACGATTCATGGCCGCCCACGTCTTCTCGTTCGCGTACACGGGCAGCTCGTATTTGCGGGCGAACGCCCCGAGCCCCTTAATATGATCGGAGTGTTCATGAGTGACGAAGATCGCGTCCAGATCCCTTCCGGACACGTCCCGCTCCTTCATGAGCTCCTCTATTTTCTTGCCGCTTAACCCGACATCGACAAGCACCGTCGCCGTTTCCGTAGATACGACGGTCGCATTGCCGGTCGAGCCGCTGGCCAGTACCGTAAACCGAAGTCCCATCGTCAGATTCCTCTCCCTGGATCGCCCGACGCCTCAACCCGCACCCTGCTCTATTGCGGCGCGGCGGCGTCTACTTTCTCTGTTGCGACTTCAGCGTTGATCGCATTCACGTAATACGTTTCCCCGTTCTCCAGCAGCACTCGCCAGGAAGGCGCGGACACTTGTCTCTCCGCATCGGGGAAGATCTCGCCGTAATATCCGAGCTTGATCTCCTTGATCGTCGAGCCTGCCGGCAAGTTGCGTTCGATCAGATTGGCGATCGCCTTGGAGGCGGGCAGCACCTGCTGGTCCTTCGCTCCTTCGCTCGGCTTAAGCTCGATGACGTCCTGGCTGTACGCTAGAATCCGCTGCTCGCTATAGAACAGCTCCATATGAATTTTGAACATCGGGTATCCCCCGACGATCCGGTTAAACACGAAGACGCCTTGCCGGCTGCCCGGGTAATCGAACTGATACGACGCGAGATCCGGGACGATGCCGCCAAGCGCCGTCGTAAGCTCCTGCTCGTTGTAGACGACCCGCGTCTCCGGCGGCTTGGCGAACGCGACACGCTCTCCGGCATTCGTCGCGATACGTTGTTGGAACGAGTAGGTCAGCTCGCTGCTCATCGTCGGCGTATCCGTCGGAATCTTGGCCTCTGCCAAGAACGTAATGTTCTTCTCGCGCATGATTTGCTGGGTTTCGGGTGACAAGGACGTCCAATCGACCGTCGTGTTGAGCCTCTCCCGCCACTCCGTCCATAGCTGATAACCCAGCAAGACGTTAAGCATGAAGAAGGAGACGATCAGCACGCTTTTCGCTCTTCTCCAGTCCATGTCATCCCCTCCTTCCCTCGCACATTAGCTTCAGCCGCATCACTTGGACGGCATCGGAACCGAATCCATTAGAATCTCGACCTCGCCGTCCGTTAAGCGTATTCCCCACACCGGCATTAAGGTGAGTTTATTGTCCCTAAGCACGGGGCGGTAAGCCGGGAACAACGACTCGACGACTCTTCCCGACGCCCTTACTTGACCCAGCAGCTTGCGGACCGCGTCCCCGCCCGGCAGCTGCCTTGCGATTTTATTCGTCATTTCGTCTCCCAGTACGAGCAGCGAGCGTTCATAGGACGAGACGACTCCCTGCTGCATGGACAGCTGCATGTACCCTAGGCTCAAATTCGAACCCGATAGGATCGGTGCCTCGTTGTAATACTGCTGGAACCGCACGATGCTCGCCGCATCCGATTGAACCTCTTGGGTGAGCGCATGCTTGCCGTTCCAGCCGCCGTGTTGGTTGATGAAGCTGATCGCCGACAGGACGTTATCGATATAGTCGTTCCCGCCCGCCGCCGTCGGCGCTACGGTGTCCGTGTAGGACATCCAGCCGCTGTCCGGATCGACCTTCAGCCCGCGCTTCGTGTCGGTGTAGAATTGCGGTCCGGCCGGATTGTCTTGAATCGTCTTCGTCTTCCCCGGATCGAAGAACAGATTCTCCTGAATTTGCTCGATCGAATACCGACTGTAAGCAATCTGCATCGAGAAAATCCGCGACAGCGGTTCATCCGGCACATAGACCTGACCGTCCGTCGACGAATAAGAATCCCAATATTGGCCGAAGCCGACGTAACCCTCTACGTCCTGCGGCGTCAAGTCGGCGCGCAACGCCTCGTAGACGTTGCGTCCGTCCGCGCTGAAGAAGAACGTTCTCACTTCATCGCGTCCCTTGCTGGAGTAGATCCAGATCTTATCGATCGAATCCCCCGAGAACAGGAAATCCCCGTCGATCCTGAACACGCGTTGCAGCAGTTCGAACGGAATGGCCCGGGCGAATCGGAGCTCGACCCCTTTGTCCTCGCGGCGCACCCGATCCCAATCCACCGAATTGTACGTGCCGAGCTGAATACCCTTGAACGCGCGATCGCTCAGCTTTAACAAGATGAGGTCATAATAAGGCTTCGTCCCTGGGAAAAATACGGTATGCTTGTCGTCGCCCATATGAAGCACGAGCTGTTCGGGGAAAATGAGGTTCTCGACCTTCTCCTCGTCTCCGAGCGGTTCGGCTTGCACGTAGTTGAGGTCCGACTTCTCTTTAGCGTCCATGTAAGGCGTGCTATAAGCCAGCATATAGCTTTGCACGAGGCTCAGCACGACGAGCACCATGAGCAATAGCGATTTGCCCTTCTCTATCATGACGGTTCACTTCCTTCCGGCACGATCGGCAGCAGCACCGTTACGACGGTGCCGACGTTCGCCTCGGACTCGATTCCTATCGATCCTCCGTGCGCCCGCACGATTTCCCGGGCAATCGACAATCCGAGTCCCGTGCCGCCCATGTTGCGGGAACGAGCCTTGTCTACGCGATAGAACCGTTCGAATATGCGGGCGAGATCCTTCTTCGGGATGCCGATGCCCGTATCCTTGATGGCTATGGCGAGCTGTCCGCTGTCGTTCGTCTTGCACGTAAGCTCGATCGTACCGCCGTCGAGCGTATATTTGATCGCGTTGGACACGAGATTGTCGAGCACCTGGTCGATGCCGTCCCGATCCAACCACGCGGTCTTCTTCTTGTCGTCTACTTTCACAGTTGCCGTGATCGCCTTCTGGCGAAGCTGGAACGAGAAGCGGTCTACGACCTCCTCCAGCATCAGAGGCACATCGGTCTTCTGCCTGCGCAGCAGATTGCGCTTCGAGTCGAACCTAGACAGGTGCAGCAAATCGGTGACTAGACGGATCATCCGCTCGGTCTCATTGCGGATGACTCCGACGAACCGATCTGCGAGCGGCGGCTCTTCGAGCGCGCCGTCTTCAAGCGCTTCCGCATAACTCTTGATCGTCGTAAGCGGCGTGCGCAGCTCATGGGATACGTTCGCCACGAACTCCCGCCGCGATTGCTCGAGCTTCTCCATCTCCGTGACGTCTTGAAGCACGGCAATGGCGCCCGCTACGCCTTTATCTCTGCGGCGTATGGGCGTCAGCGTTACGCGGAAGACGAGCTCTCCTTCCGTCTCCGAATCCCGGCGCAGCAGCAGCGAAGACTGCTTGCCTTGCAGCGTCTCGGCGATCGGCATCTTCTCGATCCCGAGCGCCGACGACAGCGTCGTGCCGTCCTTCATGTCCGCGATCCCAAGCATGCCCCGCGCGCGCCGGTTCGTGACGATGACCTTGCCCAGCTCGTCCGTCGCCAGTACGCCGTCGCTCATGTTAGAGAGGATCGAGGCTAGCTTCTCTTTCTCTTCCTCGTTGATCGTCAGCGCTTCGCTCAGCCGATCCGTCATATCGTTAAAGGCGCTGCTCAGCTGTCCGATCTCGTCTCTGCCGAACACCGGCACCCGCTGGTCGAATCGCCCTTCCGCTACCGCGGTCGCCTGTCTCGTGAGCGCTTTGATCGGGGACGTAATCGTACCCGACAGCAATACGCCGAGCACCGCGGTCAGCCCGAGGGCGATCAGCGTCCCCGAGACGAAGATCCGGTTAATCCCTTCCATCGTCTGATACACTTCCTTCATGGAAGCGACGATATAGACGGCTCCGACGATCTTGTTATTGCTGATTACGGGCTTGGCGATGACTTTATTCCGCGTATTGTCCTCGTCGATAATCTCTTCTTCGTTGTCCCTCACGCCTTGCAGCGCGCGGCTGACGAGGAGCGACGTGTTCTTGCGCCCTACCACGGAAGGCTGCGACTTCTTGGACGTCGCCAGCACTTTGCCGCTGCTGTCGAGAATCTGAACTTCGGCCCCGCTGATCGTGAAGAAGTTGCCGACGAGCGAGCTTAGCATCTCGTTCGATCCGGCTTCATCGGCCCCGTCCTTGGCCGTATTCGCGGCGGATAGCTTCGGATCCGACAGATACGTCGTAAGCAGCGTCGCCTGCTGATTCAGGTTATTCGTGAAAGAATCGATAAGCGAGTTTTTCATCGTGCTGATGAAATACACGCCGATTAATTGCACCGCAATCAAGATGAGGAGCAGCACCATGAGAATGAGCTTGAATTGGATGCTGCGAAACATGCGGAACAAGCTCATCCGTACAGCCCGCCCGTCATTTTCGGATTACGGACCAAATAACCGAGGCCGCGCCTCGTCATAATGATCTCCGGACGGCTCGGGTCGTCCTCGAGCTTCTCCCTGAGGCGCCGGATCGTCACGTCCACCGTGCGCACGTCGCCGAAGTACTCGAATCCCCATACCGCCTGCAGCAGATGCTCGCGGGTCATGACCTTCCCGCTGTTGCGGGCGAGGTAATGAATGAGCTCGAATTCCCGGTGCGTCAGGTCCAGCGGCTGATTGTTCTTGTAGACGACGTACATATCCGTGTCGATGAACAGGTTGAACAGCTTGATGCCTTGGCGCTCCGTCTCCTGCTGCGACGCATCCTCGTCCGCGCGGGACGTATCCGTCAGCTTGCGCTGCCGGCGCAAATGCGCCTTGACTCTAGCCAGCAGCTCGCGCGTGCCGAACGGCTTCGTCACGTAATCGTCCGCGCCGAGCTCGAGACCGAGCACTTTATCGATCTCGTTATCCTTCGCCGTCAGCATGATGATCGGCGTAGATAGACGAGTTCGAACCTCACGGCACACGTCCATCCCGTCTTTAATCGGCAGCATCAGATCAAGCAGAATCAGGTCGGGGTCCTCTTCGAACGCAAGCTTAACCGCCGCTTCTCCGTCGAATGCGCAGATGACCTCGTAGCCTTCTTTTTCGAGATTGAATTTCAGAATATCCGCAATCGGACGTTCGTCGTCCACGACTAATATTTTCCCTGGCATAACGTTGACCGCCTCCCGCTTCTCGGAAGTGCTAATATACAGTTCATTTTAACATAACGAGCGCGCTAGCCCAACGAAGTTCTGCGGACAGGTTGATGGAAATAACAGAAGACCCCCGGCGCCTTGGTTCGATCGTCGGAGGTCTTCGTATCTCGTTGCGATTATAGATAGCTGAGCGGATTCTTAAGCTTGCCGTCCAAATGAATTTCGAAATGAAGATGAGTGCCGGTAGAATGTCCCGTGCTGCCCATGACGCCGATCGAATCGCCTTTCTCGACGATTTGGCCTTTCTTGGCTTTCAGCTTCTTCATGTGGCCATAGACGGTCTGGAACCCGTTCTTATGGTCGATGATAATGCAGTTGCCTAGCTCGCCTTTATATCCCGAGAATATAACGACGCCGTCGTCGGCAGCCTTGATGTTGCTGTTGCCGACCATATCGATGCCGTTGTGCATCCGGCCCCAGCGCTTGCCGAGGTAGCTCGTGATGCGGTGTCCGGATACCGGCCAGCTGAACTTGCCCGTGCCTTCGCCGCGAATGACTTTCGTGCCCTTCATGATGATCGTCGGAGTAGCCTCTTTAAGAACCTTGCGGTCCACGATCTCCTCTTCGATCTCTTCGCCGTTGCGGTTTAGAATTCGATAAGTGACTTGCTGCTGGCCTTCTTTGCCTTGGCTGATCACTTTCGTCTGGCCGACCTTCATATCGTCGTTCGTCTTGTATTCGATCGGAGGATCGATCGCCTCGATCTGAACGACTTGCTCGGTCGAATTCACGTTCAGAATCGGCGGCTTCTCCGTCGAGAGATCGATGACGTCTCCGACCTTGATCAGATCGTTCTTGATCCAAGGATTGTTCTTGTAGATGAATTCTCCGGAGATGTTGAACTTGGAAGCGATGCAGCCAATGCAGTCGCCTTCCTTGACGGTGTAAGTGCGCGGGACCGGTTCGCCCTTCGTCAGCAGCTTGAACAGTTCATCCGGATCCGCGATCTGCGAGGCGTCAACGTCTTCTGTCTTCTCCGTCGCGACCTTCTCGACGAAGGTGACGGACGTTACCGTTCTCTGCACTTCTTTCTCCAGCTTATCGTCTTTGTCTTTGTCGCCGCCTGCCGATAGAGAGAGCGTCTGGACTTCCGCGCCCTTCTTCGCTTTGACGGTGACGTACTTATCCTTAACCTTCTGCAGGAGGGCGTCCGCGGTTTGCTGGTCGCGTACGATACCGACCACTTCTCCGTCGATCTTCACCTTAACGCCGATAGGATGCGTGGTGAGCATGCCAGAGAGCCGCTCGAGCGTCGCCGCATCGTCGGTCACTTTCTTGTAAGCCCTTTCATCCGTGTAGGTGACGACTTGCTCATCGAGCTCGGCTAGTACGGGGGTGTCCGCCTTCTTAAGCTGCTCGGATTTGTCCGCGATCAGTTGGTCGACCTTATTAGGATCGCTAATCTCGCCTACGACTTGACCATCAAGTGCTACGGTATAGTAAGGGACGGTATTGGCTGTTACGTATTTATGTGCCCCGAAGGCAACGGATGCTACTGCGATGATTCCTACAACGGTAACGGCAGTCGGTACGCGATAATGATTGACGAATCGAACGATGGATCGCGCATCGAACCGTTTGCTGACGTTAGTCAGTTCTTTCAAGTCCAGAGATCGAACACGCCGGATTATTCGCTGCGTAGCAGCTTTCGCGCCCCGGATCCGATCTATTCCCCTGAAAACGGCCATGATCTTCTCCTTTTCGCTTACATTCGGTATTCTTTTCCTGTACTATGGAAGAGTTCGTCTCTTACTTTAGCATATGTACGACAAAACTATCAATAAAATCACCGGATTAGAATTATGAAAAATGGAAATAGCCGCCGTTTTTAACTGCCGCGGCGGCAATTTTTGTAAGCGTTTAACTCGCGTCATCCTTGTGGTTTAATCCGTATTCGCTGCCCCTTGGAGCGTATACATCATTTGGGCGTACTCGTCCTCGGTCAGCGCCGTCTTGAGCATTTCCTTCAGCTGCGTCAGCTTCTCGGCGGATAATCCGCCCTCCAACGCCTCGGATAAGAGCTGTAGCTGCGACGCATCGAGCTTGGAGACGACGTTCGCGTACAACGCCTGCCGCTCCGCCTCGGTCATCTGAGGGTCCTCAGAGCCCGCGTTGCCGCTTATGGCCGGTACGGCGTCCTCAGAACGATCTCCTCCGCCGCTCGGCTGCTCTTCTTGTTCGATGGCGCCCACTTCAGCTGACTGGCTCGGACTTGCTTGTCCATTAGACGCAGGCGATGCTTTGGAAGTTGCGGGGGCTTCCGCCGCTGGATCGTCCGGTCCGTCCGGATCGTCCATGCCGATGTCCATGTCGTTGTCGGATTTCGTCGCCTTCGTATTCGTCACTTTAGCTTCCTCGCTAGCCTCCTTCACCGGAGAGTCCGCTCCCCATAATGTCCCCCATATGCCCGATAATGCGAACGGCTTCGTCTCTAACGGCAGCTCCAACTGTTTGATGATCGACTCCATGTAGCTGTTGACGATATAACCGGTTGTCCATATGCATAAGAAGCTGAGCAGCACCGCCGTCGCCACGAGCCGAAGAGCCCAGCTGATCCATTTTTTATACATAGTTTGTCCTCCCTCTATATGATGTTCTCTTCACGATGTGAACCATCAGGTCAGTATGGCACTCGTGTCCCGATATGGCGCTGGTACACTATTTGTTCTTGAGGATTTAACGCTGTCGGGATCGATGACCATCGCGGTAGATCCGAAGTACACTTCGCAAACCTGTCCGAAGCCGAATTGCGGCCATGTCGCAAAAACAAACCGGGACAAACGCAATCATCGTTTCCGTTGTCAAAGGTGCGGCTATCAGAGCAACGATGATCGAATCGGCGCGATGAATCTTGCCTTAAGAGGCAAACAGTACCTTCTCAAAGGTGCAGGCCCAGCATGACTGTGCTTGCAGGGCAGTTGTCAATCTGCCCATCGGTAGGCTGAGGCCTATCGTGAATGCGACACCACGTTCTATGAGAACGATAAAAGATCGGAGTCGAAAGACGATTGCACGATTGGGTAGCCGCAAGCACCCGCTTCCAACGAAAATTAAGGGTGCCATTGATAGTTTTTAGTATGGGCAAACCTCTCGGCGTTCATTCTCTTCTATTAATAAAATAACAGGCTAGCCACGCAAAGAAGCCCTTCGGCGGTCGATCCGCCGAAGGGCTTCTGGCTGACTATTCGATTATTCGCCGTAAATGGCAGCGACTTGGTTCGTCTGTTCGCGGTTGCGGCCGACGGAGAAGATCGCGATCGGGATACCCGTCAGCTCGGACACGCGGTTCACGAAATTGCGCGTGTTCACCGGCAGGTCGTCCAACGTCTTCGCGTTAGAGATATCTTCGCTCCAGCCTGGCAGTTCCTCGTACACCGCTTCGCAATTGTCGAGAAGAGCAAGGTTCGCCGGGTAGGTCGTTACGGTCTCTCCGTTCAATTTGTATGCCGTACAAATCTTAACGGATTCCAGGCCCGTCAACACGTCCAGCGAGTTAAGCGACAAGCCGGTAATTCCGCTGACGCGGCGCGCATGGCGCACGACGACGGTGTCGAACCAGCCGACGCGGCGAGGGCGGCCCGTAACGGTGCCGTACTCATGGCCTTTATCGCGAATCCATTGGCCAAGCTCGTTCTTGAGTTCGGTAGGGAACGGTCCGTCGCCGACGCGGGTCGTATAAGCTTTAGCTACGCCGATAACCTCGCGGATCTTGGAAGGACCTACGCCGGAACCGATGCACACGCCGCCGGCGGATGGGTTCGAGCTCGTGACGTATGGATAAGTGCCTTGGTCGATATCGAGCATAACGCCTTGCGCGCCTTCGAACAGCACTTTCTTGCCTTCGTCGATCGCATCGTTCAAGACGACGGACGTATCCGTAACGTAAGGGCGAAGCTTCTCCGCGAATTCAAGGTATTCTTTAATGATGCTATCGGCGTCGAGCGCTTCTCCGCCGTACATTTGCGTAATGATCTGATTCTTATCTTCGATAATCGCGCGCGCCTTCTGGGCGAACGCTTCCGCAACCATCAGATCGGCGATCCGAATGCCGTTGCGAGCTGCTTTGTCCATGTAGCACGGACCGATCCCTTTGCGGGTCGTGCCGATTTTATTGTCGGCTTTGCGGTCCTCTTCCAACGCGTCGAGCACGAGATGATAAGGCATGATCACGTGCGCGCGATCGCTGATCTTGAGGTTGTCCGTGGAGAAGCCGTTATCATGAATATATTGAATCTCTTCGATCAACGCGCCTGGATTAATCACCATTCCGTTGCCGATGACGCATAGCTTGTTTTGGTTGAAAATTCCCGACGGAATCATCGTAAGCTTATATTTCTTGTTCTGAATAAGGATCGTATGACCGGCATTATTACCGCCTTGGTACCTGGCAACGACATCGGCTTTCTCCGCGAGATAATCGGTAATCTTCCCTTTGCCTTCGTCTCCCCATTGCGTACCTACGACAACGACTGTTGACAATGCAATCCCTCCACCCGGGTGTGATTATGATCTACCACGCCGGCATGATGATACCGCCCGAGGCCGCGTTCGCGATCAGGCAGTCCGCTCTGGAACACGAACATTCAAGCCTCTTAGGGTGCTTTTGTCCGTATCCAGCTTTATTAGTGTAGCAACTGACCTGTCGGAAGTCAACGGAATGACGAACAATTTACATGGTCTTAAAATAAATGTTCGGGATTTGCTCGCGCGTATTCGTCCTAGGCGCTGCCAACGAACGCTTCCGGATGGGAATGGTTCAGATTGACGAATTTGTTGAACTGCTTCAGGAACACGAGCTCGACCGTTCCGACCGGACCGTTCCGCTGTTTGGCGATAATGATCTCGATAATGTTCTTCTTCTCGGTCTCTTTGTCGTAATAATCGTCGCGGTAGAGGAACGCTACGATGTCCGCGTCCTGCTCGATCGATCCCGACTCCCGAAGGTCGGACATCATCGGGCGTTTATCTTGGCGTTGTTCTACGCCCCGTGACAGCTGGGACAACGCGATGACCGGCACTTCGAGCTCCCGCGCGATCATCTTGAGCGTACGGGAAATTTCCGATACTTCCTGCTGCCGGTTCTCTCCGGCTTTACCGCGCCCTTGAATGAGCTGCAGGTAGTCGATGAGAATCATCCCGAGGCCTTTCTCTTTCTTCAGCCGGCGGCACTTGGCGCGAATATCCGCTACCGTGATACCTGGCGTATCGTCGATGAAAATTTGGGCTTCGGATAACGAACCGATCGCCATCGATAGCTTCTCCCAGTCGTCGCCCTTCAAGTCTCCGGTCCGCATTCTCGTCGCGTCGACGTTCGATTCCGCGCAGATCATACGCTGCACGAGCTGAGCGGCCGACATCTCGAGACTGAAGATCGCGACTGTCTCCGACGCACGCACGGCCACGTTCTGCGCGACGTTAAGCGCGAACGCGGTCTTCCCTACGGAAGGACGTGCCGCGAGGATGATAAGGTCGTTCCGCTGAAAGCCGGACGTCATCTTGTCGAGATCGACGAACCCGGACGGAATGCCCGTTACGCCGCCCCGATGGTTATATAGAAATTCCACGCGCTCGAATACGTCCATGAGCACGTCGCGAATGCTTATAAATCCGGAAGAGGACCGGTTGTGCGACAGTTCCATGATCCGCCGCTCCGCATCGCTAAGGAGCAAGCCTACGTCGTCTTCCGAAGCGTAGCCGCTCGATACGATCTGCGTCGCCGTTCGAATAAGCCGACGAAGCATCGACTTTTCTTCCACGATCTGAGCGTAGTATTCCACGTTCGCTGCCGTTGGAACCGCGCCTGCAAGCTTTGCTAGATAACTGACTCCGCCAACCTCGTCCAATTGTCCGAGGTCTTGAAGCCGGGCCGTCAACGTCACGAGGTCGATCGGCTCTCCGTCTTCCCCGAGCGCGACCATGGCTTCATATATCCGTTGGTGAGAGACGCTGTAGAAGTCTTCCGCGCGCAGCCGCTCCATCGAAGCGATAAGCGCCTCGGCCTCGAGCAATATCGCGCCCAGGACGGCTTGCTCCGCCTCCATATTTTGCGGCGGCACGCGCGATTCGAACAACTGATCGCCGCTGCCGTTCATGCTTTATTCCTCCACGATCTGCACGTTTAACGTGCCTTTTACGTCCGGGTACAGCTTTATCGCTACTTTCGTCGTGCCAAGCGTGCGAATCGGATCGTCGAGCTCGATTTTGCGTTTATCGATCGTGATTTTGTTCGCGGATTCCAACGTCTCGGCGATTTGCTTGCTCGTAATCGCGCCGAACAATCGGCCGCCTTCGCCGGCTTTCGCCTTGATGACGACCGTCATCTCGGACAGACGCGCCGCGAGCGCCTTCGCGTCTTCTTTCTCTTTATCCTTCTTCTTCTGCACGGAAGCGGCCATTTGATCCAGCGTCTTCTTCGCGCCGTCGGTCGCGATCTGCACCGCGCCTTGCGGAATCAGGAAGTTGCGCGCGTAACCCTCGGACACCTCTTTGATTTCGCCTTTTTTGCCTTGGCCTTTAACGTCTTTCAGAAAGATGACTTTCATATGAATAACCCCTCTCCCTCTTCGAGATCTTTGAGTACTCTTCTTAACTTGCTTGCCACTTCGCCTACCGTGCCTTGCGCCTGCGCGGCCGCATTCGTGAAATGACCGCCGCCGCCGAGATGCTCCATGACGACTTGCACGTTGATCTGTCCAAGCGATCTTGCGCTGATGCCGACTTGGCCGTCCGGCCGCATGCCGATGACGAACGATGCTTTCATGCCCGTCATATTCAGCAGCGTATCCGCCGCTTGAGCGATCAACAGCTGCTGTACCGGCTTCCCGGTTTCGGCGACCGCGATCGCGATGCACTCTTTATAGATCTCCGCATGGCGGATAATCTCGGCTTTCCGAATGTACTCTTCCAGGTCTTCCTTCAGCATCCGCTGAATGAGCACGGAATCCGCGCCGTTACGCCGCAAGAACGATGCCGCTTCGAACGTTCTCGAACCGGTTCGCAGCGCGAAGCTCTTCGTATCTACGGTGATGCCCGCGAGCAGCGCCGTCGCTTCTCTGACATCGAGCGCGACGCGGTCGTGAATATATTGGAGCAGCTCCGTGACGAGCTCGCACGTAGACGAGGCGTACGGTTCCATGTAGACGAGCACCGCGTCGTCGATAAATTCCTCGCTCCGGCGATGGTGATCGACGATCACGATCCGTTCGGTCGCTTGCAGAATCTTGGGCTCCGCAACCATCGTCGCTCGGTGCGTATCAACGACGACCGCAAGCGTACGCTTGTGCGTCATCGCGAGCGCTTGCTCCGGAGGAACGAACCGTTTCATCAGACGCTCGTCTTCCTTCATCATCTCCATCATTTTCTGAATGGCCGGGTTGATGCCTTCCAGTACGATGAAAGCCTCCTTGCCGTATAGCTGAGCGGCTTTGACGACTCCGATCGCCGCGCCGATGGCATCCATATCGGGCATCTTGTGACCCATGACGATCAGGTTGTCGCTCTCTTTAATAAGGTCTCTGAGCGCATGGGAGATGACGCGGGCTCTGACGCGCGTGCGCTTCTCTACGGCGTTGCTCTTGCCGCCATAGTAGCTTTGACGCTGCCCGACTTTGACGACGGCCTGGTCGCCCCCGCGCCCTAGCGCAATGTCCAAGCTTCCTTGTACGAGATGGCCGAGCTCGATCGCGTCGTCTATCCCCGCCGCGAAACCGATACTGAGCGTCATCGGGAGCTTCTGGTCGAGCGTAATCTCGCGGACTTCATCGAGCAATTCGAATCTCGACTGCTCCAGCTGCTTAAGCGAAGCCAGGTTGGCGATGACCAAGTACTTATCGGACGAAAGCCTCCGCAGGAATAGTCCGTACTTCAACGCCCATTCGTTAATTTCACCTGTGACTTTGGACAGCATGAGCGCGCGCTGCTGCTCATCCATCCCTTGAGCGACTTCCTCGAGATTGTCCATCATGACGATCCCTAGCGCCAATTTCTCTTCCTCGTACTTTTTCTTGAGCGTCCAGCGCTCCGTCACGTCCCAGAAATACATGATCCGTTCGTGAGGCTTCACCAGAAGCTCGTAGGTACGACCTGCAATCGATGTTTCCAAGCTCGTTTCTTTATCCTTAATCGGTTGCTGAAGAGCCGGAAAATAAGCCGCCAGTTGTTCGCCGACGATCGACGATTTCCCCACGAACGTGGCCGTAAAAGCATTATGCCACTGAATTTCACGGTCTTCGTTAAAGATGATGATCCCGAACGGCAGATGCCCGATCACGTCGTTGCCCATGCTTTTGATCCGATGGGACAGCGTAAGGACATAATCGTTGAAGTCTTTGCGGAACGCACGCTCGGCCATGACGCCATACGCGCCTACTACGCCGCCGAGTACAAGCCCTAGCAATCCGAGTACCCATTCGTACCAAGTCAGCACGACGGTAAGAATAAAAATTAACACCAAAGCCCAGACGATATGCATACCGTGCCATCGCTGCACGAGAAACTTGGGCATATCCGATTTCGCCCCCGTAATCAAATTCCGAATGATTGCCTTCGTAGCTAGCGCGCTATTCTTCTTTCACGAAATATCTCCGCAGCGGGAAAGCCACGTCCAGCATTCCGATCAAGAATAGCGGCTGGATGAATAGCAGCAAAGGAATACAGAGTAAGAACGGCGCGATTCTCGGCCACCGCTTGGCATCGGCTAGGAAGAAGACGAACCCGATGGCTTGAATAAGGAACAAGAACTGGAGGATCGGGATCAAGTTCGTGATCGCAACGTACCAATAGCCGCTGCTCTCCTCCGTCATGACGAAGCTGGCGACCGAAGCGAGCAAATAATAGAGTACTAAGCTGCGCGGCATTCTCCATTCTTTCGCCTTCGGCAGCGCCGGAGCTTCGAAGCCGACCGTCCTTAACGCCTTGCGCGACAGCCAGTGCGTGACGGCCGTGATGAAGAACGCCGTCAAGAGCAGCATCATCGGAAGCGCGGTTATGATCGCATCCGTTAGCGATGATGCGTTCTTCGCGGCCCAGCCGGCGGAGAACATGCCGTTCGTCTCGAACTGCTTCAGACTGTCCGTCAGCAGGCTCGTGACCTCGTCCTTGAAATTGAGCTGCGAAGAGAATATCGCGAGTTCGAGGAGAAACTCCGCGAGTATGACGACGAATCCGGTTAGGACGACGGTCTTAGCCGCCTTGCCCTTCTTATAGAGATGCCCCATCACCATGGACGGAACGAGGAAAAACAACCCGAGCGTTAGCACGACCACTCCGTACGAACCCGACAACAGAAAAGCGATGGCCGCAATTGGAACCACGTGGGCCGCGAAAGCGCCTGGCTTCAGCATCGTATACAAGACGACGAACGGCGTCATCATCAACAGGGAAGACACCACGTTTAACGGCGTCAGTATCGATAGCAATATAAGAATGGCCGCTGCACTCCAAGTCAGCGACTTTGCGCTTACCTTCAACCCTTTCACCTCTGGCCCTTAAGTTCGAACATGCTGCCTGAAAAACCTGCAAACTTCATTATAACATACCGGCTTAAGGACTGGCACTGCACAATCGGATTCGGCGGCCTCCCGCCGAACAAAGAACAAGAGCGCAACCTCTATATGCGGGAGCGCTCTTGCCAAGTCGTTATGCTTCTTTCTTCATTTCGCGAACTAATAACTTCTCGCAGTAATCGATAATGTCGCTTCTGCGCACGATGCCGATGAATCGGTTCATATCGTCGACGACGGGAACGAAGTTCTGCGTCTTCGCGAGCGAGATTAAATCTTCCATATTCGCGTCGATTCGTACGGAGCGAATGTTCATGCGCAGCGGTACATCCTTCAGAGATGCCCTGTGCAGCTGATCGAAAGAGAGATCGGGATTGTTCTTCAGATGCCACAGCAGATCGCCCTCGGTGACGGTAGCTTTGTATTCGCCGTTCTCTCCGATGATCGGGACGGCCGTATAACGATGATGCTCCATCCGCTCCAACGTCTGCCTAAGCGTCGTTGTCTCGTTTAAACATACGACTTCCTGCTTCGGCAGGAGAAAGAAAGCGATGTTCATATTACCTCCAGCCACCTCGACATTCCGTCTTCAATGATGGTTCCATTATAGCACGGGATTGCTCGTTTGCTTCATGGCATCTGTTGGTGTCTTCAATTGATCAAGCGGCGTGGTCGGATCAAGCCAAGCGGAGATCGTCGCTCGTACGGCGTTCAGATCGTTTTCGTCCGCCACGTAGTACCATAAATTTTGCGAGCCCATCCGTTTGCCTTCGCCCTTAAGGGTATAGCTGCTGATCGAATGGCCCGTCTGAAGAAATTGTTTCGCCAGATCGCTCATCGTCTCCGGATGGAGGTCGGTCGTAAAGTTGTCGCCTACGATATCCAGCACTTCCGGAATTTTCGTCCATTGCTTCATCGAAGAGGCTTTATGAATGAGTGATTCCAAGAACACGCGATTGCGCTCGGTACGAGACATGTCTCCCCCCGCGTCTTCGCGATAACGTACGTAGTTAAGAGCCTCGACTCCGTCATAGCTCGGTTGATTTGCCCTAACCGTAAACTTCTCGTGATCCGCGCCTTTGTTCACGATATCTTGTGTAATCGGCAACGAGATCCCGCCAAGCGTATCGACGACTTGTTTGAAGCCTTGAAAATTGATCGTCGCGTAATGGTCGACCTTCGCGTCTAGCAGCTCCTCGACGCTGTTCACGGCCATCTCCGCCCCGCCGAATGCGTAAGCGTGGGTAATCTTATCCTTCTTATCCTTGCCCACAATATCCGCGTAAGTATCGCGAGGGACCGACACCATCAGCACTTTGCCGTCCTCCGGCCGTACGACCGTATAGATCATCGTATCCGAGCGCCCGTGCTCGTTCGCCCTGGCATCGACGCCTAAGAGCAGCATGCTGAACGGGTTCTTCACGACCATCGGCTCTTGCTCCGGACGGTCGCTGAGCGGCTTGTAGGAATCTTTCATGCTCTCTTCCACTTTGTCCGATAGAAACCAATCGTACCCGAGCGCGGCTAGCGCGCCTTTATTGGAATAGATAAGTCCTGCCGCTACGACCAGCAGCGCCAGCGTAGAAAACAGCGCGATTCTCATCCTGCTTTTCTTTTGTTTCCGCATGGTTCCTCTCTCCCTTGTTTTTCTCTCCCGTCTCTCTTTTTATCTATCTCTCGACCCTAAATATACGATTGAGAAGGTCCAATAGTTACTGGAATAAAAAAGAAAACGCCACCGGTTATCCGGCAGCGTCTGTTCTTTTGTATCGATAAGCGTTAGCTTATTCCGTCGTGTATGGCAGCAAAGCCATTTGGCGGGAGCGTTTGATCGCTACCGTCAGCATGCGCTGATACTTCGCTTTCGTACCCGTCACGCGGCGTGGCAAGATTTTGCCGCGCTCGCTGATGAATTTGCGAAGCAGGTCCAGGTCTTTGTAGTCGACGTGGGTGATTTTATTCACCGTGAAGAAGCATACTTTGCGACGCTTGTTGCGTCCGCCGCGACGGAATTTGCGAGGCTCGCGATCTCCGCCTTCTGGGCGTGGTCCGCGTGGTCCGCGCTCTTCACGTGCTTGTGGTTGTGCAGCTTGTTGTTCGCTCATTGGTTATCCGTCCTTTCCAGTTAGAATGGCAAATCATCGTCCGATATATCTATCGGTCGCCCGTCATCGGCGAAGGGATCGTTATTATTGCTTCCGCTATTGCGCGAACCAGAGCTGCGACCAGCATTGCCGCCGCCATATCCACCCGCATTGCCGCCACCGGAAGATTCGTCTCTTGCTTGTCCGCCGCCCTCGCGGTTAGCAGACTCCAAGAACCGTACGTTATCCGCAATGACTTCCGTTACGTACACGCGGCGGCCTTCGTTGTTGTCGTAGTTACGCACCTGAATGCGTCCTTCGACAGCAGCCAGCCGGCCTTTGCGAAGATAGTTGGCGCACGTCTCGGCGAGTTGCCGCCATACCACGATCGGAATGAAATCCGCTTCTCTCTCTTCGCGATTGCTGGAGAAGCCGCGGTCCACCGCGAGCGTGAATTGTGCGACAGCTACGCCTTGCGGCGTATAGCGCAGTTCGGGATCTTTGGTCAAGCGTCCAATAAGAATGACTCGATTCAACATCTCGTCGTCCCTCCCCTGACATGAAAAAGCGTTCGGCGGTCATCCGCCAAGTTCGTTGTGCGGTTTACGCAGTCTGTTCTCTGACGACGATATGTCTGATGACTTCGTCCGAGATCTTCAGAACGCGTTCCAGCTCGTTGACAACATCCGACGTAGCCGTGAAGTTAACCAGCACATACGTCCCTTCGCGGTGTTTGTTGATTTCGTAAGCAAGACGACGTTTACCCATGATGTCGTGCTTAACGATCTCTCCGCCGTTCCCGATGACGCCCTGGAATTTTTCCACGACGGCTTGAACGGTTTCTTGATCCACGTCCGGACGGATGATGTACATTAACTCGTAATTGCGCATCTTCCGTTCACCTCCTTAAGGTCTATGGCCCCCCGCTTGGCATACCGATCTTGCGATCGGCCGAGGAGCAAGGAGCATGCATAAAGAATTTTACTCGAATTGCATGCCTGAATACTTTATCATAACCGGGCGAGAATCGCAACATAAATCGTCTGCCAGATAGTCACACTAACGATCAGAACAGGAGGTGAGCTTGTGGGCGAGCAGACGCTATTCGAACCGGGACAGAAGGCTCCGAACGATGGAGAATACATTGAAGTCGGAGAAGATTCCTTCCACATGGGCATCGAGAATCCGCAGCACGTAACCTTGCGAAAAGGACAATCGTTCCCCGAGACGAGGAACCACAACCGCAAATGGAGAAGGCACAAGGCGCCGTAAAAACTTTTCGCGAAGCCGTGTATAAATGAACCGGATTCGTGCCATTCTATATCTCGGCGACGTTATTAGAGAGGTGTGGTTCCCTTGAACGTCGAGGTGCAACAACAGCAAGAGGATACGTTTCAATCGGAGTAGGCACGGAAGCGAGGCGTTGTGCTAAAGACACTAAGTCCGCATCATTCCGGCATCAGACCGGACCGATTACCGAAGCGCTGGGTTGAGACCAGCAACGATAGTAACTGTAGATCTTGAAGCTCCACAATACGTCGCCCGGAGAGTCCTCGCATGAGGGCTCTTCGTTATTTCTTGGGAAATACATACCAACCTTTTTATACGCCGATAACCCAACCTCCGCTTTCCGTATTCTAACACCACATCAATTTTATTTTATATTTCCTGTTGCGATAATAATTTTGCCAGCCGAAAGGTTCTCTGTGTAGAAGTAATATTCTCCATCTGCATCAGCCGTAAGGGTGTATGAAAACTCCTCGGCTTTGTTAAATAAACCCTTGATTGGAATGCCATTTTTAATATAGCCGACCTCCATAAACTCTCCAATTGGATCTGAATACTTATTGGTTGTCAGATCAAGATTGAATTGGATCGAAAGCTTCTCCCCTCTTTTCAAACGCCATCCCGTTTCGCCTGTCTTCGTGAAAATTACAAAGTCACCATTACCCGTAAGTATCTCCGGAATTGTAAACTTACCGTTATTTTTCTCTAGGGCAAAGTTAGTTACCGAGCTAGCTAAGATCGTCTGAAGTTGGTCTTCATTAATAATGTTGCTGATCAGAGCTCGTTTTTCATACACTGGTATTTCGGTTGCGGCGGGCACTTCTTGCATGGAAGCATAATTGGGCTCATTGGCGATGTGCCTGTTTTCCTTGTTTAGTAACATTGCACCAAACAGCTTTCCTCCAGTAGCAGCATTGACGGTTAATGCTGACAACATCATCGCAAATATAGCTG
>JAEWPC010000004.1 GCA_023460795.1 Bacillota bacterium | reverse complement strand
GCTTCGCGAGCGCGGCTTCGAGCTCGCGCTCGGCTTGCTCGCGCGCCGCGATTTCCATGCGCAGCATGTCGACGGATTGTCCTTCGACGGCATGCAGCATCTCTTGCTGTTCGATAACGGTGCGCCGCTGATCCTCCGCTTCGCTCATCCAATGCGCGACGTCCGCTTCCAGCTTGTCGCGAAGCGCCTTCCACTCCGCTTCGCTTTCGGCCCAACGCTTCTGCTCCGCCCGCCACTCTTCGACTTCCGCTCTCCAGGTCGCTTGCGCGAGCGCGGCCGCCTCGGACTCTTCCATTCGAACCGCCTGCAACGCCTTAATCTCTCCGGTCAGCTTGCTTTCGAGAGATGCCAGCTCTTCGAAATACTCTTCTTCCAGCGCTTCGCGTTCCTTCTTGTGCTGGCTCTTAAGCTCTTCGATGGCGTTCGCTTGGCTCCGATCGGCTTCTACGAGCTGACCTGCCAAGCTTGACGCCCATTCCTCTTCTTTGGCAGCATAGCTCGATTTCGTATGCGCGAGCTCTCTCTCCAAAACCGCAATCCGGCCTTCGAGCTGCTCGCGCACGCTAGCCAGCTCCTTGGCGGCTTCGGCGGTCTGGCGATCCAGCTTCACGTTCGCGTCCAATTTCACTTGGTTGATCGCTTGGGTCGCCTTCGTCCGCATGTTCTCCAGCGCTTCCGCGGCGCTTGCTTCGCCTTTGGCCGCATCCTCCGCCGCTTGAGCCTTCACTCTCTCCAGCTCTTCCGATAAGCTCCTCACCTGTTCGCCGGCGAGCTTCTTCGCTTTCGCGATTTCCTCCTCGGCCTGCTCCTTGGCAAGCTCCGCCTCTCTCAGGGCGTTCGCTTGCGCCTGCTCCGCTTCCGCCTTCGCGTTCGCCGCAGCCTCCTCCGCTTGAGCCTTGACTCTTGCCGCTTCTTCTTCAGCCTCAGCCTTGACTCTCGCTGCTTCCTCTGCCGCTAACGCTTTCGCCAGCTCCAGCTCTTCCTCGGCTTGCGCCTTGAAGATCGCCGCCTGCTCATCTGCCGATCTCTTCGCTTGCTCCAGCTCTTGGGACAGCTTGGCAAGCTCCTTCGCAGCCTGAGCCTGCACGTTAGCCAACGCTTCCGCCGCGGCAGCTTCTGCTTGTGCGAGCTCTTCCGCCGCCTGCGACTTAAAGCGGTCCAGTTCCTGAGCCGCAAGCGCGTTCAAGCTCTCCAACTGTTCGGAAGCCGCTTGTTTAGCCATCTCCAGCTCCCGAGACAACCTGTCGATCTCGGAGGCAGCCTTGCTCTCCGCGTCTGCCAAAGCTTCCGCGCCTACCGCATCTGCCTTCGCCAGCTGTTCCGCGGCCTGCTCCCTTGCGCTCGCCAACGCCGCCTCGATTCTCGACACTTCCTCGGCCGCCCTCGCCTGCGCGCGGGCAATCTCCTCGGTTGCGAGCGCCTGCGCGGCCGCGACGTCATCGGACGCTTGCATCTTGATATATTCGATTTCCTCGGCAAGCCGCTTGCGTTCCGCTTCTTCCTTAGCCAGCCGATCGGCTTCGCGTCGCACCTGCAGCAGCTCGTCTCCCATGTTCACCGCCGCCAGAACGGCAAGGCGCGGCAGATCAAGCCTCGGGGAACCGCTGTTGATTCTGCTCATCTGCTCGTTAACGAGCGCAGCGACTCTTCTCATATACTCGGCGCTATTGTGACCCGTCAGCGTATACTGCGTTCCATATATGTCAACGGTCACACGCAATTTCTCATCCATGCTCACGGCGTGTTCCTCCCATTGTTTCCGTTATCCGCACGCACCCTCGATTCGACACCCTTCCGCACCCGAAATCCCCCGTCACGTAAAGGAAAATGCAGCGAACCATCAGGCGCCAACCAGCGTCTTGATGTATTCGCTGCATCCATTGCCGTTTCCTGCCTATTTCCGAAGTTCGGCTCCGAAAGATTGTTCCAGTTGTGCCAAAACATTTCCATGCGCCGCCGTTACTTCTTCATCGGTCAGCGTACGCTCCGCATGTCTGTAGACCAGCGCCAACGCCACGCTCTTCTTATCCGATGCCACGCGGTCTCCGGTATATACGTCGAACACGCGAACCGATTCCAATAGTTCGCCCGCGGAGGCTTCGATCGCCGCCGTCAAGGAGCCGCCCGTCACGCCGCGATCGACGACGACGGCGATATCCCGCTCCATCGCCGGGTATCGCGGAAGCGGTTCGTATTCGATTCGGCTGTCCGCATACTCGTAGATCGGCGCAAGCGACAGCTCCGCCGCGAACGTGTCCGGGAGATCGAATTCGCGCTGCAGCTCCGGATGAAGCTGCCCCACGTAACCGATCGTCTCCGCTCCGCGTTCCGTATCCAGCTTGATCGACGCCGTGCGTCCGGGATGGAAGCCTTCCGGCTGCGCCGCTTCGTACGTGATGCGCCCCTCAATGCCAAGACGGCGGAATACCGCCTCGAGCAAACCTTTCGCGCCGTAGAAATCGACCGCTTCAGCCTTGCGGCTCCAGTCCGCAGCTCGGCGATTGCCGGCAAGCAGAAGCGCTAACCTAGGCTTCTCCTGCGGCAGGCGCGTCAGCACCGCTTCGTCCGAATGATACACGCTGGCGATTTCGAACAGCGCGATATCGTTGTTCTTCCGCGTCAAGTTGTAAGCGGCGGCTTCCATCAAGCTCGGCAGGATCGTCGTCCGAAGCACGCTGCGTTCCTCGCTCATCGGCATCGCCAGCGCGATCGGCTTAACGTCTGCGCCGGATAATGCCGGGAACAAGCCGGTACGCTGAGCGGACGTGACCGAGTAGCTGATCGCTTCCTGTAAGCCAGCGTTCGTCAACAGCGTCCGCAGCTCGCGGCGAATCGCCTGCGGTTTCGTCAGCGAGCCTGCCGTCGAGGCCCCTTCGATCAGCGTCGTCGGGATTTCATCGTAGCCGTGCAGGCGAGCTACTTCCTCGATGAGATCGACGTCGCGCGTCATATCGCCGCGACGGGTCGGAACCGTTACGTCCCAGACGCCGCCCCCGGCGGATACCGCCGCGAACTGCAGCCGCGTCAGAATGGTCTCCACTTCGAGAGAAGACAACGACGTTCCGAGCATGCCGTTCACGCGTTCGAGCGACAGGCGAACGACCGACGGTTCGAACGAAGCCGTCTTCGCTTCCGCTATGCCTTCCGTGACGAGCCCTTCCGCGTATTTCGCCATCAATCCGGCCGCGCGGTCCAAAGCTTCGCGAACGCGGGACGGATCCACTTCCTTCTCGAACCGAGCGGACGCTTCCGAGCGCAAGCCGAGCTGGCGCGACGTCCGGCGAATCGTGCCGCCGTCGAACTTCGCGGACTCGAGCACGATGTCCGTCGTGTCCTCCGTCACCTCGGAGTTCGCGCCGCCCATGACGCCGGCCAAGCCTAGCGCCTTCTCCCCGTCGGCGATAACGAGCATGTGCGATTCTAGCTTGCGCTCCTGGTCGTCGAGCGTGACGAGCACTTCGCCCGGCTTCGCGAGACGGACGTCGATCCGTCCCTCCGCGATTTTCTTCGCGTCGAACGCATGCAGGGGCTGGCCGTATTCGAGCATCACGTAGTTCGTAATATCGACGATGTTGTTGATCGGACGAATACCCGACGCGATCAGCCGGTTCTGCATCCACAGCGGGGAAGGACCGACTTTGACTCCCTTAATGTAACGCGCCGTATAGAGCGAGCAATGCTCGGTCGCGGTAATTCTCACGCCGACATGATCCGAGGTTTTGTCCGTCGTGGCGTACAGGTCCTTGCCCGGCTCAGGGAGCTTTAGCGGACGTCCCGTGAGCGCGGCAACCTCGTAAGCTACGCCGAGCATGCTCAAGCAGTCCGAACGGTTCGGCGTTAAGTCGAGCTCGAGAATGTGGTCGTTCAGCGCCAGCACGTCCAGAATGTCGCGGCCGACCTCCGTGTCCGCCGGAAGAACGAGAATGCCTTCCTGCAGCTCCTTCGGCAGCAGCTTGTCGTTGATGCCGAGCTCTCGCGCCGAGCAGATCATGCCTTGGGATTCGACGCCGCGCAGCTTCGCTTTCTTGATCTCGATGCCTGGCAGCTTCGCGCCGACTTTGGCGACCGGCACCTTCTGGCCGGCCGCGATATTAGGCGCGCCGCACACGATTTGCAAATCTTCGCCGGTGCCCGCGTCTACGGTAACGACGCTCAGTTTATCGGCATCCGGATGCTTCTCGCGGGTTTTGACGTAGCCGACGACGACGTTGCTTACGCCCGCGTTGCGGGACGGCACGGAGTCGATCTCGATGCCGCCGCGCGTCATCATCTCTGCTAGCTTTTGCGGCTCGATGCCGCTCAGGTCGATATATTCGGATAACCACCGATAAGATACGTTCATGGGAAACTCCCCTTATTAGATTCTCGTTATGGATGAAGCGCCGATCGTCACTGCTTGGCGAACTGGCTTAAGAACTTCGCGTCGTTCGCGTAGAAATGGCGAATATCGTCGATCTCGTACTTCAGCAGCGCGATCCGCTCGACGCCCATTCCGAACGCGAATCCAGTTACTTCGTTCGGGTCGTAGCCGCCGTGTTCGAGCACCTTCGGATGCACCATGCCGCAGCCGAGAATTTCGATCCATCCGGTATGCTTGCACATCCGGCATCCGCTGCCCCCGCATTGCACGCACGTCACGTCGACCTCCGCGCTCGGCTCCGTGAACGGGAAGAAGCTCGGACGCAGGCGAATTTCCATCTGCGGTCCGTACATCTCGCGCACGAATTGCAGCAACGTTCCTTTGAGGTCGCTCATCCGGATGTTCGGTCCGATGACAAGCCCTTCGATCTGATGGAACATGAACGAGTGGGTCGCGTCGTCGTCGTCGCGGCGGTACACTTTGCCCGGGCAGATGACTTTAACCGGCGTCTTGCCATTCATCGCCTTCATCGTGCGGATTTGCACCGGCGACGTATGCGTGCGCAGCAGAATCTCGTCGGTAATATAGAACGAATCCTGCATATCGCGGGCCGGGTGGTTCTTGGGCAGGTTCAGCGCCTCGAAGTTGAAGTAGTCGGTCTCGACCTCCGGTCCTTCCGCGATCGTATAACCCATTCCGATGAAAATATCCTCGATTTCCTGCGCCACTTTGTTCAGAGGATGAACGGCGCCGACGCTAGGCGCTTTGCCCGGCAGCGTAACGTCGATCGTCTCGGCCGCGAGCCGGCCGGCGGTCGCCGCGCGGTCGAACGCTTCCTGCTTCTCGGCGATTACGCTCTCGATGGCGGCGCGCACGTCGTTCCCCACTTGCCCGATGATCGGGCGTTCTTCCGCGCTTAAGGCGCCCATGCCCCGCAAAATCTCGGTAAGCTGTCCTTTCTTGCCCAGGTATTGTACGCGCAGGTCGTTCAGCCGTCCTGCGTCCGCAACGTCTTTCAGCTGTTCGAGCGCTTCTGCCCGCAACGCTTCCAATCGGTCCTTCATGACGATCGCTCCTTAGTCAAAAGTCTCGGATAAATAAAAAAAGCCTTCTCTCCCGTAAGGGACGAAAAGACCGTGGTACCACCCTTGTTGGAACATGCGGATGATCGCACATTCCCACTTCGTACGGCGTAACGGGCCGTTGCCGGAATCCTCTACTGGCAGCCTGACGCCGCGTTCAAAGATCAGCTCCGGAGCGAACTTCGGCAGCCTGGTTTCCTAGGAACGCTTCCAGTCGACGGCGCTCCCTCCCTGGTAAGAAGGCACTGCTTACTTTTCTCCATCATCGCATTTGCACATTTATCCACCATTATAGGGCAACCCGTCGTTGCAATCAAGCCGGATTCGGCTTTCGTTAAAAAATGTGCAGAAAACGTATTCCAGCTTGCTATAATGGATCAAAAAGGTTTATTTAGTTTACGTTGGAAATGGTGAAAAAGCGTCATTGAAGGGGGTCCATTCATTGTTTTGGCGAAAATTGCTTTTGTTCGTTCTTCTCGCGACAATCGCTGCGGGATGCAGCTTTTCCGCCAAGCCAAAGCACGACGGTCAGTTAGTGATTATGTATCCGTACAAAGTCGATTATTACGAACAAACCTACGTCGCGCCGTTCAAAGAGAAGTATCCCGAGCTTCAAATATCGGTCGTCTACGGCGAGGAGAAGGTCGGGGCGGGACAATTCACCGATGAGGCGTATTCGCGTTTGATCGAATCGGAAAAACCCGACGTCGTATTCCTCTTAGACAAGCAATATGCGCAACTATCCGGAGAGAACCGTCTGACGGATTTGGGCCCGTTCGTTCAGAAGGATCATTTTGACGTAGAAAGCTTTTACCCCCCATTGATTTCATATTTGAAGTCATATGGTCAAGGCAAGCTAGAAGGCTTGGCCGCTGATTATAGGACGAACGCTCTTTACTATAACGAAGAACTGTTCGAGCGTTACGGAGTACCTGTGCCTAAGGGAACTCTTACATGGGACGAAGTTCTGAACCTTGCCGGTCGATTTGCCGCTGTTAGTGATTCTGATCGAACCGTATTCGGATTCGATAACTACGATCCCATCGAACAGAGCAACGCCTTGGCGTTGATACGCCATATTGGAGAAGCGCAGGGGTTGTCCATGTTCGACGAGAAGAACCGGCGAATCGTCGTCAACGACGGGAGGTGGAAACCGATCTTCGAGATGGTGTTGGAGAACCTTAGATCCGGAGCCATCCACCCGAATGCGTTAAAGAATGAGGTCAAGGCGCCTTTCCAATCACCGTTCTTGAACGGGGAAGCCGCCATGATGACGAGCAATTCCGATATGGTCTTCTTCCTCGATGAGCTAGCGAGAATAACCGGAGACGAGGGACTCTCCCCCAAACGTTGGAACATCGTGCCGGCCCCCGTATATTCGGCGAGGAAGGATCGCGGGATCACTTTATCGACCAACGTGTACGCGATTCCGTTCGAATCCGACTCCAAGGAGGACGCCTGGAATTTCATCAAGTTCGTGAATAGCGACGTTACGATGCGCGCTTTATCGAAGACGGGTTTCAAGCTGCAGTCGCGCGTACAATATGTTCCGCCTCTAGAGGGCAGGAACATCCAAGCTTTCTTTCCCGATTCGGCGGCGGAAGTCGTCCTTCCTAACCGGCCCGATCTGCCTGGCTTCATCGATGGATTGAACCGGACGGCCGTCGCGCAATTGCAAGGCGTACTTGACGGAAGGCTGACGCTGGACGAAGCTTTGAAAGCAATTGAACAAGAGGGCCAAGCGTTGTGGAGGGAAGCATCCGATCGTCTGGAACGGACGCTTCCTAATAGATAAATTTAACATTTTTTTAGCCCGTTAATCGTGCGTACATGCTATACTGACACAGAATTAGCATGATTTAGAAGGAGTTGTGATACAGTGGCACAAAGATTTAAATTCGGCGCCTACGCAGGAGTAGGCCTGACCGCTGCAATGCTTCTCGTAAGCGGCTGCAGCAAAGGGAACGCAACGAACGGCAACGAGACGAGAACGACGCTCAAGGTCATGTACTACGACGAGCGCGCATTCTTCCAAACCTACGGCATGGCCTATTCGGTTCTTCATTCTAACATCGATATCGAAGTGATCTCGAATCAAACCGCCTATCAAGATCCTAACGGAGACTATAAGTCGAACATGAAGAAATTGATCGAAGAGCAGAAGCCCGACATCCTCATGCTCGACAACAGCCTTTTCCGCGAGTTCTCCGAGGACGGCAAGCTGCTGGACCTGGATACGATCGCTCAGGATAAGAGCTTCAAACCCGACACCCTCGTTCCCGGTCTGCTAGACTACTTGCGCGAGCTAGGCGGCGGCAAGCTGTACGGCATGTCTCCGAATATGTACACCCAGGTCATCTACTATAACAAAGACCTGTTCAACAAACACGGCGTCGATCTGCCGAGGGACGGCATGTCGTGGGACGAGCTGTTCGCGCTGGCTAAGCGATTCCCGACAGACGGCGACAAAGATTCCAGAGTGTACGGACTAAGCCTGGGCTGGAACGGCTCGGATGCTTACCAAGTAGGAAGCATGATCGCGTCTACGCAAAATCTCAGCATGATCAACCCTGTCGACATGAAGGTAACCCTAAATACGCCAGCTTGGAAAAAATCGTTCGAAACCGCCTTCGATGTCCTCAAATCGAACGTCCTGCACATGCAGAACATGAACGACGGCATGGGGGGCATCGCTATTAATTTCGACGATTACCTGTTGCAGGATCCTTTCGTATCCGGCAAAGTCGCCATGAAGATGGAAGCCCAATACTTGATGGATCAGATCGATCAGGCTCAGAAGTCCCCGAACGTCAAGGATAAAGCCGTCAAGGATTGGGGCATCGTCACGATGCCGGTCGACCCGGCCAATCCGGACAGAAGCCCTTACGTCAGCTTGAACTCCTTGTTCGCCGTCAACGCGAAATCGGAGAACGCCGAAGCCGCCAAGGAGTTCTTGGCCTACGTGATGAGCGAGGATTTCGCAAGAGTGTCCGCGAAAGCCCAAACGGGCGGCTTGCCGGTTAGAACGACCGCGTACGAGGACAAAGACGGCCGCAACCTGAAGGCATTCTATATGCTCAAACCGATGGAAACCCCGATGAACGACTTGTATACCAAGCTTCCCATGAACTTCTATGGCATTCTGGACGGCACGGTTCGAGGGGCGGTTCAAAGCGCATTCGACGGCAATAAGCCGCTCGAAGACGCTCTCAAGGAAGCAGAGACGCAGCTGCAAGCCGAGCTGATCAAAGCGCAGGAGGAAGAGAAGAACAAGAAGGCGGATGGCGCCGCTTCGGCTTCTCCAGCAGCTTCTGCATCCGCGTCCGTATCGGCGGAAGCCGTGGCTCAGTAATCGATATAGTAAAAGCGGTGCGAGGTCGATCCTCGCACCGCTTTTTTGTGTGGTCGTGTTGCAGCGGTCTCGTAGACCGTTACAGCGGCTGGTTGGCGGAGCTTCTGGCTGCAGCGTTCTCTCAGACCGTTACAGCGACGGATTGGCGGGACTTGGGGTTGCAGCGATCTCGCAAGCCGCTACAACGGCGAGTTGGCGGAAGTTTGTCCTGTAGCGGTCTCTCACGCCGTTACAGCGACGGATGGTCGGAAGTTTGTCCTGTAGCGGTCACACAAGCCGCTACAGCGGCGGATGGGCGGAAGTTTATCCTGTAGCGGTCTCTCACGCCGTTACAGCGGCGGATGGGCGGCAGTTTGTCCTGTAGCGGTCTCTCACGCCGTTACAGCGGCGGATGGGTGGAAGTTTGTCCTGCAGCGGTCACACAAGCCGCTACAGCGGCGAGTTGGCGGAACTTGGGGCTGCAGTGGTCTCTCAGGCCACTACAGCGGTGGATTGGTAGAGCTTGTGGCTGCAGCGGTCTCGCAAGCCGCTACAGCGGCGGATTGGCGGGGCTTGAGGCTGCAGCGGTCTCACAGGCCGTTACAGCGGCGGGGTGGTGTGACTTTAGCAATAGAAAAGCCACCCCTCATCATCTTAAAGATCAAAGGGATGGCTCTAATCATTCTATCTCCGCTTCCGAAGCGACAGGGCGAAAGCGACGACGCTAAGCACCATGGCCGCCAGCGCAAACGAGAACGTCAACGGATCTCTGCCCTCGCTGCTCTCTTCGTCCGCCGCTGCCGCACCATGAGCATCGCCGGTGGCCGCCGTCACGACCGTAACGGATGCCGGCTTATCCGCGTCAGGCGCGCCTGTCCACTCTACGACTTCTCCGTCCTCGTACGTCTGGTATGCTTTCCAGACGAGCTCCTTGGCGTCTGCCGCCACTTTGCCCGACATGCGGAAATCGCCGAATTCCGTTCCGCTAAGCCCCGTTCCCGTCGCTTTCCAATTGACCGAGGTAATCGCCCCGTCAGCGCCTTTCTCGACCTCGTAGGTCCAATCGAACTTCGGCTCGAAGCGGCTTACCGCTACGCCTTCCGGGATGACGACTTTGACCCCGGTCGTCGCTGCCTCCTTCTCCGTCGGCACCCGAACGGTGAACACTTGATACGAATTCGCCGGGGCTTCGGCCGGCTGCACGGTGACGTGCGCGCTCGCGACTCCCGCAAAGCCGATAGCTAGCATGAGAGTGAGCAGGATGGCTGATATTTTCTTCATAGGGACGATCCAACCTTTCAACGTTAAAGTTGTGTTGTCCCCAGTATAGACTGTCCCCCGCGCATGAACATGACTCGAAAGAGTCATAAGCGAGTGACGTTTTGTGACGGTTTGGAGGCGGCAAGACGGACTATTCCGCCCCCCTGGGCTCTACCAGTCCGCGCTCGTAAGCGTATCTCGTCAACTGAACCCGATTGTCCAAGTGCAGCTTCTGCAAAATGTTCTTGAGGTGGTTTTTCACCGTATGCTCCGATAACCCCAGCGATGATGCGACTTCCTTGTTCGTGAGCCCTTGCGCAACCTCGCGAAGAAGCTCCTTCTCGCGCGGGGTCAGTCCTTCGGATTGATCGTTCGCGCGGTCCTTGTCCCCGATGGCCGATGGCGGCCGACGGTTCGCGAACTCCCGCAGGATCGACAGCGCCAGCTCGGGATTAAGCGGCGCTTCGTCCAACGCCACCGCGCGCAAGTAATCCCGCCAAGCCGACGGATTCAAATTCTTGAGCAAATAGCCTTGCGCGCCTTTCTTGATCGCTTCGAACAGATGCGAAGGCTCGTCCGATACGGTCACGATTACGATTTTCGCATGCGGCTGAGAAGCTTTAATCGCTTTAACGGCTTCGAGTCCGCCCATGCCCGGCATGTGAATGTCCATAAGCACAAGCTCGGGCTGCAGCTCGTCTGCGAGAGCGATCGCTTGCTCGCCGCTCGAAGCTTCTCCGACGACGAGGAACGACGGGTCTGCGGACAGAATCGTCCGCATTCCTTCGCGGGCGTGCGGGTGGTCGTCAGCGATCAGCACGCGGATCGGCTGGATCATCAGGCTTGTCCCCCTCTCTTCACGAGCTCGATGACGGTACGGTTATCGCGGCGTTCGGCCGCGAACGCCCAGCCCATGCGCGCTGCCCGATCCTTCACCATACGCAACCCGAATCGGCCAGGCGCATTCAGCGGATCCGAGGCAAAACCGATTCCATCGTCCTCGACGGCGCAGCGGAAACCGCCCGCTCCGTCGGGCTCGCCGATCACGTACACCGTTTGCGCTTTCGCATGCTTGCGCACGTTTATTAACGCTTCGCGCACGCACGCGTGCAGCTCGACTTTCTCTTTATCCGTCAAGCTCTTGTCCGGAATCGTCCAAGTAAACTCCGCTCGCGCTTCGGTAATGCCTGCCGTCTCGCCAAGCAGCTCGCGAAGGGGCGTCACCCATGCGGCTTGATCGGGCGAGGGCGGTAGACGCAGGCTGGCGATCGCTTGCCGCACGTCCTCGTGCATGACGCGAACGGTTTCGCGAAGCCCCGCCGTCAGCGGCTTTACCGGCCCGTCTTGCACGGCGCCGTCGAGCTGATCGAGCTTGACCGCGAGCAAGAACAACGACTGCGAAATCCCGTCATGCAGCTCGCGGGCGAGCCGCTCCCGTTCTTCCAAGGCTGCGCTGGTCGCCTTTTCGCGCTGCAGCGCGCCCTGAGAATGCTCCAGCCGAACGAACAATCCCCGCACGATCGTTAACGTAACGGCAAGCACGATGAAGGGCGCAAGGAAATTGCCGAGATCCATCGACATATAAGGCAGCAAGAACGCGTGCCGGACGTATTCCCACAAGCCGATCGTAAGCGTCGGAATTAGCAATATCAGCCATTTGAGCCGTCCGTTTCGCATTCGCGCTCTCCCTTTGGATCGAGTGGTGGTCGTTGCCTTTTAATAGTTTCTGAACGTCGTTTCCTTCACGTATTCCGTATCGGCCGCATCGGTAACGCGGACCTGGGCGGTCCATTCCCCGGCGAACGGCATGAACGGCCCTTTCGCCGTGTACGTGGATTTGACGAAATCCGGGAACGCGTCCAGTTCTTCGTCCGTGTAAGCCTCGAGCGGAACGTCGATGTAACCGACTTCGTCTTTATCGTGCGGCAGAAGCCTCAGCTGAACTTTTTTGGCCTTGCCTTCTCCGATCGATTGCGGCAGCCATATTTTCAACTTAAACTCGTTGTCTCCAGGCGCGTTCGGAGAAATTCTCAACGTAAAGTGCATATCCGTTCCCATCTGATGATAGCTTAACGGTTTATTCGCCGGCAGCGGCGTCTGGTAGGTCAACACGCCGACCGTTATGACGATCGCGCACAACAATCCAACGTCCGCTTTAAGAAGCGCGCCGCGGGGAAGATCCCCTTTCCGCAGCCGCCAACGGATGAGGAACGCCGTAACGGCAACGAGCAACGAGAGCGCGACTTTGGCGATAAGCCAAGAGCCCCACTTCGTATATTGCAAGTAAGTGATCGACGGCAGAAAACGAAGCGTGGACAGGATACCCGTTACCCACAGCGCGACGAACGCGATCAGTGCCCACTTCGAGAACAGCAGCGCGAATCGGCCGGCCTCCGGTCTCTCCCTTAGCCAAACGGCAAGCAGCAGCACGAGACCTCCGCTCCATATGGAAGCCGCGAGCAAATGGACAATATCAAGTCCGACCGTATAACCGATCGGTTCATAGACGACGGCGTGACCGGACCAAGACTCGATGAACAAGGCGAGCCCGATCCATACCAGGCGGACAATCGGCGCGAACCTCGTAAGCAGCGGCGCGGCTAACGCGAGCAGCAGCTCGGCTATGTAGAGGCGGCCGATGGTCGTATCCGTCAGGATGCGGCCCCATTCAGACAGCGGCTCGTCTTCCGCCAAGTCCTTCAGGCTGAAGAAGACGTAAGCCAGCGTAGCGACCAGCGCGAATTTCCCCGCAAGTCCGACCGCTTGCTCTCGAACCCGCCGCACGAGCGTAGCGGCTTGGCGATGCAAGCTCCAGAGCAGAAGCCCGGATAGCGACAGCAATCCGGCGTAGTAGAGCACCCGCGAGGCATAGAGGAGGAACGATTCCGTCGTCAGTCCTTCGCTCGCGCCGGGATGATTGTGACCATGGCCGACTTGGCTGTGCGGATCCAGCTCGCTGGCATTCGTCAGCGGCGCCGGATGGCCTACCGTGAAGACGTATGCGCCCGAGATCGGATGCCCGTCCGCCGAGATGACCGAGTAAGAGACGGTATAATGTCCTTCGCCAAGCTTAGGCAACGCGACCGACACGCCCTTGCCTTCCTCGATGATCGAGAGCTTGCCCTTGGCGACGTTGCTCGAGCTCTCATTAAGAACCTGCAGCTTCGCCCCGCCCGAATCGAGCCGCTCGTTGAAGATCAGCCTTACTTCTTGCGGGCCGACGTCCGATTGGCTTCCCGCGATGGGAGATGTGCTGACTAACTCCGCATGCGCGTCCGCCCGGCCGATGAATCCTGCCGCGAGCATCCATAACGCTCCGATCGCGACCAACATCAGCCGCGTTAACGTAGTCCGATTGCGATTTCCGAGCGCCGCCCGGTCGACTATATGCATAAAGGAAGCCTCCTATTAGCAGATCTATGATCACACGCTGGTCCATTCTTCCATCCTAACCCAACGCCACGGCCTGTTCAACTAGAGGCGTTGACGATAAAGTGTCAATAAAAAACGGCAGCGCAAGGACTTTTGGTCCCTGCGCTGCCGTTAACTCGCAATTAGTCGCTTATACCGACTTACTCTCGCCAAAACCTGCGTTCCGCGCAGAATTAGTCGCTCATACCGACTTATTCTCGCCAATACCTTCGTTCCGCGCAGAATTAGTCGCTTATACCGACTTACTCTCGCCAAAACCTGCGTCACTCGCAGATTTAGTCGCCCATACCGACTTACTCCCGCCAAAACCTGCGTCACTCGCAGAATTAGTCGCCCATAGCGACTTATTCCCGCCAATACCTGCGTTCCGCGCAAAATTAGTCGCATATACCGACTTATTCTCGCCCCCGCCAGCTGCTGCCGCCAGCTATTACGGCTCGATGCCCTTGCCGTGCGCCACGTCGGGCCACCAGTCCGTATCGAGTACGGGGCACCCGCGGGAATGCGGCCAAATGTACACCCAACCGGACCATTCGGGATCGTCTACGTCCGACGTCCAAACCCGCTCGTAGTCGTTGTTTTCCTCGATGCCGTAGAACTCTTCCAGCCTATCCAATCTCGGTAACGCGTCGCTCGTGACGGTCACCCACATGCCGCGTACCGTGCGCCACTCATCCGCGATCAACGCCGGATAAGGCCCCGCGTCTACCAATCTCCCGCGAATTCGCCCGGGCTTGACGGTTGCGACGAAGGGAGAGATGACGCTATAGTTGTGCAATCCCGGCAGCAGCGACCCGTAGACGAATATACGCGTCTCGCTCATGCGGTCGGCTCCTTCTGCCACCCCTGATAATTACTCTCCGCATCGAACAAGGCAGTGAACTGCTCCGACGGCACCGGACGGGAGAAAAAGTAGCCCTGCGCCTCTTGGCAGCGCTGCTCTCGCAGAAATACGACTTGGCCTTCGCTTTCCACGCCTTCCGCCGTTACGGTCAAGTTCAAGTTACGCGCCATCGCCGAAATGCCGGAGACGATCGCGGCATCGTTGCGGTCGGTTAAGATGTCGTTCACGAACGAGCGGTCGATCTTCAGCTTGTCGATCGGGAAGCGCTTCAAGTAATAGAGCGAGCTGTATCCGGTACCGAAGTCGTCGATGCTGATGCGCACGCCGATCTTCTTCAGCCTCTCGAGCATTCCCGTTGCGAACGCGACGTCCGCCATAATGCTTTCGGTTATCTCAAGCTCGAGATATTGCGGCTCGAGGCCGGTCTCTTCCAGCACCCTCTCGATGCGTTCGCATAGGTCGTGCTGACGGAATTGCCGGATGGACAAGTTCACGGACATGATCAGCGGCCGGTAGCCGCCGCGTTGCCATACCATCGACTGCCTGCAAGCGGTCCGCAGCACCCACTCGCCTAGCGGGATAATGAAGCCGTTCTCCTCGCACAGCGGAATGAATTCCGAAGGCGGAATCGAGCCTTTCTGCGGATGGTTCCACCTGATGAGTGCTTCCGCGCCGACCAGCCGTTCGGTTTCCAGCTCGACAAGCGGCTGATACGCCAGATGGAATTGGCCGAGCTCCAATGCGATGCGAAGATCGTTCTCGAGCAGCAGCTTTTCCTTCGCCTTCAAATTCATCTCCGCCGCGTATCTCGTCCAGCCGTTGCTCGCTTGCTTCGCGCTATACATCGCCGTATCCGCGTTCTGAAGCAACAGGTCGAGCGAGCTGCCGTCCTCTGGATAGATCGCCATGCCGACGCTGATCGTCAAATGAATGTCGTGCATTCCGACGCGGATCGGCGAATCGAAAAGCTGTACGAGCCGCTGAGCCTCGTGCTCGGCTTGAGCCACGTCCCGAATATCCGACAGCAAGCACGTAAACTCATCCCCGCCTAGACGGAACACTCTCTCCGGCTTGCTCGTGAACTTCGTAAGCCTCTCCGCAACCGCAACGAGCAATTGATCGCCGAACGAATGGCCCATCGAATCGTTAATCGTCTTGAAGCGGTCTAAATCGAGCCAGAGCAAAGCGAATTTGCTGCCGTTGTGCTCCGCTCTGCCGACTTCCGCCTTCACCCGTTCGGAGAACATCCGACGGTTAGGCAATCCGGTCAGCTCGTCGTGAAAAGCCAAATAGTTAATGCGCGCCTCGGCTTTCTTCTGCCGTTTGTACGGCTCCTCGATCAGGACGAAGTAAATGCCTTTGAGCAAATAGTAATATCCGATGACCTTGATGCATTCCGCGAACAAATAATGGATGTCGCCGATTCCCGACCCGAGCGCTTCCTCCATCTTCGAGACGCAGAGCCAGATAAGCGCCTGGACGATCGTCAGCATCGATTGCGGGCGCTCGACCCGGTGGCGATATAGAATGACGCTGGCAGCCGCCGCGTATAGGAGCAATACGGATACGTGCTGATACGGTTGAATCGACTTCAGAGCATCCTCATTCCAGCTATCGACGCTGAAAACACCCCATGCGATCGCGCTGACGACGAGGATGACCGGTATAATCGTATAGGTGCGGGTCTTCGCTTTGACGGGGGCGTTCTTCAGAGAGAAGACGAATAGCAAGCCGATCGCGCCGATCCATTGGGAGATCCAACCGATCATCTCGCTCGGCATGTCGCCGAATCGGGCATCGGCCAGCGGCATGCTCGGTGTGCTTAGCGCATGAAGCAAATTCAACAAGCCCACGCCCGCGAACAACGCCGCCGTCATGAGCCTTTGCCTGCATAGCGTCGGAACGAACACCATCCAACCCAGCGTGAGAATGGCGAAGCAGACGGCGAAGCCTAGCGATTCTAGCAGTACGTTAGCAGTCTCGCCTGCGATCGGTTCAAGCCAATCCACAAGCAGACGGTCCGCCGCTTGCAATATAACGAACGAACATAGGGCGGCCAACACCGTCCACATCGTTTTCATTTCCGCGCGATTAATCGACATGCCAGACCCCCGAAGCAGAGATGTACCCTTTAGAAGTTCCACACGAATCGGGTTTTTCCTGCTAGATGGAAAAGTCTCGACAATTGTTTCGACAGAATTCTACTCCATTTTCACTTCGGACAGCGGATTTGCACGCCGTTCTTCTCCAATGCATGTCGAATCGTTCGGGCACGTTCAGCCGCGTTCGTCGCGTCTCCATGGATGCATAGCGTACGAATCCCGACCGCAACGTTCCCGCCGTCGATCGTAGACGCTTCGCCTCTAACAGCCAGAGAGACGGCTTGCTCTGCCGCTTTCGTATCCTCGTGCAGCACGGCGCCCGGCAGCCGTCTTGGCGCTAGGCTGCCGTCCGGCATGTATGCCCGATCCGCGAACCCTTCCGCGACGAAGGTCATGCCCGACTCGTTAGCGGAAGCCTCGAGCCTGCTGCCGGGCAAGCCGAACAGCATGAGCTTCCGGTCCAGACGGCATAAGCCTTGGACGATCGCGTCGGATATCGCCTTATCGGTCATCGCCATATGGTACAACGCGCCATGAAGCTTGACATGGCCGAGCGTACCGCCTGCGGCGCGAACGAACGCCTGGAGCGCTCCCGTCTGGTACAGCACATAATCGCAGGCTTCCTCCGGAGTGACGTGCATCTCCCGGCGGCCGAAGCCGAGTCGGTCCGGCAAGCCCGGATGAGCGCCGACGGCGATGCCGCGCGCGAGGCACCGTTCCGCGGTTTCCCTCATCAAGCGAGGATCGCCCGCATGGTAACCGCACGCGATGTTCGCCGAAGATACCGATTCCAGCAGCTCATCATCCGAACCGAACGTATATAAGCCGTAACCTTCGCCGAGGTCGGCGTTCAAATCCATCGAGATCATGCATGCGCTCCTCCATTCTATAACTCGCCAATCTTCGCGAAGACGCCCGCTTGGAGCAAGGCGATATCCCGTTCCTGCTCTTCTCTTGCTTGCACGGCCCCTTCCAGCTCCGTCAGCTCGAACCTTACGACGACCCCGGGGGCAAGCTGCGCGAGCAACGGCAAATCCGCCGTGATGACGTGCGCCAGCTTCGGATATCCCCCCGTCGGTTGACAGCCCGACGCGAGGACGATCGGCTGGCCGCCTTGTGGCACTTGAATCGTGCCGGGGACGACCCCGTGCGATTGCAGTTCCGCATCGGTTAACCTGGAGAGGGCAGGTCCGGATAACCGTATCCCCATACGATCGGACGAGGCTTCGACCCGATAGGGCGAACCCAGCAGCGTTCGCCGCGCCTGATCTCCGAAAGACTCCCACTCCGCGCCGGCGAGCACGCGTAGACGAATGTCGGTTCGCCTGCCTGGCTTGCGCTTCTGCCCGATTCCGCCTGCCGCCGACCAAGGGACCGTGCTCCACTTGAGCCCTTCCGAACGAGCCCGGCGGAGCAGGCAATCGGCCAGCGCAAGCGACAGGGCGGTCGGCTGGCTTGCGCATAACCGTTCCCCGGCAACTAAAGCCGCACCGCCGCCAATCCGCGCGCGCAGGTCGGCGCTTCTGCTGCCCATCACGAGCGGAACGTCGATGCCTCCGGCGACGGCCAAATACGCCCGACAGCCGCCGGTTACCCGTCCGAACGATAACGTCGTGCCGGCACGCAGCAGGATCGGCTTATTCATCGGCAGCGATTCGCCGTCCGCGAATACATCGATGTCCGCCCCGCTTATAGCCACGAGCAAGTCCTGTTCTACTTCGAATGTTGGACCGAGCAGCGTCATCTCCAGTCCCGCGGCATCCTCCCGATTGCCGACGAGGATATTCGCCGTGCGCAAGGCGACCCCGTCCATGGCTCCACCGACGGAAACTCCGTATGCTTGCCAACCCGGCCTGCCTAAGTCCTGTACGGTCGTCAACATGCCGGGTTTAACGACGACAAGCGCCCCCTTACTCACGGCCGCACGCTTGACCGCCGGACGAGTCGCCTCCGATGAATCGAACAATGCGACGGAACGATCCTCTATAGGCACGAATTTTACGCGGTCTCCGGCAGCCAGCAGGAAAGGCTCGTCGCTCTCGGGCCGAAACAGCTTGGCCGCCGTTCGGCCGATAATTTGCCAGCCGCCCGGCGATGCTACCGGATAGACGCCGGTCTGTCCCCCTGCGATGCCGACCGCGCCCTCAGGGACTCTCAGTCTTGGCGTCTCATGCCTGGGCTGCGAGAGCTCGGCGGGAAGCCCGCTTAAATAAGGAAATCCGGGAGCGAACCCGATCATGGCCACTTCATACTCGGCTCCCGAATGGTTCGCGATGAATTGCTGAACGGTCATTCCGCTTCTCGCGGCCGAAGCCTCCAAGTCGGGACCGTGATCGCCTCCATAATGGACCGGCAGCTCCACGAGCTTCGCTTCGTCGAACTCATCGGTCGCATCAAAGCCTTCAAGCGTGCGAACCAACCCCTCGTACGCCTGAAGGGGGGACAGTCCCGCAAAACGCATATGTATATGTACGGCAATCGAACGATAGGCGGGAACAAGCTCTTGCACCCACGCCGGGGCAGCCCTCCGGATGCGACGCGCGACGGCGGCGACCTGACGAGCCGAGATATCCGCTCCGTCCCACGCCAGCAACAAAGCGCGATCACCGAGCGGTTGTACGATCCATTCAGCTGCTTGCATCCGAAAGCTCCTCTCCGTTTCTCGATTGCAACCTTTTCCAATAACGCGTTACAATTAGGTTTATCGGCAAGGGAGGAACAGATGACTAGTGGAAACTTATGAATTGGCACAATTATCGATTACGCAAGGATCTTATGGAAAATCGCTTGCTTACGAACGGGCTAAGCTGTTCATTATAACGGATCACGGCTCCAAGCATTGGTACGTCGAACTGGACGGCCTCTCGGACGAGGACGTATTGCGCCGTTTCGAGGAGAGCGAAGACATCGGCGTGTCGCTCGCCGCGACGACGGCGGACGGCCGCGCATGGACCGGCTGCGGCTATTTCCATCCCAATTCGCGGCACCGTGCCGCCAACATTCGAGGCGAAGGTCCGCTCGAAGGATTCGGAACGCCTTAACGGAGCGTGATCAACCCGATGATGAACCGCCACATCGACTGGACGTCCCGGATGCGGCTCGTCCTGCTCGCGGGATGGCTCGCCGCCGCGGTCGTATCGGCGCTGGCGTTGCCTAGCTTGTCCGTCGTCGTGAGCCGCACCGAGCAGAACTTCATACCGAGGTATGCCGAATCGGCGCAAGCTCTCAAGCTGCTGCAACAGATCGATCCGACCTCGAAGTCGCGCACGAGCGCCGTAATCGTGCTGTCGCGCCAAGAAGGAATTACCTCAAGCGACCAAGCCTGGATGGCCAAGTTGACGAATGAAATTTCCTCGCGCCAAGAGGAACTGAACGTCGCCGGTCTGCTCGATGCGCAAACCCAGCCCGAGCTCGCGGAGCGGTTCTTGAGCGAAGACGGCCAGGCGATGCTCGCCGTCGTCTATTTGCCCGATTCCGATTTCGACGAGTCGACCAGGACGACTTTAATGCGAATCAAGCAGCTTCTGGATGGCGCGCCTGACGGTGCCGATGTCGAATTAACGGGCAGCGCGGCCATCTCGCAAGATTTTCAGGAGTCTTCCCGGCAAGGTTTGCAACGTACGGAAATGATCACGATCGGACTCGTCCTTGCCATTCTGCTCATCGTCTTCCGCTCGCTCGTCGCCCCACTCGTGCCCCTGATTACGATCGGGATCAGCGTCGTCGTATCTCGCGGTTTGATCGCCAAGGCGGCCGACTATGGATTAACGGTGACGAGCTTTACCGAATCGTTCCTGATCGCCGTCTTGTTCGGCGCAGGTACGGATTACTGCATCCTGATGATTCAGAGATACCGCGAGGAGCTTGCTGCCGCCGGAGATCCGTTCGAAGCGATGCGCAGAACGCTGCGCGGCGCCTTGCCTACCGTATTCTATTCCGCGAGCACGGTGTTCGCGGCGTTCTTCCTGATCGGCTTCGCTCAATTCGGCCTATATAAATCCGCGGCCGGCGTAGCGATCGGTCTGCTCGTGACGCTGCTGGCCGGGTTGACGCTGACGCCGGCTCTTATCCTCTTGCTCGGCCGGTCGCTGTTCTGGCCGATGTGGCCGAGGAGCGGCGGGACAGGCGCTCACGGCCGTTCCAAGCTATGGGCAGCTGCCGCGCGGCTGGCATCGAAACGGCCGATTATCGTGCTGCTGACGGCGATTCTATTGCTTACCCCCATTACTTTGCTCTATCAAGGCAAACGTTCCTTCGACGATATCTCCGAGATCGATCCGTCCTTAGGCTCCGTCGTCGGCTATCATCGGGTCGAGCAGGCGTTCGGGGCAGGAGAAGTGTTCCCGCTTACGATGGCCGTCACGTCGCCCGAATCGATGCGCACGCCTTCCGCGTTCGCGGCGCTGGAGCAAGCGAGCGCCGACCTCGCTCGGGTCCCTGGCGTACGGGAAGTGCGCAGCGCGACACGGCCGCTCGGCGCCAAGCTGTCGCTCGGACAATCGGGCCGGAAGTCGAGCGGCTCCGCCTCGGACACAGACCGAACGAAAGGCAACCGAAGGCTTGGCCAGGGTCTCCAAGCGATCGCGCTTCGCGCCGTTCACTTCAGCCAAGGCCTCGTCGGCATCGTGCCTTCGATCAAACCGATTTTGGATGCGATCGTTCCTTTTCTCAACGAGCAATTGAACGCTTCGGAGGGCATCGCGGATTTGAAAGATCTGCTGGAGCCTAGCCCGAACGTCTCGCCGCGCGCCGAGTCCGATCCGATCAAAGCCGGCATGCAACGGATCTTGCAATTCTACATGTCGCCGGACGGCCGAACGACGAAGATCGATATCGTCATGAACACGAATCCGTTCGCGACGGAGACGATGGATAACGTCGACCGGCTGACTTCCGTATTGCGCGACAGTCTTGAGTTATCCGTCATCCCCGAACCTCAGGTATACGCTTCCGGCGCTTCGGCTAAGTACAACGAGCTGCGCGGAATTTCGTACGACGACTTCGTCCGGACGGCGTCGCTCGTCCTGGCCGGAATCGCCGTCGTGCTCATCGCGCTCCTGCGTTCGATTATCGCGCCGTTGTACGTGCTTGCCGCTCTTGTATTTAATTACTTGATCACCATGGGCTTGCTAGAATTCCTATACGTCCGGGTTCTCGGATTCGACGGCTTGTCTTGGACGGTATCGTTCTTCATCTTCATGGTCGTCGTGGCGCTTGGCGTCGACTATAGCATCTTCCTCATGTCCAGGTACAAGGAAGAAGCTAGACAAGGGAGCGACGCTCGCGAAGCGATGAAGACGGCCATGACGACGACCGGCGGGGTTATCGTCAGCGCGGCGGCGATAATGGCCGGCACGTTCGGAGCGCTCGGCTTCTCGGGCGTCGATACGCTCGTCGAGATCGGCGTCGGCACGATGATCGGGTTAATGCTGTACGCGACGCTGTTCATGTCGCTCATTGTCCCAGCGTTAGCTTTCCTGCTCGGAGAGCGCGGCTACAGATCGTTCCGCAAGCGGTAACAGATGCTACAGCTGTAGCTACATTTACAGCCGAACGTCGTCTCCTGCGTCGATACGGCTGCCGATAAAGCGTAGCATCGCTTCAAGCTCCAATTGCTGAAGCTGCTCGAGCAAGTGCCTGACCGCATCGTCATCGCGGTTCGTCCGCGTCTCGTGAATCTCGATCGTATTCGTCAGCAGAGACGGATTCCAGCTGCCTTGCCCGTGCATGGCCTTGAGCGCTTGACCGATCTGACCTGCCGGCATCTGCTCGCCGGCGAGCAGCAGCGCGGCACGCGACTGCAACCCGTGGTATGCGGGATGATCGCCAGCGCGTACGAACCAGTACCGGGCGTTATCATAGTCCCCTTCGCGACGGTGGACGATGCCGTGCAACGCCGATCCCGTCGCCGAATGCAGCTCTTGAACGAGCTCGTGCGCCGCTTCCAAGTCGTCGTTCCATAGGTGCAGCGCGGCTTTCCAAGCCGGAGCGGACAGCTTCCCGTCCGGCAGGTTGCCCGCGATCGTCTCCAAAGGTAAATCCGCGATGTCTCGCGCAAGCCCTGGATGCCAAGCGTGCTGCGGCGATAGCGGCGGCAGCGACTGGCGGCCCAGCAGTCTAGCGATAATGTCGGCGCTTCGTATTACGGACATCCTTAATCCCTCCAATGTTCAGCAAAAGAGCTTGCCTCAGTCCGATAACTGGGGCAAGCTCTTCATCGTTTACTTACTTGTTGTATACTTCGGGAGTCGTCATCTTGTCGTAGAAGTCAACGAAGTTGTTGCGCTTCTCGGATGCTCGCCAGCCCATCGCCGAACGAGGATGCTCGTCCAGCATGCCGGTGATCATGTCCGGAATGAGGTAGCCCCATTCTTCCTTCTCGCGAAGCTTGATCATGTGCTTCTCGATCATGCCGAGCACCGGTCGCAGATCGTACTCCGGACGCGTGATCTTCGCAAGCAGAAGCTCCGTAGGCGTGTTGCCGGCCGCGCGGCCCATGCCGTACACCGACGCGTCGAGCAGCTCTACGCCGAGCTGGGCGGCCGCCATCGTATTCGCGAAAGCCAGCTGCATATTGTTGTGCGTATGAACGCCAAGACGCTTATTCTTGAGCGAGCGGCCAAACTTCTCGACCAAGAAGCGGAAGTCGTCCGGATCCAAGCTGCCGAACGAATCGACGATGTACACATAGTCGATCGGGCTGTCGTTGATCATCGCGAGCGATTCGTTAAGCTCGTTATCCATGACGTTAGACAGCGCCATAATGTTGATCGTCGTCTCGTAGCCGCGTTCGTGGAACAGCGTGCCGAGCTCGATCGCTTTGGCAGTATCCCGGGCGTACGTCGCGACGCGGATCAGATCGAGCATCGATTCGCTGCGCGGCAGGATGTCAGCTTCGTCTACTCGTCCGACGTCAACGAGCGCGGACAGCTTCGTGTTCTTCTTCTGAATGACGTCCCGCAGGAACGAATCGTCCAAGAAACGCCATGGGCCTTCCTTGCCTTCGCTCTTCAGAAGCTTAGGGGAGTTCTTATAGCCGATCTCCATGTACTCGACGCCAGCCGCGTTCAAGGATTCGTACAGATCCTGAACGAACTCCACGCTGAAATCCCAGTTATTAACGAGTCCTCCGTCGCGGACCGTGCAATCCACGATTTTGCAATGGCTTGTCTTGCTTTGTACGCTCATGTTCCGTAAATCTCCTTTGGTCTCCACTGGCCTGTACGGTTCCTGGAATAATGATTACTAGTTTACAACAAACCGGTATCGTTTACTACCTCAATCTGCCAACCTGCATTCAAGTCATTATAAAAATGATGTTCTCGCCTAAGCGATCGATCTTCAAGCTTCGGCCGTTCATAAACCAGATGTCCTTGCTTTCCATATAGAACGTTAAAGGCCCGGCTGTCGTCGTTACCGCGGAGTCGATCGGCGTATCCCTCGTAATGCCGAAGGCAAAAGGAGTTTCCGCCCCGCTAACGTATCTGACGAACACGCGAATCATCTCGCCGTCTTCGAATCCCCATTCGTTCTTGATGCAGGACAGCGCGGAAGGCGTTATTACCAGTTCCACTTCCATCACCCCATCGCCTCGATTGAATACCTTTTCATTGTACAGCTAATCGGCCAATAAAGAAACGAGCTATGCCTCGCGCGTCTTAAACACGGACGGGGCGAACAAGACGCCTAACGCAAGCATGCTCAGGCCGGCGAAAGCCGCTATGCCGTAGCTTTGCAGCCATTCGGGCCCGCTCTCGGCCATATCGTACAGCCAGCCGCCGAGCGTCGGCCCGGCGAACCCCGCCAATCCCGTAAGCGCGGAGAAGACGGCGATGTAGATCGGGCGTTCGGACGGTGGCGTGTCTCCGATCAGGAAGTTAAAGGCGAGCAGATTGTAACCCGCAAGGCCGAACCCGAGCACCGCATGGACGAGCACGAGCACGAGCAGCGCCGGCATGATCGCCATGCCCGCCCAAAGCGTGCACGCCGCGGCGATCAGAGGGAACGTCCATAACAGCAGCGTGCTCGTCGCGAACCTGCTGTTCAGAACGCCCCAATAGTAGTAGCTAAGCATCATCACGATGTTCTGCAGCATGATGATCGTCGTCACTTCGCTCGTCCGCAGCTTTACGATTTCCAACATCACGTAGGAAAACAACGGCACGACGACGTTTTGCAGCAGAATGAATACCGAGATGAATATCGTTGCCGATCGGAACCTGCGGTCGGCGAACGGACGCGACAGCATCCGCAGCGAGCGCCCGCTCTCGGATGGCTGGAACGGAGGATTCGGATAGCGGGACAGCGTCCAGCCGTTCCAGACGACGCATGCCGCGCTGACCGCGAACAGGACGGTGAAACCGCGGGCGCCCGGCAGCCATTCCATGATCTGACCGCCGATGAGCAACGTGGCGCTTACGACGAACCAGTGGATCGTATTGCGGATGCCGAAGTATTTGCCGCGGATCGGCGCGGGCACGACGTCCGCCATGAGCGTCGTCCAGATCACGCCGGCTGCTTGCGCCGCGATCTGCGAGACCAGCCACAGCGCGATGTATACCGGTGTCCACGCGTCGTCCGGGAACAATAGCGGAATCAATCCCGTACCGACCCACAACGCCCGGTTGACGGTGGCGAACAGCGTCATATATAACCGGCGATTGTGCCACTTCTGCATGGCGAAAGCAATGAATACCTGCACGAGCAGCGCCAGATACGGGATGGCCATGACGATACCGATATGGAACGCGGTGAAGCCCAAATAAGTCAAATAGACGGTCTGCAAAGGACCGCCCAGTAAATTCCCGATAATGCTGGCCGGAATGCCTTCGATCAAAGACATTCGCAAGCTTCGCCGGTTCTCCGATTCGCTAGACCGTACGGCAAGCGTTCTTCGCAAGCCCCCAAGCCATTGTTTCATTGATGTTCCCCCATGAAGTCAACCGTCGTCAGTCCGCGGACAGACGTATATATTCCGTCAGCGTCCGGACCATGACGCCCGTTCCGCCTTTGCTCTCGAAGCCGCGATCCGACCACATCCATGCCGTGCCTCCGATATCGAGGTGAACCCAAGGCTTTCCTTCCGCAAAATGACGCACGAACAGCGCGCCTGCAATCGCTCCCGCCCAAGTTCCGCCATGGTTCTTCACGTCGGCAACGTCGCTCTTGAGCAGCCTATCGTACTCCGGATGAAGCGGCAACTGCCAGACGTATTCCCCCGCGCGTCCTGCGGCCCGCAACACGTCCCCGAGCAAGCTCTCGTCGTTCGTGAACGCGCCCGTCGTCAGATCGCCGAGCGCATGCATGACCGCGCCGGTTAACGTCGCGACGTCGATCAGCTTCGTCGCGCCGAAGCGAATCGCCGTCGTGAGACCGTCGGCCAGCACGATGCGGCCTTCCGCGTCCGTGTTCAGCACTTCGACGGTCTGGCCGCCGTATGCCGTCAGTATGTCTCCCGGCTTAAAAGCGCTGCCCGAAGGCATATTCTCCGCCGCCGGAACGACCATCACGACGTTAACCTTCGGTTTAAGCTCGCCAATGGCCCGCATAGCTCCCAGCACGGCAGCCGCTCCGCCCATGTCGGAGATCATCTCCTCCATGCCTTCCGCCTTCTTCAGCGAGATGCCGCCGGTATCGAACGTGATGCCTTTGCCGATCAGGCCGATCGATTGCTTGCTGCCCGGGTCGCCGGCATAACGAAGCACGATCATGCGCGGCGGGTTGGCGCTGCCCATTCCTACGCCCAGCAATCCGCCCATCCCTTCGGCTGCGGCGGCTTTCTCGTCGTAGATCGTACAATCGAACCCGTACCGCTCGGACAGAGCGCGCGCCTCTTCGGCGAGCAGCTCCGGCGTCAGCCGGTTGCTCGGCACGTTCGTCAGCTCGCGGGCATAACAGACGGCGTTCGCCGCTGCGTACCCGCGCCGCAAAGCATCCTGCCAAGCATCGATGTCGGTGCCATCTTCTAATAGGAAGCTTACGCGTTCAAGCCTGGCTTGTTCCCGGCCGCCGGCCGCCGCACTATTGCGCCTATATATGCCTAGCAACAGCCCTTCCATCAACGCGGCAGCCATTGATGCCGGCTGGCCTGCCGGCACGACGATATCGGCGCTGACCGCCTTATGCTCCAGTAGCTTGTTGCCGATCGTCCCCGCGGCGTTCCGAAGCGCTTGCTCCGACATCGGCGCCCGGTCGCAGCCTACGAACAACGCATAGGGCTGCTGGAGCAGCCCCAAAGTCGGCATCGAGACCGCTTCACCCGGCTTTCCGCTATAAGAACCCCGCCCGTATAAATCACGAAGCGCATCGTCCAGCCGCGGATGCAAGAGAAGCACTTCGCGATCTTGGAACGATGCGTCCACGAATCGAATCATCATATCGGCACGTTCGCCGTCGCTCTGTCCCGCTCCGACGACTCGCCATTGTATATTCCAATCTGTCCATAGCATCTTCTCGAGACCACCTTGCGAATAGTGAATAGGCCTATCAGATGAATATAGGTCTAATCTGAATTCTACTCTTTCTCGTCCGCGCAAGGCAAATAGATGAGGAACTCCGTTCCCTCGTTCAATTGGCTCTCCACGTTAATCATACCGCCATGGTTCGTGATGATGCGATAGCTTACGGCAAGGCCGAGACCTGTGCCTTCTTCCTTCGTCGTGAAGAACGGATCGAATAGTCTCGCGAGCGTCGCTCTCTCCATGCCCTTGCCGTTATCCCGGAAGGAGATGACCGCGTACTTCCCTTCGCGTCTCGCGGAAATATCGATTCGCCCTTTGCGTCCGTCGCCGACTTCGCTAATGGCGTCCATCGCGTTCTTCAGCATGTTCAGGAACACCTGCTTCACTTGCTTCACGTCGATCGCGATCAGCATGTACGGATCGAATACTTCGCAGTGCAGCTCGCAGCCCTTCATATGGGCTTCGCTCTCGGAGAGTAGAATCGTCTCCTTCAGCAGGAGCCCGACCAGCACCGTCTGCTTCATCGGCGCCGAAGGTTTGGAGGAATTCAGAAATTCGTAGATGATATCGTTAGCCCGATCGATCTCGGAAATGATAATGCGCCCGTATTCTTGCTTGCCGATCTCGTTCAGGAACGGATGGAGCAGCTGGATGAACCCGCGAATGGAGGTCAGCGGATTACGGATTTCGTGGGCGATCGCCGCGGCGATCTTGCCGAGCATGGCCAGCTTATCGTTCTGGAAGGCGGCCTGCTCGATCTGTTTGTACTCGGAGACGTCTTTCATGCTGACCAGGTAATCCCCGTCCAGCTCGTCGATCTGCGAGATCGACACGAGGAAGAACCGTCCGGTCGCATCGCGGAATTCGCCTTGGAATCTTCGGTACATGATCATATCTCTATATATGCGGACGAAGTTCTTGCGAATCGGAAGCTGTAGGCACGCGTGAAAAAAAAGCTGATATAACGTGCAGCCGATCAACGCTCTGCGAGGAGCTTGCAGCATGCGCGACATCGTGACGTTGAGGAAGCGCAGGTTACCGGCATTATCGAACAACGCGACTCCGCTATCCATGTGCTGCAGCACGGTCTCGAATTTATTCGGGCGCTCCTCTTCGATCGGCACCCCGTTCATCGCGGCGGAGATGAGCAGACGTTCCGCGCTCACGTCCGGAAGAGGCTCCTCGCTCGTCGCCGCGGTTTCGGGCAGACGCATCGCGATCAGCAATTCGGTAATAAACAAAAGAGACCGGTGAACGAACGTCATCCGGTCTTCTGGATCTGCGTAAGAAAGCAGGAACTTCACGCTCTCCTCGTGATGATCCATGATGGCGTCGGCGGGGATGTCCTGCAGCGCGTGCCTTAGGGAGTCCAAGTCGGCTCGAGCGACTTCTCCGCCGTGGCGAACGAATTCGGCAAGGATCGGCAAATATAGCGTTCTCCACCTCTCCATGCACTGCTCCCCCTCTCGACTGCCTGAGTCTTTGACAAAAACCACATTTATCATAGACATTGATTAGCAGAACTGTCAACGGGAGATGTTGTCGATAATTGGTAATTCATGTCGAGCTCACTACGCTTAATCCTTCCTGCCGTTCCAGCGGTCTCGATCGTCGTGATTACCGTCCCGATTCGGCCTTTGCCCCTCCCCGCGCTTATCATCCTCTTTTCCCTTGCTGCCGTTGTTACTGTCTTCGTTGGCTCCGTTCTTCGCATTGCCGCCCTTATTCTTATCGAACTTATTGTTGTCGTCTTTACGCTCGTCTTCCTTCTTCTTGTCGCTATCCTTAACCACATGCTCTTTATC
>JAEWPC010000003.1 GCA_023460795.1 Bacillota bacterium | reverse complement strand
ATCCGCGACCGCTCCGACCGGCCGATAAAATACGCCTTGTACCGCCCCGATGCCATCGTTGACGAACTTCTCGGGCCAAGTCAATTTTTTGCGACCGAGCGTGAACCCCATAAGCGCAATGAATACGATCAACCCAATCATAAGAATAAACAGTCTTTTGTTGCGCATTAACTTAAAGATATCCGCTCACCTGCTTTTCCGTCCCATGGGTTAAGCTTTGCTTCCTAGCGAGTTCCGCCTTTCGTTTTGAACAAATGAATGTTGTCGAGCGCGCGGCCCGTTCCGATGACGACGCAGTCCAGCGGATTCTCCGCCACGAGGACCGGCATTCCCGTCTCGCGCGACAGCATCTTGTCGAGGTTGCGAAGAAGCGCGCCGCCTCCGGTCAGAACAATACCCCGGTCCATGATGTCTGCCGACAGCTCCGGCGGACACTTCTCCAGCGTAATCTTAACCGCGTCGATAATGGCGTTAACGGTGTCAGACAACGCTTCCGTCACTTCGTCCGACGTGATGGCGAGCGTCTTCGGCAAGCCGGTGACCAGGTCGCGGCCGCGAATTTCGATCGACTCCACTTTATCGAGCGGCATAGCCGATCCGATCTCCATCTTCAGCTGCTCTGCCGTACGTTCGCCGATCATCAGATTGTACAGGCGCTTAATGTATGCGATAACCGCATCGTCCATCTCGTCGCCTGCAACCCGTATCGAACGGCTCGTAACGATGCCGCCGAGAGAGATGACGGCGACTTCGGTCGTTCCGCCGCCGATGTCTACGACCATGCTGCCCGTCGGCTCCCAGACCGGCAGGTCCGCGCCGATCGCCGCAGCGAACGGCTCCTCGATAATGAAAGCTTCGCGGGCGCCGGCTTGCTTCGTCGCGTCCTCGACCGCGCGTTTCTCGACCGCGGTGATGCCCGACGGCACGCACACCATCACGTTCGGATGGCGCGGGAACAAGGCGCGCGCTTTCTGTGCACGGCGAATGAAATATTTGATCATCGTTGCCGTCGTCTCGAAATCGGCGATGACGCCGTCTTTCATCGGACGAATCGCCACGATGTTGCCCGGCGTGCGGCCGATCATTTTCTTCGCTTCCGTTCCAACGGCTTCGATTTTCTTCGTATCGGTACGAAGGGCGACCACGGAGGGCTCCCTTACGACGATTCCTTTGCCTTTAACGTATACGAGCGTGTTAGCCGTACCTAAGTCGATTCCTAGATCTCGCGTGAATGCCATGCTGCTACCTCCTGCTATTACCGCGACCGCTAACAACGCCGGAAGAGGCGTATCGGTCGTCGGGACAATCCCTATTATCTTACTACAAGCATCCGGCTTCCTTCAAACTCGTATAGCGGTTGTCACCTATTACCAAATGGTCCAGCAATTCGATCCCGACCAACTCTCCGGCTTCCGCGAGCCGTTTCGTAAGGAGGATGTCTTCCGTACTCGGCGAGGGGTCGCCGCTAGGATGATTGTGCGCGCACAAGATCGATGCGCTGCTGCGACGAATCGCGGCGCGGAATACTTCCCTCGGATGAACGATCGAAGCGTTCAAGCTGCCGATCGATAACGTCTGCCTGCCAATGACTTGATTCTTCGTATTCAGGAACAAACAGACGAAGTGTTCCTCGCGCAAGTGGCGAAGCTCTTCCATAAGCAAATCCGCCGCGTCCTGGGGACAGGTGATCTTGACCATGTCCGGCAGTTGAGATCTTGCGACCCTGCGTCCGAGCTCGATGGAAGCTTGAAGCAGCAGCGCCTTGGCCGGGCCGATGCCGCGTATTAGCGTGAGCTCGTCCCAATTGCTCTCGGCGAGCCTGCGCAAGCCGCCGCATTCCGCCAAGATTCGCTGGGCGAGATGGATAGAAGATTCGTCCTTCGTACCCGTTCGAAGCAATATCGCCAGCAGCTCCGCATGGCTGAGCGCGCTTGCGCCGTATTGCTGCATTCTTTCCCTCGGCCGTTCTTCGGCTCTCATCTCCCTAATCCGAAATGATCGTTGGGCTCCCATCATCTTCCTGCCTTCATTAGCCGCGTCGGCCGCGGGATTGGCTTCAACTTAAGGCGTCGTGATTCCGTACTTCTCCAGAATCTCCGATAAGAGAGATACCGGCAGTCCGACGACGTTGAAATAACAGCCGTCGATCGATTCTACGAGCAAAGCGCCGATCTCCTGGATTCCGTATGCTCCGGCTTTATCTTTAGGCTCTCCCGTCGCGACATATCGCGAGATTTGACCCTCGGTGAGCGCTCGCATGCGTACGTGAGTCACGCGGTGCGACGTGACGGTTAACCCGTCCGATACTCTCACGCAGGTTACGCCGGTAAACACCTCGTGAGTGCGCCCGGAGAGCCGTCCCAGCATCCGAATCGCGTCTTCCGTGTCCCTAGGCTTCCCCATAACCTCCCGATCTAAGACAACGATCGTATCGCTGCCTACGACGATAGAGTCGGCGGAAGCTTGTCCGGCTAGCTGCTCTTTGACGGAGAGCGCTTTTCTAAGCGCGAGCTCCTCTACGATCCGCTGCGGCGTCCAATCCTCCGGCGTATCCTCGTCGACGTTGCTCGGGACGACTTCCACGGGTAAGCCGAGTAATCGAATCAGCTCTTGCCTGCGCGGCGAGCCTGAAGCGAGGATGAGCGTCGGCGCTGCTTGGTGTAAACTCATAACACCATTCTTCCTTTCGAGATTACGTTCTACGATAAGCCCAGATGGCTAGCGCTGCCCCGATGATGCTCAGTAGGCTTATATCCGCGTCAAAATTAAGGTCGAATCTGAACACCGCCAGATCGGCGGATGGCGACCAATGGACCGACAGCGAGCGAGTGAGGAATTTAAGTGCTTCGGCGTCTTTCAGCCAATGGGATACCAACGTGCCGGCAAGCATTCCTAATAGGATGAATAGAAGCAGGATCCAGCCATTTTTCTTCACGGTTCGTTATTCACCACCATTTTTTGACACTTGCATACTCATTATACGTGCCCTGGTGATTGCGCACAATGCGCAAAAAGAAGACAGCCCTGCAGAATCAGAGCTGCCTCATTCGAAAGTCCCGATCGATTAACCGCGAGCAGCGGGCTGCAGAGCTTCGCGAAGCTCGCGATCAGCCAACTCGGCTTGCATGATCGCGGTCTGGGCATTCCACAGATGGTAGCGCGAGGTCTTGTTGCCGTAGCTTGCGAGCGAGGCGAGCGCCGAGGAGAGCGATTGCTCGAGCTTCAGGGCCGGGGCGCTGGCCGCGCCTGTGAGC
>JAEWPC010000002.1 GCA_023460795.1 Bacillota bacterium | reverse complement strand
AATACAATATTTAAAACCCTGTTTAATGTAACACAACCGGCTGGCGCCCGCACATGCGCCCGGGCGCTTTCATTATGATCCATCCGCGATTCGCCTAAGGAAGGGGACCGCGAGAGAAGCGATCCGTTGATGTCCGCGATCACTCGGGTGCAAGCCGTCGTACGTGAAAGCAGGCAGCGTCAGCTTGGTGAATCCGCTCTCCGCGTACAGATCCAGTATGGGGAGGCTATACGCGCGGCCGAGCGTCAAGACGGCCTCCACATAATCGGACAACCGGTGACCGACCGCATTGGGCGCTTCGGTATCGTAGCCGTCCTTATCCCGTTGCAGCGGCGTCCACAAATTCAATCGAGCCGCGGGATTACGCGCGAGAAGCCCTTCGATCAGTCCGACGTATGCGCCTATGAAAGTCCGCGGATCATTATCGTTCCGGCTGCCGAGCGGTTTGCCGAGCCGGTAATCGTTCGTTCCCGCGAAGATCGTGACGCACTCGGGAATCGAATCGATCGCGAGCCCGACCCGGTAAGTCGATCCCGCATCGGTATCCCCGCCCGCCGTCATCGGGCACCCGCCTTTGCCGTAGTTGAGCGTTTCGGCGAAGCCGAGCGCTTCCTTGACAAGCGGCTGATACCCGTTCGCCGCGGTAATGCTGTCACCCAGCGTCGCCCACGTCTTCCCTTGCCAGTTCATCGATAACACCGCCTTCGTCTATGCTTCGCCGAGCCATGCGCCGTGCTCCAGCAACGTTCCGCGAAGCTGCGAGATCGAGATATCCCGCGAGCCGCCTCCTTCGCGCAAGGCCATCGCCGCCGCCGTACCCGACGCCTGCCCCATGGCGAAGCAGTTCGGCATGACCCGCAGCGAGCCTTGTACCGCCCGGTCCGCGGAAGCCGCGCGCCCAGGCACCCATAGGTTGTCGACGCCGACGGGCAGAAGCGAGCGATAAGGCACGCCGTGCGATTCCCCCGGCTTCAAATGCGTGAACGTCATATTGCCCTTGCTGTTCGCCAGATGGATATCGATATAATAGGCGTTGCGCGCGATATCGTCCGGGAAAGAACGGGCGGACATGAAGTCTTCCGCCGTCAAGACGTAATCGCCTTGAATGCGCCGCGTCTCGCGAATGCCTACCTGCTCGCCCGTCGCGATCAGATGCGCATGCTCGAAGCCTGGCACGTACGAGCGGAAAAATCGCATCTGCCGCTCGACGAGACGGCGGCCTTCTACGGCGCCGCGAGTCAAATCCTCCGCGCGGGTGCCGTCGATGCCGAATACGTGTCCGAAATTCACGCCGACCAAGTAATCGTTCACCCAGGCCAAGCCCGAGATCGATTTGCGGCCTTCCGGCAGCGCGCCTTCGTCGATCGCGCGCTCCACCGTCTTGTGCAACTGCCCGGTATCGCCCGACTCCTCCAAATAGCGGTTGAACTTCTTACGATCCACGTTGGCGACGTAATAGCACATCGATCCCGGCTGCAGCTCTCCTTGCTCGCTTCCTTTCTGGAAAGGAACGCCGGCAAGCGCCGCGATGTCGGCATCGCCCGTCGCGTCGATCACATACCGGCAGCGAACGACGGAACGGCCGGACTTATTGACGATGACGATCCCTTCGATCGATCGGCCGTCTTGGGACATCAGCACGTCGTATACGAACGTATGGAACAAGAGCTCCACGCCGGCTTCTAACGCCGCATCGTCGTATACCCGCTTCAGCGTCTCCGGATCGATCGGCACCCAATCGAGCGTGTTCGCGTAAGCTTCGCGATATTCGGCATTGCAGGCAAGCTTCATTCTCTCCATCAGCTCCATGCCGATCCCGCGAACGATCGGTTTCACCTTGTCCGTGAACGGACAGAACGCCGGTACGAGCGACACCGTGCCCATGCCTCCTAGAAAACCTCTCTGTTCGATGAGCAGCGTGCGCGCGCCGCCCTTCGCCGCGCTAATCGCGGACGCGATACCCGATGCGCCTCCTCCGACGACGACAACGTCCACTTCCCGGGATACGGGCACCGAGGTCTCCGGCAGCATAATCTTGTTTGCGTTCATTGATGTCCCTCCTATCATTCGCCTTCGAGACATAGTCGTACGAGATCGTTCACGTCCGCGGTAGCCAAGCATTCCACGGTATCCGCCGCGCCGTAGTAGATCTTTACTTCGCCCGAAGGCTCGAGAATCATGCCGCCCGGGAAGATGACGTCGTTGCGGAACCCGCCGCTCGTCTCATACGCCGCTTCGGGCGCAAGCAGCGGCTCGCGGGACATCCCGACGATCTTGCTCGGATCGTCTAAGTCAAGCAGCATGATTCCGGCGGTATAGCGCTTCTTCCAAGAAGGCTCCCATCCGTTCTTCCCGCGCGAGCGGTCAAGATCGACGGCATGGAAAGTCGTCAACCAACCATGGCTCGTCTTCACGGGCGGGGCGCCCGGGCCGACCTTGTCGTTGGCGAACGGCACCTGCTCGACGGAGAGCACGAGGTTGGAATTGCCCCAATAGCGTAAATCCGGCGAATCGCTCATCCACATATCGAAGCGGTCGATGCCGCCGCGGCTGTATACCGGGAACGGACGCTCCAGACGTACGTACTTCCCGGCGATCCGCTCGGGGAACAGCACCATGTTGCGGTTGTCCGGCAGCGACAGACTTTGAATATCGAACGTCTTGAAATCTTCCGTAATCGCGATGCCGCCGCGCAAGCCGTGTTTCGTATCGACCGCGAAGCACATATGGCACTTGCCGTCGATGACGGTAAGGCGCGGATCGTACACGCGGACGACTTCTTCGTCGTTCCAGCTCCAGCACGGCGCGGGCTGCACGTCCCAGCGGATGCCGTCGTCGCTGTAAGCGAGTCCCAGATTCGTCGTCGCGTGCGGTTCTATCGTCTCGTTCTCCGCATTGCCGTAGTCGTTGCGGAAAACCATCACGTACTTTCCTTCGTATTTGGCGACGCCTGCATTGAACACCATCGCTGGCCCGTAAGGCACGTCCTTGGGCGCAAGCAGCGGGTTCGCCGGATGTCGGCGGATGATCGGGCTTGAGACAAGCGGTCCGATTCGTTGTTCGTTCATGGTGCACACCCTCCAATGTTGAATCATTCCCTCGTATTCTTCGAACGATGGGTTCGGTTACCCTTTGACGGAGCCTGCCGTCACTTGCATGAACGTGCGATTCGCCAAGATGTAGACGATCAGCATCGGCACGATCGACAGACATGCCCCAGCCATCATCAGATTCGTCTGCATCGCGGCCGAGGAGCCGTACCTCAAATTCGCCAGGCCGACGGTTAACGTCTGCAGCTTCGGATTCGTCATCGTGAAGACGAGCGGCAATATATATTCGTTCCAAGCGTGACGGAAGGCGAACAGCCCCGATACGCCGAGACCCGGAGCCAATAACGGAAGGATGATCCGATAGAAGCTCTTCGTGAAGCCCGCTCCGTCCATCATCGCCGACTCGTCGATTTCCCGGGGGATCCCCTTCAGGAAGCTGAGCAGAATGAAGAACGTACTCGCGTGAGCGCTCATGAGGATCAGGATGACGCCCCATAGCGACGTATTCAACCCCAGCTTTACCATGAGGTCGAACTGGGGACGCAGTACGATCGCCCCCATCGAGATGAACATCGTCGAAGCCTGCAGACCTACGTAGATCGATTTGCCCGGGAAGCTTCTGCGATCGACGACGTAGGCAGCCATCGCGGCTACGAGCAGCGTGCCCACGGTGGCCATGACGCTTAGGAAGAGGCTATTCCACGTAAACCGGGCGAAGTTGCTTTGCCTCCAAGCATCCGCATAGTTGCCGAATTCCCAGCTCTTCGGGAGAATACGGCCTCCGCCCATCAAATCGGCATTCGTCATGAACGAGCCCGTAACGGTCATGAGGATCGGAAATAGAGTGACGATAGCGATGACCGCCAAGAATAGCCAGACGATCATTTTGCCGGCGATCGCCGGGAGACGGGTGGCCGATCGGCCGCCTGTTAATGTATGTTCTCGCATCGAATAACCCGCCTCCTAGTAAACTTTGTTCATTTTTCTAGACATGTAATAGTAAGCCGCCGTGATGACGCCTACGATGAGTGCCGTCGCGAAGCCGACCGCGCTGCCGTAGCCGAATTGCTGATCGACCGACGTGCCGGAGCCCGCCATCGGGAACAACAGCTTGTACAAGTACAGGTACATGACCTCCGTCTTGCCGATCGGACCGCCTTCGGTCATGACCATAATGCTCTCGTAGCCTTTCAACGAGGCGATAATCGCGAGCATGATGATGATCTGCATGACCGGCCCCAGCATCGGCACGGTAATGCTCCAGAACCGACGTCCGGGTCCCGCGCCGTCGATCGACGCGCTTTCGTACAAGTCTTGAGGAATGCTCTGCAGCCCTGCCAGGAACAACAGCATATAGTTGCCTATCGCCCCCCACGCCGCTACGATAATGACCGTCAGCATCGCGAATTTCGGACCCAACCACGCGATCGGCTCCGCGATGGCGCCGTTCTTCAGGAGCAATTGATTAATCATCCCGTTATAGGAGTTGAAGATAATGTAGAACACAACCGCGATGACGGCCGTACTGATGACCGTCGGCATGAAGAATACCGCTCTGAGCATGTGCTTGCCTCTCAGCTTGCCGTTCAAGATGACCGCGAGCAAGAGCGAGATCGGTATCGTCAGCAGCAGCTTGCCTCCGGCAAAGACGAACGTATTGCGGACGGATGCCCAGAAAGCGTCATCCCTCCATAACCGTTCGAAATTGTCGAGCCCGACGAACAGCTCTTCGCCGTACCCGGCGTACTCGTAGAACATGTAGCGAAGCACCCACGCCAGCGGATAAATACCGAGTGCCAACGTCAGCGCGACGCTGGGAAGCAGAAATAGGGAATTTTCCCGCAATTTCCTCCAACGTGTCATCTCCCATTCCCCTTTCTTCTAATCTTGCTTCTTTCATTATAGGAAGAGACGGCGTATAGACGCGTACGGCGGATTCACTATCCAGGGCTACAAATTGACGGTTCGTTCCGTCCCGGATGGCCATGCGCGCGCCGCCACAACAAAGAGGCTTTCATCGCTCGCGCGTTGAAAGCCTCTTCTCTATCGTACTCTGTCTTATAGCTTGCTAGGATCGAAAGCCGGATCAGGCGTTACCGTTACGTCGCCCTTAGCGACGGCTTTAGCCAGCGCATCGTTATAACGGGCGTTCAGATCCGCCGTAATGTCTTGCAATTTTCCGCCGCTCAGCACGTATTTGAAGAACTCGTCTCCATAGTTCGCGCCTTCCGGCGTTACGCTAGGAGCCGCCGGCCATAACGAGTCGTTCTCGCCGACGAGGAAGCCTTCCATTCCCGCGATATCCGGTTGTTTCGCCGTGGCTGCGATAGAAGGCACGACGGCGATGCCGAAGCCTTGCTCATGATAAGCGGTAAGAATGCTGTCTTGGTGCATGTATTCCATGAACTTCCAAGCGGCGTCTTTGTTCTTCGAGGTCTGGCTGATGCCGAGCCACGTACCTGCCGACACGATCTCGGACGTTCCTTTGATTTGACCATCGAGCGTCGGCGCAAGCGCCCCGCCCCAGTTGATCGTCGTCGGGAACTGATCCTTGTAGACCCCCGGTTCGGTCGAGAAGCTAAGGTACATGCCGATCTTGCCGGCCGCGAATTGCGCGCGCATCGGATCGATATCGAGCGTCTCCGCGCCCGGAATGACGCTGCCGTCTTCCTGCATCTGTTTGAAGTATTCGATGACTTGGCTATATGGACCGAAGTCGAATTGGCCGGTTTTGAAGTCGAACCCTAGGCCTTGATAACCGCTGAGCGATAGGATTTCCCGAATCGAGCGATCGAACGCGCTTTTCGGATTTTTGAAGTTGAGCGCGAACCCGTATACGCCGTCCTTCTTGCCCATCTCGGTAATTTTCTTCGCGTCGTCCACCATCTCTTGAAGCGACTTCGGAGGATTCGCGATGCCCGCTTGCTGGAACAAGTCCTTGTTATACACGAGGCGCAGCGTCAGCCCGGAGTTCGGAAGGCTGTACAGCTTGCCGCCGAACACGTTGACGTCGTTAAGAAGTACGGAGGAGAACTTCGCCTTCAGCTCGTCGGTCATATATTCGTCGATCGGAGCGAGATACCCCTTCTTCACGAACGTTCCCGTGTTCGCGCTCTTCAGGCGCAGGACGTCCGGCGCTTGGTTACTGGAGAAGGCGATATCGACGCTCTGGTTGTAATTCTCGGACAGTACCGTCAATTCGACTTCGATGTTATCCGTGTTGGTCGTGTTGAATTCGTCGATGACTTGCTTGATATACTCTTGATCGTGACGGTCGTCCGTCCAATACGTAATGACTTTCTTCTCTCCGGACGGAGCGGACGGCGAAACCGATGCCGACGCGGAAGCCGTCGAGGTTGCGGGAGCGGATTCCTTATCATTGGAATTCGAGTTGCCGCATGCTGCCGTCGAAGCAGCCATTACCGTGACCAGTCCGAAACTTAGCGCTTTTTTCCACATATGACTAACCCCTCTTTGCCGTGATTTGGTTGCTACGTCCTCATTATAGAAGGGGAGCATCTGGGGGAGCGTGCGGCGAGTTCACTATCCAGGGCGACAAATTCATTGTCTGTCCGAAGGAGTCGAACTCCGGAAGTAGCTCTCGCGGAACTCCGACGGCGTCATTCCCGTCGCTTTCTTGAACATCTCGCTGAAATACCTTCGTTCTTCGTACCCGACGGCAACCGCGACTTCCTGCACGGGCATGCCGCCAACGATCATCGCCTTCGCCTTGTTGATTCTCTCCGACGTCACGTATTGGGTGAACGTCATTCCCGTTACCTTCTTGAACAGGCTGGAATAGTAACTGGCGCTCAAGTGCACGTATGCCGCGCAATCCGCGACCGTAACGCCCGCGTTCCTGTCCAACTGGTTCCTCAAGAAATCGAGAGATTTGTAGACGATGGCTTGCCCTTCCGACATCGAGTTGTCGCTAACGAGGTCGGCCCCGCCGCGGACGAGCGCGTGGATGCGCTGCTCCAATCCGTTCAGCGTCGAGCCCGACGACTCCCGGGCCGCGCGATAGCGGTCCACGAGCGGCTGCGCTTCTTGGTAGGGAACAAGCTCGTACAGCGTACGGATCGTCGAGGCCGCGAGTTCTTCGTATAAGCTGAGCGAATACATGGGATTCGGCTGAGGTACCGCCTGGGTGAGCGATCGCGAGATATCCGCGAGCAGAGCGGTTACGCGCTCACCGTTGCCGGAACGAAGGAAGAGCAGCAACTCCTCCTTGCTGTCGAATCCGACCGGCTCCTGCCCGCCCGTCTTGGCGACGGCGTCGTACCCGACCGCTCCGTTGCCTCCCGTGAACAGGTGATAGGCAAGAGCGCGTTCGGCCTGCCTGTACGAATCCGGCAGCTCATGTACGTGTTCGACCATACCTCCGACGCCGACCGAGACGGTGAACTTCGTGTACATGGCGATATTCTGGCAGCATCGCTCCGCGACTTCCCCGAGCTGGAACAACGTCGGCTCGTTAACGACCGCGACGAACCGGTTGACGCCCGAACGGAACACGACGCTCCTCGCGTGCTTGCCGATCGTCTCTTCGACGATGTTCTGAAGCGAGAACCTCATCAGCTCGACCTCGCGAACGTTCTGCCCGGCTGCCTGTTCCTCGAATCCGTCGATGGACAGCAGCATGACCGCGAGCCCCCGCGGCTCGAGATCCACGTTCAAGAACGCCCACCGATTCGCCGCTTGCTCCCATGGCGTTCGATGGGTGACGAGCAACGTGAAGTATTCTTGCCGCAGAAGCGGCATGCTCTCCCTTAGTCTTCGTTCCATCTCCTTGATTCCCGTCAGCTTCGCCCGCTCCTCGAGGATTTGCTCGCGAGCCTTGACGACCGCGCCTACGATGTCCTCCTCCGTGAACGGCTTGACGACGAAGTCGAAGGCGCCGAGCTGAACCGCTTGCTTGGCGTATTCGAAATCGGAATATCCGCTGATCAAGATGACTTTGCAAGCATGCTTCAACGCTAATATTTCCTTCAGCATCGTCAGTCCGTCCATGCGAGGCATGCGAATATCGGTAATGACGATATCCGGTTTGGCTTCGCTCACGAGAGCGAGGCCGTCCAGCCCGTTCGCGGATACTCCCGCGACCTCTACTCCGTAAGACGACCACTCGATGGCCGTCAGCCCGTCGACTACGCTCTTGATGTCGTCGATAATGACCAAGCGAACCGGCTCCCGGTTATTCATGCTTGTCCTCTCCTCTCGTTGGCATGACGATCTCGACCGTCGTTCCTTCATCGATTCCGCTATGCACCGTTAATTGGGCCTCGTCGCCGTAACAAAGCTGCAACCGGCTTAGCAGATTGCTTAAGGCGTAGCCATGGCCGCCTTCCTGCGCGTAAAGGCCGCCGACAGCCGACCGGTCCATTCCGCATCCGTTATCCCGTACCCGAATGAACCAACTGCCCGGTGTCGGGCCTAGGTCCGCTTCGACCTCGATCACGCCGCCAGACTCCATGCTCTCGAAGCCGTGCAGGATGCTGTTCTCGACGAGCGGCTGAACGATGATACGCGGCACGGGCTGGTCGAGCAGCGCTTCGTCCCGCACCGCGATCTCGTAGCGGAACAAATTCTCGTAACAGTCGCTCTGGAGCGCGAGATATTGGCGCGCGTGCTCGATCTCGTTGCGTAACGTGGTCATTTCCTGACCTTTGTTAAGTCCGATCTGGAACAGGCGAGACAATGCGACGACCATCCGCTGGGAATGCTCTACCTGATTCAGCTTCAGCTTCCAGTAGATCGTATTGAGCGTGTTATAGAGGAAGTGCGGATCCATTTGAGCCGACAGCGCTTTGATCTCCGTCGATCGCTTGCTCGCCTCCGCCGCTTTCACCTCGTCGATGAGCACGACGATCTGCTCCAGCATGCGGTTGAATCTCGTCCCGAGCTGCGCGAGCTCGTCTTCGTTATCGCGACTTTCGAACCGGGCGGTCAGATCGTTGCTCTCGACCCGTTTCATGACCAGCTGGAGCCGCTGAAGCGGACGGAGCAGGAATCTCGTGAACCATTCCGAGAGCAGGACGGTGACGATGAGGCTCAAACCCGCGATCAGCAGGATTGTCCATTTGACGACGTTCAGATCCTTCAGCACGGAAGCTTTGGATTGAATCGCCACGACGGTCCAATCGTTCAGCTCCAGCTTCGCGAAGTTGAGCAAATACGTCCGGTTATCGAGATCGAACGACGTAAAGCCCGACGCGTTCGCTCCCGCCATGTCCGCGACAAGCCTCGTCTCGGACGTCTGACGGATGAGCGGGTCGGACTCGTTATAGACAAGGGCGCCGCTTGCATCGAGCAGGAAGCGCAAAGAGCCCCCTTCACTCGACGATCCGACGATTTTACGCAGCCCGTCCTCTCTCACGTTAACGACGACATACACGTCTCTGACCGGATATTCCGCGATCGGCTGCAGGATGAGCGACACGACCCGGCGACTGCCCGTGAACAGCTGGTCCTCGTGCCCTTCGATCCAGACGTTGCGCTTCTCATCCACGATGCGTCGGTACAGCTGCGTATCCTCGAAAGCCGTCGCCCGGTTACGGTTCATGGACAGCGGATAGAACTCCCCGATCGGCGTCGAGATATAGATGGATTGAATGAGCGGCTCGGCGATGCGCGCTTGGGAGAACACGTTGTCCATATTGGACAAATGCGTGAAGTAGGCGCGGTCGTTGCCGCTCGAAGCGTCTTTAAGCATCTTCTGGAACGAGCTGTTGATCATGAACGTCATCATGACCAGCATGAGCTTGTTCAGCTTCTCGTCCACGATCTGCGCGGATTTGACGACGGTGTCCTGGGTCAGCTTAAGCGCGTTATTCTGGAGAATGTTCGCCGTCGTCGTGTAGGAGAAAAATCCCGTTATGAGGATAGACAGTATCGCGAGCGCGATGAACGCGGACTGCAGCTTATTGCGAAACGAGAGCTTAGATCCGATCTTCATGGCTGGCCTCCGTATTCGTTCTCGTCATCGTTCAACTAGCGTAGGCGCTCGCGTCCCCGGGGAGGGAGCGGTATAGCGACTGACTTGGGCGGCAATTTCATTGACAAAGAGCGCGATGCTGCAGATGAGGTGTTCCGATAGGGTAGCCCGAGGTTACTGTCCCGGAGGCTTCGCTCGGCGCGTCGCTTGAGCTTCGAGGGGGTCGTCCGGCCAATAATGCTTCGGATAACGTCCTTTCAAATCTTTGCGAACCTCGAAGTAGGCGCTGCGCCAGAAGCTCGCCAGATCGCGCGTCACTTGGACGGGGCGCTGCGCCGGCGACAACAGATGCAGCGTTAGCGCCACGCGCCCTCCCGCGATGCGAGGCGTCTCGGACAGGCCGAACAGCTCCTGCAGCCTGACCGCCAGCGCGGGCGCTTCGATGTCCGCGTAGTCGATCGGCAGCCGCGAGCCGCTGGGCACCGTCCAATGCGTCGGCGCGTACGCGTCGAGCAGACGCCTCTGCTCCCAGGGTAGCATCGCTTCGAGCAGCTCCTTGACGTTAAGGCGCTGCAAATCCGATCTCCCCCTCATCCCTTCTATATAGGGAGAAAGCCACTCCTCCAGGTTGTCCAATAGAGCTTCGTCGGATAGCTCCGGCCACTCGGGATCGTGATGGCGCACGAACACGACGCGTTCCTGATATTGCCGCGCCGCACGCGTCCAAGGCAGCATGCCCAAGCCCTCTGCCCGGATGCCCTTGAGCAGTCCCGCAAGCACGAGCTCCGCCGGAGGCCGATGCGTCGGGGTTTCCTCCAGCACGATCGCCCCGAGCCTCCGGCGCGTTCGCGCTCGCACCGATTGGGATTCCGCATCCCAATACACGTCCGTCTCTTCGCGTATATCTTCCTTCAAGTGTTCTAGCAGCTGCGAATAGGCAAGCGGAGCCGCCAACCGGATTCGGCTGTCGGTTCCGGCATCGTCCACGTCCGCGACGACGATCCATTCCTCTCCGGACAGCGCTTGTCCGCTTGCGAACGCCGCTCCTCTGCCTCCGCTGAGCAAATACTTGCCGCTATCTCGCTGGCGGGCGATGCGGTCGGGATAGGCGAACGCCAGCAGCAAGCCGCAGGCATCCGCAGAGCTTGCGCTTGCGCCTCCGCCTCCATTGCCGCCGCTTACGCTAAGCTCCCGCTTCAATCTTGCCGCTTCGTCCAGCAGTCTCCGGCGCACGCCCTCGTCGACGGTCGCCCCGCCTCTTCCGTGGAGCGCCTCTAGCCGCAAACGAATATCGGCGTCCGCGCGCCCTTTAACGATATCCCGTTCGCTCAGGAGCACCGCGAGCTCGCAAGCGACCGCTCCCAAGCCGAGCGGTAACGCCTTGAGCAGCATGTGCGCGATGCGCGGATGGACGCCGTATTCGCTCATGCGCTTGCCATGCACTGTGACGGCGTCGCTTCCCGCATCCATCGCGCCAAGCTGCGCGAGCAGCTCCTTCGCCTGCTGCAGCGCAGGGATCGGCGGCTGATCGAGCCATGCCAGCTCGGCCGGGTCGCCGACTCCCCATACGACCAGCTCGAGCAACAAAGGCGATAAATCCGCCTCCATGATCTCGGGAATGCTGCGCGGGGCAAGCCGATCCTGCTCCTCGCGGCTCCATAGGCGATAACACGTTCCCGGACCTAGCCGGCCGGCGCGTCCCCGCCGTTGATCCGCCGACGCGGCGGACACGGGAACGGTCTCGAGTCTCGACATCCCGGTACGCGGCGAGAATCTGGACACGCGCATGAGTCCGGCGTCGACGACGACCGTAATGCCCTCAACGGTCAAGCTCGTCTCCGCGACCGACGTGGACAGCACGACTTTGCGGCCGCCCGTCCGGTTAGGCGCGATCGCCGCATCCTGCGCTTCGATCGGAAGGCTTCCGTGCAGCGGCAGAATCCGTACGCCTCCGCTCCCGTTCATCCCCGCGACCATGCCGCTAAGCTTCGCCTCAACCGCCCTTATTTCGCCGATGCCCGGCAGGAACGCGAGCACATCTCCCTCGTGCGCCCGCAAGGCATCCACGACCGCTGTTGCGACCGCATCCTCCAGGTACATCCCCGCCGGACGCGGCCGATAGATCGTCTCCACCGGATACGCGCGACCTTCGCTTACGACGACTGGCGCGTCGCCAAGCAGCTTCGCGACAGGCTCCGCCTCGAGCGTGGCGCTCATGACGAGCAGCTTCAGATCCTCGCGGAACAGCTCCTGCGATTGCAAGCTCAAGGCCAGCCCCAAATCCGCTTGAAGGCTGCGCTCATGGAACTCGTCGAAGATGACGAGTCCAACCCCATCTAACGACGGGTCGTCCTGCAGCATCCGAGTCAGAACGCCTTCGGTGACGACTTCGATCCGCGTCCGCGGCCCAACATTAGTGTCCATCCGGACGCGGTATCCTACCGTCTCCCCGACGGCCTCGCCGATCGCGGAAGCCATATATTTCGCCGCGCTCCGGGCAGCCAGCCGCCTCGGCTCCAGCATGATGATCTTGTTGCCCGCGAGCCAGGCCTCGTTCAACAACGCGGGCGGCACCCGCGTCGTCTTGCCCGCGCCCGGCGCGGCGATCAGCACCGCGTTCGCGCGACCTTCCATCGCGCGCCTTAGGTCCGGGAGTACCGCTTCTATCGGCAATTTATCTATCGTCAATGCAACGAACTCTCCTTTAATCGCAACTGCCCAACTTTTTCCCCATTATATCAATGAATCGTTGTAGAGACATGTTCCAATAACTAGATGGATTCACCACAATGACGAATCGTTTTGCGCGACGCTGCAAGTCTCTGCAAGACCGTTACAAGAACAAACCACGCTCTCGCGACGCTGCAACGTTCTGTGAGACCGTTACAAGAACAAACTACGCTCTCGCGACGCTACAACGGCCTACGAAACCGTTACAAGAACAAACCACGCAAGTGCGGCGCTGCAACGTTCTGCGAGACCGTTACAAGAACAAACAACGCTCGCGCGACGCTACAACGGTCTGCGAGACCGTTACAAGAACAAACCACGCTCTCGCGACGCTGCAACGGTACTGCCTCTGTCAATCGCGAAAAAATCCCCCATGACCGTCTTTGTCATGGGGGATGGCTTGAAGCTTATCAGGATGCTTCCTCCGGCGAGGTCAACACGATCTTGCCCTCCACCAGCTCGAGCTTAACTTTATTCGTATCCTTGACGCCGATCGATTCCAACAACGCCGAGGGTACTTGCAGCCGTCCCGCGCGGTCGAGAATCGCGTATTCGACGTGGGAGTCGCCTTCCGCTTGCTTAATGCCGCGCTCCAGCTCCTCGAGCTCTTCCGAGTACGACTTGCGCCGCAGCATCTCGGAGGAGATCTTGCCGTCTCGGATCGCGACGACGCGGTCGACCTTCTTCGCGAGCAGCGGATCGTGCGTGACGATGACGATCGTAATGCCGATCGTCCGGTTCAGCTCGCGGAACAGATCGAGAATCTGATCCGCCATCTTCGAGTCGACCGAGCCCGTCGGTTCGTCGGCGAGCAGCAGCTTCGGATGGTTCGCCAGCGCGATGGCGATCGCCACCCGCTGTTGTTCGCCGCCCGACAGCTCCTGCAGCTTGTTGTTCTTCCGATGGGTGAGGCCGACGGCTTCGAGCAGCTCGAGCGCCCGCATTCGTTTGCGCTTGCCCTTGAGCAGTATCGGAAGCTCGACGTTCTCGAGCGCGGTCAGGTACGGAATCAAGTTACGCGCGTTGTTCTGCCATACGAACCCGACGCTTTCCCTCTTGTATCTGACGAGGTCGCGCTCGGTCATCTTCAGCATGTTCTTGCCGTCGATCGTCAGCTGTCCGGCGGAGGGCCGGTCCAGCCCTCCCAGCATGTTGAGCAGCGTGGATTTGCCGCTTCCGCTGTTGCCGATGATCGCCATCAGCTCTCCGCTCTCTACCGTCAGATCGAGCCCTTGCAGCGCGAACACCTCGAGATCCGCCGCTTTGTATATTTTGACCAAGCCTTCGCAATGAATCATCGATTAGTCCTCCCCTAGTTTCAGCGCTTGATGGACGCGGATGCGGGAGAGCATGTATGACAAGATGCCCAGCCCGAGCAGCAACATGATAACGACGATGGCGTAGAGTCGGAAGAAATCGACCGAATCGAACATGACCTTGAACGGCGGAACGAGACTGCTCGGGTTGAAGGCGAATTGGAAGTTCGGTACGTACAGGCGGCTGGCGACGTTGCCGACGAGCACCCCGATCCCGATCGCGACCCCGGAGGTCAGAAGCTGCTCTAGTCCCAGCATTCCGATCAACTGGCGAAGCGACAGCCCGATCGCCCTCATAATCCCGTTCTGAAGCGTGCGTCCCTTCAGCGACAGAATCCAATAGAGCAAGAATCCGACGAAGCTGATGACGATGGATATAATGAAGCCGAGCGTCAATATGCCGTTAAGGGCGAGCAGGAACGGATCGTTCTTCGCCTTGGCGAGCAGCTCTCGCGAGTTGACGATGCTGAAGATGTCGAGCCTGCTCTCTTCGATCCCTTGGTAGAGCTCGCTGGTCGGCGCGCCTGGCTTCATCTTCAACCACACCTGGTAAGGCTCAAGCGCCAACTGGAATTGAATCCGTCCCAGATGGCCGACGATGAGCATCGGCGCGTTCTTCTTCGCGTCGTCCGCCACGTTAATCGATCCAGTCGGCGGATTCGGATTGAACGTCGGGAAGTAATCGATAATGCCGTATACGATGAACGGCTGCGATTGGACGTTGTCCCACCCGACGTTGATCGAATCGCCGACCTTCACGCCCTTCTGATCGGCGAGCGTCCTCGAGATGAGCACCGCTCTCGTATCGGTAGCCATCAGGTTCAAATAATCGTTCAAATGATGATCGATCAGATTGTCGGGGAACCACGTCGTCTGACCGAATTCGTCCGTATCGATGCCGATCAGCGTAGCGCTTCCCGTACCCGATTCGGCGCCGAAGGCGGCGTTCTGCTTCACGAACACTTTGGCCGCGTGCTCGACGCCCGGCAGCTTCGTGTAAGGATCGAATACAGGCTCGATATAATGGATTACCTTAGGCGCAGCCGGTTGCGTCGGCGGAGCTCCTCCCGGCGGTCCCATCACGGGAGGCGGCTTGTCGTTCGGCCAGTTCGCCTGCGTCACGAAATCGGCGCCGTTGCCGTATCGAATGCGATCCTCCGTGTTCGTGTTGATCGTTCTCGCCGCGCCGGCGCTGAAGACGCCGATGGCGATCGTCATGATCAGGAACACCATCAGGAATTGGTACTGGCTGTTGGAGCGGCCTACCTGGATCAGCGTGGAGTACAAGGAAGGCGGCCACCACTTGCGCCCGATCCAATAGATCAGCCTTAACACGTACGGGTACAGCCGAAGCAGGAGCAGTCCGGCTCCGACGACGAACAAGGCGGGCAGCACGAATTGCAGCGGATCGATATTCAGGTCGTCGGAGTTAAGTCCGAGCCTCTGGACGTCTTCCAAGCGTTTGCGAATCGTGTAGAGTCCATAGATCGCTAGACCGAGCGCCAATACGTCCAAGAACGCCTTATGCCAAAGCGGCATTCTCATCGAACGCGCCATCTGCTGCTTATGGCCGACGATCGTTACCCGCGTGGCGAGCAGCGCCGGAATGAGCATCATGACGAACGAGACGCCGGCGGCGATCGCTCCGTACTTATACGCGTCCGGATTCAATCTTACGTTCATCGACGTGCGTTGGACGAACTCCAGGAATCCGTTCGAGGAGCCTAACACCTTCGTGAGTCCGAGCCCGATGAAGGGTCCCGCCGCGAGCGCGATGCAGCAAAGAATAATCGCTTCGACCGCGAAGGAGACCATGATCTGCCACCTTGCCGCGCCTCGGCTCCGCAGGACGGCGATCTCGTTCTTCTGCCTGTCGATGATCAGGTTGGAAACCATGAACATATAGAAGCCGAGCATGATCAATACCGGCACGTTAAGCGACCACATCAGCTTATCGAGCTGTTTGGCCCGATCGAAATACTTCGTGATCGTATCCAGCGCGGGTACGTTGAAATCCGTCTGGAAAACGACGACTTGCGATTTAACGAAGCTGCGAATGGATTGGTCCGTGTCGATAAAATCGTTAACGTTGCGCAAATTCATTCGGCTGTAATCGAGCACGAAGAACCAGCTGCTTAACGTCAGCGGGATTTTATTCCCCCGGACGATCTCCCGATCGAACAGAGCCTCGTTCATCAGAAAGGCGGAATTCCAATCGGCGAGTCCGGCGCTTCTGAAATACGGATCATCGTCCCGCTTCTTCGTGATGATGCCGACCGGTTTAATCTTGACCGTGCTCGCGACCTTGTCGTCCTTCACGACGAATACTTTGTCCAGCACGGTCTTGAAATTGCTCAGCGCGCCATTCGTGACGAGCACCTCGTAGACGCCGTTCACCGGCTCCTTGGCCGGCAACCTGCCGTCTTCGAGCGTAATGTGCTCCTCCAAGTCCGTATAAGAGCGAAGCGTCGCGCTCGGTTTCGCTCTCCTCGAATCCTCGACGCCTTCCTCCGGAACGAAGGCGAACGATTTCGTGCGTCTCTCCGTTACGAGCTCGGTCACCGGAATGCCGAAGCTTGGCGCGGCCTTCTCTTGCATGAACTTATCGAGATCTTGGATAATTCTCTGCTTCTTATCCAACGGCTCGCTATAGAATCCGACGCTGGACCAGTGCGCTCCCGGATAGGTCGATCGATCCTTCTGGAACGTCTCCAAGTCCTTGACGAGCATCCGGGACAGAATCGCCTCCGAGTAGATCGGCATCGTGCTCACGAGAGCGACGGTCATCAGAATGCCGAAGAACATGCTGAGGACGAGCCACTTGTTCTGTATCATTTTGCGAATAATCATGACGAATAAGGCCACGGTTATGCCTCCCACCGTTCGGATTACGGGTATGAATTACTGAAGCACGATGTCCTGGCCTTCTTCAAGCCCTTTGACGATTTCAACTTCCGTAGGCGTCGTCAACCCGGGTTCGACGTCGACCTCGCGCAGCTTGTTGCCGTCTTCCATGATCCGTACGAAATTGCGTCCCAAGTACGAGCGCAAGCCGCTCTTCGGAATTTTAACGACGTTGTCGCGCTGCTGCGTTATGATCTTCACGCCCGCCAGCTTGCCGATCTCGACCTCCGGCGGCAATGGTTCCATATCGATATAGACCGTCTGAGCGTATTTTTCCGCCAGTTCCTTGTTGTCCGTCTGCGGAGCGGAGGATGGCGCCTGCGTGACCGTTCCGACGAATTTCTTCTCTTTGAACGTAATCTCCGCCTCGACGCCGACTTTCACTTCCGTACGGTCCGCCGAGTTAGATAGAGGTAGCGATAGACGCAGCTTCTTCGTATCCGAGATGACGACCAACGTCTGGTAAGGCTCGACGAAATCGCCTTCCTTCAGATTCTCGGCGTACGTGACTTCGCCGTCGATCTGGGCGACCAACTGCTTGCTGTCGTATAGCTTCTTGATCCTGTCGTATTTCATCTGCTCGATCTCCAGCTGCAGCCCGGCGATCTTGAGCGCCTGCTCGTCTCCCCCTCTGGCCTGCTGGAAGTTGTATTTCGCTTTCTCGTAGGCGAGCTGCTGCTCCTTGAGCTGAAGGTCGAGCCCGTCGACGAGCAGCCTGGCGAGAACGTCGCCCTTCTTGACTTGATCTCCTGCCTTGACGAGAATTTCGTCGATCCGTCCGCCGGACCCCGTGAATTGAGCCGAGTCCGTCGAATAGGACTCGAAGGTTCCGCTTCCGCTAACGGTTTTCAAGACGGTGCCTTTCTCGGCTTTCGTCGTGGAATAGTTCTCTTTGGCCGGCTTGACGAGCGGCGGGCTAAGCGCTTCCTCTTCCTTCGGAAGCAACGAGCATCCGGCCAGTGCGGCGCCAAGCATGACGGTCAAGCTTAATACGGCGGCTTTCTTAACGTTGCGAGACAATTTGTCCATCCTCCAGTTCGTATACGTGGTCGACGATCTCCATAATGGCCGGATCGTGCGTCGTAAGAGCGATCGTAATGCCGCTTAGCTCGACGAGATCGCGAAACACCTTAATGATATGCAAGCCCGTGCGGCTATCGAGCTCGGCGGTCGGTTCGTCCGCCAGAATCAGCTTCGGCTTGTGGGCGATCGCCCGCGCGATCGCGGTGCGTTGCTGCTCGCCCCCGGACAGCTCGAACGGGCGATGGTGCATTCTCGCTTTCAGACCGACTTGATCGAGCGCATGGATAGCCTGCGCTTTCCGCTCGCCTGCCGGTACGCCCGCGATCCGCAGCACGAATTCGACGTTCTCGTAAGCGGACATGAGCGGAATGAGCGCGAACGACTGGAAGATGAGCCCCATCTCCGTCCGCCTGACTTCGTCCCGCTCCTTATTCGACATCGCCGTCAGATCCCGACCGTCGAATACGATCTTCCCTTCCGTCGGACGGTCGAGCGCGCTAAGCAAGTTTATGAGCGTCGTCTTGCCCGATCCGGAACGGCCCTTGAACGCGACCAGCTTGCCCGAGGGCAGCTGGATGTCCACGCCCTTAAGCACGGTGACCGCGCCCGAGCCGCGTCCGAAGACGCGTTTAATGCCCGATGCTTGTATGATATCTTGGGTCACTACAGCCATCTGATCGCTTACCTCCTTATATAGTAGACTCATCCGTCCAGCGCCTGCCTGTACCCCACCGTGCCTCGCTCGACAAGCTCGGGCGCCGCTATGACGAGACGGCCCGGCTTACCTTCGAACATCTCGGTTAACAGGGGGATGACCGGCGATTTCCCATGCCGGATCGTCGTGAGCGGCGGGTTGATGAATTTGGCGAACGGGTCGTCGTCGTATCCGATGACGGATATATCGTCAGGCACGCGCAAGCCTTCTTGCCGGAAGCTCGCGATTGCCCCGGCGGCCATCAGATCGTTCGCGCAGAACAGCGCCGTCATCTCCGGATGCGTCCGGAGCAGCTTCGTCGCCGCCTCGGCGCCGCTGGCCGCGGTAAAATCGCCTTCGGCGACAAGTCCGGCCTCATGAGCGACCCCTCGATCCGCAAGCGCTTTCTTAAAGCCATGATAACGTTCCTTGCAAATTCTCAAATGCCGCGGACCGTCTATGTATCCGATTATGCGGTGACCGCCGTCAAGCAGCCTGTTGCCGGCTAACCGGCCTCCTTCGGTATCGTCGGACATGACCGACGAGCAATGCGGTCCTACGACGCCCTCGAAATTGACGCAAGGCACTTGAATCCGCAAAGCTTCCTGCATGATCGGATGAAACTCGTCGAACGCCGGGAACAGAATGCAGCCTTCAAGATTGCGAGATTGAACGCTTTCGATCAATCTCTGTCCTTCGTACCGGACGAGCGGGACATAGTAGAAGATCGCGTCCTTGCCGTTCTTCTGAGTTCCCTTCTGAATCGAGGAGAACATCTCGGTGAACGATAGATTCTCGTGTTCGAACTCGGGGACGTAGACGCCGATCAGATTGCTGCGCTTGCCTACGAGCTGCTGGGCGCCCAAATTCGGGACGTAACCCATCTGCTTCGCCGTCTTCTCGACCAGCTTCCTCGTGTCGGGATTCACGCCGGGTACGCCGTTCAGCGCTCTGGACACCGTGCTCGCGGATAACCGAAGCGCTTCGGCGATCGCTTTAATGCCAACCTCCCGCGTGGCGAAATCCTCTTTCCCGTTGCGGTTGCCGCTTTCGTTCGCGTTGATCATATTCAATCGGCAAGCTCGCTCGCTTGCGAACTTCCGCCTATCGTCCCTCCCTTCGTTCATCCGCTTCAATGGTATTGCAAACGTTTGCAATGGACTCTTTTACTATAATTGGTAAGTTAAAATCTGTCAAACACGTATTTTTCGGAATCGTCTGATTAACCATTGCGAAAATCATTTTCATATTTTAAACTATAACTATGAAATTAATTTACCTGAATGGCGTGACTTAACGATGAGTTTGCTCCATGCGATTCACGAAAAGTTAGAGAGCTTGCACCCGATGGAACGGAGATTGGCGGATTTCGTGCTCGCCGATCCGGCGGCAACGGCTCAGATGACGATCACGGAGCTTGCCGGCCTCTCCGGCAGCAGCACCGCGACGATATCGCGGTTCTGCAAGCTGTTCCAATGCCAGAACTTCCCCGAGTTCAAGCGCAAGCTGGCCACCGAGTTCGTCCATATCGCGGCGACGCCTAATCAATACCAGGATATCGTCGCCGGCAATCCGCTGTCGGACATCGTGCACGCGATCACGGCGAACCATATGAGGTCGCTAACCGATACGACGAGGCTGCTCGACGTTGCCCAGCTGCGATCGGCGATCGCGGCGCTTCACGCGGCCGGACGCATCGACCTGTACGGCTCCGGCACGTCCGGCATCGTCGCTCAGGACTTGTTCCACAAGCTGATCCGAATCGGCAAAGCGGCGGCTGCGTTCTCGGACCCGCACATGCAGCTGACGTCCGCGGCTTCTCTCACCTCCCGCGACGTCGCGGTCGGCATTTCCTATTCCGGCGAAACGCTCGAGACGATCCACTCGCTGCGCACCGCCGCCGAGCAAGGCGCGACGACGATATCGATCACGAAGTACGGCTCGAACGGCTTGGCCGATACCGCGTCGATCCGGCTGTTCACTTCTTCGGCGGAAGCCGGGATGCGCCGCGGCGACATGGCTTCGCGTATCGCGCAGCTGCATATCGTCGATATTCTATTTACGGGACTCGTCAGCGAGCATTTCGAGGAATACGTGCCGCGATTGGAAAGATCTTTTCAGACGGTTACGCATTATACGGGCAAAAAGGAGAAAACGACGCGATGAACATTCTGACTTTCGACAGCGACGGCAAATTAAACGAGGCCGCCGCGGGCATTATCATCGGCACGGTGCAGACGACTCCGCGCGCCGTGCTGGGCTTGGCAACGGGAGGTACTCCGGTTGGCATATACGGTGAAGTCGTCAAGGAATTCAAGCGGGGCATGATCAGCTTCCGGAACGCCGTGTCGTTCAATCTGGACGAATACGTGAACATTCCGGCGGATCATCCCGAAAGCTATCATTCCTATATGAACCAGCATCTGTTCTCGCATATCGATCTCCCCGCATCCCAGCGCCATATCCCGGATGGCAACGCTCCCGATCCGGAAGCGGAATGCCTGAGGTACGATTCGCTGATCGAACAGGCGGGACAGATCGATCTGCAATTGCTCGGACTCGGCCATAACGGGCATATCGGCTTTAACGAGCCTGCTCATGCCCTGATTCGCGGCACGCATGTCGTCGAGTTGGCCGAAGCGACGCGCGAAGCGAACGCCAGGTTCTTCGACTCGATCGACGAAGTGCCGAAGCAGGCGCTTACGATGGGCGTAGGAACGATTCTGAAGGCGAAGAAAATATTGCTCGTCGTCAAAGGCGCGGACAAAGCCGATATCGTCGCCCGCGCGCTGCAAGGACCGATTACGACGGATTGTCCGGCCTCGCTGCTGCAGACGCATCCGAATCTGGTCGTGCTGCTCGACGTGCCGGCGGCAACGAAGCTGAAACAGGAGAACCGGCCATGAGAATCCCCGACACAGGCAAGTTCATCATCGTCGGCGCCAGCATCGTAACGGAGCGCCACGTGATCGATAACGGCTGGCTTCTTGTCAGCGACGGCATCGTCGAGGCGATCGGCGGAAGTGACGATGCTCTTCCGGGGACCGGGTATGAAATCATAGACGCCCAAGGCGGCATCGTGGTGCCCGGATTCATCGACGTGCACGTTCATGGCGGCGCCGGGCACGACTTCATGGACGCGGACCGGGACGGGCTGCTCGCGATTACCCGTTTTCACGCGGAGCATGGGACGACGAGTATATTAGCCACGTCTCTGACGGCTTCGCGGGACGAGCTGACCGCCGTATTGGAACGGGTGAACGACTTCATGACGGAACCGATGCCTTATTCGCAAGTGCTCGGCGTTCATTTCGAAGGGCCGTTCATCAGCGAAGCCTGGAAAGGCGCGCAGAATCCGGCATACATCGTGCCCCCTCAACCGGAGTGGTTGGAAGCATGGACGGCGCGTTTCCCGGGCGTCATCAAGATCCAGACGCTCGCGCCGGAAACGGAAGGCGCGTTAGAGTATATCGAGCTGCTCGCGCGGCACGGCATCGTTCCGAGCTGCGGCCATACGGACGCGACCTACGATCGGATCATCGCGGCCGCCGACCACGGCTTGCGGCACGCGGTGCACTCGTTCAACGCGATGCGCGCCTTCCACCACCGCGAGCCCGGTACAGTCGGAGCGGTGCTCACGGACAAGCGCATCATGGCCGAAGTGATCGCGGACGGGCATCACGTTCATCCTGCCGGCATTAAGATGCTGACCGCCGCCAAAGGCGAAGATAACGTCATGCTCGTCACCGACGCCATGGCTGCCGCCGGCATGCCGGACGGCGATTACGAGCTTGGCGGCTTGCCCGTCCAGATGATGTGCGGAGTCGCCCGGCTGAAAGCTTCCGGCAACCTCGCGGGAAGCACGCTCACGATGATCGACGCGTTCCGCTACATCGTCCGCGAGATCGGTATTCCGCTAGTCGGGGCGAGCAAGATGGCGAGCTTGAACCCGGCCCGTCAGCTCGGCATCGACGGCGATCGCGGCGCGCTCGCTCCGGGCAAGCGGGCGGACCTGCTGCTGCTCGACGATTCGCTTCATATTCGGCAAGTATGGATCGGCGGCAAGCCGATCTGATGGGACAACATGTACGAATCTCGCTCGCACGACTCTCTAACGGTCTGAGAGGACGTTGCAGGAACAATTCTCGCTCGCACGACTCTCCAACGGTCTGAGGGGACGTTGCAGGAACAATTCTCGCTCGCACGACTCTCTAACGGTCTGAGAGGACGTTGCAGGAACAATTCTCGCTCGCACGACTCTCTAACGGTCTGTGAGGACGTTGCAGGTCGTATTTGGGACAACATGGCTCGAGGCTGACGCCTTTCATCAGCTCTAAAACTTATATGTGTACAAAGAAACCGTTCCTTAAGTAAGTGGTTGGGTAGTACCTCCATTACCTTAGGACGGTTTCTTTTTGGTTTTTCGATGAAGAAAAGAGGGGCATGTATCTTCTGGAGGAGCGGAGCGTTGGCCTTTGCCATCGTGAATTCACCTCGTTACGAGGTTACCCATTCAGAAATTCACGATGGCAACAGCCACCGGAAGGAGATACATGCCCCTAACAACTACATCGATAATAAAAACAGGGATTTTCAGTAAGTCGTCTTTAACTATTTTTGATGCAGTCCCTTGCCGCAATAATCCATGGAAATCGTTTCAAGTTCCGACAATTTCACTTATAATATGACTTGCACGAACCATACCAATCAGATTGAGGTGACTTCCATGATCCGAATTGTCATTGCCGACGACCAGCGGCTCATGCGCGACGGGTTGCATACGATGATCAGCCTAACCGAGGACATGGAAGTCGTCGGCTTAGCCGAAACCGGCGCCAAAGCGGTCGAGCTCGTCGCTCTCCATCGTCCGGACCTTGTGCTAATGGATATTCAAATGCCGGAGATGGACGGAATCGTCGCCACGAAGCGAATTCGGGAGCAGTATCCCGACACGGAAGTGCTGATCTTAACGACTTACGCCGAGGATAACTATATTATCGATGCGCTCGTATACGGCGCCAAAGGCTTCCTGCTCAAGGATCTTCCCGGCGAGACGATCATGGCGGCCATCCGCGACACGATGTCGGGATCGCTGCTCATGCCTCCGGCGATCGCCGCCAAGCTTGCCTCGCGCTTGAACTTTCTCTCATCGACCACGCCGACGACTCCGCAAGCCTCGAATCCGCTAAGAACGGCGTCGGATTTGGACGCTTATGCTTTTACGGACCGGGAGAAGGACATCATCGTTCGCATGGCCGAAGGCAAGAGCAATCGGGAGATCGCCTCCGAGCTGTTCATCAGCGAAGGCACGATGCGCAACTATATCAGCATCATCTACAACAAGATCGGGGTCAACGACCGTCTGAAGGCCGTCACTTTGTTAAGAGAATGGCTGCGGCGGGACGGCGGAAGCAGAAACGGCTAATCGGAGGATTCATTCATGTTCGGATTATCGTACAGGCAATTGCTCAAAGGACTCGGTCTCACGCTTTGCGTACTCCTCGGATGGCTCGCCCCGATCCTATTCCTGAACGAGAACGCGGACGCCCGGCTGATGAATTTGACCGAGAGGTCCGATTGGCAGTTGCATGAAGGCGATCTGCCCAAGGGCGTATACGGGGAACCGCTCATCGACGATGCCGAATGGGAACCGTTCGATACGGAAGGCGCCAAGAAGCGCCTGGACTCTCCGGGGATCTATTGGCTCAGAATCCAAATTCATTCGCAGGAATGGCGCGACCCTCATCTGTTCATCCACGATTTGAAATCTTACGAGCTGTATTGGGGCGAAGAACGGCTGTTCGAATACAATTTCGACGATCGCAATCCTTATATTCTTCCGTATTATGAGTGGAACCTCGTCTCCCTGCCGTTCGGCTATCCGAACGATCCGCTCTTGTTCCGCGTTTATTCCGAGGACGGAGTCATCCAACCCGGCATCGTGCACGCGGGCAACGCCTCCGATTTCATCGTGCGCATTCTTCATCGCGACGGCGACAAGCTTCTGTATACGATCATTTTCTCCTCGATCTTCGTCGTAGCCGCGCTCTTCTATTTGAATACCAAACGCCGGCTTTACTTCTATTTCGGGTTGCTGGCTTTCTGCGCCGCATACGGGAGCATCTGCCGGACGTTCGCGCTCGGCTTGTTCATCGATGCGCCGATGGCTATCTATTTGCACGAGTTGATGCTGCCGCTAGGCGTATTCGCGTTCCACGGCTTCTTCGAGCAGATGTTCGGCTTGCGCGCCGTGCGGGGACGACAGATAGCCAGGTACGTCATGCTGCTGTTCTCCTTCGTATGCTTCGCCGCCAGCCTGATCGAAGTCGAGCTGTACCGCATTTTGATCTATAAAGTGTTTCCGGTCATGTTCATCCTCATCGCTATCTTCTCTTTTATCGCCATCCATCGGATTTATAAGGGCAAGAGGACGACCGAGACGTTCATCATGGTGTTCGGCTATTTGTCGTCCACCGTCACGACGCTAGTCTCTTCCTTGCTTCTGCTCTACCCGAAGCTGCGCGACATTCTATCTTCGAACGCTCCGTGGCTGTCGCCTTACGTTCGGGAAGATCAACTGCCGCTGTTCGTGGGCATATTCATTTTCTTGTGCTGTATGGCTACGATCGTCATGCTGCGGGAGAACGAGCTGCATCGGCAGGTGAACGAATACGCGCAGGAGCTCGTCGAGAAAAACCGCCAGCTCGAGACGATCGACAAGCTGAAGGACGAGTTTCTCGCCAATACGTCGCATGAGCTTCGAACGCCGCTCAACGGCATCATCGGCATTACGGAATCGCTCCTCGACGGAGTCGGCGGTCCGCTTAACGAGCTGACCCGCAGCAACCTTGCCATGGTCGTCGCCAGCGGCAAGCGATTATCGGGTCTCATTAACGATATCCTCGATTTCTCGAAGCTGAAGCATGCCGGCATGACGCTGCACATTCAAGGCGTCGACATGAAGCGGACCGCCGATTTCGTCGTCAAGGTGCTCCAACCGATCGCCATCATGAAAGAGATCGAGCTCGTCAACATGATCGACGAACGCCTTCCGCTAGCGGCGGCGGACGAAAACCGCATCATGCAAATTCTGTACAACCTCGTCGGCAACGCGCTCAAATTCACCGAGTCCGGCAGTGTCGAGCTGTCCGCGCATCAAGACGACGAACTGCTGTACGTCTCGATCAAAGATACGGGAATCGGCATACCGCCCGACAAGCTCGACGCGATATTCGAACCGTTCGAGCAAGGCGAAGGCTCCGCCGAACGGCTCTATGAAGGCGCCGGCCTCGGGCTGTCGATCACGAGGAAGCTGCTCGATCTCCACGGCGGCACGATCGGCTTGCAATCGACGGTCGGCAAGGGCTCCACGTTCACCTTCACGCTGCCCGTGTACGAGAACGAGAAGCCTGCGGCGGAACGCGCGGACAGCGACTGGAAGCAGCATGCGCCGACGTTGCAGCCTACGGTCGCATGGAACGAAACCGCGGCTGCTGCCAGCGCGATGCCGATCCTCGAACAGGCGGACGGCGTAGCGGAAGCGCAAGAGGCGCAGGAGGAAGACCAACTGGAAGCCCTTCTGCTGCTCGTCGACGACGATCCGGTCAACCTCCAGGTATTATCCAACTTCCTGGCAACCGAGCCTTGCAAGATCGTGAAGGCCGCCAACGGGTTGGAAGCCGTACGGCTCTTCGAGCAGGGCCTCCGGCCTGACCTGGTGCTTACCGACATCATGATGCCGCGGATGACCGGTTACGACTTAACGAGATACATCCGCAAGTCGTATAAGTCGAACGAATTGCCGATCATCCTGCTCACCGCGAAAAATCAAGTGTCCGATCTCGTGGAAGGGTTCGACGCCGGCGCAAACGATTATTTGATTAAACCGGTGGAGAAAAGAGAGCTGCTCGCCCGCATCGCGCTGCACTTAACCGTCGCCCAACTGACTCGCAATCTGGAGCGCAAGGTCGCCCAGCGGACGAGAGCGCTGCAGGAAACGAACAACCAGCTGCAAGAGTCGCTCAGAGATACGGCCGAGGCTCTCGCGGAGGCGTCGGTGCTCGAGGAACGCAACCGGATCGCTTTCGACATTCACAACACCGTCGGGCATTCGCTCACCGCCTCGATCGCCCAGATGGAAGCGGCCAAGATGCTCATCGCCCACGACCGAACCGAGCAGGCGATTCCGAAGCTGGACACCGCCAGAGAGCTCGTCAGCAAAGGACTCAACGATATACGCGGAACCGTTCGCATGCTGAAGCTCGAAAGCACGGAAGGCGATCTGGGAAGCTCCGTCCGCGGATTGATCGAGGAGACGAGACGCACCGCGGGAGTGGAGATCACGGAGAGCATCGGGTCGCTGCCTCCGCTCAGCTCCGCGCAGAAGAGAGCGCTCTTCCATGCGCTGATGGAGGGCTTGACCAACGGCATCCGCCACGGTCAAAGCACAAGGTTCAGGTTCGAGCTGTTCGTTCGCGACCAACTGCTCGAGTTCCGGCTCGCGAACAACGGGCGCAAGTACGAACCGACAATATTCGGCTTCGGCTTGTCCGCGATGCGCGATAACATCGCTCGCCTTGGAGGAACGCTCGCCATCGCGCCGCTAGACGATCACGGGACCGAGCTTTCGATCGAGCTGCCGCTCGACTGGCGCGCGCAAAGCCGCTTCTTGGAGAAGGCGTGAAGCCGGCGGGGTTACGGTGGGCTCGCGGGGTCGACGGGTTACGAATAACAACCATTTGCAGTTATTTATCTGAAATTCTCGTTATACGCCAAAATAACAACAGTTCGCAGTTATTCAGGACGAAATTCGGCCATCCGCCGCTATCTCGCTCCAATAACTATCGTTCTGTTGTTATTTTTCTTCAGATGAGAAAATTGTGCCAATTAACTGTCGATATGTCGCTATTCGTCCCTCCCCTTATATCGATATCCCCTTCGCTCAGGATCGCCGCAGCTACTTCCGCCTGAGCGGAGGGGATATCGTTAAATGGAAGCATGACGAGCATACCCCGCTGGCGCGTTCCTGACGCGTACAGCTGCGCCCATTCCTCTGTTTCTCCGCATGAACAAGTCGTACAGAATCTTCCTTTACAGCGATACGGAACAAGCCGCAGACCATGACACCCTTCGCACACCAACAGCTTAAAGCCATTTTTGGGGTCCCCGTTAAAAAAAGTACTGCCGCATTCGCGGCAGTACCCGATCGATCCCTTCTATTCCTGAACCTCGATGCTCGTTCCATCCGGCGCCGTCAAAGGGGCGTCCGTGATCTTCAAATAGTCGTAGCGGATCGCCGACTGCCATGCGCGAAGGCCGAAGCCGCCCTTCCAGAAAGGCACTTCCGAATCCGCGACGAGTTGCTTGTCGACGTAGATTCTCAGATGCACGAACTCGTTCTCGTCCGCGTCTTTGCGGTGCGTACCGATGATCGTGTACACGTATTCTTTGCCGGGATCGAGCTTAAAGTCGCTTACCCAGCCACGCTCCGGGAACTCCGCTTTGTTGTTCGTCATGATCGGACCGCCGTCCGTGTTGCCCGCTTTCCACACGTTCACGAAGGACAGATCCGCGCCGTACCCTATCGCGGCGTCGTAACGGCCTTCGGCAGCGACGAACAGCGGAATGCCGCCATCGTTCGATAGGCCGTCGTTATCCGCCGGCAGCATCATTTTCGTTTCGATCGCGAAGTTTTCCAAGAAAATCTCCGTGCCCGATTCGTCCGCGACGCCCAGGAACATCGCCGCCCAATCTTGCGTGTTTTTAGACACCGCCCACCCGTTGCCGTCCGCTTTGACGACTTTGAAGCCTGCTCCTTCCGCTGCCACGTTCGGAACGTCCGCCCCGTCCTCGACGTCGTCGAACGTCATGTTCAAGTACTCCTTTACGATACGCGGTTCGGCGTTGGACGCTTCGGGCGATGGCTGCGCCGAAGGAGACGGCTCGACCGCCGGCACGGACGCTTCCGCGGAAGGCGACGACGCGCCCGGCTCGGCGTTATCGTTATTCGAATTGCCGCAAGCTGATAACGTTAACATAAGGGCTACAGCAACTAAAGCCATACTCATCCCAATCGTTTTTTTCATTTGAATCCCCCTAATTTGTTTTGCGGTTCTGCTGCGTTTTCTTGAGCGCTATGATCAATGCCAAAGCAAAAACGCCGGTGATGACGAGGCTATAGAGCGTCAACGTATATTCGTCCGTACCTTTGTCCAGGTACGCGAACAGAAGCAGCGACATGGAGAACAGCACGAGAGCCATTCTCAGAAAAACGCGGATCATTGCGACTGGCGCCATTGTTTCACCTTCTCCATGTTGCAGCATTTGACGTACGCGCCTTCGACTTCCACGAAGTTCACCCAATCCCGAACGCACCGGTCGGTACCATATAAACAACGCGAATGAAACGGACAGCCGATGCCCCGGTTTTCAAGGCTCATGATTTCCATGCTCTTAAGCGGCAAAGTAACCGCCTCTCTGGCCCGTGCGGGATCAGGTATCGGAATGGCCGAGATCAGCGCTTGCGTATACGGATGCTTCGGGTTGTTCAGCAATTCGCCCAAATCCGATAGCTCCATAATCTCTCCCAAGTACATGACGCAAATGCGGCCTTGGTGAGCGATGTAGCGTGCCGTCGCCAAGTCGTGCGTAATGTACACGAACGCGATCCTGAGCTTCCGGTTCAGCTCGATCATCAAATTCAAGATCGACAGCCTCATCGACACGTCGATCATCGAGACCGGTTCATCCGCCACGATCAGCCTCGGATTCATCGTCAGCGCCCTGGCGATCAAGACGCGCTGGCGCTGTCCTCCGCTCATCTGATGAGGATACTTCTCCATGAACTGCTCCGCCGGCGCGAGTCCGACCATCTCCAACAGCTCGACGATGCGGGCTTCGATCTGCTCGCTCGTCATGTCCTGATGGTGAGCCTTCAACGGCGCCGCCATTGAATGCCGTATCGTCTTAACCGGATTCAGCGCGGCATAAGAATCCTGCTGGATGAACTGCACGCTCATCCGATAATCGTTCAAGCCGTCGTTGAACCGCCGATAGACGCTTTCGCCTTGGAATAACAATTCGCCGTCGGTCGGCTTCAACAGGCCGGTAATGATTTTCCCCATCGTCGTTTTGCCGCAGCCACTTTCTCCGACAAGCGCGAGCACCTCGCCCTCGTGAACGCTCAGATTGATGTTGTTGAGCACGTGGAAGCTGCGCTCGCCGCCTAGTACGGAGCCGCGTTTCTTGAACGTCATCGATATATTGCGAAGCTCGATTAAACTGCTCATGATGTCCGATGTCCCCCTTCGCTCGACAGTTGCTCGCTTGGCGCGTACAATTGGCATTTCACGAGATACTCCGCCTTCACGGCGACGTCGTCCGGCACCTGCGTACGGCAGGCTTCCACGGCCTGCGGACAGCGCGGATGAAACCGGCAGCCGGCGGGCGGCTTTCGCAAATCGGGCGGGCTTCCTTCGATCGGCTTCATCGCTTCGATCGGGCCGTGCAGCGTCGGCGTCGCGTTGATCAGACCGCGCGTGTACGGATGCAGCTTGTTCGCGAACACATGCAGCGTATCGCCGAACTCCATCATTTGCCCGGCATACATGACGCCGACGTAATCGGCGAACTTAGCGACGATCGCGATGTCGTGCGTCAGCAGCAGCATGGAGATACCCATTCGTTCGTTGATGTCTTTCAATATGTTGAAAATGTAGTGCTGCGTAATAACGTCGAGCGCGGTCGTCGGTTCGTCGAGAATAATCAGGTCCGGACTCAGCAGCAGGCTGAAGGCGATCATCACGCGTTGCTTCATCCCTCCGCTCAATTCGTGCGGGTACATCTTCAGCACGCGGTCGGCGCTCAAGTTGACCGTCTCCAGCACTTCGCGGCTCCTCGCCTCGTAAGACCTCGCTCTCTTATCCCATCCGTGAACCTTCATCGTTTCTTTGAATTGTTCGAAGATCGTCATGACGGGATTTAGCGCGCTCTGGGCTCCTTGGAACACCATCGACACTTTGGACCACCGAAACCGTTCGGCTTCCTTTTTGCTTAGCTGATTGACGACGATTCGCTCCTCCGGCGTCCGGCCGTAATACACGACTTCGCCGTCGACCAGCTTGCCCGGCTCCGAGATGCAGTTTAGGATCGAAGAAGCCAACGTCGTTTTGCCGCTGCCGCTCTCGCCGACGAGCGCCGTGATTTTGCCTCGCTTGATCGTCAAGTTCACGTCGGCGATCGCCCGAATGTCATGCCGTTTCAATTGGTAATCGATGACCGCGCGACGGATCGACACGACGTTCTCGTTCGGAACGGACGATTGCTGCGGAGCGTGCTGGGTACTCTCTGTCGTGTGCATACGAATCATCCCCATCAGTTCTTTCGTAATCTTGGGTTCAACGTTTCGTCGAGCCCGTTCGCCAACAAGATGGCGCCCATTTGGAAGAGCAGGATCGCGACGATCGGAGCGAATAAGAAGTAGCTCGCCTCCGGGATAAGCAGCGCCCCCGCGTCTTTCGCCCGCAGCAGCATCGCGCCCCAGTTCGAAGGCTGGAACGCCGCGAGACCGAGCATCATGATTCCGACGCTGCCCGTAATCGCGCTGCGCATGATCATGACGAAATTAATCAGAATGTACGACGAGATGTTTGGCAGAAGCTCCTGGAACAAGATGTGCGACTTGCTCAGATTCATCACTTTGCACGCTTGAATGAAATCCCGTTCCTTCAAGGAAATGATTTGCGACCGGATCGCTCTCCCCAATCCGGCCCAGCTCCATACGCTAAGCACGACGGCGAAGCTGAAAGGGTCTTCGATCGTAAAGAACGACGCCAGAATCAGCAGCACCGGAAAGCTCGGAATCGACAAGAACAAGTTCGTAATAATTTGTATGACTCGATCCGACCAGCCGCCGAGCAAGCCGGACAGCATCCCGATGACCGTGCCGAGCCCGATCGTGACCAACGAGGTCAAGAAGGCGATCGTCAACACGTCTCTAGATCCATGCACGAGCTGGCTGAACACATCGCGTCCCAGATTGTCCGTGCCGAGCCAATGCTCTGCCGAGGGGGGCAAGTATTTCATCGTTTCGTCGGTGATGGAATTGTAAGGGAACACGTCCCTGCCGAACAGCGCCAACAAGACGAAGAACAACATAATGATCGTTCCCGCGGTCGCCGAGCGATTGGAGAAAAATACTTTGACGGTCGCTCTCGCGTTTTTTCCAGCTCGCTTCCACGTCGCCGCTTTGCCTAACGACCGCGCGAATCTGCTTACTCCTCTCGTCCCCTGAATCAACGCAGCGCCTAGCACGCGGAAGAAGGGAACGAAGCCGCGCAGCGCGTTGGTCCACGCCTCTCCCGTTAGCAACGAGGATAGCTTGAACGACTTCTTCCGTTCTTGTCTCCGCGACATTTCCTCCGCCGTCAAATGCCGGCGAGGCTCCCGTTTCGATTGCGGTTCCGTCATTACGAATCTCTCCTTACGCGCGGATCAATGATGGAGTACAAGGAGTCGGCGATGAGATTCGCTACGATGACGATGAAGCTCATGAAGACGACAAGCCCCTGAACGATGAAGTAATCCCTCGTGCCGATAAAGCCGCTGAATTGCTGTCCGATGCCCGGATAGTTGAAGATCGTTTCCATTAACGGCGATCCTCCGAACAACGCGGCGAAAGACAAGGCGAGCGAGGTAATGAGCGGGAGCATCGCGTTGCTTCGCAAATATTTGCGGACGATGATTCTTTCCGGAATGCCCCGCGCTTTAGCCGCATAGATGTAATCTTCTCCGAGCACGCCGATCGCGCTTCCCCGCATCGCCAACGTCCATCCGCCGATTTGCACGAGCGAATAAGCGACGACGGGCAGCGTTGCGTGGTACAGAACGTTCAATATCCACGGCCAACCTTTGAATTCAAGCATGATGTCGTAATTGCCCTGTACGGGGAACCACTTGAAGTGGACCCCGAACAGGAAGATCAAGATCATTCCCCACAAGTAATCGGGGATGGAACCCGAGACGACGATGTAGGAGTTGATGGCGCTCTCCTTCACGCCCTTGCGCTTCCATGCCATGTTCGCGCCGAGAAAGATGCCGATGACGAAGCTAACCACGAGCGACAAACTTGAAATGAACAACGTCCAAGGCAAAAATTCCTTCACGAGAAGCGTAACGTCGACGTCGTCCCTACGAAGCGACGTGCCCAGATCCCCGTGGGCAAGACTAACGATATAGTCTTTCAACTGCGTCCATACGCCGGCCTCCGAATCGTAGTTGAGCAAGCTGACGGCCATCTTCCTGGCTTCCTCGTAGTTGAGCCGTTTCTCGTTCATCAGCTCCTGCGCGTACTGGTCGACGGGATTACCCGGCATCAGCTTAATGAGGATGAAGCCGAACAGCGTAATCAAGAACAACGTAATGAAAGCAATCCATAACCGCTGGCGAAAATATCTCAGCTTGTCCCATATCGATGCGATTCGGCGGCGAAGCGAGCTTCCATCTTGTTTGTCCGTTCCCATGCGTTACCCCCGAACCTCACTTCGGGCCGTACAATCCGAGTGAGAAGTTGATTCCTTGCGAGAAGTAGAAGTTCGTCCGCGCGACGGCGAAGAAATCGTCCGTGCCCGCTTCCGGCACCTTCGTCACGTTACGACCTTTGTCGATCTCGCTTTGCAGCGGAAGACCGTTGACCGTGCCCGTATTGACGAACGACCCCGTTACGTTCTGATAGAATTGAATGCCGTAATCCTTCTCCGCGGCGCCGAGAACCATATCGCCGAGCACTTGTTTGAGCTCGTCGTCGGAGTACGAATAGAAACCGCTGATGACGTCTTTGACCAGAATATCGCCCGAACCGTCGCGTTGGCGGTACTTGACCGCGAGCGCGCCGATATCCGATTGTTCGATCAAGCCATTGTCGTAATCTTCTTGCGTGAATCTCGGCAGCTTCATGACCGGACCGTCGATATCGTTGTACATATAAGAGAACGAGCCGCTCGGATAGGAGAAGTTCATGTTCAAGTCCGTCCAGTTGACGACGAAATCGTAGGCGCTGTCCTGGGCCTTCGCCGTATCGAACCAAGAGGAGAAATCGCTCGCACGCTTCATGACGACTTCGATGCCGAAGTTGCTCAGCGCGCTTTCCACCGCTTCCGCGACTCCGCTCATGCCCGGATGGGAACCGTCGTAACCGAGCGACAGCTTGACGTTCTGACCGTTCGCCTGCCACTTGCCGTTGGCCTTTGTCCAACCCGCCTTCTCCAGCAGCTTGGCGGCCTCATCCTGATCTTGCTTATAGCGCGGAATGGCGTTGTAGCTCTTCTCGTCCATCCAGATTTTCGCTTCGCTCGGCGCCATGCCGATCATCGGGAAGTCGCTGACGACCCCATACTTGTTGCCGGCGTTGCGCATTTCCTCGCGGTTGAATATCGATTGGAACGCCCTTCTCACGTCCGCCGTCCAAATCGGCTTTTCCAGATTGAACACGACGCCGATCGCGCCTGGGTCGAACATCTTCAGGTGGGCCAAGTCTTTGTTCTTGTCTAGGATGGAATTGAGCGTCGCTTCGGGCGCGAGTCCGTCCTGATAATCGATTTCGCCGTTCGAAAGCATGTTGTAGATCGAGTTGATATCGACTACGTTGGAAGCAAGAATACGTCCGTATTTCACGTTGTCCGCGAAATAGTATTTTTCGTTCTTCGCGAGAATCATTTGGTTTTGCGTCACTTTCTCGAGCTTGTACGGCCCCGTCGCGACGAACCAATCCGGATTGTACCCCTTGAAGGCGTTATAGTTGGCCAAGTAGAGCGCCTCCGCCTCTTTCGAGTTCCGCTTGCCGAAAGGCGCCCATCCGGTGTAACCTTCCTCGACGTCGGGTTGCTGGCTAAGAATGGTCTGCGCGTCGTCGACGTAAGTCTTGAATTCCTTATATTGAACCGATCCGACTTTGTTCGCGGCGATCAGCAGCGTTTTGACTTTGTCGTTCGGCTCCATCCATGTTTTCCACGTCATCTTGACCGTTTTATCGTCGATTTTCTCGATCGGCTTCGCCAAGTAGTTGGTCAACTCCACGAAGTTGATATGGTAGTAGGCCATGACGTCTTCCGCGACGAAATCGTCGCCGTTCTGCCACTTGGCGTCTTTGCGCAAATGGATAACCGATGTATGGTCGTCTTTATGCTCGATGCTTTCGGCTAACAAATAGTAGAGTTCGTCCGTGGAACGTACGTATTGCACGAGCGGCTCGACCGCGAACCACTCCAGCGCGCCGATGTTGGAACCGCCGTGGTAATGGTTGCGAATGCCCGTCTTGTCCCATGCCTTCGCAATGCGGAATACGCTGTTGCCGACCGACTTGCCCGATCCGGCCGAGGCATCCGCGCTCGTTGACGAATCGTTGTTCTTGCAGCCGGCGACGATGACGGCGCAAGCGAGAAGCAACGCGATGATCTTCCCCGATTTCTTCATGTTTTTGACCCCCCGTTTATGCGAGCTCTTCGAAATATTTCAGTTCATGTACTTCGGCTTTATTCAATTGGACCTCGCCGGTCGCCGTAAGCTTGATCGTATCTTGGCCGAGGTTAAGGCCGACTCTCGAGTGCGCCGTGTGCTCGTCGTTGAGGTATACTTCGACGATGTTCCCTTCGGCGACGACCCGAAGCCTATTCTCCTTCGAAAGCGCGTCCGCTCCGAGCTTCAGAACGCTCGTCGTGAACGTATTGGATTTAATTTCGATCGCGGAATCCGCTCCCGCGTCGCGCAAAATAATTTCGACCTTCTTGTCCGCGAACGCGAGCTTGAATTCGTCGCCCGTCATGCGGAACGCCAGTTCCATGTCCATGCGCTTCGCGGACGGGAAGGAAAAGCCGTTCTCCGGCGTTACCTTTACGGGCGACGCCAGCTCGTAAGCCGTTTGGCCTCGGATCAGTTCCGAAATGCCGTCGTACATTTTCGTCCCCAACGTGCCGTCGGCATGCGCGAACACTTCCAGCGCCAAGTTGAGGTTGCCGCCCCACGTGTTGCCCGTGTAATCTTTCGGAATCCAACCGAACAGCAAATGCCGATCGCCGAACGTCACGATCTGAGCGGCGCATAGGTCTTCCGAAGTCAACGTATGCAGTTCTTTGGCATGCCAATCGACTTCGTACGGATTTTTACCCGGATCGCCGATCAAATAGCTCGTCCCGCCGACGCCGTGCACGCTGTTGCCGTAGATGCTCGCGATGACGTACCATCGGTCTCCGATCTTCACCAACTGCGGCACTTCGGGGTCGTGGCCGACGAAGTTGTCTTGGAACACCGTCTTGAACGCGTCGTGCCACGACGTCAGCGAATCGCCCTTGGACTGGTTGATCGCCAAATTCGACACATACTCGCCGCCCCCGCGCTTCGGATAACTCAGACCGATGCTATAGTACCGTTTCGTTTCCGGATCGTACGTGACCGAAGGATCTCTCATTCCTCCCGGGAAAGCGACGAGGTCTTGGGGAATGACGTATTTGATGCCGGCGTAATTCCAATGGATCAAGTCCTCGCTGACGCTGGCCAAATATTCGGCGTAGTAGGAAAAGTATTTGCCTTCGCTTTCCACGATGCCGAGCGCCGCGTAGTTTTGCGAGCTGCCGGTAATCGTGATGTCGGTCGGCTTCCAACTGACCGCGTCCTTGCTCGTGAGCAGCTTCGTGTGAAATTGTCCGCTCGTATCGAGATAGAACATGTACCAGGTCTTCGACTTCTCGTCGTAGAACGGATGGACGTCGCCGATGATGCGATAAGGAAACCCTTCGGGGAGCATGTAATGTAAATCCGTCTTCGTCGTCACGGGAACCACTTCTTTCTGGTCGGTGTGGGTTGCCGGTTCCGATGGTTGCGCTGCCGGCGCGTTCCCGCCGTCCTTGCAGGCCGAAAGCATCGATAGGACAACCAGCGATGCGAGCAACGCTATTCCTCTGTACCGTCGGTTACGTTTCATCGTCCCCTCCCCGAATCGGTTTAGATGGACGATACACGGTCACTTCGTCGAAGCGGGCGTTGCCGTCCGCCGCGAATAAGGCTAAGCCTTCCCCCGGGTTCCGGTGCATCCGCGCGTTCAGCGCCAATCGGCCGTCCAAGTACGCCACGCATACGTCGTCTTCCACGTAGATGTCCAGCTCGTAGCTTCGGTCGGCTTCGAATCGGATCGGCCGGGTTACGTTCGTATAGTTCGCCGGATTCCACGGCTGAATCGGGAACTGGCCGAAGCTCAACCGATCTTTGGACGTTTCGAGCGTAAAGACGTAGCTTTCGTCGGCAGCCTCGTTGTATCTAAGCTGTACGCCCAGCTTCGTCGCCTTGCCGTCAAATGTAACTTTAGCGCGAATTCGATAAGCGCACCCGAGCTTCGCGTCGATCCGCGCGTTCGCGAATCCGCTTTCGCTTTCCAGAGCGATCGGACCGGCATGCGTGACCGGCTCGTCATAATAGCCGCGAACCGAATCCGGCACTTTCACGCCTAGCGAACCGTCGGCTTGCTGATAAATTTCATGGACGACGAGTTGGCCGCCCCAATCCCAATGCCGATGATCGTCGTTTCCGCCCTTCGTCGGGTTCCAACCGAACAAGTAGCGTTTTTCGCCGTCGGACGCGCTTTTGGCCGCGTAATAGGGACGACCGTCGAAAGAATCATTATGTGGCGCAAGCCAAGGCCCTTTCAAATCTTTCGCCATCCGGTAACGGGTCAAACAGCGATCCGAGAATTCGGAGTAGATCAAATACCACCAATCGCCGATTCGGAATAAGTCCGGACACTCGTGCGTGAAATGATACTGCGGCGCCCAGAGCGGATCGGCGACTTCCCAGCGCTTCAAATCGTTCGAGACGCAAAGCGCCGTACAGCCTCTGCGCGTCTGCGGCCCCTCTATCGTCCGCGCGGCCAACAACATCCAGTATTGCCCGGCCTCTTCGTTCCAAAAGACGAACGGGTCGCGCCAATCGTGCATTTCGTAAGTATCCGTAGGCGCATAGAACGTATCCTCCGGCACCTTCTCCCAGTGAAGCAAGTCTTGGCTGACCGCATGCATGACCGCCTGTTCCGGCTTGCCTTGCGCGCGCAAATTCGGATTATGACCGGTATAGAAAATGTGGTAGCGCCCGTCGCTTTCCTTGAAGACGCAGCCCGTAAAAATATAGAGATCCTGGTCTTCCTTCATTCCTCGCGGGATGACTTCGCCGTGCTCTTCGAAGCGGATGAAATCCGTCGTGGAAACGCAATGCCAAGGCGTTCCTTCGCCGTGCCGCTCATGATCCCGGTAATCGTGCAGATAAAACAAGTAATATTTGCCGTTGTCGTAGAACGGAATGATATCAGCCGTATAGCCGGAATCCGCGCGGTAGAAAATTCGATTCATGTTGGTCTTACCCGCCTTCTGTTTGTTATCGCTTACAAGTGTGACGTTCGTCCGCCCGTTATCCTCCTCTCCGCTTGGCTTTCTCTGCCCGTTGATGAGATATGACCGGAAGCCCTCGGTAACTCGATGATATGAAACATATGATAACGTTATCTCATTTACATTACAACACCAGCTTTTTATTTTGTCAATTACTTTTGCCATTCTTCTTTTGTTGCCATATTTATGGGATAGGGTAGATTTGAAAATAGGAGATGATTTTTATCTAAATTTGTGATAACGTTATCTTATTGATACATAACGATTGAAGGGAGAGCCTCCATGAGCATTCGCTTCCACTCCTCGCCCCGACGCATGGTGGCGGACATCATTCCGTTTTTCGATAATGGCGAATACCATGCTTTTTACTTAAAGGGCTTTGATGACGACGCGGGCTGGGCCAAAAACCAGACACCGTGGGGCCACATCCGAAGCCGCGACCTCGTCCGCTGGGAGTCGCTTCCAGACGCCATCGCGCCGGGCTTGCAGACCGAGCCCGACGGCGGCGCCTGCTATACGGGCTCGGCGATCCGCAAGGACGGACTTGTCCATTTGTTCTATACCGGCTTCAGCCCGGGGCACGACAACGGGCGCGAGCAACTGATGCATGCCTGGTCCGAAGACGGCGTGCATTTTGCGAAAGACGCAACCGATCCGATCGTGCTGTCGAATACGCGATATTACGGATCGGGCGAAGATTTCAGAGATCCTTTCGTCTTCTACAACGAAGAGGAACAATCTTATTGGATGCTGTTTACCGCCGGTGAAAGGCAACCATTGAACGGCATACGCCGAGGAACGATCGGATTGGCCAAGTCCGGCGATCTTGCGAATTGGACGTTTCATGAGCCGATTTACGCGCCGCGGAAATATCCTTCGCTGGAATGTCCCGATCTGTTCCGCATCGGAGATTGGTGGTATTTGCTCTTTTCGCAGTTCGGCAGAACGGAATACCGCATGTCTCGCAGCGCGTACGGTCCATGGATTCGGCCGAACGACCCTTATTTCGATGCGGGATTCTTGTTCTTCTATGCCGCTAAAACGCTTTTCGATGGCAAACGCCGATTTTTGCTTGGAGGCTGCGGGGATTTGCACGGCAACCGCGATGCTCCTCATGCGATGTGGGGAGGCACGTTCGTGACGCCGCGGGAGGTGCGGCAATCGGAGGGCGGCGAGCTCACGCTTGCTTGTCCGGACGAGTTTGTGACCGGTTGGGCCGATAGACCGGGAAAGGAAGCCGCGGCGTTCGAAACGGTCTGCGGAGAGTGGACGTTCGAAGGAAAGGCCATCGAAAACGATAACGAGCCGGGCTTCTCTTCTGTGCTCCTTCCGGAGAATTCGGACGCTTTATATGGCAAAGCAACGTTCTTCCCTCTAACGGAGAACGGGCAATTCGGCTTTATCCTGCGCTCCTCCAGGGATCACGACCGCTGCTATCAAATTACGTTCGACAGGGGCAACGAGACGGTATCGTTCGAACGCTTCGTGACGACGGAAAGTTTCGTAGGCCCGCTGACCGAGGGACATCGATTGCTCAGCGAACGCCATCTTCCGTTGAAGGGCTGCGAATCTTTCGAAGCGATCGTACTGATGAACAACAACATCGTCGAACTGTTTGTCTGCGGCGTGACGATGACCGTGCCGATCGCGGATATTCAATCCGGCCGGTTCGGCTTGTTCGCCTGCGACGCCAAAGTTCGAATTGCGAACATCGTGATGTCGCCGGCCGAATAGCAACGTTTTCCATCAGCCATCGACAATTGATTTGGAATTGGTTACATTTAAGGAGAAAACTGTGCAACGTTCCTCGAAAGGACTAAACCTATGACCACGATTCGGGAAGTCGCCAAGCTCGCCGGCGTATCCACCGCGACCGTATCCCGGGCGTTCCGGCCCAACACGTACGTGAGCGAGGATACAAAATCGAAAATCATCGATGCGGCTAAAAAATTGAATTATACGCCTAACCTGATGGCAAGAGGCTTGAAAAGCCAAAAGAGCAACACGGTGGGCTTGATCGTATCCGACATCGATAATCCGTTCTACTCGATCGTTACCCGCGTGCTCGAATCGGAATTGAAGCGAGCCGGTTATCGGTTGCTTCTGTCTTACAGCCACGAGAACGAACAGCAGGAGCTGGAGGATTTGATGCTGCTCGCCTCCTCCCGCGTCGAAGGCATCATTTTTACGCCAACGAGCAATCGCAACAAGAGCTTCATCCAGTCTTTAAGAAACCAGAACATCGCGCTCATGCAGCTTTATCGGGTCGCTTACAAAGATGTCGATTCGATTGTCATCGACGATGAAAAGGGCGCGTACACGGCAACGAAATTTTTGCTGCAGAACGGCCACCGGAATATCCTTCTTCTGAGCGTCGACAGCCCGATTTCGCCCGACCGCTCCAAGGGCTATCAGACGGCTTTCGCCGAAGAGAATCTCGCGTATGACGACAAGATGATCATGCATCTCCCGTTCCAAATCGACCTTCACGATATGATCGCGAAGCGAATCGAAGAAGCCGGCCCTACCGCCATCATCGCCGCCACGAACGTCATCGGCATGGCCGTCGTGAAGGTATGCAAAGAGATGAAGCTCCGGCTGGGACACGAAATCAGCCTCATCATGTTCGATGACGTGCCTTGGGCTTCCTTGCTCGACATTACGACGATCGCGCAGCCGATCAACAATATCGGACTCTACGCCGGCAGGACGATCATCGAACGGATGCAGAGCCCGAACGCTTACGGCGGCACGATCAACTCCATCCTCGGGCCCCAACTCATCGTACGCAACTCGGTTCGCAATTTGTTCGGTTAAACGAATCGCCTGTTGTACAGCTCGGCGGCGTCGTATATGCACAAAAAAAAGAGCAGGCTATCATTCGATAGCCTGCTCTTGCTCTTGATACAGGAGCTGCTCCTTAACTTAAGATACCGCTTCGTTCTGCGAAGTCTTATTGCGCGCCAGCTTCAGGTAACCGAATACGTTCTGCAGCTCGCTGTCGTCCACGAAGCGCAGGCGCATGTTCTCGGCCGCTTCCAGGATGTGCGGCTTGAGCGCCGCTGCCCCGCCGCCTAGGACGTAGAAGCATTGGATATCCGGGTACTTCTTCCAGCGTTTGCGAATGAGGTCGACGATCTTCTGCGCCGCGCGCGAGAAGTAGTTGTCCACGATCGGGCGAATGTCCGCTTGTCCTTCGCCTACTCGCTGGATGATGAAATCGTGTCTGCGAATGCGGTGGATCAGCTTCGTGCGGCTCGGGAACTTGTAGCCGTATTGATCCTCGACGTCGCGAATGATCGAATCGAGATAGGATGCGAGACCGAGCTGCTCGCCCGTGCTGAATTGGTTGTCGATGCTCATGCGCTTCACGACCGGGAAATCCGTCGTCAAAGCGCCCATCTCGCAGATGCCGATGCATCCGTTATACAGCTCTTCGTCGCGAACCGACAGATTCTCGTTCGTCGCCATGTGGAACAGCGCCGCTGCGCCTTCGATCGAGACGATCGCGCGGCGGATATTGACCCGCACCGTGCGTCCGCGCAGCCTTGGCGTCGACAGGAACGTGACTTCATGCTCGCCGACGAGACGCTCCTCGAACGTCTGATGGAATCTCGCGTACGTACGGACCGGCAATCCGGTTCCGATGACGTACTCGACTTGCTCGATCGACTGGCCGGGCTGAAGCGTCTGAGCCACGCTCGTCACGCTGGCGTAGGCTAGCGCCGTCAACGCCACGATCAGCGATTGGTCGCTGGTCGCCTTGTTGTCCGTCTCCTCCAGCTCCGCGTTGTCTTGATCCTCGGAAGCCAGCAAGCCTACGAAGTATCTCTGGCTCTTCTTGCGCAGCTTCGGGCTGTATACCATCACGTCCAGCGCCTTAAGCGGGGAATCTTCCTCCTGAAGAACGTGCCGTTCGTAGCCGGGCGAGATGACGCTCGGAATAATAATAGGTTCGTTGGAACCGCTGACGACTAATTTAACGCTATCGTTGCCGATATCAATTCCTGCTAATCTGATCATAAGATCCTCCTTACGATTGCGCGCCGGTTGATGTTTACCGTAATCTGGAACACTCGTTGATACTGAGTTCGCTTTTTTACGACAAAATCCTTCTTTTGCAGGATGGATTATGACGTTTTTTTGCGATAAAAAAGGATTATGGTCATTTTTGGTCGAAGATATGTTGTTGATCAGCTAGATTAGCAAAGGAAGATGAGGCTGGCAAGATGCCTTTAGACAGATGAAACCGATGAATACCGTTGCTAGATTCAGGAGGCAAGTCATGAAATGGAGCCGTAAGAGATTCACCTTCATGGTGATTCCGGATGCCAACAGCTCAGTGATTCGATTCCAGCTCTCCGTAGTCGTTCTCATTACAGGCGTCTTATTAGTCGTCGCGATCTTGGCAAGCGCGATTACCGCTTTTCTTCTCTACAAGGGCAATCATAGCCAGATCGGTCAATTGCAGAGCCGGATATCTACCGCGACCGGTCAATACGAACAGATCATTCAAGACAAAGACGAACATATCAACGAGCTTCAGACCGAGATCGTCGGTCTGTCGGAGCAAGCCAAATCGATCGACAACCATATGAGCGACCTCAAGGACCTCGAATCGCAGCTCAAACAGATGGTCGGCATAGAGGGCGGCGATACCGCGGCGGCCGCGAAGCTGGAAGGTCTCGAGATCGACTCCGATTCCGACGAGACGGAGACGGACGGCGGAACGGGCGGCGAAGAGCTTCCCGTAACCGATCCGGAGATGAACGCATTGATCGGCGAGACGCGCGACTTCTACTCGGATCTCATGGAACGCGCCGAAGCCTTGCGTCCGGAGCTGGAGCAGACCAAAGCGGAAGTGCTGAAGATGGCTGCCCTCCTGCGAGTCACCCCGACGATCTGGCCGACGGATTCGCGCAGGCTCACCTCCCCGTTCGGGGTTCGCAAGGATCCGTTCACGAAGAGAGCGAAATTCCATGCGGGTCTCGATATCGGCGGCGATTACGGCGATTCGATCTACGCGACGGCGGACGGCACCGTTCTATCCGCGGAACGCACAAGCTCGCATGGGCTTAACATATGGATTTCCCATTCTAACGGCGTGCGCACGCATTACTCGCATCTCAGCAAGATGCTCGTGAAGCCAGGAGACAAAGTGAACAAAGGCGACCTGATCGCCAAGATGGGTTCGACAGGCAGAAGTACAGGACCGCACCTTCACTATGAAGTCACGGTTAAAGGCACCAACGTAGACCCCAAACCTTATCTCAAAAGCGACTAGAAGGGAAAATAGACATGTTCAAATCCAAATCCGCGAAAATAGACCTCAACTCAACCGATACGCTCATCGGCGAAGGCAGCTCGTTCGAAGGCAAAATTCAGTCCGAAGCCGGCTTGCGCGTCGAAGGCCGAATTCTCGGAGACATCGATTGCGCGGGAGACGTGACGGTCGGCGAGAACGGCACGGCCAAGTCGAACATTAAAGCGCGCAACGTCATCATCGCCGGACAGGTAACCGGCAACGTAGCCGCTTCGGGCAAGCTGACGATCAAGGCGACCGGCAAGCTCCATGGCAACCTGTCGGCGCAAGAGCTCTCGATCGAGACCGGCGCCGTCTTCCACGGCCTCAGCAAGATGGATGCCTCGCAATCGCCGGCCGCCGAAGAAGCCCAGCCGGCGCGCGAGCCGGAATCGAAGCCCGCGCATACGCCTGCCGACGAGACGCCGTCCCTTCTCAAAACCTGGTAAACGACACCTCAACCCGCCTCTTACCGATAGAGGCGGGTTTGTTATTCATATGGGTATCGGATTTGCACGCGCTTCCGGTATTCGTGTATGATGCAATAATAAGGACTATCATCGGGAGAGCACGGGAGTGAGAATTTTGGAAGAAGAGCTGAAGAAAGCTTATGAGACGCTTGGACTGCCGACCGACGCTACTCGCGAGCAGGTTGAGAACCGCTATTTTATTCTTATGAAAAAACAACGTACGCAGCATCAACGAGCCGATGACGAGGATGGAGACAGCCAGAAGATCGATCTTGCGGAATACTCCAAAGCCTACAAACTCATTCTCGGGATCGAATCGGAGAAGGCCAGCACGCAGCCTAAGCAAAGTAAACTCGGTCATTTTTTCTATTATTATAAAATTCATCTCATCGTCAGTATCGTCATCCTGCTGATCGTCGGTTATTCCGTTAAGGAAGCCGTCGATAAGCGCAACGAAGAAAGAAGGCTCGGTCCGATCGACTTGTCTATCGGCATGATGGGCAACTTCTACTTCGCCGACATGCAATTGCTCAAGGGCAATTTGATGAATCTCGTCCCGGAATGGAACCGCATCGAGCCGAAGCTATCCTACATTCCGACGGAATTCCGATCGGAGCAGGATTTCGCCTATCAGCAGAAGAGCGTCCTGAATATCATTTCGGACCATGACGAGATTTATTTCGTGGACAAGAGGAACTTCGACATGCTCGTCATGCAAGGAGCGTTCCGTAAACTCGAGGAGCTTCCGGGGTTCTCCGCCCTGAACGTGCCCGAACAACGCCTTCGCTACTCGCAGACCGAAGAAGATCCGAACGAGGCCGCCTACGGGATCGATATTACCGGCAATCCGATCTTTAACGGAATCGAGCTGACCGGCGAGGACGTCATCTTGGGCATTCGCGCCGAGGACGAACGATTGCCGAAGACGTTCGAGCTGCTTACTCAAATATTGAAGATGCAACAATAGCCTTAGGATAGAGCAAAGCCCCCATCGACGGATGGGGGCTTTGTCGTGTTGCCTTGAATGCCGCTAGTTTACCAGCGTGCAGAGTAGACGATCGCGATCGGATCGTTGCCGTTCTTCGTCTTCAGTCCGTTCCATCTTGGCGCGTCCGTAATGACGCCCTCATTGAAAGTCATCCGATACTCCCAGCCGGGAACCATCTCTTTGTCCAGCTTCAGCACGACTTCCCAGACGAGAGCGTCGCGATTATTCAGCTCGTCGTACTTGATTTCAATAAGCTTCCCGTCCAGCTGTCTGATCGTGAAAGCCGCTTCGTCCACGTTCGTGACCGGCTCGCTGAAGCTTACCTTTACTCGATCTTTATCGATGGCTTTTATTTCGGTTACATAGGGTGGAGGATTGTCGGCGTTCGTTCCCGCGAATTCAAGCTCGTCGGCGGCATCGGAAGTCATGAGCGACCCCACGCCGGATACGCGGGCAAGGTAATAATGGCCGGGATTGAACAGCTTCGGATTGCTGGACGCTTTCGTGCGGAATTGGATCGTTGCAGACTTGTCGTCCTTGCGCAGCGCGTATTGGTTCCAGCCGTCCATCGAGACGTTCCCGCCGTTGTCCTTCAAGATGTAGGCTTTCAAGTTCGCGACATCGTTATCGGTAAACGAACGGTTGAAGCCGACCTCGACCGTATTGTTGTTGATAGCCTTGATCCATTGGAGCTGAACCGGAATCTCAGGGTTGGCGACGCCTCCGAACTTCCAGTTCGTGGACGTATCCATGCGGTTGCCGGCCAAGTCGCGGATGTCGCTGATCGTCAGCTTGTAGAGCACCCCGTCCTTCTGCGGCGCCGTTCGTAGCGATACGGTTTTGCCGTCGCTTTCCAACGTGGCCTGCGTGACCCAGAGACCTTGATCGATCGTGTAACGGTTCGTCTGCTTGGCGTCGTCCGGATTGATTTTCTCGTTGAATTTAACGATGACGACTGCCGAATTGGTCACCTGCACCGACGTTACCGTTGGTTTGTTGTAGTCGCTCGAGATCGTGCGCGTAACCTGATCGATCGTGTTGCCCGATTTGTCTTTGACACCCCGGATCGTAAGCTCGTAGCTCCAACCGTCCTGCAGTTCGTTCGTCGTCAAGACCACTTTGCGATCCGTCGTTAGATCCGCGTCCTGAACGCGAAGGCCGTTGTTGAACCGGTAATTGTTCTCGTTCTCCGCGGAGCTCTTGTCGACCGCCTCGTTGAAAATAACCTCGACCGTCCGGTTGTTAAGCGGCGTCACGGATTGAACCTGCGGTTTCGTCGTGTCTTCGACGTAGGAGATGAAGCCCCACGGATTGCTGCCGTCGACGGTCAGCGTATGCAGAATGCCGCCGATCATCCGGTCCGTCCACAGCGTAATCGTACGGCCGTCGCCGCTGATGGACGATACCCCTGCTCTGAGCTTATTGCCGTATAGATCGACGAGAGCGAACTTTGTATCCTGCAGTTTAGATACCGGCTGGAATAGCGTCAGTTTAATCTCGTGGTTGGAGATCGCTTCAAGGCCAATGATCGTTATCGACGGTTCGTGTGATTCCTCGTATATCGCGTAGATCGCCTCTACGAGCTGGCCGCGGGTCGCATAATCCGTATAGTCGTCCACTTTGTCTATGAGGTCGTTATCCAGCGCGATGCGGACGGCGCTTCTCGCCCACGACGAAACCTTGCCGACGACGAACCCTGAGCCCCTGCTCTCGTAACCCGTCGCGCGCACGAGTATGGCGGCCAACTGTTCGACCGTTACGCTGTCCTCGGGCGAGAACTTCTTGCGATCGCCCATCATGAGTCCGGCTTTGTTAACGGCTTCGACTTCCGTGAACGACCAGCGGTTTCGCGCCACGTCGTCGAAGCTTTTCGTATATGGCGAGTCCGCGAGCTGGAACGCGCGGTATAACACGACGGCAAACTCCTCGCGCGACATGGCGTTGTACAGCTTGGACGAGCCGTCGGGGTAACCGGTGAATATCCCTTCTTGCTTCAGCGTGTTGAATTTCTGTTCCGTCGATATGTCCGCGGCCGACGCGATGTTATAGGCGACACTCGCGAACAAAACGAGGGATAGCAGCAGCGCAACGATTTTCTTCACTTTCGCAACCTCCTTTGTTCCGCCTAGGTGGGGTTGGGTTAGGCAGCGTTGGCGGCGGTTAATTGGTTTGACGCAGGTCCGATACATTTTGTTTCTCAAATAATAAAAAATTGGGCAAAATGAGACGAAGTGTAACAACTTGTCCATGGGTTAATGCGTGGGGAGGGGGGTAAGGGCAGAGTTAGTCTGGAACACCGGGTAAATCTCGCGAATGGACGCATTCTTCTCGCAGTTGGTCGTTCAAACCGACTAATTCCGGCGCATGTTCGCAATCTGCTCGGAGTTGGTCGTTCAAACCGACTAATTCCGGCGCATGGTCGCATTCTGCTCGGAGTTGGTCGTTCAAACCGACTAATTCTCGTGTATGGCCGCATTCTGCTCGGAGTTGGTCGTTCAAACCGACTAATTCTCTCGTATGACCGCACTTTGCTCGCAGTTGGTCGGCCAACCCGACTAATTCTCGTGTATGGCCGCACTCTGCTCGCAGTTGGTCGGCCAACCCGACTAATCCTCGCGTATGGTCGCATTCTGCTCGGAGTTGGTCGGCCAACACGACTAATTCTTGCGCATGGTCGCAATCGGCTCGGAGTTGGTCGGCCAACCCGACTAATTGTTCGGGGCACCGTTATTATGATCTTTTGTGTGGGCGATGGAGGTTTAATTAGTTTGAGGTTCTCGGCGTAGGCGGGAATTCGGTTGGATGATGATCTTCAAGAGGAGTGTGGTAGTTTGGCGGTCAACGAAAAACCGTCTCGCGAGGAGACGGTTTGGTTAAGCTTTGGAGTACCAGGTCGGCCAGTGCTTGCGGGCTTTCACCACTTTACTGCCGTCGGCGAGGCGGAGCCAGGTGTCGAACGGCTTGCCGTCGCGCAGCCTGATGACGCGGGCGCCGCGCTGGAACAGCCAGCGGCCGTAGGTCGAATAGCCCGTCGCGCGGCCGTAGCATAGACGGATGCCGAAGAGCTCTCCAGCGTAATCGTTAATGTGGTCGTGGCCGCAGAACACGCCTTGGATCGACTTCGCGTCGAGCATCGCCGCGAATAGACCCGAGTTGACCGGCGCGCAGCCGACTTTTTCGTACCGATGCCCGAAGCAGATGCGAGTGTTCCATACGTCGCGGTATTCGGGAATCGGGATGTGCATGAACGTGAGCGCAGGGAGCGGAACGCCGCCGTTGCGTAGACGGTACGTCTCGGCTTCCTGGCGGAACCATGCCAGCTGACGCTCCCGAATCCATCCGTAGCCGGCCGCTTCCTCGTGGTCGGAATAGTCTCCGCTATCGAGACAATAGAGCGCGGCTTTCACCCGCCCGTCCCGATCCTCGATCCGCAGCGAGAAATTCCCCACTCCTTCGACCTCCGGCGGTCCGGAGCGCGCGACCGTCCCCGGCAACTCGAGCTGCGCTTGCATGAGCTGCTCCCGCGTGACGTTGCCTTCGCTGTCGTGATTGCCGAACACCGCCGCCCAAGGAATTCCGCTCGAAGCCGCCACGTACAGCGCATCCCGAAAAGACTTCACCGGATCTCGGCAACGCCGGCTCTCGATGATGTCGCCGGTCAATACGATCAAGTCCGGCTTCTCCGCCGCCAGCACGCGCTCCATTAACGCCCGCGTCCGCAAGTCCCGCTCCTCTCCGTTGTTCCAGTGCAGATCGGTGAACTGTACGATCGTGAACGTTCCATCGCCGCGCATGCGAAGGGCTTGGTCCATCATTCCCTCAGCGCGTCGCGCAGCTTGCTGGACATCGAAGACATCGCGCCGGCGCCGAGCGTAGCGCCATGGAGCGCTTTGCGCGTCCGTTCGAGATCGTCCGTCAGCTTGGCGTTCTTCTCCCTAAGCTCCTCTAGCTCGCTCGCGGAAGCCTCATCCCCAAGCCGTTGCCCGTTCGAATAATAAGCGTCCGGCGTATAGACGCGAAACGCGATTTCCATCTCCTCAAGTCCGAGAGCAACGCGCATGTGACGATCGATACAAGCCGCAGCCGCATCCCTAACCGCCACTCCCCGCTCGAACCAGGCCACCTCGACGAACGGATAAGAGGCGACGCGCTTACCCGCGAATACCGCCGTCGTATGCATGCACTCCAACAAAATATGGTCGGGCGGACAATCGAAAATAACCGCCAATTCGCCCACTAACGCTTCGCTTACCGAAGCCAGACGATCGGGATCGACGCCCCGAATCAATAAATGCGGCACTGCCATCACTTCCTGTTCGCTTGTAAATCGATTATCGTCCGAAAACGCGGCGCAAATAACCGTTCAGTAAAATTCCGTCCGGATCAAGCCGGTCCCTGACCTCGCCGAACTTCTCCCACATCGGGTAAGCCTTCGACAGCTGCTCCGCCTGAAGCGTATGCAGCTTGCCCCAATGCGGCCGCCCGCCGTATCGCAAGAAGATGCGCTCCATGTCGGCGAAGTATTTCTCGTGCGGCATTCCGCGGTACATATGCACGGCGATGTAAGCCGAATCTCTTCCGTAAGCCGGACTGAGCCAGATGTCGTCCGCCTTAACGTAACGGCATTCGATCGGAAAATGAACACGGTGCTTCTCCCGCGCCATCGTCTCTCTCATCTCGCGGATAACGTCCGCCATCGCTTCGGCCGGCAAGTTGTACTCCATCTCGTTGAATCGCACGAGCCGCGTCGTCGCGTACACGCGATGGCTCATCTCGACTTTGCGCGTAATCGGCACGGAAGCGGCGCATATGCGGCTGACCGTTCCGCACAAAGCCGGCACTCTCCGCGCCAGTCCGGATAACGCTCCGAAGGCGGCGTTCTCCAACACCACATCGCTGATATAGTCCTTAACTTTGCGGGAAGTCACGGACTCCTCCGTCTCGTTCGTCATCTTCAGCTGGCATGGGTCGGCGTACGGGAACCAGTAAAATTCGAAGTTGCGATTCGCCGCGTTCAGCTCGGGTAACCTCGACAAGCAGTCCTCGAGCGGCACCCGGGCGCTTTCATACCGTAGCTTGTAAGACGGGCGAAGCCGCAACGTCACTTGCGCGATGATCCCGAGCGAGCCGATCGATACCTGCAGCGCCTTGAACAGTTCCGGATGCGACGACTCCGTACAGCTTATGACTTCGCCGGTGCCCGTAATGACCGTAAGTCCGACGACTTGCGTGGCGATCGTCCCGAAAGCCGTTCCCGTACCGTGCGTACCCGTACTGATGGCGCCGGCGATCGACTGCACGTCGATATCGCCTAAGTTCTCTTGCGCCAGCCCTTCCGCGTGCAGCAGCTCGCCGAGCAGCTTCAGCTTCGTCCCCGCCCACACGGTAGCCGTCCGAGCCGTTGCATCCGCTCCCACGATGCCTTGCATCCGATCCAGCGACACGAGAACATCCTCCGACGCGGCTACCGCCGTAAAAGAATGCCCCGATCCGACGACCCGAAGCTGACGCCCTTCGCGTCTGCACCGCAGCACGAGATCGACGATGTCCTCGATCGAGGAAGGATAGACGACGTCCCGCGGCGTCGTCAGCACGATGCCCGACCAGTTGCGCCACTTCTGCCCGCTCCTTATCATAGGAAATTCGCCCCCATGCCTCTATAAGTCTCGTATTCGTCGACAAGGGCGCCCTCGGAGACGACATAGAGTCTATCGAATCTCTCGCATAACTCTCCGGCTTTGGCATGGCGGAATAACACCGGATCGCCCAAGTCTAGCTCGAACCCCCGCGCTTCCCGCCCGATCTTGAGCGGCGTCTGCACTTCCCCCGCTCCTTCGAGCGGGAAAAGCGACAATCCTTCCGGCAAATACGGCCTCGGAAGCTTCGTTCCGTCCGCCGCTCCGGACGCCGTATAGCCTCCGCCCATACACGTGACGATGTCGGGACGCGGCTTGCGCACGATCTCGACGGCGAACCCGGCCGCGGGACGAAAGCGGAAGTCTCTGTAATTATCGAAGAGCAGCGGAGAATAGAATCCGGAGCCCGCGGTGATTTCCGTCACGACGCTCTCTGCCCTGGACGTATGCAAGCTCCCCGTTCCGCCGGCGTTCACGAATCGGAGCGGCATTCCGAGCTTACGGATTTCCCGAACGACCTCTTCTCTTCTAGCCGCGACGTCCTTGATCGAACGTCTCTTCAAATAGCGAACGATCGAGTTCTTAAGCGCTTGCCCGGGAACGCGGTCTCCCACGCCGGCAATTTGCGCCTCGTAGCCCATGATGCCGTCCAGCCATACCGATTCGGAAGCCAGAATCCGCTCCGCGACCGGATGAACCGCCTCCCATCCGTCAAGCGGAGATCGCCATACGCCGAATCGTAACCCTGGATAACTCGCCGACATATCGATGTCCAAGCAGAGCGGAACCCGCACGCCTCGACGCCGAGCTAGGCGCTCCAGATGCTCGACGTGCGCGATCGAGTCGACCATGAACGTGATCGTATGCCCTTCCCCGATGAGCTCGAGCAGCGGCATGACGCCTTGCTCGTCCCACGTCGGGTAACCGAGCAGCAAATCCTGAAACCCATGACGCGCCAGGAAGGCGGCTTCGCTCGCCGTGTAACACATCACGCCTTGGAACGTATCGCCGGAACGCAGAATGCGCCGCAGCACCTCTACGCTTCGGATCGACTTGCTGGCGACTCGGATCGTCTTGCTTCCGGCCGCCTTGGCGATGTCGCTGATGTTCCGATCGAGCAAATCCAAATCCAAGAAAGCGAAAGGCATCGGAATGCCGGCGAATATCGATTTGTACGTTGCGTAATCGGGCGTCTGAATAAGGATCGTCCTCTCCTCGTTCGTCTTAACCTCAGTTCGTAGCTCGTTAGCTCGCAAACCGTCATACCGCAGCTCGGCAGCGCGTTAGCGGAGCAGCTTGCGGATGACTTTCATTCCCCATTTGGAATCCGGATAACGGAACGGCGGGTCGAACAGATTCGTCATCTTCAGAATGCTCTTGTAGTGCGAGAACGCACGGAAGCCGTACTCCCCGTGGTAGCTCCCGATGCCGCTGCTTCCGACTCCGCCGATAGGCATATACGGGGAACCGAAATGCATCACCGTATCGTTAATGCACGCGTCGCCGAAGCGAATTCGCTCGACGATCCTGCCGGCGAAGGCGTTATTCCTCGTAAACACGTACAACGCCAGCGGCTTCGGATTCGCTTCGACGACCGCTTCGATCTCGGCTTCGTCCTCGTACTCGACGATCGGCAGCAGCGGTCCGAATATTTCCTCGCGCATAATCGGCGAATCGAGCGGTACTTGATCTAGCAGCGTCGGAGCGATCTTCATGCTCCTCTCGTCGGTCTGACCGCCGACGACGATACGGCCGTCGCCAAGATAACCGGTAAGCCGCTTGTAATGCCGTTCGTTCACGATACGCCCGTACTCCGGGCTTTCCATCGGACGTTCGCCGTAGAAGCGCGTAATAACTTCGGCCAGCTTCGCGACGAAAGCGTCCTTCACCTCGCGGTGCACGAGCGCGTAATCCGGAGCGACGCACGTCTGGCCCGCGTTCGTGAACTTCCCGAAGGCGATCCGCTTGGCCGCCAGCCCCAAGTCCGCGTCTTTATGGACGATGCACGGGCTTTTGCCGCCTAGCTCGAGCGTGACCGGAATCAGCTGCTTCGCCGCGGCTTCCATGACGATCCGGCCGACCCCGGGGCTTCCCGTGAAGAAAATATGGTCGAACGGCTGCCGCAGCAGCTCCGTGCTCGCCTGCGCGTCGCCCTCTACTACCGCAACGTATTCGGAAGGGAACGTCTCGCGGATCAGCTCTGCGATAAGCGAGGATACGGTCGGCGTCAGCTCGGAAGGCTTCAGCACCGCCGTGTTGCCCGCGGCGATCGCGGAGATGAGCGGAGCGATCGTCAGCATGAACGGATAGTTCCACGGGGCGACGATCAGCGTCGTCCCGTACGGCTCCGGCACGATGCGGCTCGATGCCCCGGAATGGGACATCGGCGTCTTGGCCCGCCTAGGCTTGGCCCATCCGCGCACGCCCCGCAACGCGACGCGAAGCTCCGTCAAGGCGATGCCGATCTCCGTGGCGTACGCTTCCCGCTCGGATTTGTTCAGATCTTGCCGCAGCGCGGCGAGTAGACGAGGCTCGAAGCGGACGATCGCCGCCCGGAGCTTACGCAGCTGTTCTACGCGGAAGGCGACGGGTCTCGTCGCCCCTTCGCGGAAATAAGCATGCTGGCGTCTAACGATCTCAGAAGGCGGTAAAGCGGATCCATTCGAAGTCGTCACGTTACGTTCAAGCTCCTTCCGTCGTTCATCGTTAAGTAATCTTTAACCTCTATACTCCGAATTATCGGACGATTGTCCCTCGCGTGTAAAGACTTTTCGCTCATTCTCCGTCTTGCGCGCGCCTCATAGCCTGCTGTATGATGAGATCAAATTCGGAGGTGCATCCATATGGGAATGTCGAAAGCGAAGAGAGCAAGGCTTAAGCACGAGAGAGAAGGCTCCCTCAATCCAGAATTGGTACGGGGACAATGGCATCGCAAGCCGCAGACGCAAGTCGTCCTGAATAAGAAAGCAGATCAGCGCCGAACGCAATGCCGCCACACAGGCAGCCGCGACGGCGCTGATTCGTTATTAGGAGGACTTGTTCGCGAGCGGATACCGCGCGGCAAGCGGAAGCACGCCTAGCGCAATGACGATTAACAGCCCGATCGCAACGCCCCGATGCTCCAGCAGTCCCTGCACCGCCAGCGACAGCACGACACCGCCTAAGTTACCGAAGAGCAGCAACAGCCCCGTTACCGTCCCCGCCACTTGCGGCCCCGCTCTCGTCTCCGCCGTTACGAGTATGATCGGCAAATCCGCCAGCAGCATAAATCCCGTCAATCCGAGCAACGCGATGAACAACCCGACGTTCGCGCCGACCCACAGCGCCATCAGCGTAACGACGCTCATCGCCAACGACGCGCACAGCATCCACCGGCTTCTTCCGCCGACCGCCGCCCAGCTCGGCACGAGCCCGGCCCCGACGATTCCGGCGACCGTCATCAAGCCGAGACCGATGCCGACCTGCTCCTCGCTCATCCCGAGCGAATCGGAGAGCACGTCTAGCCAAGTCGTCAGCGCGATGAACAAGCCGAAGCCGACGAAGAGCAGCCAACATAGCTGCCGCACCCAACGCTCCGACCATAGCGAGCGAAGCGATATGGACGCCGTCTGCCGATCGACTTTGTACATCGGTCGAACCCTCAGCGCGAGCAACATGGCGATGGCTGCCGCGCCGGCGAATATCGCCTGCGATCCGTTCACCGCCTGCATGCCTTGCCAATCCATCAAGAACGGCACGGTCACCGTCGACAGCAGAATGCCGATGAACATGCTCGAGGAACCGATCGCGATTGCTGCAGGACGCCGAGCAGGCGCGACGTATAGGGAGGCGATTTTATTCACCCCGTTCACGACGAGCGGCTGAGCGACGGAGATGACGATCTGTCCGGCAAGCGCATAACCATAGCCCGGCACGAGCCGCACGACGGCGCCGACGGCGGTTAAAGCCGCGCCTAACGCGAGCGAGTCGCGAAACCGCCGATCCGCCCAGTAGCCGAACGGCAACGCCAATCCGACATAGATGAGCGGGAACACTTGAGCGAGCCACCCGACCGCTTCTTCGGACACGCCCCAATGCTCCGCGGCCAGTGATGTGATCGGCGTATACGTCACCCATAACACTTGGGTCGCCGCCATTAATGCCGCATAGGCGATAATAACGCTCCAGCTTGAACGAGAATTCGATCGATCCACGTGATCGCCCACCTTGGAATGGAATATTCCGACTCAAGGTGTATTCCTCGCCCCGCCGCCATAATCCTTCTTCAATCGACGATATCCCCTACAGCACGTACAACAGGATCGCGAAGAAGTGCATAGCCGACCCCGCGAGCACGAATAGATGCCAGACGGCATGATGGTGCGGGAAGCCGCGCCAAATATAGAAGATCGAGCCGAACGTGTATAGCAAGCCGCCGATGACGAGCAGCCGAATGCCGCCCGGCTGCAGAAGCGTCTGCAGCGGTTGCCAAGCGAACACGATCATCCACCCCATCAGGACATAGAACAGCGTCGACAGCACGAGATATTTTTTCGTAAAAAACGCCTTGAACACGAC
>JAEWPC010000001.1 GCA_023460795.1 Bacillota bacterium | reverse complement strand
GGAACGCGCTTCGCGGGAGCTTGAGGCGGCGCAGGCGGAAGCCGCCGCAGCACCGTCGCGCGAGCCGGCGCTTGGCGCCTCGCAGGAGGAGCTGCGCGAGCTCGCGGAAGAGCGCGATCGCGCGCGGGCGCAGCTCGAGGCGCAGCGCGAAGCGCACGGCGCGCTGAGCAAGGCGCACGAGGACCTGCAGGTGGAGTACGCGAAGCTGAAGGAAGAGTACAACGAGTGGATCGATATGTTAGAGCAAGATTAGTTTAAATACGTAACGACGAATGCCTGCGGATTTCTGCAGGCATTTTTGCGTGGGAAACAGTGGGCCGGGGCAATATGCTCGGAGTTAGTCGTCCAAACCGTCTTATATTCGCTCAAGTGGGCTGTGTACTCTGAGATAGTCGACCAAACCGGCTAACTCCCGCTCAAGTGGGCAATGTGCTCGGAGTTAGTCGTCCAAACCGGCTATCTCCCGCTCAAGTGGGCAATGTGCTCGGAGATAGTCGTCCAAACCGGCTATCTCCCGCTCAAGTGGGCAATATGCTCGGAGATAGTCGACCAAACCGGCTATCTCCCGCTCAAGTGGGCAATGTGCTCGGAGTTAGTCGCCCAAACCGCCTAATTTTCGCTCAAGTGGGCCAAATGCTCGGAGTTAGTCGCCCAACCCGTCTAATTCTCGCTCGAATGGGGTCTGTGCTCGAAGATAGTCGTCCAAACCGACTAACTCCCACGCTTTTCCGCCCACTGCCCCGAACTACGCGTCCAACCCGACTAACTCTCGCGCGCATAACCGCATCACTCCCGTTCTAGCCGCAACAAAAAAACGCAGCCGCTCGACAAGAGCAACCGCGTTTTCCCACAACTTACTGCACGATCAATTTCGCTACCATGTCCGTATGGCCTGCGCCGCACGGAATGTTGCATTTGATCTCGTACGTTCCGGCGGCCAAAGTGACGATCTCCGACTTGCCTCCGCGGATTTTGATGCCGGCGTCTTTATTCTCGATGCCGTGCGCTCCGTTCAAGTTTTCGACCGTGATTTTGACTGGCGTATCTTTCGGGATGACGTATTCGGCCTGGTCGAATTCCCAGCTTTTCGCTTTGATGACGATTTCCTCGGATGCAGTCGCCGCCGAAGAAGAAGATCCCGCCGCGTTGTTGTCGTTGTTGTTGCTGCCGCAAGCGGCAAGCACGAGTACGAATGCGATAGCTACAAGGGCATAACCGAGTTGCTTGTGCATAACGAATTTCCTCCTTGATATACTGAATCTTCGTCGGGCTCGAACTTACTCACCCTATATGGTAAATCTGGTCATTGCAATGTTGATTGTATCATAGCTTAACCCCGCTTTCCCGTACGAACCTTGAAAACTCGGTGAACTTTCGGGCATGGCAAAAGGGCCGATTCCGCGGCCTTGGAGCAACCGAGAATCAGCCCATGTGCCTGGCATGCGGCTTAACCGCGATGCCGGTTATGCGTCGTGTTGTACGGGCTTGCGACCGGAATGAACAAGTCGATAATCCCGATAACGAGCGCGGCCAGTATCGCTCCGAGCACGGTGACGCGCATGTGACCGACGACGAATTGCGCGAGCCAGATGACTAACGCGCTGGATAGAAAGCCGACGATCCCGCGTCCGAACGGAGTAACCCTTTTGCCGAAAATGCCTTCGATGATCCAGCCGAGCACGGCGATCACCACTGCGAGCATGAGCGCGCTCCAGAATCCGCCGACGGCGAATTGCGGGACGAGATATCCGACGATCATCAGCACGATGGCAGACACGATGAACCTTACGATTGTACCTAACACATGCATCTTATCGACCTCCTTTATCCGTAGTCTGTCCGTCCGTCGCCTTGCCTATGAGTGGCAAGGTTTCGCTTAGATCGTTCGTTCGGCTATAATAGTGAATTGTAGAGATACGTAAGGAGATGAACGATGCCGTGAACGCCAAGGCGTTACATACATTGGAATACGATAAAATCGTCCAGAAGCTAGCCGCCACAGCCGCGACGAGCCTCGGAAGAGAAGAAGCCGAGAAGCTGTACCCGTCGCAGGAGCTGCGCGTCGTGGAACGCAGGCTGGCCGCTACGGACGAAGCGGCAAGAGCGATCGCTCTGAAGGGGTCGCCGCCTTTCGGAGGCATCACGGACGTACGCGCATCGCTGTACCGGGCTAAGCTGCACGGAATGCTGCAGCCCGCGGAGCTTATCGAAATCGCCCAATTCATCATGGGTTCTAGAAGATTGAATAAATTCATCTCGTCGGCGGACGAAGAGCTCACTCTCCCGCTGCTGACGGATTTACGCGAGCCTCTGACGGATTTCAAAGCGATCGAGGACGAAATCCGCCGCTGCGTCGACGAGCAAGGCGATGTGCTGGATTCCGCGAGTCCCGAGCTTGCTTCGGTGCGGCGCGATATTCGCATTAACGCAGGTCGGGCCAGAGAGAAGCTGGAAAGCCTCATTCGTTCGAGCTCGGTTCAGAAAATGCTCCAGGATGCGCTTATTACGCAGCGGAACGACCGCTATGTCATTCCGGTCAAAGCCGAGTACCGCTCCCACTTTGGGGGTATCGTTCACGATCAATCCGGAAGCGGAGCGACGCTGTTCATCGAACCGGAAGCCGTCGTGCAGATGAACAACAAGCTGCGCGAGCTCACGCTGAAGGAGCAGCAAGAGATCGAGCGCATCCTGCGGAAGCTGACCGAAGCGGTCGGCGAGCGCGCGGATTTGCTTACCGGCGACGTGGAGCTGATCGGTCAGCTCGACTTTATTTTCGCCAAAGCGTCTTTGGCACATTCGATGATGGCGACGCTGCCCGCGGTCAACGACGAAGGGAAGCTATTGTTGCGCAGAGCCCGCCACCCGCTGATCGAACAGAAGAACGTCGTGCCGATCGACATCGAGCTTGGCGACGATTATTCCGCGATTATCGTGACGGGACCGAATACGGGAGGCAAGACCGTATCCCTCAAGACGATCGGCCTGCTTAGCCTGATGGCGATGTCCGGCTTGTTCGTGCCCGCGGACGATGGAAGCATCCTATGCGTATTCGACGGCATATACGCCGATATCGGAGACGAACAGAGCATCGAGCAAAGCTTGAGCACGTTCTCCAGCCATATGACGAACCTGATCTCGATGCTCGGCCAAGTCACCTCCAGAAGTCTCGTGCTGCTGGATGAACTCGGTGCGGGAACCGATCCGGCGGAGGGCTCCGCCTTGGCGATCGCGATCCTGGAGCATCTGCATCGCATCGGGTGCCGGATGATCGCGACGACTCACTATAGCGAATTGAAAGCTTACGCTTATAACCGCGAAGGGATCATCAACGCGAGCATGGAATTCGACGTGGCTACGCTGCGTCCGACGTACAGGCTGCTCGTGGGCGTGCCGGGCCGAAGCAACGCGTTCGCGATCGCGGAGCGGCTCGGTTTGCCGAAGAGCATCATCGAGCATGCGCGAGGCGAGGTCAGCGAAGACGAGCTGAAGGTCGATACGATGATCGCCTCGCTCGAGAAAGACCGCCGTACGGCAGAATCCGAGCGCAAGCTTGCGGAACGCCTGCGGATCGACGTGGAGAAGCTGCAACAGCAGATCGCCGACGAGCGGGCGAAATTCCAAGAGCAGAAAGCGAAGCTGCTCGACGAAGCGCGGGAGCAGGCTAGACTGTCCGTAGCCAAGGCGAAGCGCGAAGCCGAGGACATAATTGCCGAGCTTCGTCAATTGGCCCTCGACGAGGGCGCGTCGGTTAAGGAACACAAGCTGATCGAAGCCCGCAAGAAGCTCGAAGATGCCGTTCCGGCTCCTGCGGCGAGAGAGCCACGCGCCGCTGCTGGAGGCAAGGCAGTCAAGATCGAGCCTGGAGACGAAGTGAAGGTGCACAGCCTAGGCGGACAACGCGGCCATGTCGTCGAATTGTCCGGCAATCAAGAAGCGGTCGTGCAGCTTGGCATCATGAAGATGAAAGTCGCCTTGGCCGATCTCGAGCCGGTGCGCCAGCAAGCTTCAGGCAAGACGAAGCAGCAAGCCCAAGCGACCGTCGTCAAGCGTTCTCGAGACGAGAACATCCGGACGGAGCTCGACCTGCGCGGGACGACGCTGGACGAGGCGATCATGGAAGTCGATCGGTTCCTCGACGAAGCGTTCTTGTCCAATCTCGGGCAAGTGTACGTCATTCATGGCAAAGGCACAGGCGCGCTTCGAGCGGGCATCCAAGAATTTCTGCGCCGGCATAAGCATGTCAAGAGCTACCGCCTCGGCAGTTTCGGGGAAGGCGGAGCAGGGGTTACCATTGCTGAACTCCATTGACGGGAGCGTGATCGCATGCAGGGCGTCGTCGATAAAATGATGTCGCAGCCTTTCACCGCGGTATTGGCGTATTTCTCGGTCGGCATCTTGGCTTTGATCGTTTTCCTGTCGGTGTTCGAATGGGTAACGAAATACGACGGCTGGGACGAAATTCGTAAAGGCAACGTAGCCGTTGCGATGGCGACCGGGGGTAAAATTTTCGGCATTTGCAATATTTTTAGGTTCTCGATCGAGGCGAACGATTCGATCTACGAGAGCATGGTATGGGCGTCGCTAGGTTTCGTGCTTCTGCTCGCCGCTTATTTTCTGTTCGAGTTTCTAACGCCGGTGTTCCGGATCGATGAAGAAATCGCTAAAGATAACCGCGCGGTCGGATTGCTGGCCATGGTCTTATCGGTATCCCTTTCTTATATTATTGGCTCGGCCGTCGGTTGATCGGAGGATGTTATGAAGTACTTATGGGGAACTTTGCTGGCGCTTGCGCTGCTGTTCGTGGCGATCGGAGTTATCTATTGGATAAATATAGATTGATGGAGGCTTAATCGATTATGGCTGTTACGCTATGTCCGTGGTGCCAGAGCGAAATTCCGATCGAGGAAGGGCAAGAGCCCGACAAGTATTGTCCGGTGTGCGAGAACGAGCTCGACGGCTACCGGACGCTGACGCTCGATATCGGCGACGAGGAAGAAGAAGAGAACGGACGCGAGTCGTTCCGGGATGACGAAGACGAAGATGAGGATGAGGATGAAGACGACTCTTGGGACGACGCTCTTTCGTTCAGGGAGAGCGGACCGGAAGGGTTGCTGCTGGAGGAGTCCGTCGAGAAAATATTAGACGAGCAGGAGCTCGTGCCGGAGTGTCCGAACTGCCGGGAATACATGATGGAAGCGGGAGAGCAGCAGATCGCGGCGGGGCAATTCAAACCGAGAGTGCCGCAGTCGTTAGGCCAGCCGGTGCTGGAAGCGCCGTTCACCCTGGCGCTCTACGTATGCCCGGCGTGCTTCACGGTACAGACGCAGCTTGCCGACGACGGCCGCGAGCAGATGATCCGCCGGTTAAGCGCGCAAGCGGAAGCTTCAGAGAAATAGAGGGTAAAAACATGGCTAAAATAGTTCGCTCCGTTACGGAGCTGATCGGCAATACGCCCGCGGTCGCGTTGCAGCGATTGACGGGGCCGGAGCACGCGCAGGTGCTCGTCAAGCTGGAGAAAATGAATCCGAGCGGCAGCGTGAAGGACCGGGCGGCGCTAGGTCTGATGAACGACGCCGAAGCCAAGGGGCTTATCGCTCCCGGCAGCGTCATCATCGAGCCGACGAGCGGCAACACCGGCATCGGTCTCGCGATGAACGCGGCGGCCAGAGGCTATCGCCTTATTCTGGTCATGCCGGACAATATGACGAAGGAACGGATTTCCTTATTGCAAGCCTACGGCGCGGAGGTCGTGCTGACGCCCGCCGCGGAACGCATGCCCGGCGCGATCGCCAAAGCGAAGCAGCTTCTGGCGGAACATCCGGGAAGCTTCATGCCGAACCAGTTCGACAATCCGGCGAATCCGGACATTCACCGCACGACGACGGCGCTCGAGATTATCGAGCAGACCGAAGGCCGGTTGGATGCATTCGTCGCGACGGCCGGCACAGGCGGCACGATTACGGGAACCGGCGAAGTATTGAAGGAAAGGCTGCCGGGTCTCTACGTAGCTGTCGTCGAGCCTGCCGGGTCTCCCGTGCTCTCGGGCGGCGAACCAGGCCCGCATAAGCTTGTCGGGACGAGTCCGGGTTTCGTGCCCGCGATCTTGAACACGTCGGTGTACGACGAGATCGTACAAGTGACCGATCGGGACGCGATCGAGACGATGCGCGAGCTGGCGAGACGCGAAGGGCTGCTTGTCGGTCCGTCGTCGGGCGCTTCCGTCTGGGCGGCGCTGCAGATCGCCCGCAGGCTCGGTCCGGGCCGACGCGTTCTCTGCATCGCTCCGGACACCGGCGAGCGTTACTTGAGCATGGATATTTTTTAAGTGTAGTCCATTACAATGGTATCCCCTTCGCTCAGGTGAGCTAGGGGATTTCTTGTTTCTCTCCTGAGTGACGGGGAAAATGATGGTGCAACGGTACGTGAGTTACTAAACTTCGCGCCATAGCGGCACCACACGCCGCTAAATCGGCGTTGCGTCGCAATCTCGCGCCATAGCGGCACCATACGCCGCTAAATCGGCAACGCGTCGCAATCTCGCGCCATAGCGGCACCACACGCCGCTAAATCGGCGTCGCGTCGCAATCTCGCGCCATAGCGGCACCATAAGCCGCTAAATCGGCGTTGCGTCGCAATCTCGCGCCATAGCGGCACCATACGCCGCTAAATCGGCGTCGCGTCGCAATCTCGCGTCATAGCGGCACCACACGCCGCTAAATCGGCATCGCGTCGCAATCTCGCGCCATAGCGGCAACATACTCCGTTAATCCGGCGTCGACGCCGCAACGGCGCGCGAGACCGTTACACTTAGCTGCTCACTCCATGCATACGTCTCTCCGGACGCTACCAAACTATATACGTTATCCATACCGTGGGAGCGATCGAAGAGCGTAGCGCACGAGAGGACTTTTTCCTTTTCATAAAGCCTGTTTGTGATGTAATATGGAGAGTAATTCAGGAGGGATCGCGATGAACCAACTTAAACTCAGCATCTTGGATCTACTCAAGGAAGACGCCAGATTGTCCGCAGCCACTATCGCAACGATGCTGGGCGCGGCGGAAGCCGACGTTACTTCCGCGATCGCAGAGATGGAGCAAGACCACGTGATCGTCAAATACGCGACGGTCGTCAATTGGAGCAAAGTCAGCGACGAGACGGTTACCGCGCTGATCGAAGTCGAATGCACGCCGGAGAGAGGCCGCGGCTTCGAAAGCATCGCGGAGCGCATCTATTTGTACCCGGAAGTGAAATCGGTGTTCCTGATGTCGGGCGCGTACGATCTGTGCGTCGAGATCGAAGGCAAGAACTTGAAGGAAGTCGCCTCGTTCGTATCCAACAAGCTTTCGACGATCGAGTCGGTGATTTCGACCAAAACCTTTTTCATCCTTAAGAAATATAAGCAAGACGGCATCGTGTTCGAAGAGTTCGAAGACGATCATCGGATGCCGGTATCCCCGTAAACGGGCAGCCTAAACGAAAAGGAAGTCGTCCCCATGATAAAAAACGAAGAAAAGCCGCAAACGCAGGTTGAACGGTCGGCAGCGAGCGGCATGTTGCATCATCTGGCCGCCAGCGCGCGCGCCATTCCACCGTCGGGCATCCGGCGATTCTTTGATTTGGTCAGCGCGAGCAAAGACAAGGACATCATTACGCTCGGCGTCGGCGAGCCCGACTTCGTAACGCCTTGGCGCGTCAGGGACGCCGCGGTGTACGCGCTCGAGAAGGGGAAAACGCAATACACTTCCAACGCGGGCATGCCGGAGCTGCGCGAAGCGATCGCCGGTTACTTGCACAGCGGGTTCAACTTGAAATACGACCCGGCTAATGAAATTCTCGTTACGGTCGGCGGCAGCGAAGGCATCGACCTCGCGTTGCGCGCGCTGATCGAGCCGGGCGACGAAATTCTGATTCCCGAGCCTTGTTACGTCTCCTATTCGCCGATCACGACGCTCGGCGGAGGGGTTCACGTCGGCATCGAGACGTTCGCGGAGGATCAGTTCAAGCTGACGGCGGACAGCTTGCGAGCGGCGATTACGCCTAAATCGAAGGTGCTCATCCTGTGTTATCCGAGCAATCCGACCGGCGCGATCATGACGTACGAGGATTTACTGCCGATCGCCAGGGTCGTGGAAGAGCACGATCTGATCGTCATCTCCGACGAAATATACGCCGAGCTCACGTTCACCGGCGACAAGCATGTCAGCTTTGCCTCGCTGCCGGGAATGAAAGACAGGACGATTCTCGTCAGCGGCTTCTCCAAGGCGTTCGCGATGACGGGCTGGCGGATGGGTTACGCATGCGGACATCCGGATTTGATCTCCGCGATGCTCCGTATCCACCAATATACGATCATGTGCGCTCCGATCATGGGCCAGGTCGCTGCTCTGGAATCGCTCACGAAGGGCGGTCTGGAGGAGAAGGATCGCATGATGGAATCGTACAATCAACGCCGGCGTCTCGTCGTGCAAGGGTTCCGGGATATGGGGCTTGAATGTCACGAGCCGCAAGGCGCCTTCTATGCTTTCCCGTCGATCAAGTCCACGGGGCTTACGTCCGAGCAATTCGCCGAACGGCTCGTGCTCGAAGCGAAAGTGGCGGCCGTGCCGGGCAACGTATTCGGCAAAGGCGGGGAAGGGTTCCTGCGCTGCTGCTATGCGACTTCCGTCGCTCAGTTGAACGAAGCGCTGGAGCGGATTTATGCATTTTTAAGAAAAATGGAATAATAATGAATTCGCGCCAAAAGTGGGTGTTCAAGGACGAGCCGATCTGCTATACTAAACCATGTTTTGTGTCATCCTGCAGACGAGGGGGAGTAGGAACATGGAAGCGGCGGAGCATGACAGTGCGATGCATAAGCAGTGGCTGTCGGAAGAGATCGACGAGCTGCGTCGGCGGATGTCCGATATGTTCATGCGCGAGCTGTCCCTTACTGCGGACCGAGTCATGGAGATCAGTCGTCAGCTAGACGTTAAAATCAACGAATATATGAAGCAATCCGCCCGTACATCATAAGGGCTTAGGGACTCGGCGAGCTGTCGCCGGGTCTCTTTTGTGCGCGGGCAGTGTGCTATAGTTAAGGTATCGAGTAACGCATGGGGGTTAATGGGATGAGAATATATACGAGAACGGGCGACGAGGGCAAGACGTCCGTCATCGGAGCGCGGGTGGCGAAGGACGACGCGCGCGTGGAAGCTTACGGCACGATCGACGAGCTTAACGCGACCGTCGGTCAAGCGGTGGCCGTCATCCGCAGGGACAACGACGGACGTTGGGACGACATGCTCGCTCAACTGACGGCGATTCAGCACGAGCTGTTCGATTGCGGATCGGATTTAAGCTATGCGGCGCCGGTACCCGAGAAAATGAAAGTGACGGACGAGATGGCGGCGCAACTGGAGCAATGGATCGATCAGTACGAGGATAGGACGCCGCCTATCGCGCGGTTTATTCTCCCCGGCGGGAGCGAGCAGGCAGCGGCGCTGCATGTCTGCCGTACCGTCTGCCGGCGCGCGGAGCGAAGGATCGTCGCGCTCGCGGCGTTACAGCCGTGCCCGCAGCCGGTCGTCAAGTACGTGAACCGGCTGTCCGATTACTTCTTCGCGGCCGCACGCGCGGCGAACGCGCTGCTCGGGACGCAGGACGTCGAGTACGAGCGCGGGGCGATCGTGTTCGGACGGAGGTCGTAGCGGGTGGCAGGCGAACAGTCTACGGAGTATTACACCCCTCTCGTCTTCGTCGCGGAAGCTTCGGACGAAGGCCGGAACCTGCGAGACGTGCTGCGCAAGCGAATCGGCATTTCTAGAAGATTGATGATACGGCTCAAGACTTCGGAGGAGGGCTTGACCGTCAACGGCGCGAAGGCGATGCCTTACGATAAGGTGTCCGCGGGAGACGTCATCGAGCTTCGGATGGAGACGGAGACATCGGACGATATCATGCCTCAGGAGATGGAGCTCGATATCGCTTATGAAGACGAGCATATTCTCGTCGTTAATAAACCGGCCGGCGTCATCGTTCATCCGACGACGGGACGGTACTTGAACACGCTCGCTAACGGCATTGTCCACTATTGGCAAACGCGAGGCGAACGCGTTCGGTTTCGTCCGGTCAATCGGCTGGACGAGCATACGTCAGGCTTAATCATCGTCGCGAAACATAAGTATGCGCATATGCAGCTCGCCGCCCAAATGACGGAAGACAAGATCGACAAGCGGTACCGGGCTTACGCGTACGGCCGTCTTCCCAAGCCGCAAGGCGAGATCAATAAGCCGATCGGAAGAGCGGACGAGGATCCGCATCGACGCGTCGTACGCGAGGACGGGGCGCCTTCTCTGACGTTCTACGAAGTGGCCGAGACCTACGGAGAAGAAGCCTGCGCGCTCGACATCCGCCTCGGAACGGGACGCACGCATCAGATTCGCGTTCATATGACGTCGATCGGCTGCCCGCTTATCGGAGACAGCTATTACTCCGAGGAACGATGGAACGCGTCGCCGTTGGCGGCTCGGCTGTCCGGGGTCATCGACAGGCAAGCGCTTCATGCGATCAGCCTGGGCTTCGACCATCCGGTAACCGGCGAACCGATGCGGCTTAAGGCCGCGTTACCTGACGACTTACAGCGGCTCGAACGGGAGCTGCGCAACATAGGAGAGGAGCACTCACGCACATGACTACTTCTACGGATAAAAGGTTGAAGGTTTATCACCTGCCGGTATGCAGCACATGCAAGCTTGCTAACAAACAGCTGCGGCAGATGGGCTATACGCTGGACGATCAAGATATTAGGGAACAGCCCCCGACGGTCGAAGAGCTGACCAAGCTGATCGCGCTGAGCGGCTTGCCGATCGGCAAATGGTTTAATACGTCGGGAGACGCATATCGCGAGATGGGTCTGAAGGACAAGATGAAGCAGCTTTCCGAAGCGGAGAAAATCGAGCTGCTCGCATCGAACGGCATGCTGATCAAGCGCCCGGTCGTCAGCGACGGCAGCCGCGTTACCGTCGGTCATCGCGAACCGGATTTCGGTGCCGCCTGGGGTGGGCGATGACACGCCTGTCGCTGCGGTCGCAGCGGCTTGATCGGCTCGGCTCGGCAATCTTCGCCGAAGTGGCGAGTTGGAAGCGCGAAGCGAGAGAACGGGGCATCGAGGTCATCAGCTTAGACATCGGGAGCCCGGATCAGCCTCCTGCCGAGAATATCCGTGAGGCGTTGGCAGCAGCCGCGATGAAGCCGGACAGCTACAGCTATCCGGGGACGGAAGGGACGCTGAGGTTCCGTCGCAAGGTTGCGGAATGGTTCCAGTACCGGTTCAACGTGGCGTTAGACCCGGATGACGAGATCGTCTCGTTGATGGGCACGCAAGACGGATTGGGGCACCTTGCGCTTGCGATCACGGACCCGGGAGACGCGGCGTTGCTGCCCGACCCCGGTTATCCGGTTTACGGGGCGGGGCTGGCGGTGGCCGGCGTCGAGGCGATTCCGCTGCCGCTTGACGCGACAAACGGCTATTTGCCGGATTTCGAAGCCGTCCCCGAAGAGGTATGGCGTCGCGCGAAGTTCATGATCTTGAACTATCCGAGCAATCCGCTGTCCGTCACCGCGGACTTGGCGTTCTTCGAGAAGGCCGTGCATGCGGCGCGGAAGCACGGCGTGCTGCTCGTACACGATAACGCGTACAGCGAGATGGCGTTCGACGGCGTTAAGCCTCCAAGCGTATTGGAGGTTCCCGGCGCGTTCGACGTGGCGATCGAGTTCCATTCGTTATCGAAGTCGTTCCATATGGCCGGTACGCGCATCGGCTTTGCCGTCGGCAACCGGGACATCTTGGCGTCGCTTCGCGCGCTCAAAAATCAAATCGACTTCGGCGTGTTTCTCGCGACGCAAGAAGCGGGCATCGCGGCTTTGGAGCAGAACATGACGGCGCCGCGTCCCGTTGCGGCTTTGTACGAACGGCGCAGGGATGCGTTCGTCGGCGCGCTTAGATCGTACGGCTGGAACGTGCCGTCCCCCGCCGCGACGATGTTCCTCTGGGCGCCGGTTCCGGCAGGCTGGACGTCTCGTAAGTTCTCGCAAGCGTTGCTCGAGTCGACGGGGGTAGCCACGATACCGGGCAACGCCTTCGGGGAACGGGGAGAAGGCTACGTGCGTCTTGCGCTGGTAGAGTCCGAGGAGCGCTTGCTGAAAGCGGCTCGGCTGATCGGGGAATTTATTCATTCTTAAAACTTCAGCGGCAGCCTATGACGGAGGAATCCAGTCTTAGACTGCCGCTGTTATTATGAACCTAACGTTTTTGTGAGGGAAAGTTTTTGTGCGATGCTCGTGTTGAAAATCGCCCTGATTCCGCCTCCATAACGGCCAACATGCGTTCTAGCTTTTGTACCCCTTGCTCCTCTTTTTCCTCCGCGGTCTCAAGCAGTGAAATCGCGGTTTCTGCATGCTCCGGGTTATTAGGTTCTCCGCCCTGTGGAAACGGGAATAGGTCTCGCAACTTCACAAGCGCATCGGCGGCTTTCTGATAATGCTCCGAGGCGGCCAGCGCCAGCTCGGAAAGCTCGCTTCCGTACAAGGGGGCTTCTTTCCACTCCGTCGACACTCTTCTCAGGAATGCTGCAGCGTATTCTCTAGCGTCGCTAACGACTACCGTGTTGTACGAATTCCCAAAGGCGTCAACCGTGCGGGCTTCAAAAGCTTTCCTCCACGCCTCATAGCCGGCAATGCCGTTGCGGAACGGTTCACCGTCCGAACGAATAATGGGAACCCGGGCATGATCAATAATCATCTCTAGCGCATTGCGCAAAGAGTCGTTCTTGTTCGCGTCAAAACTGCTTTCGATGCCGAATACGAACAATTCGCCAATCTGTCCATGCCCCAGTTTTGCGTATGGTAAGTTGTCATCATTCAGGACGTCCTTACAGCGCAGCATTTGAGTATCATCGTCATATCCGTAGATGACGCCGAATTCGGGGACGAACAAGTCCCAAGCCATTACAGGAATACCTCGGTCAATGCTTTTTTGAACAAATGCCAGTCCGGCTTCAACTTCCTCAAGCGTAGGGGCAACGGGAGGAGAAGTGATCGTCCCGACGTATTTGCACTTAAAGCCCAAATTATTCATTCCTCTGGCGAACGAACTCCCCCATTCGAACGATGCGGTGGGGCCGGTGATGTTCACCGTTTCCTCGTGTATGTTGATCATGAACGCAAGGCCTGTATACCCCATAATATCGACTAAATCCAAATGCTTCTTATCCGTGTAATGAATCATATTAGCCATCGCATGTGCAGCCGTAGTCCAAGTTGTTGTATACTCGGTTCTTTGGACAGTATTCAGAAGAAACACTCCTTCATTTAATATGGCGGAGGAGCAAGCAATCGAGCCCGGGGGAGCCCGTGTTGTCTGCGGTTGCTGACGTATAGGCTGATGTGAACGCGTAATCTTTCATGCTTCACTTTGCGCTTGGAATTGGCGAGATGATTATATACGTTAGCCGTTGACGTATGGAACAATGCCGCTATTTCGCTGGGATTCAACTGCCGGAAAAAGAAGGCTTCGAATATGTTCCTCTCTTTCTTCCCTAAACACTGCAGCAAGGCGCGGATGCTCTCAATCGTTTCTTTTCTCGACAGAAATTCGGCTGGATCGCTGGGCTCGTTGTCCGGTCTTGCGGCCGATTGACTTAAACGATATAGGACCCGGTCGATATCTCGCCATTCTTCTTCGCCGGAAGACGATAGGGGCAAGGCTCGGGATGGCTTCTCCCAGCTAGTTAGCGGTAACTCCTTCGCATAAATTCCGCCTCGCCTTACCTTCATTAGAGCCTGATTACGTACGATACGATGGAACCATGGCAGGAATCGCTGCGGATCGGTCAATGAGCCCATGTGCAGAAAAGCTTTTACCAACGCATCCTGCACGATATCTTCGGCCAGGAATTCATCCTGGGTAATCGAATTCGCCAAGCGGTACGCTTTCGTTCGATGTCTTCGAATCAATTCTCCGAAAGCGGCAGGATCACCTGACTTCGCTTGGTTCGTCAACGCTTCATCGTCTAATGAGCGCGTATGTCTGTCCGATTCTGCAGCATCCGGACGAAGAGGATCTGTTCGTGAATCTACGCTATTGTGCCAAGCCATTGCCGCTCGTCCCCGAAGCTCGCCGATTGTTTGCATTCCAACCCCTCTTTCCGCCTATCTATCTGATGCCAATGGGAACGAATATCTATAGTCGATTCAAGAAAATATTACCTTTACAAACCTGTTCTTGTAAAACAAAGTATGATCCTGCTCGTTGGACGGTGGCGTGAATGCCAATAACTACTCGCAGCAGATGGTAGAGAAGTTTGGGCTCGAATGATAGAATAAACGGTAGATTATCACTATTAATTTTATCGTATTGGGGCGGAATGGATTGCAAACATCGAAGGATAGAGTGATGCTCGTCGACGGTATGGCGCTGTTGTTCCGCGGCTACTACGCCAACGCATACGGCGGTTATATCCGCAAGACGAAAGCGGGTTTGCCTACGAACGCCGTCTACGGCTTCGTGAAATATTTGCTGGACGCTTGCCGGGAATTTCGGCCGACGCACGTCGTCTGCTGCTGGGATATGGGCAGCAAGACGCTCCGCACCGAGAAGTTCGCGGACTACAAAGGCAATCGTCCGGATGCGCCGGAGGATTTGATTCCGCAGTTCGACCTCGTCAAAGACGTCGTCAGCGGGTTCGACATTCCGAATATCGGCATAGTCGGCTACGAAGCCGACGATTGCATAGGCACGTTATCCCGTCAACTCAGTTCGCATATGGAGGTCTATATTCTGACCGGCGACCATGACATGCTGCAGCTCGTGGACGAGCGGGTGAAAGTCGCCATCATGAAGAAAGGACCGTCTAACTACGCGGTCTACGATCCGGAGACGCTGCTCGCGGAGAAGCAGCTGACCGCCCAGCAGTTCATCGATCTGAAGGGACTGATCGGCGACACGTCCGACAATTATCCGGGCGTTCGAGGCATTGGCGAGAAGACCGCGACGAAGCTACTGAACGAGTACGCTTCGATCGAGGGTATTCTGGAGAATCTGGCCGCGTTGCCTAAAGGTGTCAAAGCCAAAATCGAAGCCGACGTCGAGATGCTTCACCTATGCCGCGAGCTGGCGACGATCATGCTGGACGCGCCGGTCAGCTGCACGCCGGACGAGTGCGTATGGCGGCCGGAGCCGACGAAGATCTCCGCCTTGTTCGAAGAGCTCGAATTCAACAGCCTCGTGAAAGAAGTCGGCAAGCTGATCGCGGTATCTTAATAGAGACATATATACCTCTAAATGCGGCGCTGTGGCGGATGAACGGGAAATAGAGGTATATGTGCCTTTAAATGCGCCGCTGTACGGGACTACGGCGAAATAAGATCACATGGTGTCACTAATCGGCTCGGAGTACGGGACTACGGCGAAATAAGCACACGCGTGCTCTTCTGTCAAGAAAGTGGACACTCCATTGCTTAAGCCGTTCGCATGTAATACTCTGCTTCAAAGCGCACCGGTGACATATAGCCAATGGTGCTGTTGGACCTTTTTCGGTTATAAAAGAATTCAATATAACGGTATAGCTTCTCAAATGCTTCTTGCTTGGTCTTAAACTTGGACCTGCAGTAGATAAATTCACGTTTCAATATACTGTGGAAAGCTTCAATGCAGGCGTTGTCGTAGCAGTTACCCTTACGGCTCATACTGGCTTCCATCTTGTATTCTGCAAGCTTATTTCGATACTCTTTGGAGGCGTACTGCGAGCCGCGATCGGAATGGTGAATTAGCCCCTTCTTCGGCTTCTTAGAGATATGTGCCTGCTCAAGAGCTGCTAAAACCAAGTCGGTAGTCATCCTGTCGGAAAGCTGCCAGCCCACTATCTGCTTGGTGTATAGATCCAACACACTGGCAAGGTATAGCCTGCCTTGTCGGCATGGAATGTAGGTAATATCCGTTACCCATTTTTGGTTCGGTTTTGTCGCCTTGAAGTCTTGTTGCAGAAGGTTTGGTGCAACAGGCAGATCGTGATTCGAATCCGTTGTGGTTACCTTGAATTTCTTACTCATACACGAGCGTAAGCCCTGTTCACGCATGATAATACCGACTGTACGCTCGGAGACGATCCAGTCTTCCTTTAGGAGCTCTTTCCAAATTCTCGGGCTCCCATAGGTCTGCTCGGAGTCCCAATAGTGCCAGCAAATACGGGCAGTAAGCTCTTCTCTGCGTTTTTCCTGGTCGCTGGGTTCAGAGGACAACCATTTGTAGAAACCGCTCCTAGAGACTTTTAACACGTCGCACATCTTCTCCAATCGAAACTCGGAGCGATGATCTTCGATAAATTGGAACCTTAGTTCCTTTCTTTGCTGAAGATGTGCACTGCCTTTTTTAGGATTGCGAGTTCCTCTCTGAGATCCTCAATTTCCTTTTGTTGCTCATGAATGACCTCTGCCTGCTGGCGGACCGTTTCCCCATGATTTATAGGTTCATTTTCGAACTCACGATACTTGCCAACCCATTGCCGTAGCGTCTCAACGTTTATATTCAACTCGTCAGCAATCTGCGGCAAAGACTTCGTTTGCTCTTGGACATACTTTACTGCTTCTTTCTTAAACGTCTCATTGAACGACTGTCGTTTCTCTCCCACACCGAACACCTCTTAGTCTTAATAAATCAATTATCCTTACCCTGTTAGGAGGTGTCCACTTTTTATTCTAGGTGCAGCGGTACCTCTAAACAAAAGACCTCTCTCTACCGAATATTACCTTATTCGATAGAGATGAGGTCTTTTGCTATGAAGATACGTTTCAAACCAATCATCGCGTTATTCCTATGCGCCGGAATGCTCATGACCGGTTCTTATGCGGAAATAGCCGGCCCGACAAGTCCGACGCCTCCGACACCGCCTACGCCGCCGAGCGTAACGGGACCTAAAGCACCTTCCGCGCCGGAAGGCAGTCAGCCAAGCTCGTCTACAACAACCCCTTCGGGTTCCGTATCCCCGTTCGCCTGTCCGGCGGACGTCATTCGAGTCCCGCTCAATAAGCGTTTGGATGTAGCCTCGCTGATTCGCTCGCCGGCAGACAGCGCCTACTCGATCTCGAACGCGAAAGCCGCGAGAGTCACCGGAGAAGGATTGGTCGTGCCGCTCGCGAAAGGCGATGCCACGGTCATCGCCAAAGGGTGGAAGCAAGGGTCGGACGGAGCGTTCAAGGGCTATACGTGTTCCGTGAAAATGCAGATCATAGACGCCGAAGCCGTTAAGCTCACTGCCCAACCTAAAGCTGAACAGCGCAAAATAAAAGTTGGTAAGAAGACGTTCATCGTGCAAACCGTCACGATCCCGAAAGGAATGCCCGTCGACATCGGCTTGGCGAGGGACGCGGTCGGCAAAGTCGAAGCGCTTAAAAGTCTCGCCGCCCGGCGCAAAGCGGATTTCGCCGTGAACGGAACGTTCTTCGAAGCTTACGACCAGGAAGGCGACCCGCAGGAGCCGCTCGGCAACTTGATCAAGGACGGGGAAGCCGTCCACTTGGGCAACTACGGCACGACGATCGGATTTACCGCCGACGGGCGGGCGAAGATGGATACGCTGCGCGTTAAAATTCAAGGCGGCGGCAACGGCAGCTATACGTACCCGAACAATTGGTATGCGACGTTCTTGAACCGCACGCCGAACCCGGATGGCAATTCTTCGATTCTGTTCACGCCCGCACGAGGCGCCAAGCTCGGCTTCTCCTACGGGACGGCGATCGTCGTCAAGGCAGGCGTAGTCACCCAAATCGCCGAGGACAAGGACGTCGCGATTCCGAAGGACGGTTTCGTCGTCGTGCTGAACGGGACCGAACGCAGGTCGCTGCGCGCGAAGTTCGAGGTCGGGAAAAGAATTCACTATCGATTGAAGTACACGGACATAGGCGGGAAAGAAATCGATTGGGGTGACGTCGTAACCGCCGTCGGCGCGGGGCCTCGCGTGCTCAAAGACGGCAAAGCATACAACGACGCGGTGAACGAAGGGTTTAAGCAGGAGAAAATATTAAGCACGCCTGCTGCCCGAAGCGGAATCGGCATCCGCAAGGACGGCAGCGTCGTGATCGTGACGGTCAATCAAGCGACGATCAAGGATTTGGGAGAAATTCTTCGCGCGGTCGGAGCCGTGCAGGGGATGAACTTGGACGGAGGCGCATCGTCCGGTTTATTCGCGGCAGGACGAATGCTGACCGCGCCGGGGCGTCCGATCAGCAATTCGCTGCTCTTCGGAGTCGGGCTGACCCGCTAGGCGTCTTTATCGCCCGGATATACCCGTTCTAAATCTTCATGGAGCTGCTTGTTCTCGTAATCGTAGGGATTCGCGGCGCTCTGGTTATCCCTCCACGGCGTGCTCTTCCCTAGCGAGGGCGAAGGAATGGCGGCTCCGTATGGGCCTTCCGGAAACTCTTCGCTGGCTAGCTCCACCCGAACTTTCTCGATCATGACGTCGTCTTCGACCGGTCTTTGGCTTTTCCTCGAACGGAACCGTAACATGCGGAAACCTCCCTAGTGTTGGTTGAGTTTCCACACAGGATGCCCCGAACGCCGCGGGCTTAGTCGGTGAAGTTAACGGCTCCGAGCACGAGCACGAGGAACTGGGCGAGCTCCCCGGCTTCCTCTTCGGTAATGCGGAAGACGGATTCGAGCACGCCTTCCTCCTCGAGATCGTCCGGTCCTAGAATGGCGCTCCGGCCGAACTGCAGGTCGGTGACGAGCTTCTTGCCGTAGAATCGGTTCGTCGTCAGAATCGCCAGATCGAATCGCTTCAAGCTAGGCGTGATGAACGTCACGAAGCGTGTTGACGTCTGCTCGGTGGAATCGGACAGGAAATCGAAATCTTTCATCGCGGATGAGTCCTCCTTGGCGCAAGTCGCTGTCCCCATTATAAAGCAACTAGAGGGTATTGCCTAACGTTAACAATTTTGATATGTTTGAATTGTTCAGGTTTAGCAGGAGAGAGGAAGCACCTCATCGCCGATTCGGCGGGGGGTGCTTCTTTGCGTTACAGACATCGGGCCTCCTCCTCCGGACGCCGCGGCTTGAACGACTATATAGCCGTCGTACGGCATGAGGAGGAGCACAAGATGAACATCGTATTTCTGAATCAATTCGAAAGGGTGGCCATGCAGGACGGACAGGAGGACCGGGCGCACGTATTCATCGGAGAGCAGCAGGGCGTCTGGAACGCGGGATGGCGGTCCGCGGAAGCGACCGAAACCGCTGAAGAAGACGTCTGGTATGAAGGAATGAGCTGGGAAGAGCTGCTTGCCGCCTTCCGGCACGGCGTTGCCGGGAAGATGAGACAAGGCTTCAGGCCGCTGATCGACGGCATGCTGGAGGATACGCCGTTCTGGGAGCGCCGTCCTGCGCTGCCGCAGCTGCTGCAATGCTACGCGGACATGCAAGAGGCGGGCGAGACGGTGGACAAGCTGAGACTGTGGCGGCGTTCGAAGGCGTCCGCGGAGAAGAAGTCGGCCTACTTGATCGCGACGAACCGGGAGTTGCAGATGCTGGCCGTCTACTTGCCCCGGACGGTCGAGGAGCTGCTCGAAATTCCCGGCTTCGGCAAAGCGAAGGCGGACAAATACGGCGGAGAGCTGATCGACGTGTTGAAGGACGTAGAGCGGAAGCACCAGTATCCGCTGTCGGGCTGGGTACCCGAAGCCGTGTCGGCCGAGCAGTTGTCCGTCTGGTTGTTCAGCCAGAAGGAAGAGAAGCACGGGAAGGCCCTGACTGCCGTGCGAGAGAAGCGCGCTTTGCTATTCGGCATCCGGGACGGCCGGACGCTAGAGCAGCTTGAAGCCGAGCTGAATTGCCCGCGCCGGACGCTGGTCGAAAGAATCGAGAGGCTCGACGAGGAGGGGTACGACGTTCTGACCGTCGTGAACCAAGAATTGTCCGGGCTGACGGACGAAGAGGTCAAGCAGATCGATTCCGCGCTCGGCGAGCTGGGCGACAAGTACCTCAAGCCGCTCCTTCGCAAGGTTTACGGAGACGTTCGCACGAATGAACAAGAAACGGAGCGACAGTACGTAAAGCTGAGAATGGCGCGGATTCGGTTCCGCCGAACGAGCAGAACGGCGATATAAGAACGGATACGGGATCGTTTACGTCAATATGGAAGCTGTGTTACCTTCAGTCGGCATCTGCTCGCGTGTTATAGTAGGCAGGAACTGCGAAAAGTACACCGGAGGCTTCTAACATAATGAAAAGCGATTCCCGAATGTCCTTATGGACGTTATCCTGGCCGATCATGATCGAGATGTTCCTGCAATTCGCGATCGGAACGGCCGATACCCTGATGGTGAGCCGCATCTCCAACGATGCGGTAGCCGTCGTCGGCTTTGCGAACCAATTTTTCAACGCGGTAATGGTCGTTTTCATGCTCGTCACGAGCGGAGCGGGCATCTTGATCGCGCAACGTCTCGGCGCCGGGCAGCATCGAGACGCCCGCATGCTAGGCACGATGGCGATTATGATTACGAGCATCATCGGCGTCATCGTCAGCGTGTCGATCTTCTTCTCCGCGGGTACGCTGGCGGAGGCGCTTAACGTGCCTACGGAGATCTTGCCGCTCGCCGACGACTACATGTCGATCGTCGGCGCGGGCATGATTCTGACCGCGCTTAACGTGGCGCTAAGCACATGCGTGCGCAATACGGGCGATACGAAATCGCCGATGTATATCGCGTTCGGCATGAACATTCTGCACGTCATCCTGAATGCCTGCTTTATATTCGGTACGCTTGGATTTCCGAAGTGGGGGCTTACCGGCGTCGCGATCTCGACGGTTATCGTCAGATTGCTCGGAGCGCTCGTGCTGCTAAGACTGTTCCGGCACGCCTTCGGATCGAAGATCGCTTGGAGAGAGTTTCTGCAAGTCAAGGCAAGATTGCTCAAGGACGTGCTGCGCCTCGGCTGGCCGATGAGCTTGAACGGCGCGTCTTGGACGTTATCCCAGCTGGCGATCTTCAGCATCATCGGGATAATGGGCACGAACGAGCTCGCGGCCAGGACGTACATGAATACGATGGAATCGTTCGCGTTCACGGTCGGCTGGTCGCTGTCCATCGCCGCGCAAATCCAAGTCGCTTACTTCTTCGGGGCAGGGAAGCTGAAGGAAGCGTATACGAGCTGTTACCGCGCGCTCGGGATCGGCTTGCTCCTCGTGACGCTGAATACCGGCATCATGCTCGTGTTCCGCGAGCCGATCCTGAACTACTTCACCGAAGACGCTTGGATTATCGACACGGCGATTAAGCTGCTGTGGCTCAATCTGATCCTGCAGCCGGGCAAGATGCTGAACATGGCGCTCGGGCAATCGGTCAGCGCGATCGGCGACGCCCGGTACTCGATGATGATCTCGCTGCCGTGCATGTGGATTCTCGCATTCGGGCTGTCCTACGCGCTGGGCTTATCCATGGAGTGGGGGCTGTACGGCGTATACGTCGGCATGATCCTCGACGAATATACCCGGGGCATCGTCATGTGGTTCCGCTGGCGCAAGCACCGGAGATCCGGCAAGCTTGCCGAGCAGGCCGGTCCGAAGCTGGACGGCATCGGCGCTACTCAAGCGGGGATATCGGTATAAACGAAATAAGGAGCAAGGATATTCGCCAAAGCCGCGAATTCCTTGCTCCTTATTTCGTTCCGTCATAGCCAATCCTTCTTGCGGAACAGATAGAACATCCCGACGCCGATGAACGCCATGAGAACAAGCAGTACGATCGAGCCGGATTGATAATGCATGCCGGGTATGAAATCGAAGTTCATCCCGTAGATTCCCGTTATGAAAGTAAGAGGCATGAAGATCGTCGTTAAAGCAGTGAAGACGCGCATAATTTCGTTCGCCCGGTTCGCCAAGCTCGACTGATACGCTTCTCGCAAGTTCGCCATGAGATCGCGGTACGTCTCGAACGTCTCGGAGATCTTAACGGCGTTCTCGTGAATGTCGCCGAAATACTTCTGAAGCTGGTCGTCGATGAGCCGAAGCTCTTTGCGGTTCAGCGTGCTGATCACGTCGCGCTGCGGTCCGAGCACCTTCTTCAGCCACAGAATTTCGCTTCGCAGACCGATGATCTCCGTCAGGTGGGACTTCTTCGTATGCATAAGGATATCTTCCTCGAGACTTTCGATTCGCGCCTCGATTCGGTCGCCTACGGAGAAGTAGTTGTCGACGACAAGGTCGACGAGATGGTAGAGGAAGCGGTCTGCCGTATTAACCTCTTGCTCCCATAGAAGCGGCTTAACGCTACGCAGCTCGTTGATCTTCGTGCGCGTGACGGTAATCAAATAATGACGGCCGAGGAAAATATTCAGCGCGCGCAAGAAAATTTCTTCGTCGTCGAACCGGATGCTATTGATAACAAGGAAATACTGGTTCTCGTAAATTTCAAGCTTGGGGCGCTGCTCTTCCTCCTGCATGCAGTCCTCGACGGCCAGATCGTGCAAGCCGAACAAAGGCTGCAGCACGATAAGATCGTCAATGTCGGCGTCGATCCAGTAGAAGCCGCTGGACGGCGGCAGCAGCGTTTCGTTAATATCCTCGATCGGCGTGAATACGCCGTTGTTTACGAGCCTGATTTTCATAGGATTCGCTCCTTCGCATGATCGCTGAGATTCGAACGTTCATGCAGGACGACATCCGCGTGTGAACGGGAAAGCCTTACCAGGCCGGCGAAGAAGCCGGGTCTAGAAGGTTTCCCTGCGCATAATCGGAATACCATCCTGCGTTCATATAGCTGATGCTCCCATTAGGACTGGGCGTATCGCCTTCCATTGCGGCTTCCCCCTTTTCTCCGTTCATGTCGCGCTCGTACCGCGCGGTTAACGTGATAAGTATAATCCTCACCCCAGCCCCCTTTCAAGGAGAAAATACGACAGCGTCGCGTGTTGTCCGGCGGCTTGACGGGTCCAGAGATTTCGGGTACATTAAGGTTAGTTTAACCTACAACTGAAAACGAGTTTTGCCATCTTATCAAGAGCAGGCGGAGGGACTAGCCCGATGAAGCCCGGCAACCGGCGTCACCCAAGACGCACGGTGCTAATTCTTGCGGAAACAGCGATGTTTCTGACAGATGAGAAGGGCGCCGCGTACGTTACCTGTTACACGACCCTTCTTAGTTAGGGTCGTTTTTATTATGCCATCAGAAATTAGAGCAGGGAGGAACGAACATGCCGATCAAAGTACCGGACAACTTGCCGGCGAAGGAAGTACTAGCGGAAGAGAACATCTTCGTCATGGACGAAAGCGTAGCTTACCATCAGGATATTCGACCGCTGCGCATTGCGATATTGAATTTAATGCCGACGAAGGAAACGACGGAGACGCAGCTGCTGCGGCTGATCGGCAACACGCCGCTGCAGGTGGAAGCCGTGTTGCTTCATCCCAAGACGCACGTATCCAAGAATACGTCCTCCGAGCATCTGGAGACGTTCTACAAGACTTTCGACGAAATCCAAGACGAGAAATACGACGGCATGATCATTACCGGCGCGCCGGTCGAGCATTTGGCGTTCGAAGAAGTCACGTATTGGGAAGAATTGAAGCAGATCATGGACTGGAGCGTGGACAACGTCACCTCGACGTTCCATATTTGTTGGGGTGCGCAGGCCGGGTTATACCATCATTACGGCGTTCCTAAGCACGATTTGGACGAGAAAATGTTCGGAGTGTTCGCTCACCGCGTCATGATGCCGAAAGATAAGCTGCTGCGCGGCTTCGACGAGCAATTTTTCGTGCCGCAGTCCCGTCATACCGAGGTGCGCCGCGAAGACATCGAGAGAGTTCCCGGGCTCGTCATTCTGTCCGAATCCGATGAAGCGGGCGTGTACATCGTCGCTTCGTCCGACGGCAAGCAAATTTTCGTAACCGGCCATTCCGAATACGACTCGACGTCGCTCAAGTGGGAATACGACCGCGACGTCGCCAAGGGACTTCGTATCCATGTGCCACGCAACTACTATCCGAAAGACGATCCGAGCCTCATGCCGGTATCGACATGGCGGGCTCACGCGAACTTGCTTTTCTCGAACTGGCTTAACTACTTCGTGTACCAGGCAACGCCGTACGAGCTTGGCAAGGCCAATCCTTACGTAGGGAACTATTCAATTTGAAGGGTTTGTTTAATTCGAATGGAGGCAATGGGAAGATGAATATCGAAAGCCGTTTGGCACAAATCGGATCGCAGAACGATCCGGACACGGGAGCCGTCAGTTTCCCGATCTACAACGCGACCGCGTTCCGTCACCCGAAGCTCGGACAGAGCACGGGATTCGATTATTCGCGCTCGAAGAATCCGACCCGGTCCGTGCTTGAGGACGCCATCGCCGATCTGGAAAGCGGGGATGCGGGCTTCGCGTGCAGCACCGGCATGGCCGCGCTGCAAACGATATTCGCGATGTTCAGCCAAGGCGATCACCTGCTCGTCTCCCTCGATCTGTACGGGGGTACATACCGTTTGATCGAGAAGATCATGACCCGGTTCGGCGTCACCGCATCGTACGTGGATACGAACGATATCGACGCGCTCGAATCGAAGCGCACGCCGAACACGAAAGCCGTGCTGATCGAAACGCCGACGAACCCGCTCATGATGATTACCGATCTGGCCAAAGTATCCGTTTGGGCGCGGAAGCACGGGCTGCTCACGATCGTCGACAATACGCTGCTTTCGCCGTACTTTCAGCGCCCGATCGAGCTTGGCGCCGATATCGTCATCCATAGCGCGACGAAGTATCTAGGCGGCCACAACGACGTGCTTGCCGGACTTATCGTCACGAAGGGCCAGGAGCTGTCTGCGCAGATCGGATTCCTGCACAATTCGATTGGAGCGGTGCTAGGCGCGCAGGATGCCTGGCTGCTGATGAGGGGCATGAAGACGCTTGCGCTTCGCATGGAACGCCACCAATATAACGCGACCCGAGTGGCGGAGTGGCTGCAAACCCATCCGGCCGTGCAGGAAGTGTTCTATCCGGGATTGCCGTCGCATCCGGGTTATGAGACCCAGAAGTCGCAATCGTCGGGGAACACCGGGATTTTCTCCTTTAAGATGAAGGATGCCAGAACGATCGAACCGATCCTTCGCCATATTAAGCTGATCGCGTTCGCGGAAAGCTTGGGCGGCGTCGAGTCGCTGATGACGTATCCGGCGGTCCAGACGCATGCGGACATTCCGCTTGAAATCCGCCAGAGCGTCGGCGTCGACGACAAGCTGCTGCGCTTCTCGGTCGGCATCGAGCATATCGACGATATTATCGCGGATCTCAAACAGGCAATCGAAGCGGCTGAACGCGAAATTAACGGATAAGAGGGTGAGTGCATGGCGATACGATACGATTTCGACGAGTTGATCGACCGGAAAGGCAAAGCTTCTTATAAATGGGATCAGTCCGAGAAGCTGTTCGGACGGGCGGATATTCTGCCTTTATGGGTCGCTGACATGGATTTTCGGCCTCCGCAAGAGGTGGTCGACGCCATCGTGGCGCGCGCGGAACAGGGCGTCTACGGCTACACGATTCGCACGCAGAGCTACTACGACGCGATCATCGGCTGGCTCGAAAGGCGCCATGGCTGGAGCATCAAGCAGGAGTGGCTGTCATCCTCTCCGGGAATCGTGCCCGCGCTTAGTTTGGCGGTCCTCGCGTTCACCAACCCGGGCGATAGCGTCATCCTGCAATCTCCGGTCTATTATCCGTTCTATGACGTCATTAAATCGAACGGACGCACCGTCGTCGATAACGCACTGATCTTGCAGGATGACGGACGTTACGTCATGGATTACGAGCTGCTCGAGCAGCAAGCCCGTGACGGCGCGAAGATGCTGCTGCTCTGCACGCCGCACAATCCGGGCGGACGCGTATGGACGCGCGAAGAGCTGGAACGCGTCGCCGACATCGCCCGCAAGTACGATCTGTTCGTCGTAGCGGACGAAATTCATCACGATCTCGTCTTCCCGGGCCATAAGCACGTTCCGTTCGCCTCATTGTCGGAGGATGCGGCGCAGCGGACGATAACCTGCATCGCGCCGAGCAAGACGTTTAATCTGGCTGGTTTGCAGTGCGCGGCCGTCATTATCGCCGACGAGGGGCGCAGAGCCAAGTACAACGCGCTGCTCAAGACGTTGTCCCTCCATATGGAGAGCTATTTCGGCATTACGGCGATGGAGACCAGCTATAGGCACGGAGACGAGTGGCTCGACCAATTGATCGTCTACTTGGAGGGGAACTTGAACGCGCTGATCGAGTTCGTCTCCCGTCGTCTGCCTCAGATTAAAGTGATGCCGCCGGAAGGCACCTATATGGCCTGGCTCGATTGCAGCGCGATCTCGAACAGTCCGCAGGAGCTGAAGAAGCTGATGTTCGAGCAAGCTGGGGTCGCCTTCACCGAAGGCTCGATCTTCGGCAAGCAAGGGGCGGGGCACCTGCGGGTAAACTTCGCTTGCCCGCGTTCGCTTCTGCTCCAAGCGCTTGAACAGTTCGCTGATGCCGTGGATCGACACGGTGTTCAATAATATTCGTAAATTTTCACATATAACCGCGGGAACTTGCGAATTCCCGCGGTTTTCTTCCATAATTGCCTATTACCGTTTGGAAATTCATGCTACAATAGTGCCACCTGACAGGTAAGGATGAGGATAACGTGAATGTCCAAGCGATAATTGGTCGTATAGCGCTCGCGTTCAAGATGACGCTTCCGGATCGCTCGTTGAAATATTTTCCTCCGGAATTTACCTTTAGACGCCCCGTTCTTTCTTTGCTTTCCAGAGAGCTTGAGCAGAGCAAAGAATGTTATTTGGCGCTGTTCCGCTTGGATTTCTCCCACCTGCAGGACGAAGTGTCCGAAGAAGTATGGACCCAATTACAAGACGGATGCCGCAGGCATCTTCGCATCGCGGCGCTAAGCTTGCTCGGAGACCAGCGGATCATCGCGTTGCATCAATTCTCGATGACGGATTTCGCGCTGATCGCCTGCACGGACGAGAGCACGGAAGATTATCGCCATGAGCTTGTTCCGGAAGGATTGACGTCGGCTCTGAACGAAATCAAGCATTCGCTTGAAATCGGTCTGGCCGGTACGCTTCCGGAGTGGCGCAATTGCCTGCATATCGCTTCCGCGTATGTTCCGATCGCGCCAGCGAGAGGAAATCGCAAGGTGCAGCATACGCTTGAAGAGGCGTATCAGAGCGCGCTTGCTTTAGCCACCGGCGTCATGACGTCCCAGATGAAGCAGCTTCGCGGTCAGATGGAGCATCTTCTGGAGACCGGCACGATCACGGTGCTTGCCCAGCCGATTATGGACTTAACGAGCGGGGACGTGCACGGATGGGAGATTCTAACCCGAGGGCCGGAGAACTCGATCCTGCATTTCCCGGACGAGCTGTTCCAGTTCGCTTCCCAGGCCAGGCTGCTCACGAGGTTGGAGTTTCTGGTCGTGCGGCGCGCGATCGAAGAGATCGCGTCGCGTCGAATCCGCGAGCCCGTATTTCTTAACGTGACCGCGGTTACGCTGTCGCACCCGCTTTTCCTGGCGCACGTGCTCAAATTGTTGGAGAAGCACCCGCCGCTTAGCCCGCAGCAAATTTACTTTGAAATTACGGAACGCCACGAAGTGACGAACTTCAGGGCGATGGTCGATATCTTGCAGACGTACCGCAAGCATGGATTCCGGTTCGCCGTCGACGACGCTGGTTCGGGTTACTCGAGCATCCAGTTGATCGGGGAGCTGGTGCCGGAGTTGATCAAGATCGATCGGTCGGTCATTCAGCATGTGGACCGCATCGCGATCAAGGAAAGCTTACTGAAGGCGTTCGTGAACGCCGCCCGGGAAATTAAGTGCGAGCTCGTTGCCGAAGGCGTGGAACGGGAGGAAGAGGTAGACGTGCTGTTCCGTCTGGACATTAAGATGGGACAAGGCTTCTACTTCGCGAAGCCTGACGTGCTGCTTCACGAGCACGAGAGAGACATGTTCAAGGAAACGAAAGCGCGCATTCAACATCGCCGCGGTGAAGTCGCCTCTTAAGGTGACCCCGCGGTGTTTTTGTGTTACGATGGGATAAGTTTTAACGCAGGTTAACGACATGCAAGAAGGAGGATCCGGAAATGAACCAGATCGACCGGATTTTACATCAGGCGCTACAAGGCGAACGTCTTCAGCAAGACGATATCGTAACCTTGTTCGAAAGCGACCAAATCGAGAAGCTCGGGCACACCGCGAACCAGATCATGTTGCGTCGCCATCCGGAGCCGATCACCACATTTGTAGTAGGCCGCAACGTGAATTACACGAACGTATGCGACGTATATTGCCGGTTTTGCGCGTTCTACCGCGCGCCGGGTTCGAAGGAAGGCTATGTGCTTCCAGACGAAGTAATCTTCCAAAAGATTCAGGAGACGATCGACGTCGGCGGCACCGAAATTCTGATGCAGGGCGGGACGAATCCCGATCTGCCGTTCAGTTATTATTTGGATTTGCTGCGGGCGATCAAGCAGCGGTTCCCGACGATTACGATGCACTCGTTCTCTCCGGCGGAAATCCGCAAGATGCAAGTCGTAGCCGGCGACATTCCGCTGGAGGACGTCGTTCGCCAGCTTCACGAAGCCGGACTGGACTCGCTTCCGGGCGGCGGCGCGGAAATATTGGACGATCGGACCCGCAAGAAGATCAGCCGCTTGAAGGGCTCGTGGCGCGACTGGATGGACGTCATGACGACGGCGCACAAGCTCGGCATGAACACGACCGCTACGATGGTCATCGGCTTCGGCGAATCGATGGAGGAGCGCGCGCTTCACTTGCTCCGCGTACGCGAGGCGCAAGACGAATGCTTGAATAACGGCTATCCTTCGCCGGGCTTCCTTGCTTTCATTCCATGGACGTTCCAGCCGGAGAATACGAACATGAAGCGCGAGAAAGCGACGCCGGAGGAATACCTGAAGACGCTCGCGATCAGCCGAATCGCGCTCGACAATATCGATAACTTCCAATCCTCTTGGGTCACGATGGGGCCGGAAATCGGCAAGCTGTCGCTCTCGTACGGCTGCAACGATTTCGGCAGCACGATGATCGAAGAGAACGTCGTATCCGCGGCGGGCACGACGCATAAAGTGAATATCGAACTCATCCTTAAGCTCATCCGCGAAGCGGGCAAAGTGCCGGCCCAGCGCGATACGAAGTATAACCTTCTTAAAGTCTACGACGACGTGAACGAGACGGTCGCGAAAGACTACATCATGCAAAATTAACGGAAATGAAGCTCCGGGTCAGGCGCGAGTGCCTGCTCGGAGCTTATTTCGAAGGAGAGTCAGAATTTCTTTGGCAGATCAGACGGGACAATACAAGCTGCTGGCGCTAGACTTGGACGGTACGCTGCTTAACGATCGCAGCGAAATCAGCGAGACGAACGCGAAGTGGGTGAAAAGGGCGGCGGATGCGGGCATCACGGTGTGCGTGTCGACCGGCCGCGGGTTCGTCAGCGCTTTACCTTTTGCGGAGCAGCTAGGGCTGGAGACTCCGATGATTACCGTTAACGGCGGAGAGATCTGGACGAAGCCGCATTCGATTCATAAGCGGACGCTGCTGGCAGCGGACAAAGTGATGAAGCTGCACGCGATCGCGGAGCGTCATGGCGAGGCGTGGTTCTGGGCGTACACGACGCAAGAGATTTACAACAAGGAACGCTGGGTCGACGATACTCCGTCGCACGATTGGCTCAAATTCGGCTTTTATACCGAAGATACGAAGATGCTCGGTTCTATTCTCGAACAGGTTCGCTCCATCGAGGGACTGGAGCTTAGCAACTCGTCTCCGTATAACATCGAGATTAACCCGGAGGGCGTCTCCAAGGCTTCGGCACTGTTGGAAGTATGCCGGATGCTAGGGTTCGAGATGTCCGAGGTCGTCGCCGTCGGCGATAGCTTGAACGACATCGCGGCGATTCGGGAAGCCGGACTCGGGGTTGCGATGGGCAACGCCCAAGACGAAGTGAAAGCCGCGGCGGACGTCGTTACGGGCCATCATCAGGAAGACGGCGTTGCGCAGGTCATCCAGAACTACGTGCTGCGAGACTAATCAGACTCATCCTAGCGGAGGTGTCCGAATGATTCGCGTTACCGTATGGAACGAATTCAAGCATGAGCTGGAGAACGATGTCGTCCGACAAGTTTACCCGGACGGCATCCACCGCGTGCTTGCGGACGGATTGATCGCGTCCGGGGAAGGGTTCGAAGTTCGAACCGCGACGTTGCCCGAGCCCGAGCACGGACTTACCCCGGACGTGCTGAACGAGACGGACGTGCTCGTCTGGTGGGGGCATAAGGCTCACGAGGCCGTGAGCGACAACATCGTCGATCGCGTGTACGAGCGGGTAATGGGAGGAATGGGACTGATCGTATTGCATTCTGGCCATTACTCGAAAATCTTCAAGAAGCTCATGGGGACGGGCTGCGGACTGAAGTGGCGCGAGGCGAACGAGAAAGAACGAATATGGACGGTCGACCCTTCGCATCCGATCGCTCGGGGCGTACCGGAATATTTCGAGCTGAAGCCCGAAGAGATGTACGGCGAGCATTTCGACATTCCCGCGCCTGACGAGCTTATCTTCGTCAGCTGGTTCGAGGGCGGAGAGGTGTTCCGATCCGGCTGCACGTTCCGGCGCGGCCAAGGGAAGATCTTCTACTTCCGTCCCGGACACGAAACCTACCCGACCTACTATCATCCGATTGTCCGCCGCATTATCGCTAACGGCGTTCATTGGGCCGCGCCTTCGGGCGCCGGCGTCCCCGTTCGCGGCAATCATCAACCATTAGAGCCGATCGGCTAAACAGAGGATTAGATCACGTTGAAAAAAGATACTTTGCTCAAAAGCACGCTCATCCTGGCAGCAGCCGCGCTCATCGCTCGCGCGCTAGGCATTTTCCAGCGGGTACCGCTGGACTACATTCTGAACGACGTTGGCAACGGGTACTTCAACTCGGCGAATAACCTGTATCTGTTGCTGTTAATGGTTGCGACCGCGGGCATCCCGAGCGCCATCAGCAAGATGGTGTCCGAGCGTTACGCCCTTGGCAAAATCGGAGAAGCTCAACAGGTGTACCGCGCCGCGTTGCTTTTCGGCGCGGTGGCAGGTGTTGTCATTACACTGCTCATGATCGTGTTCGCGCCTGTGATCGCGAACGAGATACTCGGCAAGCCGGATGCAGCCGCGGCTTTGAGGGCCATTGCGCCATCACTGCTGCTGTTTCCTATGATCGCGATGGTACGGGGTTATTTCCAAGGCCGGCAGTTCATGACGGCAGGAGCAATCTCGCAGATCGTGGAGCAATTCGCCCGCGTTATTGCGGCTGTAGCGATCGCCTACGCCATCTACTCCGCGAACCCGTTGAACGATAAAGGCATCGCGGCCGGCGCCGTGTTAGGCAGCGTATTCGGCAGCGTTGCCGCGTTCGCGGTCATGGTCTATTACGCTCGCAGGCTGAAGAGAATCGACCGAACGAATCCGCGCCAAGGGGCGGACCCTTCGCGTAAGCTTCGCCTGAAGGCGATCTATCGAGAGCTGTTCAACTTGTCCATTCCGATCGTTATGACTTCGGTCACGGTACAATTGCTGTTCACGATGGATACGTATATGGTGATTCCGCTTTCGGAAGGACACTTCGACGATTTGAAGATCGAGCACTGGTGGGCGGTTCTCGGGATGAACGCCCAGTCGATCGCGGGCATCCCGGTCGTGCTGGCGATCGCGTTATGCCAATCGATCATCCCGATTATCTCCTCCGCGCACGCGATGGACGATCGGGAACGCGTCGGCAAGCAAGCGTCGCTAGCGGTTCGAATCGCACTGTACAGCGGCATGCCGATCATTCTGATGCTAGGCGTCGGTGCTTATAGCGTGAACGGCTTGTTATTCGAGAAACCGGAAGGCAGCGCGATTGTCGCTTTCTTGACGTTAGGAACCATTTTCCAGATCGGGATGATGGTGACGAACTCGATCCTGCTCGGAATCGGCCAACCGAAGAAAGCGACGATGCATGCCTTGACGGGCATCCTCATTAAAGTCGCTCTCAGCTTCGCGCTCGCTCCGGCCTTCGGAGTTTACGGAATCATAGCCGCGACGACGGTCTGCTTCATCTGGGCGATGACGTTCAACATTCTAAGCTTGAAGAAGCGCACGCAAATTCGCATTATGGGCAACCGTTGGACCGGGTTCCTGCTGACGACGGGTATCGTCGCCGCGGCGGTCGCGCTGCTCGAATGGATCGTCCTCGCGATTCTAGAAGGGACCGTGCCGGACAAAGTCGCGTTCTTCTTCTCCTGCGCGGTCATGGGCGGCGCGATAGCGGTGCTGTATCCGGCGCTGCTCGTGCTGCTGCGCGTCGTAACGGCGGAAGAGATCGCAGGATATCCGCGTCCGATCCGCAAGCTGTTGTCCCCGTTCTTGAAGCTGCGCGCATCGCGCGCCGGCACGGGGGCATAATCCATTTACGTTGAACCTAAAGGGAGGAATATCGATGCAACGTTTAACGGAGGAATCTCAATTTCGCGAGTTCGTCGCCGGCGATAAACTGACGGTTGTCGTGTTCAAGACGACCTGGTGCAAAGACTGCCATTTCATAGACCCGTTCATCGCGGATGTCGAAGCGGCTTACGCCGACCGGCTGATGATGGCGGAGATCGATCGGGACGATATGGCCGATCTGTGCAGCGAGCTTAATATCCTCGGCATTCCGAGCTTTATCGCGTTCAAGGGCGGCCAAGAGGTCGTCCGGTTCGTCAGCAAGCTCCGCAAGACTCGCGAGGAGATCGAGCAGTTCCTAGACCGCGCGGTCGAGGTGTCGAACGCATTGCCGTCGCAGGCTTGAGTTGAATCCATCACATCAAAAAACACATGAGAGCTTCGCGGCTCCATGTGTTTTTTGCGTTAAAGCTTTAAGCTATGTTCGTGCTCGGCCATCCATTTCCCGATAGACGTTAAGGGCTCATAGAGCGTTTCGCCGAGCGGAGTTAACGCGTATTCGACTTGCGGAGGAATAAGCGGGAATACCGTGCGGCTGACCAATCCCGCGTGTTCGAGTTGGCGCAGCGTCTGGGACAGCATTTTATGGGAGATGCCCGTGATTGTCTGTAGCAGTTGGTTATAACGGCTCGGATTTTGGTACAGCTGACTAATAATGATCAGAGACCATTTCTGAAAGACCAAATCCAATATTTTTCGTTTCGAGCATCCCAAAACGGGTTCCGCGCCACTAGCTACGACTTCCTCCAAGATTACCCCTCCTAGAACCTAGTGTTCGTCACTCACCTTAAGGTAACCATAGCACAAAAAAGTGCATTCTTGTTCCTTAATTTAGCAGGTGATATATTTCAGGTGAATCGAAGGGGCCGGCCCTGCGGATTCCATACTATCCGAATCGAGTAGGTGCTTTCATGCTATTCACGACCTTATTATTCATTCATCTGGTTTCCGTTGCCGTCTGGTTAGGCGGTGCCGTATACGAGCGATTCGTGTTGGTTCGCAAGGCTAGGAATGCCGCAGGAACGCGGCTAGAGCTGGAATTGACCGAAATGTTCTTCTCTTCCGCTAAGGTACTGTTGCCTGCCGTGCTGGCGCTATTGCTGTCAGGCATCGCGATGACGATCCATGCGGGATATTCGTTCTTCGGTGGAGATTGGCTCGGTTTCAAACAGTCCGTCATGGCTGCGATTATCTTGTTGTTCCATCTGTATATTGGACCCCGAAGCAAGAAGACGATGGCTCTCGTCGAGCAGGACCGCAAGAACGGCGGAACGATGGCCGAGCCGACAAGGCAAGCATTCAACCGCTTATACGTCGGGTTCGATATTATTCACGTCGGCGTCATTCTCAATGTTATCGCCGCTGTCTGGCAACCGTTCTGATAGGGAGAGCAAAGAGGTCTCGCAGATGATGGCGAGACCTCTTTCGTGTGTCATAAACTTCGCCTTTGGATCTACTTCGATCTCGCTCGTTTCCTCGCGCGGCGGGTAGATCGCCTCGCTCGAACGCTCCTACGAATTTTACCCCTCCGTAGCCGCGCGATGTCTTGAACCAATAGCCAATTTTTTGCGATAGCGGTGTTCGTCCATTCCGCAGCCATAGGCAGTCAATAAGATAGAGAAGAATTGGCATCTATAGACATCGTATAAGGCCGGATGGCCGATTGGAGCTGAACGCGTTGTGAAGATCGTCATAATGGCCGGCGGCAGGGGGAATCGGCTTTGGCCTAGAAGCGCGAGCGGCAAACCGAAGCAATTCATTGCCTTAACCTCCGATGAGACGATGCTGCAGACGACCTACCGCAGCTTGGCGCAGTACGTGGAAGGGGAGAAGCTTTACGTCGCGACGGCGCACCCTTACTTTGCCTTGGTCCGGGAGCAGCTGCCGGAGCTTGATCCGGCTAGGCTGATCGTCGAGCCTCTGCAGCGCGATACCGCCCCGTGCATCGCTCTCGCCGCGCTCCGGTTCGTTCGCGAAGGCGACGACGAGGCGATCGTAACGATACCCGCCGATCATCTGATTCCCGATACGAAGGCGCTGGTTGACAAGCTTGCAGAAGCAGAAGCGCATGCACAAACGGGCGAAGCGATCGTCACGCTCGGCGTCGTCCCGACTCGTCCCGAGACGAATTACGGATATATCCATACGGAAGACGACGGCGGCAGCGTGCTGAAGGTGAGAGCATTCCTGGAGAAGCCGGATAAGGAGCGCGCCGAAGAATGGTCGAGGATGCAAGGCGTGTATTGGAACAGCGGAATATGCATCTGGAAGCCTTCGACGATCGCTTCCGCGATGGGGCGGTATCAACCGTCGATCTGGTATCCGCTGCTTGAGGCGAGCGCGATCGACGAGTCCGTGTACGAGAAGCTGCCGAGAATATCGATCGATTACGCCATTCTGGAAAAGTCCGAGCATACTTATTGCATTCCCGTAAGCTTCGATTGGGACGACGTCGGCACGTGGCAGGCGCTTGAGCGGTTCGGCCGGACGGACGAGTCGGGCAATATCGCGATAGGCAACGTTCTACTCGCCCAAGCTTCGAACAATATCGTCTTAAGCGATATGCGGCAGGCGATCATTCTCGGAGCCAACGATCTGATCGTCGTCGCGACCGACGAAGGCTTGCTCGTATGCCATAAATCCAATGAGCCGCTTCTGAAGAAGTACGTACAGCAGTTGGAAAACGAAGAAGGAGGCGCGCGATAAAATGAAAGCACCGGTGACGGGGGGGTCCGGGTTCGTGGGCGGCCGAAAGCGCAAACTCAGCCGCGCGGCGGGCAAGGTGCTTGATATGGCCGGTGCTGCCGCGGCAAGAGGCGGGAGGAAACGGCGTTGGCGTCGGAAGATCAGAAACGCGTCTGTCCGGGCGAGGTTAGGAGCGAGAGGGCGGCATAAACCGAGCAGGCACAACCGGATTGCGCGACGCCACAGAGCTTCGAGGGGATCGGCAATCGCAAGAAGGAGGCGTCGGCTCCCGGCAGGTCCGAAAGCGTTGCCCGAGATGGAGACGCTTCAGGCGGAATGGCAACGCGCGCAGAAGGCCGCGGAGGAAGCCGCCGAGCTGGGCATCAATCTCATCGGTTATTCGCGCAGCGAGACCGGGATGGGCGAGTCGTGCCGGCTGGCCGCCATGGCGATCGAGAAGGCCGGGCTTCCGCTCGGCATTATGCACGTCGGCTTGGACAATCTCGTGAACATCGATATATCTTGGATGCATAAGGAGATCCCGGCACCGCAGTTCAAGACGAATCTATTCCATATCAACGCGCCCGAAATGCCTCTCGTGACGGATCGGTTCGGAGAGGCGTTGTACCACGGACGCTTGAATATCGGCTATTGGGCATGGGAGCTGCCGGAATTCCCGGACGAATACTTGCACGGTCTGCAACGGCTCGACGAGGTATGGGTGCCGTCCAAGTTCGTGAGAGACAGCATCGCGGCGAAATCGAACGTTCCGACGATCGTCATTCCCCACGGCATTCATATCGAAGAACTGCCCGAGCATCTGAATCGGCATTTCTTCGGATTGCCGAGCGACCGATTCTTGTTCCTATGCATGTACGATTCTTATAGCATAAAAGCCCGCAAAAACCCGCAGGCCGTCATCGAAGCTTTCCGCAAGCTGACGTTGGCGTATCGCGTGCCGGTCGAGCTCGTCGTGAAGATCAATCATCCGAACCCGGAAGAGACGGCTGCCCTGCAAGAGCAGTTGGACGGTCTGCCTAACGTGACGATCATCGAACGGGTGCTCACCCGAACCGAAGCGAAGGCGCTGATCCGCTCCGCGGATTGTTTCGTCTCTCTTCATCGCTCGGAAGGCTTCGGACTTCCGCTCGCCGAAGCGATGTTCCTCGGCAAGCCGGTCATCGGCACGAACTGGTCGGGCAACACCGACTTCATGAATCCGGGCAATTCCGGCGCCGTCAACTACCGGCTTGTGCACGTCGGCCAAGATTACGGCCCTTACAAAGCGCATCAGATATGGGCCGATCCGGATATCGAGCATGCCGCTCATTTAATGGGCAAGACGGTGTTTGACGATGGATGGCGGAAGATGATCGCCGCGGGCGGAAGTCAGACGATCCGCTCGCATTTCTCCCCGCAAGTCGTCGGCAACGCCATCAAAGAACGCCTGTTATTCCGGAGACGGACGCTTTAGTCATTCCCGAGCCCCATTCGGTAAGGCCACTGTTCACATTTGTGACATGGCAATGCCGGATGGGGTTCTGTATAATGGGAAATGGCCTCCTTGCGCCTACTTTCACATGAAATCGGGGATGGGCATGACCGAACGAAAATATCGAATATTGTCACTTCTGACGTGCATCGGCATGTTCCTGGTGCTGATCGCCGGCGTGCTCGTGACGAACACCGGCTCCGAAAGGGGCTGCGGCACGGACTGGCCGCTGTGCAACGGGCGCTTCGTCCCGGCCTATACGGTAGAATCGATGGTTGAATATACGCATCGCGCGATCAGCGGACTTGTCGGCTTGCTAGTCGGCGCGACTTGGCTCGCGACGCGCTTCTGGAAGCCCGCTCGCAGCCGCGAAGCGATCCGATACGCGGACGGTGCGCTGCTGTTCACCGTCATGCAGGCGGTGCTCGGCGCGATGGCCGTCGTCTGGGAGCAGTCTTCCCTCGTGCTTGCGCTTCATTTCGGCATTTCCTTATTCGCTTTCACTTGCACTTGGCTCCATTATTCATACGTTAAACGCGGCGGCCGGACAAGCACCGCGGACATCGGGGCGCCAATCCCGGCCAAGCTGTTCACCGCCGTCATCGGCGTCATCGTCTATTGCTACGTCGTCATCTATCTCGGCGCGTACATTCGCCACACGAGCTCCGGCGGAGCCTGCGAAGGCTGGCCGCTATGCAATGGGGATGTCGTTCCGGAGCTGTCGGGCTCGGTCGGCGTCGCTTTCGCCCACCGGATCGCCGCGCTACTCATGCTCGTAATCGTATTCGTGCTCATGGCCTTCATTCGACGCACGGTCGGCAGGCGGTCTGAGCTAGGTTCCATTGCCTCCAAAACGGCGATTCTTGTCGTGCTGCAGGTACTAAGCGGCGGATTGCTGTCGCTGACGCTGGACAACGAAGACGTTTATATTTTCACCGGATTAATTCATACGGTTATTATTTCCGCGCTGTTCAGCATGCTTTGCCTGCTTGCGATTCGCACGCGGCAACTGAGCCGCGCCAACTCGTCGGATGGATCGGAGGCTAATCCATGATATATTCCTCGCTGCGTCCGTTCCTGGAAGCTTTGCGCTCAGAAGGACAATTGATCGTGATCGATGCGCCCGTGGATCCGGTGCTGGAGCTGGCCGAAATTCATCGCAGGGTCATCGATCTCGGCGGACCTGCGCTGTTGTTCACGAACGTCAAAGGAAGCACGTTCCCGGTCGTGACGAACTTGTTCGGCACCGAGCGCCGGGTGGATATGGCGTTCGGCCCGAGACCGGAGCAGCTGGTGAAGCAGCTGATCGGCTCGGTGGACTCCCTGCTGCCGCCGTCGTTCTCTTCGCTCTGGAACCAGCGCGGCATGTTCTTCGATCTGATGAAGGTCGGCACGAAGAAAGTCAGCCGGGAGCAGGCGCCGGTGCTTCAATCCTCGCGCACGGACCGGCCGCTCGCCGGCTTGCCGGTCATTACGAGCTGGCAAGAGGACGGGGGACCGTTCGTTACGCTGCCGCTAGTCTACACGGAGCATCCGGAGCATCGTAGCCGTCATAATCTCGGCATGTACCGGATGCAGATCTTCGACGATCAGACGACGGGCATGCACTGGCAGATCCATAAGGGCGGCGGGTTCCATTACTATGCGGCCGAGCAGCGCGGAGAAGCGCTGCCCGTCACCGTGTTCCTCGGCGGACCGCCGGCGCTTATCGTATCGGCGATCGCGCCGATGCCGGAGAACATGCCCGAGCTGATGCTGGCATCGCTCATTATGGGCGGCAAGCTCCCGGTCGCGGACAATCCGCTTGGCGGACACCGCATTCCGGCGGAAGCCGAATTCGCCATCGTCGGCCGCGTGCTGCCGCACGAACGGCGTCCGGAAGGCCCGTTCGGCGACCACTTCGGCTATTACTCGCTGCAGCACGACTTTCCGGTGTTTCACGTCGACCATGTGTGGCACCGCAAGGACGCGATCTATCCGGCGACGATCGTCGGCAAGCCGAAGCAGGAGGATTACTTCCTCGGCGAATATTTGCAACGGCTGCTGTCGCCGGCGTTCCCGATGGTCATGCCTGGCGTAAGAAGCTTATGGGCGTACGCGGAGACGGGCGTTCATGCGCTTGCGGCAGCTAGCGTGCGCGAGAGCTACTCGCGCGAAGCGTTAGGGACGGCGTTCCGCATCCTGGGCGAAGGACAACTATCTCTCACGAAGTTCTTAATCCTGACCGACCGCTCGCTCGACCTGGCAGACTTCCCGCTGCTGCTCGAAACCGTGCTGGAGAGGTTCGATCCGTTCAAAGACCTGTTCGTCTTCGACCAGACGTCGCATGATACGCTCGATTACACGGGCTCGCGGCTCAACCACGGCAGCAAGGGCGTGTTGCTCGGCGTCGGCGATCCGATTCGCGAGCTGCCCGGCGAATATACGGGCGGACCGATCCCGGGCATCCACAAGGTCAAGCCGTACTGCCGCGGATGTCTCGTCGTGGAAGGCAAGCCGTTCGCGGAGGATCCGGGGCTTGGCGCAAGGCTGGCGGATCAGCTGAACGCGGAGGATTGCCCTTGGCCGCTCGTCGTTATCGCGGACGACGCGGATATCGCGGACGGACAGACGCCGTTCCTATGGGCGACGTTCACGCGGTTCAATCCGGCAGCGGACATCTATGCGGCTAGCGAGGCGGGCAGACACCATATCGGCTATCGTCTGCCGATCGTGATCGACGCTCGCATGAAGCCCGGATATCCGGACGAGCTGTTCCCGCGCGAGGATATCGTCGAGCTTGTGGACAAGCGTTGGAAGGAATATTTTCAGACCTCCGGCTGGAGAGGGTAGTGGGATAGAGGCGGCAACGCTCGACCGTTCGGTTGAGCGGGCCGCCTCTTATGCGTTACAATGGGGACAATGCCGCATGAGCGACCGAAGGGGGCTTGAGTCCGTGTTAAGGATGTTATTCGGAGAGCCGCCGAGGGAATGGACCGGCGCGTCGCTCGTCACCGTTCAAGCGATCGATAGATTCATCAAGCTTGCCCATGCAGTGTCCGAACGCAGCAAGGACGAGCACCGCAAGCAAGCGTACCAGAAGTACGAAATCTGGGCGGAAGGGCTGCTCCGCTCTCTGGACGAGCTGGAGCAAAGCCGCTATGCGGCGAAGAAGTATGCAGCACTCATCCAACATAGAAGAATCGAAGAACTCACGCCGGCGGAGCAACTGAATTACAATCGGCACGTCTACTACGACAAGAACGCTTACATTCGAGTGTTCGCGCTGCTGGATAAGCTGGGCACGCTGCTGAACGAGCTGCTAGAGCTGAAGACGGAGCGAATGAAGCCTCGGTTCTCGTATTTTACCGTGCTTCGCAACATGCGGTTGAATCGTCTTCATCCAGAGCTGCTGAAGCCGCTGGACGAACTGAAGGAGCGGCACCGTGCCCCGTTCAGCCGTCTGAGGAACCGGAGGAATACGGAGATCCATTATATGAACCCCGAGCTGCAGGACGATCTCAGAATGACGCTGGAGCGGCACTCGGTGAGCAGAAAGCTGGAAGACCTGCAAGCGAATTTGGCGGACCTCGATTGCGCCTGGGAGTTGATCGAGGCCACGTTAGGCTATTGCTTCCGATTCGCCTGCAAGCGAATGGAGCATAGACATTAAGGGATCAAGGGGAGAGCCGCTTTGAAGCTGATCGGCAGGACGGCGCTCATTACGGGCAGCGCCAAAGGATTGGGCCGCAGGACGGCGATCGAGTTAGCCGCGCTCGGCTGCGACATCGCCATCAACTACGTCACGAGCCGGAAGGAAGCGGAGCAGCTCGCGGAGGAAATCCGGTCGCTCGGACGAAGAGCGATCGCGATAGAAGCCGACATCTCGCGGCCGGACATGGCGGATAAGCTGGTATCCGCGGCCCAGAGCGAGCTCGGCGGAGTCGACATCCTCGTTAACAACGCGGGTCCGTTCATCCGAGAACGGCGTCTGTTCGCGGACTATAAGCCGGAGGAAATCCACTACCTGATGAACGGCAACCTTGTCGGCACGATGCTGCTCGATCACCGCGTGCTTCCCGGCATGAGGGAGAGAGGTTGGGGGAGAATCATTCACTTCGGCTTCGGCCGCGCGGGAGAAGCGCGTTCTTGGCCGCACAGGGCCGTATACGCCGCCGCCAAAGTCGGGCTGGTCTCCTTCACGAAGACGCTCGCCGTGGAAGAGGCGGCTAGCGGAATAACGGTCAATATGATCTGTCCAGGCGATATTCGGGGCAACAATAAGGAGAAAAGCATCGTCGACGTAGCGGGTATGATCGACGAGGAATCTCCGCGAGGCAGGCCAGGCACGGGAGAAGACGTAGCGAGAATGATTGCTTTCCTATGCCTGCCGGAATCGGACTTCATCACCGGCAATACGATCGACGTATCCGGCGGTCTCGATCCGATCCGTAACGATCCGATCAAACCAACCCTGGCGAAATGACAAAAGGTCCCGCCGATGGGCAGGACCTTCTTCATTCCTCAAGATAAGGAAAATTAGAACACTTGAACGACTTCTTGAATGCCTTCGACTTCTTCCAGCAACGCGCGCTCGATGCCCGCTTTCAGCGTGATCGTAGAGCTTGGGCAGCTGCCGCAAGCACCCATCAGGCGGAGCTTGACGATGCCGTCTTCGACTTCGACGAGTTCGACGTCGCCGCCGTCGCGTTGCAGGAACGGACGCAGCTTATCGAGCACATCCAATACCTCATCATATTGCGTAGCGTTCGTACTCATGGTCATCCACTCCTTTCTCATTCTATTATAGTACAGGATTGCATTTTTTCAAACAGACGACCGCGGTTACCTCAGTACCCGGAAAGGAGAAGCCCGCCATGCATATCGTCGAGTTTTGCGTCAGCAACATGCACCACGGCACCGAAGAAGTGCTGCGAAAGCTGGAGCAGCTCCCGGATGTCGAAGTCATCGAATACGGTTGTCTAGGCAACTGCGGCGAATGTTACCTATCGCCGTACGCGCTCGTGAACGGAGAGTCCGTCGTCGCGGAGACGGCCGAGCAATTGTACGATCTGATTCTGGCGGAGTTCAAGGCGCAGGAGGCGCACCAGTCCGCGCTCGACAAGCTGCTGGACGACCTCTAGCCGAAGTGGCGCTTGCTTTTCCACAATACGCCGCTCTTGATCATGCGGGGAATTCGTCCCAGCATGGGCACGCTGCCCATAATGCCGAATCCGGCTTTTTTACCTAGAGAACCGAGGACTCCCTTCAGCTTGATGCGGGACAGCTTCGGTTCTTTGCCGTTCCAGCGGGCGCGAATGACTTCGGCGACTTGCTTCCCTTGGGCGCCGGCCAGCTGCGCGCTCGGGGAGTACGGCTGACTGGAGCAGTCCCCGATGACGAAGACGTTCGGATGTGCCGGTAGCTCGTGATACTCGTTCACGACGAGGCGGCCCTGGTTGTCTTTGGGCTGCGTCATGCGCTGAACGAGCTGGACCGGTTGAATGCCAGCCGTCCAGACGGTGACGTCGGTCAATATTTCTTCGCTGCCGTTATGAATGATGCCTTGTTCAAGCTGGGTGATGTTAATATGCGACCGCATTTCCACGTGATGCTCGCGGAACCACGAAGCGACGTACTCCTGCAGTCTGCCCGGAAATGCCGAAAGTACGCTGCCGCCACGATCCAATATGCGGATATTGATGTCCGGACGCGCTTCCCGCAGCTCTGACGCGACTTCCACGCCGCTGAGCCCGCCGCCGACGATCGTCACTTGCCCATACGGCTTCGTATCGTTGATTTGTTGGTACGTGCGCCGCGTAGAAGATAACGTCTGGATGCTGCAGGCGTAATCCGAGACGCCTTCGATACCGTGATAGTTGTCGGTACAGCCAAGCGAGATGATTAATGAATCGTAGGAGAGCGGGTCGTTACCTTCGATGTGCACGAGCTTCTTGTCCAAATCGACGTCGGTAATTTCGCCATATACGAGCCGGCATTGGGCGTGGATCGGGAACGCGACCCGGAGTTCCAAGTCGGATACGGTGCCTGCGGCAAGCGCGTAGAATTCTGTTTTAAGACCTTGGTAAGGCATGCGATCGACGAGATAAATCATGGAATCGATCGGGATATCGTCGAGCAGCTCCTGCGCAACGGTTAAACCGCCGTATCCGCCGCCCAATATCACGATATTGCTCATTCGTAGTTCTCCTTTAGCTGATAAGCCTCTGATGGTGGTTAGTATGACACAAGAAAGCCCCGGTCTTCCCGACGGGGCCTCAGGCATTACTCGTAAATTTGAATTTCGTTATAGAACGTGTCGCGTTCGACCGGAATGCGTCCGGCTCCTTTAATGAGCCAAATCAGATCTTCCCGCGTAAGGCCAGCCGGCGTCAACGCGCCTGCCGCATGGCTGATGCGTTCGCGGACGATCGTGCCGTGCGCGTCGGATGCCCCCATCGTGAGCGCCACTTGCGTGAGCTGCGTGCCGATGTTGATGAAATAGGCCTTGATGTGTTGGACGTTGTCCAACATCAAGCGGCTGATCGCGATCGCCTTCAGATCGTCGTAAGCGGAATTGCGGCGGCGAATGCCGGCTTTCGGGCTGATCGGCTGCATCGACAACGGGATGAACACTTGGAAGCCGTTCGTCTCATCCTGCAAATCCCGGATATGCAGCATATGCTGCACGCGCTCTTCGACGGTCTCGATCGATCCGTACAACATCGTCGTATGCGTGCGAAGGCCGAGATTGTGGGCGGTACGGTGAACGTCGAGATATTGCTCGATATTCGCTTTGTCCACGCGCATTTTTTTACGGTATTGATCGGATAAAATTTCCGCGCCGCCGCCGGTCAACGTCTCCAGCCCGGCTTCGATCAGCGTCTCCAGCACTTCCTTGTAGCTCTTGCCCGAGATTCGGGAGAAGAAATCGATCTCTGCGGCCGTGTAGGCCTTCATCGTGACTTCCGGATATTTGAGCTTCAGCGCGCGAATCGATTCGACGTAGTATTCGAACGGAACGTGCGGATTATGTCCTCCGACGATGTGGAACTCGCGTACGCCGGGATGGATGTGCTGATCGACGTATTCGATCATTTGCTGCGGAGAGAGCGTATAGGCGCCTTCATCGCCCTCGTCCTTGCGGAAGTTGCAGAACGCGCAATGGGCTTCGCATACGTTCGTGAAATACAGGCTCATATTCTCGATGAAATATACTTTCTTACCGTTCTTGCGTAGATTGACTTCGTTGGCTAATTGGCCGATCGTAAGCAGGTCGTCCGAACGATAAAGGAATACGCCGTCTTCGAGGGACAAGCGCTCGCCGTTCCGAACTTTATCGGCGATATCCGCCATTTGGCGGTCGGGGTGGGTCGTGATGAGCGTCAGGGCAATCGCCTCCCAGTAACAGTAATGGACTCCAGTCAGGATGATTGTGAAAAAAATAACTTTCGACTGGAAGTATGAATCGCTAGCCGTAAACAACTGTAACAATTATAAACCTACGGTCAACCCCCAGCAACAGGAAAATGAAAGGTATAAAGTCGCCGGAAATCGGGAATCAACTTGAATAATAAACATTTATTGGTTATGTTAGAAAAGAATTAGCCAAAACTAACCAAAAAATGAACGACAACGGGAGGTGTAATGGACGAATGAAACCGGAAATTTTACCGCTAAGCGAGCTTGAACAAATGGACGAAGCGGAGAAAATCCAGACGCTTCAGCAATACCGTGCCGCCTATACGATCAAGGATTTAAGCGCTGCCTGGCAGCTCTCCAATCCGATCCAATATTATATGTGGTTGAAGAAGCAGCGGATTTACGAGCAAATCGTCAGAAGAGCCGACAAGTTCGAGCCTTCGAAGGAATGGCGGCGATTGCAGGATAACGACGTTAGGGACGCCGACCGGACGAAAGTCCGCGGGCTCTCCGCAGATCAATTCCGCTATGCGCTGGATACCGACTCCTCGGGTCCGGAGCTTGCGCAAGTATTCCGGAGATTGGCCGATTTTCTCCAGAACGAGAAAGGTCAATTCCGCGTACGCATCGAGCTGAAAGGTCTGGGCCAGCAGGCACCGGCAGATACCTCTCTTGAGGCTTGAGGCTTTCTTGGGTATACTTAAGGAAAGTCAGGCTGGGGAGGAATCGGATATGGTTAACATCAGCGAATCCGCAGGCGCGAAAATTCAGGAGATGCTCGCCGCCGAAGAAGTACCGAATTTGTTTCTGCGCATTGGCGTGAAAGAAGGCGGATGCAGCGGGTTTTCATATGGCATGGGCTTCGACGACGAGAAGCATGCGGATGATACGGAAATGGACATTCAAGGGTTAAAGGTGGTAGTTGACGATTATAGCCTCAAGTTTCTGAACGGCGTCGAGATCGATTGGAAAGATTCGGCGATGGGCGGCGGATTTACGATCCACAACCCGAACGCGACCGCCACGTGCGGCTGCGGCTCCTCGTTCAGAACGGCAAGCGAAGCAGGCAATCCGGCAGCGGAGCCTTGCTAATAAGCATTGCACGTTAACGCCCCCAAGCGGGGCGTTTTTTATTTGGCGATTTGTGCCTTAACGGAACTCAGTTCCGTTATCACCGTCCAATCCATGTACCCCCGCACAATAACGAAACCCACATCCGCTATTTAAAGCCCCGCACCAGCTCCACCGCCTAAATCCACCCAAATAACGCACCCCAGTTCCTCTATTACGCATCCGAACACACTTCCCCCACGAATAACGGAACCCTGTTCCGTTATTCCACTTCCCCACCCCCGACGCGGTGATTGAGATTGTTTTGCGGGATGAGGGGTAGCAGAGTGCATGTGTGTCCTGGAGAGCGAAGCGCCTGCCTTTACAGACGAGAAATCACCTAATGGTGGCTCATTCATATTTCTCGGCTGTAACAGCAGCGTAAGGACATACATGCACGGCGCGGATCCTAACAGCCAAGCAAACCAAGCAAAATCAGGCTAACTGACCGCGTCATCCATCCAAGAACCTGTCCGTCCGCCCGAGTATGTATAGGTATAAACAGGAAAGGAGTCGTTAGGATGAGTAGGCAGCTTGCCAGCAAATGGTTGAAAACGAACGTGATGGCCGCGAACCCCTATATCGCGCGGCACATTCCGACTTCGAGACTTTTCAACGCAACGAATTTGCGTTCGATGCTTAACCGTTACGGCATGGTGGTCATCAAACCGATTCGCGGCGGCGGCGGTCTTGGCGTCATGAAGATCGCGAGGAACGGCGGACGTTATTCCTGCACGTATATGACTCGCACGGTAACGACTTCTAGTCTAAGCGGCATCATGAAAGTCATTAACGGAAGACGGAGAAGAAGACCCTATCTGATCCAACGGGGCATTCGTCTTGCGACGATCGCCGGCAGACCGATCGACTACCGGGTGAAGTACGTGAAGGAGAACGGAGCATGGAGGTACAGGGCCATGGTCGGCAGGGTCGCGCGCCGGGGACTGTTCGTGACGAACCTATCCCGGGGAGGCGCTCAGATGACCGCGGCGCAGGGCATAAGGCTTTCGTTGTCTCCTAGATGGGTCAGATGCAAAAAGCAGGAGATGCGGAATTTGACGAAAGCGTCTACGGCGCTGCTGGAGAGCCGTTTTCCGGGGATCGGACAACTGGGCTACGACTACGGAATCGACCGCAATGGACACATTTGGATTTTGGAGGTCAATACTCGACCGCAATAAATCACGAGTTTTGACATATTTTTCTATTAAAACCTTTAATCGCCCGTAAAATGACTATGAAACTTTTTTATTCCGCTTGAAGATGCGCAGACTGTGAATAACTTCATCCACAATTTCCACACGAGAATACGGGGAACGCCAGCCATTTTCAACAAGTTTCGCACAGGTTATTCACAGTCTGCTGTGGATAGATGAACCGCTTGTCCACTTAAAATCGCCCGTGCTATGATGCCCTCACGATGTTCCATTACAGGTGGAAAGGAAGTGGGGTTCATGTTCCCGTCGTTGCCGGACGAAATGTTGATCGATGCCTATCGTAACGCTTTGCGTCTGCAGCTGGACAGAGAATTCGTGCGCATGCTTCGCGCGGAAATCCGCCGAAGAAGGCTGTCTCTCCCCGAGGGACACCTATGTTAGATCTCCCACAGAGCAATGTTGGAGGTAAAAGAAAGCTGGCACTGCGGGCAACGGACGGCATGCTGGCAGACGAAGTCAGCTTCGGAACCGAGATCGGCTTCGGTGCTCATTTCGTAGGGGGAATAAGGTCCGCTCCAATCTCTCCAACGACCTTCGTCTTCGGCGGCGGCACCGCATTGCGGACAAGGAACGGCTAGGAGGCTCAGAGCGTTGCATACGGGACACATCATAAAAAGGCACCCTCCTCTGATATCCGGAACGGCCGGCGATCATGGATAGGGTGCCCTTTTCGTGAGGAAAAGAAGCATTAGAGCTTCATATTGCTGCTATGTCCGGGAGACAGCTTGGCATTCGGATCGATGTACACCTTGGCATTGTTAATTGCCGTAGGAGCTTCGCCGAATCCGACCGCGATCAGCTTCAGCTTGCCGGGGTACGTCGTAATATCGCCTGCGGCGAAAATGCCGGGAATAGACGATTCCATGCGGGAGTCGACGACGATGGAGCCGCCTTCGATCTCGAGGCCCCATTCGGCGATCGGACCGAGCGAGCTCACGAACCCGAAGTTGACGATGACCGCGTCGACCGCGTGCTCGGTCACTTCGCCGGTCTTGACATCGGTCAACGATACGCGCTCGATCCGATCCTCGCCGTGCAAAGCCGTGATCTCGGTCGGGGTAATGATCTTCACCTTCGATTGCATCAGCAGCTCGACGCTATGCTCGTGGGCGCGGAACTTATCCCGTCGGTGGACGAGCATGACTTGCTCCGCGATCGGCTCCAGCATAAGCGCCCAGTCGACCGCCGAATCCCCGCCGCCGCTGATCAGTACTTTCTGTCCGCGATATTGCTCCAAGTCGCTGACGAAGTAGCGAAGATTTGCCTTCTCGTAACGCGCGGCTTCCGGCAGCTCCAGCCTTCGAGGCTCGAACGCCCCGACGCCGGCCGTAATAATGACGGCGCGGGAGTGCACGACGCTTCGGTCCGTGACGATCTCGAACAGTCGCTCCTCCAGCTTGGCTACTTTAACGACTTTCTCCTCCAAGCGTACGTCAGCCTGGAAATGACTCATTTGGGAACTAAGATTATTTACAAGCTCTTGTGCGGTTACTTTCGGAAACCCGGCGACATCATAAATATATTTCTCAGGGTATAGCGCCGCGAGCTGCCCGCCGAGTTGGGGCATGCTTTCGATCAAGGTTACGGACATTTGGCGCATGCCGCCGTAAAAAGCTGCGAACATGCCTGCGGGACCTCCGCCGATAATGGCTACGTCCACGGTGGACTCAATGCTCTGGCTCAAGGTAGGACACCTCCGTCAATGGCCTGGCAATTAGGCAGCTGTTATTCAATCACAATTATAATCATTCATGCTAAGCCATGAAAAGGTCTTTGTAGAGAAGCACAAATTTATTCGTGAAAAAGAACCTTGAAAATTGTTGAAAAAGCCGATATGATACTGCATGTATAGTTCCGGCGGATGCAAATCGACGGCGGAGATTGTGTAATTTTTCACAAATAAATACATCATAGGATTGGATGGGATCACCACATGAGCAGCATTCCAAAAATAGTAATCCTTGGCGCGGGATACGGCGGTGTACTGACGTCTCTTCGGCTGCAAAAGGAATTGAACTATAATGAAGCGGACGTAACGCTAGTCAACAAACACGACTACCATTACATCACGACTCACCTGCACATGCCCGCGGCAGGCACCGATCATCCGGAGAACGCGCGCGTTAACATCTCCAAGCTGATCGACGAGTTCAAAATCGATTTCGTGAAATCGACCGTCGTGCAAATTCGTCCGCAAGACCGCAAGGTCATCCTGGAAGACGGCACGCTGTCTTACGACTATCTCATTATCGGCCTCGGCGGCGAACCTGAAACGTTCGGCATTCCGGGACTGGCCGAGCATGCGATGAACATTCGCTCGATCAACTCCGTTCGCCTGATCCGCGAGCATATCGAATATCAATTCGCTCGCTTCAAGCGCGAGCCTCACCGCACCGACTACTTGACGTTCGTCGTCGGCGGCGCCGGCTTCACGGGCATCGAGTTCATCGGCGAGCTTGCCGACCGCGTTCCTGAGCTTTGCAAGCAATTCGACGTCGATCCTCAGCTCGTTAAGATCATCAACATCGAAGCTGCTCCAACGGCATTGCCTGGCTTCGATCCGGAGCTCGTCGAATACGCGATGCAAGTTCTTCAGAAGAAGGGCGTTACGTTCCGCATCGGCACGGCGATCAAAGAATGCAGCCCGGACGGCGTTATCGTCGGCGAAGGCGAAGAAATCAAATCGCAGACGGTCATCTGGACCGGCGGCGTACGCGGCAACCGCTTGATTGAAGAAGCGGGCTTCGAGACGATGCGCGGACGCGTGAAAGTCGACGAGTTCCTGCGCGCACCTGGCCACGACAACATCTTCATCCTGGGCGACAACTCCTTGTTGTTCAACGACCAAGGCCGCCCGTATCCGCCGACAGCCCAAATGGCTATGCAACAAGGCGTGAATTGCGCTCACAATCTGGTCGCATCGATCCGCAACCAACCGCTCAAGAAGTTCGCGTTCTCGAACAAAGGCGTCGTTGCGTCGCTCGGCAAAGGCGAAGCGATCGGCGTTGCGTTCGGCCGCAAGTACAAAGGCCGCGTAGCCGCATGGTTGAAGAAACTGGTCGACATTCGTTACCTGTTCATCATCGGCGGAATTCCGTTGGTGTTGCGCAAAGGTAAATTCCTGTAATGAGACATTGCAGCGTGCAAGTGCGGGGCCTGTTAACGCGCGACGAACTGGACCGTTACAACGCGCTGATGGAGGTCGGCTCCTACTTGGAGTCTGAGTCCCGTTATGATCTCTCCGCGATCGTACAAGCCGAGGTCGACTTGCTCATTCAGCCAGGAATCGAGCGGCTGAAGGAGAAGGGCCGCGAGCGCGACCGCAAGACGCAGGAATATCTGGAAGAGAAGCGCCGCGCGGAATGGGAAGCCCAAATGCGCGCGTTAAGCGAACAAGACGAAGATTAAATAGAATTACCCAAGCCGGCATGGCGTCATCGAGACGCTGTGCCGGCTTTTATTTGTTGCAGTGAGCGGCAATAACAGCAAATCAATCGTTATTTCCTCTAACCGTGAGAGAATGGAGAAAATAACGACAAATCGAAGGTTATTTGAGCCTGATTTAGGCCGTTCATGGTTCTAGCGCTAAAATAACGGCGTATCGTTGTGATTTGACTATATTGATACAAATGAAGGTGGATTAACTGCAAATGGTTGTTATTTTGATTTTTTGTTGATGATGTAAATTAGTTTGTGTACCAAGATTTGGAGCCTTAACAGGCAACAAAAAAGTAGGGTATCCTCGGGGTTACGACGCCACCAAGAAGGGACCCTACTCGATGACTACTATACCTGAAAACAT